>NZ_JAKRGD010000005.1:0-380891 GCF_022347705.1 Tenacibaculum sp. Cn5-46
GAGCAACCGTTGGAGTTCCACAGTTATCTGCCTCGTCAGTTACATCTGCAATATTTACTGCTGGTACATCTCCTGAACACTGAACATTTACTGCTGCTGGATTGCTCGCTGTTGGATCAGTCGTGTCATTTACGGTGATTGTTTGTGTTACATTAATACTGTTTCCTGCCGCATCAGTTACACTATAAGTTCTAGTGATTACCTCTGGATTTGAGTTTCCATCACTTACATCACTTACATGAGCAACCGTTGGAGTTCCACAGTTATCTGCCTCGTCAGTTACATCTGCAATATTTACTGCTGGTACATCTCCTGAACACTGAACATTTACTGCTGCTGGATTGCTCGCTGTTGGATCAGTCGTGTCTATTTCTGTTACAGTTACAGTAGCTGTATTGTCTATTGTACATGGACTTGTAGCTGCTTGTGTATATGTATAAACTAATCCAACATTACTCCAAGTCCCTCCTCCCGCTGGACTACCTCCTAAAGCTCCAAATAACTGAGCTGTCGTTGGTGTATCCCCAGGACATACTTCTAAAGTTCCATTAGTACCGGCACTAGCAGGTTGCGCTTGAACTGTTATAGATATATTATCTTGTTCTATACAACTATTGTTTATAGTAGTAACTTCTACACGGTAACTATTCCCTGATAAAGCTGTTGTTGCATTTGTTATTGTTAAAGAAGCTGTATTTGTTCCACTATAAGGTGGTGAATTTGGTAAAGGAGTACTACTTGCCCCTAAATACCAATTATATATATAATCTCCAGCAGGAATAGCTCCCGCTGAATTTCTAACTCCTATAGGAGCAGCTGTTAATGTTATATTACTTCCTTCACATACTGAAGCGGGACTTGGTGTTATAGGTATACTAGAAATAACATCACCTATCCTTACTGCAGTTGTTATCGCTTGTGGACTACCTGCATTTGTAGGTACACCATTAGCATTTACACAAGCTGAAGACGTACAAAGCCTACCTGATGTTAAATCTGCAGCAACAAAACTACCTGCCGCTTCTATTGCGTCAAAACACCCATCTGCATCAGAATCAACTTCAAATGGATTTGTTTCTCCATCTGAATCAGAATCTAAAACCGTATAATTTAAATTAGCTCCAAACGTATCATTCGTTTCTATAGTATTGAATAAACCATTGGCCCCAGATCCAGTGTTTGCTCCATCAACTACTCCATCATTATTCGCATCTGCAACTCCACCTACAGCCAACACACCTGACTCGACAATATCGTAAATCCCATCATTATCTGAATCTAAGTCTAATTCATTACTGATTCCATCCCCATCTGTATCACAAATATTACTTGCCAACAAACTACCTCTTAATTCTTCAGGCCCTGGTCCTGTTTGATTTATAATTATAAAAGTATTATTTGCTAAAGGTGTCCAAGTAATTGTATTAAATGGTGTTCCGTCTTGAGCCACCATTGGCTCTAATGTTGTAGAAGTTGTTGTTCTTGTACCTAACAATGTAATTACTCCTGTTTCATCAATGGTTAACCTTAAACGCGGTAACCCATTAACATTTGGATTCCAAGGGCTCGAAATAAACGCGTTATCAGATTGAAATCTAAAATAGACTTCTCCTGTACCTAATGCTCCATTCTCAAATTCTAATATCGATGGATGCACTGGAGTTCCATTTACCGTCATTTGAAAAGAGTTATCTAACTCAGTTAAATCTAACCTAGCAAAACCTGTATCCGTATGATTTACTGTTACTTGACGATCACCTGATGCATTTGCAGAAGGTAGCAATGCTGTTGTTGCATTAGTACAGTATTCTTCCACATCAGTAATACCATCATTATCATCATCTAAATCACATTCATTATTAATACCATCTCCATCTGGATCATTAGCTGTAGGTGTTCCTACTATTGCTCCATCTGTACAAGGGTTTGCAATAACTACAGTCTGACATAAATTTAGTGTAAACAAATTTATAATACCATCATCAACTCCTAAGAAAGTATCTCTTCCTTGCAAACGCCACAATCCTGTAGAATTTTTACCATCAAAATCAGATAAATTTCCTATTGGTCGATAATTACCCGATAAATTCACATTCCCGGTTGGAAGAACATTCCCTGATTCATCATCAAAAGTAACATTCGAATAATTATCTCCACTACCTCCATTACCTGAAGACAAAAGAACTATAGTCCCATCAGGATGTCTAAGTCTTAAATCAATATCTGCATTCCAATTAATATTTATATTAACTAGTACATTTACATCTGTAATAGTAAACGAATCACTAACATTTACAGAAGCTATTGTTCTATAGTTACTATTATTAATATTCTGGGGAGTAGTATCTGAATAATTCGTACAAGTAGTTTGACCAAACGAATTATTAATAAGCAGAAATAATAAGAACACAAAAAACAGGGGTCCATTCTTTGAAGTGTCGGGGTAATTTTTCCTCATATTATTATATATATAACCTTATCCCAAATAAAATTTGGGAATTTTAATCTTTTTTTATAAAATGTTTGAGAATTTTTAAATCCCCAAGACTAACAATATCAACACTTTAAAATATTAATACTAATAGTTTGGGGGGACAACTGTAAGTAGTGCAAAGATAATTATAAATACTACTTTTCAAATTTTTAGATACTTTTTTTTACAAAAAGTCATATTATAGAAAAAATAAATAACAAATTAAATTTCAATAAAAAAACAAAATAAAAAGCTCTCTTTTTAAAACCATATAAGTTAATATTTTTCTAAATATAGGGTTTATTATTTAAAAAACAAAAAAAAGCCTTAAAAAGGCTTATTTAAAGTTTTAGACTATTTTTAATTTTTTCGATTGCAAAACCTATATCTTGTACCGTTGTCAACTTACTAAACGAAAATCTAACTGATGTTTTTTTCGATTCTTCTTCCGATAAAAAAGCACTCAAAACATGCGAACCTTTACTTGTCCCACTCTGACAAGCACTCCCTCCAGAAACTGCGACTCCAGCCAAATCTAAATTAAACAATAACATCTTCTCATTCACTGGAAAGCGCACATTTAATATTGTATAACTACTTTTTCTCATATTAGAAGATTCACCGTTAAACTCCACACCTTTAAAATGAGTTTTTAACTCACTTATCAAATAACTCTTCACCTCTTCTATAGATCCCTTATCATCTTCAAGGCTTCCACACGAAATACTCAAAGCCTTCTCCATACCTAAAACCGCATGTACATTTTCTGTACTAGACCTCGCTCCTCTTTCTTGATTACCTCCATGTAACATTGGCTTTAGAAGAATTCCTTTTTTCACATATACAAAACCCACTCCTTTAGGACCATGAAATTTATGAGCACTTGCAGCAATAAAATCTATTGGTGTTTTTTTCAAATCAATCTTATAGTGTCCAATTGCCTGAACCGTGTCTGAATGAAAATACGCTTGATACTTCTCACATAATAAAGCAACATCATCTATAGGCAATAAATTCCCTATTTCATTATTAACATACATTAAACTCACCAAAGTTTTTTCCTCCGACCTTTTTAAAACCTCCTCCAATTCATCTAATAAAACATTCCCCTTCTCATCTACATCAATATATTCTACAGCTACATTATAGCATTTCTGCAAATATTCAACTGTATGTAAAACTGCATGGTGCTCAATTTTAGAAGTCACTATTCTTGTTACACCAATATTCAAAACAGCATTATACAAAACCAAATTATCCGCCTCAGTCCCTCCTGCTGTAAAATAAATTTCACTTGACGAAATATTAAATTGTTTTGCTATATTTTTTCGAGCTGTTTCAACGGCTGCTTTTGCCTTTCTTCCAAACTGATGAGTAGACGATGGATTACCAAAATTACCTATCATTGATTGCCTCATAACCTCCACAACCTCTGGCAACATTGGCGTTGTTGCCGCATTATCTAAATAAACATTTTTCATTTCGCAAAATTACAATTAATTCACATTTTTATATACGTACACCTCCGTAGCTCCTTGCCCATACTTCTGATAAGAAGCATCATAATATCGTACATTATAATTATTCAACAAATACTGTAACTCACTTTTCAAAACACCTTCTCCAACTCCATGAATTAACACTAGTTTTGATATTCCTTTTGATATACAATACTCCAATTTTTGCTTTGCCAATTGAATTTGCTTTGACAAAATATCATATTTATCCATTCCTCTAACAGATTTCACAATCTTTTCTATATGCAAATCAACCTCCATAACCACTTCGTTTTTATCTTTAATAAAAGACGATTTCTTACTTTTAGTTCTCTGATTAATTTTTGCTTTTAATAATGGATTATTTATATCAATATATTTACTCAACTGATTTTGATCTGCTTCAATTTTCACCAATTCAGAAGCTAAAAAACAATACTCCATCCCTTCATCATCTTTAATAAAAAAACTATTTCCTTCTTTTTTTATTACGAATCCTCTAATATCAGCATCCAAAACCGCCACTTTATTACCTATTTCTAAACACATTCTTAACCTTTACTTAATTCTACAAAAGAGCTTTACAGTGTATTTTTGCACATAATTCTATTTTACAAAAGAACTGTAAATAAATGATAAAGACTAAAAATATTAGTACAAAAACTTTCTTTGAAGAAGCTCGAAAAGAAACTATTATTAATAATGACCGTTTAAATTTAATTGACGATATCGCTCATACTATCATTGATGAATTTAATGATAGAGAAAAAATTAATTTAAACTTTATTTGTACTCATAACTCAAGAAGAAGCCAACTAGCTCAAGTCTGGAGCTTTTACGCTATAGAATATTTTAATTTAAAAAACATTTTCACGTATTCTGGTGGTACAGAAATTACCGCTTTTCATAGAAACACTGTAAAATGTCTTCAAAAAACTGGCTTCAACTTTAATATCATAGATTTTTCACATCAGAACCCTCGTTATTTAATCTCTTTTCAAGGAACTAAAAAGTCTATTTTAGGTTTTTCAAAAACATATGATCATTCAAGTAACAGCTTTCCCTATATAGCAATTACAACTTGTGATAGCGCTGATGAAAACTGTCCTTTTATCCCTGACGCTATCTCTAGGTTTCACCTTCCTTTCAAAGATCCTAAAATTTCTGACAACACAGATTTAATGGAAGAAACCTACTTAAACACTAGTAAACAAATTGCCGGTGAGGTATTTTACATTTTTGAAACTATAAAAAACCATTTATAATTTAGACTTCTGTATTTTTATCGTACGGAATACTCTTTAAAACATGGTTAATCACATTAATACGAGCTATGGTTTTTCTATTAGCTCGTATCACTTTCCAAGGTGATGTTTTGGTATTCGTTTTAGAAAACATTGCTCTTTTATACTCAGTATAATCATCCCACAATTCTTGCGCTCTCATATCTACAGGCGTCATTTTCCACTGCTTTAATGGATTATTCTTAATATCTCTAAATCTCTTCGCCTGTTCTTTTTTATTGATTGACATATATATTTTTACCAACCTGATTCCTGACTCTAAAATCATTCTTTCAAAATCATTTACCTGATTCATAAATATTTGATATTGCTCTTGAGTACAAAAGCCATTTACAGGCTCTACCACAGCCCTGTTATACCAACTACGATCAAAAAACACAATCTCTCCCGCTTTTGGAAACTGCTCTACATAACGCTGAAAATACCATTGAGACTTTTGATCTTCATTTGGCTTAGGTAATGCCACAATTCTCATATGCCTTGGATTAATTCGTTCTGTAATTCTACGTATTGCGCCACCTTTTCCTGCTGCATCTCTTCCCTCAAAAAGCACTATGATTCGTTCATTATTATTTATTGCCCAAGTTTGTAAACGAATTAATTCTACTTGTAATTTTTTTAATTTTCGCTCATAATCAACGTAACGTAATGCACGTTCCAAATTAAAAGGTTTTGACAACACTGCCTTCAGCCCTCTATTCGTATTTAACTTATCTACATCTTTTTGTGTTAACTTTTCCATATTTTAATCTAAATGATTTGCTGAACGATAATAACGCATTACTATATTAGGATCAGGGTTTGATACCGTTTTAGACTCCTCTTCTTCCTCATAATTAAACTGAGACAAAACGTGTCTTATACACTCAACTCTCGCTTTCTTTTTATCATTTGTTTTTACAACTATCCAAGGACTATATGTTGTATGTGTTTTACTAAACATCTCATTTTTGTAATAAGTATATTTATCCCACAACTCTTGCCCTTTTTTATCTACTGGACTAAATTTCCATCTTTTCAAAGGATTGTCATTTCTTGCATCAAACCTACGTAATTGTTCATCTTTTGATATAGACAACCAAAACTTTATAATTATAACTCCATCTTCATACAACATATGCTCAAACTCTGGAACTTGCACTAAAAAAGTCTTATACTGTTCTTTTGTACAAAACCCCATTACCGGTTCTACAACTGCTCTATTATACCAACTACGATCAAAAAAAACAATCTCTCCTGGATTAGGTAATTCTTTAATATACCTTTGAAAATACCATTGCCCTTTTTCTACATCCGTTGGTTTATTTAAAGCCACTAAGCGCATAGATCTTGGATTTAAATGCTCCATGAAACGACGGATACTTCCTCCTTTACCTGCTGCATCTCTCCCTTCAAAAATAACAGCCACTCGTTTGTTATTTTTCGCTATCCATTGTTGCAATTTCACCAATTCTACTTGAAGTTCTTTTAACTCTTTTTCATAAGCCAACTTAACCTCTACTTTATCTATAGAAATTTTCTTCTTTTTGATCACCTTCAACAACTCTTCATTTGTTGAAACACTTTCAAAATCAGCAAGTGTAAGTTTCGCCTTTTCTTTCATTAAAAAAACTATTATAATTATGAATAAATTAACCCTCGTTTTGCTAAAATAAAACGATATTAGCAGTTATGAAAAAAATTAGCTTCTTTTTATTCTCCTTAATTTCAATTAATTTTTATTCTCAAAGAAAATACTCCAAAGAGTTTAGTTTTCTTAACGATAATGATCTATTTGTATCAACATCACAAGACAGATATTACACTAATGGAATGTTTTTCACTTACAGATACCTTAGCAAAAAAGAAGATGAAAACCTTGTAAAAAAATCATATGAGATTCAATTAGGTCATCATATGTACACACCATACAAAGCTACAGTTAACCAATTCATGAATCATGATCGACCTTTTGCTGGCTATCTATTTGGAAGTTTTGGTATTAATCGGTTTTATAAAAACGAATCTATCCTAAAAACCTCAATTCAAACAGGAATTATCGGGCCTTCCGCTCTTAGCAAGGATCTACAAGATTTTATCCATGATATTTATGGCTATAAAAAAGCTATTGGATGGAAATATCAAATTGCTGATGCTTTTGCTTTAAACTTTTCTGGAAGTTATATAAAAAAATTAGTAATTGACAAATCTAGAACTTTAGACGTTAACTGGGTAAACAATGCCAGATTAGGAACTGTTTATACAGACTTTTCTAGTGGTTTACTATTACGTATTGGATTAAAACCTTTACAGAAAATCACCAATTCTATTATTTTTAACGCTAACCTTAACAATGACAAAACTGGCTCTAATAACGAAATTGAATCTTTTCTTTTTATCAAACCAATGCTAACTTACGCTATCTACGATGCTTCTATTCAAGGTAGTTTTCTTAATAACAATAGCCCTATTACATTTGAACTTGAACCTTTTAGGTTTACAAACGAAATAGGAATACGCTTTACTGCCAATCGTTTTAACTTTGGATACTCAGTCCATTTTCACACAAAAAAACTAAAAAGCATTAGAGTTCCGAGAGGAAATTTTTATGGTTCAATACAGTTAAATTATCAGTTTAATTAATCATTTTTAACTATTAAAAAAATAATTTTTAAAATCATCAAATTAAGATATATTTGTAAATCTAATAAACAGAAACTATACTAAATGAAATTTATCGTATCTAGCTCTCAATTATTAAAACAACTACAAGTTTTAGGAGGAGTTATAAATAGCAATAACACATTACCTATTTTAGACAACTTCTTGTTTGAACTAAATGAAAACGAACTTAAAGTATCGTCGTCTGATCTTGAAACTACCATGACTTCTGTTGTTGAAGTTGAGAGTACTGACACTGGTGCTATTGCCATTAATGCTCGTTTATTACTAGATACTTTAAAAACATTTCCAGAACAGCCTTTAACATTTAAGGCTGAAGGAGATAGTACAATTGAAATTATTTCTGAGCAAGGTAAATACGACATGGCTTACTTTAGTGGTGAAGAGTTCCCTAAAGCTGTTGAATTACCTTCTCCTAGCAGCACTGAGATTCCTTCTCATATTTTAGCTACTGCAATTTCTAAAACAATATTTGCTGCTGGTAACGATGATTTAAGACCTGTAATGAGTGGTGTCTTTTTTCAATTTAATTCAAAAGAATTAACTTTTGTTGCCACAGATGCTCATAAATTAGTAAAATACACTCGTACTGATGTTACTGCTGATAAATCTGCTGAATTTATCATGCCTAAGAAACCTTTAAATTTATTAAAAGGAATTTTAGGAGGTTCTGACAACAATGTTGTTATTGAATACAATGAAACTAATGCTAAATTTACTTTTGAAAATGCGGTTTTAGTTTGTAGATTAATTGACGGTAAATATCCAAATTACGAAGCTGTAATCCCAAAAGAAAACCCAAACAAGCTTACTGTTGACAGGGCTTCTTTCTTAAATTCAGTTCGTCGTGTTTCTATTTTCTCAAGTAAAACTACACATCAGATTCGATTAAAAATGGCTGGAACTGAACTAAATATTTCTGCTGAAGATTTAGATTACTCAAATAAAGCTGATGAGCGTTTAAATTGCGATTACCAAGGTGATGATATGCAAATTGGATTTAACTCTCGTTTTTTAAGTGAAATGTTAAACAACTTAAACTCTAACGATGTTTTAATTGAAATGAGTTTACCAAATAGAGCTGGTATTTTAACTCCAATTGATGGCACTGAAGAAGGAGAATTAGTTACTATGTTAGTTATGCCTGTAATGCTTAACGGATAAGACATTCAAAATTATATATTAAAAGCCACAAATTTCCATTTGTGGCTTTTTTATTTATCTCTTAGTATCTCTCTTCTACTCCACTGTAAAAAAACTAATACCATAAACTATATTTTCTTTTTTAGAACTCTTTACGTTTTACAGCTGTTAATTC
The DNA here is from genome assembly GCF_022347705.1 of Tenacibaculum sp. Cn5-46. Taxonomy (NCBI): domain Bacteria; kingdom Pseudomonadati; phylum Bacteroidota; class Flavobacteriia; order Flavobacteriales; family Flavobacteriaceae; genus Tenacibaculum; species Tenacibaculum sp. Cn5-46. Next base: position 9,253 of record NZ_JAKRGD010000005.1, read on the forward strand.
TTTTATAATTGCTTCCAAACTATTTTTAATAGTTATTTTTTGATAATGCCCCATCCCTACTTCTGCTAATTTTTTCAATTGTTTTTCATTAGCAATTCTTTTACCAAACCCAAAAACAGAAAGTACTATATTTTCTTTAGCTCCTTTTTTTACTTGATCAAAACTTTTTTGAGTTAATGCAAAATCTCCATCCGTAGCTAATATAATCCTGTTATTACCATTAGCAATGAATTTTGAACGTCCTATTTCAAGAGCCAAATCTAAACCTTTTGCCGCGTTTGTTTTTCCGCTAGAACTCAGTTTTTCGAGTAAATCTATTGACTTTGAATCTGTAAAAGAAACATCTGTCATAATAGCCTTAGCATCATTAGAATATATTACTACCGATAATCGATCATTTTTTCTTAAATGCAAAGAAAGTTGCTTTACAGAATTTTTAATCAATGGTAATTTTGTGTAGTGATTCATACTACGAGATACATCTAACAACAACACTGTATGATTAAAAGCATATGATTCTATAAATAAATTTTCAATTGTTGGCGTTGGGTGATTTGGTTGAGGCTCCATATCATACCATCCAAAATCAATTACTTTATGTAGCAAAAATTGCGGCGCTACTTTCATATATTTCGTTTCAATGCTAGAATTAGCAAAGTTATTATAGTAAGCAATAGCACTATTCAAATCATAATATGCATAATTGTATAGTCTACTAACATCTCTTTTTTTAGATTTTTTATTAGACAAACAACTACTACAACTTATCCCTTTTATAAATTTTCTTAAAACACTTCCAAACATATCATAGTCATCATGTATTGAATGTACAGTTTCATAAGTATAAGGATGAATACCTTGCAAATTTCTATTTCTGTTGTTTTTTAATTGATCTAACAGTTTACTTAAACCAACGGTATCTACTAATTTAGTTGACGAAATCTCCTGTTTTCTAATTTTTTTCAAGTACAAACGAGCAGTATCTATAGCCATTTCCATTTTCTTGACACTTAACACCCAAGAATTATTATTACTCGTAACAGGAAAGTATTTTCTATACACATTATGCACTAAGTTTTCAAATTCATAATTTAATTTACGTATCAACTCTTCAGCATTATCGAGCTTAGCTAAATTTAAATAAACACTATTAATTATTTTTTGATTATTAGACACAAGAGGTGCGTCTTTAGTTAAGTCATATATTTTTTTATGAGCTACAGCAAAATTTTCAATATTATTTTTAATCGAATCAAATAACGATATTATTTTAGACCGGTCAGTTATTGGAATATTTTCTTGTAATAATCTCGCTTCTTTCAATAAAGATTCTTTTTTCTTCAAATCATAAGAAAACATTTTAGCAGGTTTATTAAACCTAGGGACTCTTAATTGATATTTTGAAGATTTTTCAATAGAAGACTTGTAACTTTTGGCTACTTTCTCATTAAGATTTTGGTTAAAAGTTAAGTAGTTGAGTAACTTACGACCATATCCATTTTTTTTAGTTATAAAATTCAGGTAATCTATATGCACATTAAGTGTATTAGCTAATAAAGCCTGATTCGGTTTTTCTTCTTGTTGAGCGAAAGATGAAAAACAACATAGTAAAATAGTTAACAATAAGCTAATAATTCTCATAGAAGATAAAAAGAGTAGATGAATTCAATTTTTTGTTAAAACTACAAAAAACTATCTTTAACCTCACAAATTTCAATTCATTTAGCTTTACATTCCCTAATATTTCAGTAATTCAATAATTTAAACTCTAACGATGTCTTAACTCAAATGAGTTTACCAAGTAGAACAGGTATTTTAACTCCAATTTACAGCATTGAAAAAGGAGAATCATTTACTATATCAATTACATCTATAAATCTGAACAGATAATATTCTCAAATCTAATATATTACAAAGCTATAAACTTGCATCTCCTGCTTTTTCTTTTTAACTCCATAAAATCAAACAGTTACATTTATTAACATCTTTCCCTTTCAAAAATGATAAATAATTGTAAATTTACCTCTTTCAAACTTTTCATATTATAATGGGTAGAATAATAGCAATTGCAAATCAAAAAGGTGGAGTGGGTAAAACTACTACTACTGTAAACTTAGCAGCATCATTAGGTGTTTTAGAAAATAAAGTATTGTTAATTGACGCCGATCCCCAGGCGAATGCTACTTCTGGTTTAGGCTTAGATGTTGAAAGTGTTGAATTGGGTACATATCAGGTTTTAGAACATGCTATTCCTGTAAAAGATACTATTTTAAAAACAGATTCTCCTAATGTTGATTTGATCCCTGCGCATATTGACTTAGTTGCTATTGAAATTGAATTAGTAGATAAACAAGAAAGAGAATACATGCTTAAAAAAGCATTAGAAGAAGTTAAAGATGATTATGATTATATCTTAATTGACTGTGCTCCTTCTTTAGGTTTAATTACATTAAATTCGCTAGTATCGGCAAATTCTGTAATTATCCCTATTCAATGTGAATATTTTGCATTAGAAGGTTTAGGAAAATTACTAAACACTATTAAAAGTGTTCAAAAAATACACAATCCTGACTTAGATATTGAAGGTTTATTATTAACGATGTTTGATTCTCGTTTAAGACTTTCTAATCAAGTAGTTGAAGAGGTTAAAAAACACTTCAGTTCTATGGTATTTGAGACAATAGTGCATAGAAATATTCGTTTAAGTGAGGCACCTAGTTATGGTGAAAGTATAATTTCATACGATGCTACGAGTAAAGGTGCGGTAAATTACTTAAATTTGGCGAACGAAATTATAAACAAAAACGCATAATTATTGTAAATGGCAAAAGCAACAAAAAAACAGGCTTTAGGTAGAGGTTTATCAGCATTATTAAAAGAAACTGCAGAAGTAAATTCAGCAGAAGATAAAAACGCAGATAAACTAGTAGGTACAATTGTTGAATTAGATATTAAGTCTATAGATGTAAATCCGTATCAACCTAGAACTTATTTTGATGAAGAGGCCTTACAAGAATTAGCAAATTCGATTAAAGAACTTGGTGTAATACAACCTATTACAGTTCGTAAATTATCTAGTGATAAATTTCAATTAGTTTCTGGAGAACGTAGATTTAGAGCTTCTAAATTGATAGGAAACAAAACTGTTCCTGCATATATCCGTTTAGCTAACGATCAAGAAATGCTAGAAATGGCATTAGTTGAAAACATTCAACGTAAAAACCTTGACCCTATTGAAGTTGCACTTTCATACCAACGATTAATTGATGAAATTCAATTAACTCAAGAAGAGTTAAGTACTCGTGTTGGTAAAAAGCGTTCTACTGTTACAAACTATTTACGTTTATTAAAACTTGATCCTATTATCCAAACAGGAATGCGTGATGGTTTTATTTCTATGGGACATGGTAGAGCACTTATCAATGTTGATAGTAATTCTGATCAATTAAATATTTACGAAAAAATAGTTCGTGAAAAATTATCTGTTCGTCAAACAGAAGAATTAGTTAAGAATTTAAAAGCTGGTAAAGTAGCTAAAGCTAGCAAAAAGAAAGCTTTACCTAGCTTTGTTGCTGACAGTGTGAAAGAAATTAGCGATTATTTTGGACATAAAATTGATGTTAGTGTAAATAATCGTGGAAAAGGAAAAATATCTATTCCTTTTCATTCTGAAGAAGATTTTAATAGAATCAAAAACCTTTTAAAGTAATTGAACATTCGACTTATCATATTCGTTTTTTTATGTGTTTCTTTTAGTCAAACTTCATTTGCGCAAAAAGATTCAACAGCTATTAGAGCTAAACAATTACAATTAGGTAGCGATAAATACAATCCTTTATCACCTTCAAAAGCAGCTTTTTATTCAGCGATTTTTCCTGGAGGTGGTCAAATTTATAATAAAAAATATTGGAAAGCCCCCATTGTTTGGGCTGCCATAGGAGCTAGTGTTTACTTTTACGTTGACAATAGTAATGAATACGATCGTTTTAGAACCGCTTTTAAGCTTCGTAGTCAAGGACTTCCTGATGAGTTTGATGGCTTAAATGGGAACCCAAGTATTTCAACTACTGGTTTAGAAAATGCACAAAAAACATTACGTGAAAACCGAGATCTTTCACTTTTAACAGGTGTTTTACTATATGTTTTACAAATTGTAGAAGCTAGTGTTAATGCTCATTTATTGCAATTTGACACTGATGATAGCTTATCTATAAATCCTACAATTCAACCAGATCCTATGCTTATTGAAGCGCCAAAAGTTGGTTTAACTTTAAAATATTCTTTTTAAAAATGAAAATAGCCTTACTTGGTTATGGTAGAATGGGTAAAGAAATTGAAAAAATTGCTTTACAAAGAGGTCATGAAATAGTAATCAAAACTTCTGGAAAAGAAGAATATAACATTACCGATGCTGATGTTGCTATTGATTTTAGTGTACCTTCTTCTGCATTTAATAATATAACAAACTGTATTAACAATAAAATACCTGTAGTTTCTGGAACTACTGGTTGGTTAGAACATTACAATTCTGTTGTTGAGCTTTGTAATGAAAAAGAAGGAGCTTTTATTTACGCTTCAAATTTTAGCCTGGGGGTTAATGTATTCTTTGAATTAAACAAACAACTTTCTAAAATGATGAATACGTTAAATCAATATAATGTTTCTATTGAGGAAATTCATCATACTAAAAAATTAGATGCCCCGAGTGGAACTGCTATTACTCTTGCTGAAGGAATTATTGAAAATTCTGACAAAACAGCTTGGGAGTTAGATCAAAAAACATCGGAAAATAATATTCCTATTTCCGCTATTAGAACACCTGAAGTTCCTGGTACACATACAGTAACTTATAACTCAGAAATTGATACTATAGATATAAAACATACAGCTCATAATAGACAAGGTTTTGCCTTAGGTGCTGTAGTAGCTGCTGAATGGTTAATTTCTAAAACTGGAGTTTATACTATGAGAGATGTGTTAAACTTAGGTTAATTAGGTAACAAATACAGAAAAAAGACACTAATACTATTGAATTTTATTCCTTTTAAAAGGAAACCAAAATATATACATTATGACATTTACTGAATGGTTTATATTCTTCTTAATACTTCAAGTAATTCATTTTTTAGGAACTTGGAAACTTTATGTTAGAGCTGGAAGACAAGCATGGGAAGCTGCTATTCCTGTTTACAATGCTATAATTTTAATGCAAATTATAAACAGACCTAAATGGTGGGTCATTTTGTTATTCTTTCCTATTGTAAACCTGTTAATGTTCCCTATTATTTGGGTAGAAACTTGTAGAAGTTTTGGTTTTAATCAGCGAAAAGATACTATTCTAGTCATCTTAACTTTAGGACTGTATATTTACTACATAAATTATGCAACTGAAGCTAAATATATTGAAAATAGAAGTTTAGAACCTAGATCTGAATTAGGTGAATGGGTTAGCTCTATTTCTTTTGCGATTATTGCTGCTACTTTAGTGCACACATATTTTATGCAACCATATACAATCCCTACTTCTTCTTTAGAGAAAACACTATTAGTTGGAGATTATTTATTTGTAAGTAAATTTCACTATGGAGCTCGAGTACCAAATACTGTTGTTGCTGCACCAATGGCTCATGATACTATACCTGGTTTAGGTATAAAATCTTATTTATCTGATGACAAAAATGAAGATAGCTTTTTAAATAAACTTTCATTACCATACATGCGTTTACCTGGTTTTCAAAAAATTAAACGTAATGATATTGTCGTATTTAGCTGGCCTGCGGATACTTTGGCTTTAATGTGGGGAGATAGATCTGGAAAGTCAACATACAAACCAATTGACAAAAGAACAAACTATGTAAAAAGAGCTACTGGTATACCAGGAGACACTTTAGAAGTTAGAGAAGGTTATGTTTACATTAATGGTAAAAAAACTGTATTACCAGACAGAGCTAAACCACAATGGTACTTTAAAGTTGATACAGACGGTAAAGATTTGCCTATGAGTGTTATAAATGAATATAACAAAAATGGAGAAGGTAAAATGTCTAATGATCGTGCTTTTTATTATTTCAATTTAACAGATGATGAAGCAAAATCTTTAAGTAAAAACCTACTTATAAAAAGTGTTACAAAATTTTTAAAACCTAAAGGATTTTATGACAAATCTGTTTTCCCTCACAGCCCAAAATATGCTTGGTCTGGTGACAACTTCGGCCCTATTTACATTCCTAAAAAAGGAGCTACGGTTGAATTAAATGAAAATACAATTCCTTTTTACGAACAAATTATTAGAAGATACGAAAATAACGATTTAACGATATTTGGAAACAACATCTATATCAACGGTAAAAAAGCCAAAACATACACTTTTAAGCAAGATTATTACTGGATGATGGGAGATAACCGTCAAAACTCATTAGACGCTAGAAATTGGGGATATGTACCAATTGACCACGTTGTTGGTAAACCTGTTATGATATGGTTAAGTTGGGATCCTAATATTTCTATTCTTGACTTTGGTGCTAAAATAAAATCAATACGTTGGGATAGAATGTTTACAACAGTTGGTGGATCTGGTAAACCTACTTCTTATTTATGGGTTGTAATTCTTTTAATTGCTGGATACACAGTTTATAGTTTTAGGAAAGGTAAAAAGAACAAAGCTTAATGGCATTATTTATTCCTACATACTTTGCTCCTATTTCACAATATGCAGCAATATATCAATCAGACTCGATTTGTTTTGAAATACATGATAATTATCAAAAACAAACATATCGTAATCGTTGCTATATATATGGAGCTAATGGTAAACTTGCCTTAAATGTACCTGTAAAACATAAAACAAAAGTTGGTAGAAAGAAAACTAAGGATACTTTAATTGAAAATGATTTTCCTTGGCAATCACAACATTTTAAATCCTTACAATCAGCTTATCGATCTTCACCTTACTTTGAGTTTTTTGAAGATGATTTATCAAAAATTTTCACTAAAAAATACACTTTTTTACAAGATGTAAATATTGATTGTCATTTATTTATTGCTGATGCTTTACAAATGGATACTTCTTTTGATAAAACTGAAAATTATAATTTAACACCAGAAACCATTGATTATAGAAATTTAGCTCTTGCTAAAAAAGGTTTGGAAATTGAACTAGATACTTATGTTCAAATGTTTGATGACAAATACGGATTTATACCCAATTTATCTATTCTTGACTTACTTTTTATGGAAGGTCCAAATGCTATTAGTTTTTTAGAAAAAATTAATGTAAATTTGAAGTAAACCACAACTTAACAGCAACTTATGTCTTTTTTCAGAAACTTTGTTTTTAATTTTTATGATAAAGTTTCAGAGAATTCTTTTGAAGAGTTTAATAGATTAATGTTCTCCAAAAGTTTTTCCAAAGACCATAAACTTGTTGATTTAAATCAAACTCCTACAAACTTTTATATTTTAAAATCTGGTGTTGTCAGATCTTTTTTAGTTGATGAAAAAGGCAAAGAATATACTAAAACTATATTTGTCCCAATAACTACAACAGGTAACTTAGGAGCTTTAATTACAAATACTCCTTCTAATTTAATTTATGAATGCTTAACCGATTGTGAAGTTTTAGAATGTAATTACCAATCATTTTATAATTTATCATTAAAACATCATGATCTTTCTATTTTTCATTACAAAGTCTTAGAACACATATATATGAGAGAGGAAGCAAAAATACTTGAGCTATCAATATTAGATGCTTCTCAAAGATATGAAAAGCTTAAAAAGAGACTTCCGAATATTGATAATTTAATCAATCAATACCATATCGCTTCTTATTTAAATATTACTCCTGTTCAATTAAGTCGTATTAAAAAGAATAGTTATAAATAACTCTTTTCTTAACATATGTTAATGCGTAAATTTTAAATCTCTTTTACATTCGTAACGTAATTAACAAGTTACATACTTGAAAAAAAAATCCCCTAATTAATACTTTTTTTTCAATAGTCAGACTTATCCCCTTATATAAGTCTGATTTTTTGCGTCTATTTTTTTTATCTCATAATTTTCATTAAATTTAGCTACTCTCAAAAGGGGCTAACTTGTTAATTTATATATATTTATGAGAAATGATATTGAGCAATTTCTTTATCAATTTACCGGTATACCTAGTAATATCATCTCTATTTTTGAAAATCTAGTTACTTATTCCGAATTGGAACCTTTAGATTTTTTAGTAAAAACTAATGAATATCCTACTGATTTTTTCATTATTAAAACAGGAATAGTTAGATCTTATCTTGAAACAGAGACTGGAAAAGAAGCTACCAGAACTTTTTTTACTTCTGGTCAAACTACTGGTGGAGCCTCAGCCATGATGAGAGAAATCCCTTCTGAACTTAATTATCAAGCTTTAACAAAAGTAACTGGCTATAGAGGTAGTTTTCAAAAATTTAAAGAACTCACTTTGAAACACCATGAGATGAGTACTTTTTATGTAAAAATCTTAGAAGACGCCTATTTAAAGGCTGAAAATATTATCCTTGACATTTCTATGTATACTGCAAAAGAAAGATATTTAAAACTGAGGAAAAGAATCTCAGGAATAGATAATTTGATTGCTCAAAAACACATCGCTTCATTTCTTAACATCTCCCCTGTTCAATTAAGTAGAATTAAAAAAACTTTATAAAAACTCTTTTTTTATAAACATATGTTAATCAAAAACATACAAAAACAACTATATATTTGCCGCCGAAATATTCCCCTTATTTCTTTTTCCCTTATTAAAGACTTATTCCTCTTGTGAATACAGTCTTTTTTTATTTAATAAATCTAGCTACTAGGTTATTAATTTGACTAGATATTGATAGCTTTATTACAATAAATACATAAACTACAATTATCAAAATACTCTTCAAGATAATATTAACTATTGGATCCAATGGAAAATCGAAAGCTGAAAACTCAGGGACTGAAAAATTCCAAAAATAAAAAGCAAAAAACATCGCTACAATTACTAAAAGTATTTGTAATGTTTTTCTTGTATAAGGAAACATTCTTAGCTTATTACTTACAAACCATAATTTAAAAATATTGAAGAATAAAATAGTTAATAAGGTAGCTAATGCTAAACCTTCGGTTCCCATCCCTATATAATTATAAAAGAATTTATTTAAATAAAACACCAAAAAAGCAGATCCTACTCCTATTGGCATTACAATTCTATAAAATTTAGAGTTGGTTATAATTGCACCATTGCTTCCCAAAGACATCAAAAATAACTTACCAATAGATATTAATAAAACCACTAATATTCCTCCTTCTCCATAGTTCTTATTAGGCATAATTCTAAACAATTCAGCTACATTACAATTTACCAAAACAAAAAACAATCCTCCAATAACCAATAAATTAATTGAACTCTTCTTATACAAACTTTCGGTTTCCTTTACATTATTATCGTTTATAGATTTAGATGTAAGAGGTTGTAAAATTTGCCCCATTGCTCTACTTGGAGCTTCTATAAATGTTCCTATAAAAAGCGCTACACCATAATAAGCAGCTGTAGCAAAACCATCTTTTCCTGGTATCATTATTTTATCAATATCTAATACAATTGCACCTGCACTTCCTGCCAATACTATATAAAATGTATAACGTAATACTTCTTTAAAATTATAAGGCAACGAAAAGGTTATTTTAGGCTTATATAACCTAAATGCATACAACATCATTAAAAATGTTCTTAAAATGTATGCTATAGCCATATAATATAGAAATTCTTGCTTAGTTATGAGCTCAAAGTTTACAGCAAACAGCATAATCATTATAGCTACTCTATTATAAAGTTCCTTTAAAAGGTTTCCAAAAACTGATTGCATTTGGACTTTTGCCCATGAATAAAAAACTTCAAAATAAGCACAAGCTACAGCAATAATATATATGTATATCGTATAACTTTCTACAATTTGATTTCCTTCAACATTACTTTTTGAAATATAATCCATAATTTGATTATGAAAGAAATCCCAGAAAAAACCTACTGGTAATGCAACTAGTAAAGGGAGAAATAAAACTGAACTTAAAAAATTATCTTTTTCTGTTTTTGTCTTATACCCTGAAAAAAACTTAATAATAGTGTAATGAACTCCTAAAGCTATTATTGGCAATAATAAATTAGATGCTGCAAACACATACATTGCCAGTCCATAATATTCATCTTTTAAAAATCTTGAATATAAAACTATTGTATTGATTCCTCCTATTAAAAAACCTAAATAGATTATAATTGTGTTTTTAAATGATTGTTTAAATACAATTCCCAATTTATTCTTGAATTAATTTTTTTATTGACTGATATATCTTTTCTCCAACATTATCTCCATATAATTTTTCTTCAAAGCTCTTATTTGCTGTTAAGAAATTCTCATATGCTTCAATAATATTTGTATAATTTGTTCCTGCTAACTTAGCATAATTATTATTAACAAGCTCCACCCACTCAGTTTCTTCTCTTGCAACAATACAATGCTTCTTATTAAAAAAAGCTTCTTTTTGTAATCCTCCACTATCAGTAACAACTAAACTACAATTTTTTAATAGCTCTAGCATATCAAAATAACCTACTGGCTCTATGAAAGTAATAGCTGGTGTTAAACCATAAAACTCAAGTTTCTTTTTGGTTCTTGGGTGCAAAGGCAATACCACTTTTTTAGACTCATTTATTTTTTCTAAAGCTTGAAAAACCTCTGTTAGTTTTTCTTTTTCATCGGTATTTTCTTGTCGGTGAATTGTAGCTAACACAAATTCATCTTTATTTAGTTTTAAATCGCTTATAATAGTCGATTTTTCATTTGAAAACTTACCATAAAACTCTACTGCATCTTTCATTATATCACCATGTTGCTCTACAGTTATTGATAAGTTATCAAACCCTTCTTTCTTCAAATTTTCTACTGCTACTGCTGTTGGACAACTTAACAAGTTCGCAATTCTATCTGTAACAATTCTATTTACCTCTTCTGGCATTTGCATATTAAAAGAACGCAATCCTGCTTCAACATGCACTACTTTTATATGCATTTTTTTTGCAGCTAAAGCACCAGCTATAGTCGAGTTTGTATCACCATATACTACAACTGCTTCTGGTTTTTCTTCTTCTAAAATTTTTTCAATTCCTTCAAGCATTTGACCAGTCATTGCTCCATGACTTAATCCGTTTATATTTAAATTATATTTAGGCTTAGGAATTTGCATTTCATTAAAAAAAACGGCACTCATGTTTTCATCAAAATGTTGTCCTGTATGAACAATCACTTCTTCTACTTCATTATACTTCCCTATAACCCTGCTTAAAACTGCTCCTTTTACAAATTGAGGTCGGGCTCCTAATATAGTTACTATTTTTTTCAAGAACTTACTACTTGTTTTAGTATTACTGATAATTGCTTGGTTAATTCTTTTCTATGATATTTTTCTATACCTAGAGAAGATATTCTCAAATCATTTTGTTTGTACTTTTGATACAAACTTAAGACCACTTGCTTTATTTTTTCTTTTGCTTCAAAATTAACTATAGTTCCCGATTGAGTTTTATTTAAAATTTCAGCTAAATCTCCATCCTCTGGTCCAATTGCTAAGATAGGACGTTTTGCTTGTAAATATTCGAAAATTTTCCCTGTAATAATACCTTTAGCACTAGGTACTTTATTTACCGCCAGCAATAACACCTGAGATTTCCTTTGATACTGCTGCACCTCTTGATGAGGGACATAACTTATTTTAGTTACATTTTGAAATTTATAGTTTTTTAAACTGCTTTCAACTTCACTCGCAATTTTTCCTATTAGCTTTATTTCTAAATCGTTTTTAAAGTCTGAATACTCTTCTGACAACTCAGATAATGCTTCCCATAATATCTTAGGGTTTCTATCTGCATTCATCAAACCTATATGAGTAATTGAAAAACTTTTATCTAATACTATTTCCTCTCCCTTTACTGCATCAAGTTCTGTATCATATCCATTAGTAACTACATGAATATTTTTTGAATATTCTTTATAGTTTTCTTTCATCGTTTTCCCTATTACTAAACTAGCATCGGCCTCTTTCAATACTTCCTTTTCTAATTCAAAATGCTTCTTTTTCGCTTTTTCAGTTAGCGGTAATTGATGAAAATAATCTATATCTGTCCATGGGTCACGAAAATCAGCTACCCATTTTATATTTAGATCTTTTTTTAATTGTAATCCTATTAAATGTAAACTATGTGGTGGTCCTGTAGTAATTACCACATCAATGGAATTATTTTTTAAATAATTTTTTAAATAATTTACTGAAGGTTTAATCCAAAACTTTCTTGCATCTGGAATAAAATAATTAGCTCTGATATATTGCATTATTTTTCCAAAAAAAGTTGGATTAGGATTTAAAAAACCTGCACTTGTTTTCGTACTCTTTTTCTTGAAACGTGAAAGTACATCATTAGGCTCCCAAATACTATTCTTTAACAATTCTACACTATCTGGAACATCTTTTTCTAAAGATGAATCTATAATAGGGTAATTGGCCTCATCTACAGTATAGATTACTGGTTCAATATTAAAGTTTCGTAAATATTTTACAAACTTCAACCAGCGTTGAACACCAGAACCTCCCGCTGGCACCCAATAATATGTTACAATTAATACTTTCAATTATAAACCAGCGTATAAATTTATTAGCTCTTTAGATGTTTTATCCCAAGTAAATTCGTTTTGAACAAAACCTCTTCCATTCTTTCCTAATTGCTCTCTTAATAAAGGATTATTATATAATTCTAAAACTTTATTTTCAAAATCTTCTACGTCTTTTTCTTTATGAACTAAACCTGTATTATATTCTTCTACTAATTTTTTCTGAGCTGTGGCATTACTCACTATTAAAGGTTTACCTAAACTCATATATTGAAATAATTTATTAGCATAAGTTGTATCATGATGAATATTTCTGTGCAATGGTGATAAACAAACATCACTTTCTTGAATATACTTTACAAAAGTAGATTCATTTTGCCAACCTTGAAAATTAACATAGTTAGTTATTTTCAATTTATCCACTTCTAATTTTAATTCATTCGTTACTTTACCAACTATAACTAATTTTATATTTTTTATAGCCTTTGCTAATTTAGGCAAACTTCTAACAACGGTTTTCAAACCTCTTCTTTCTCCTGTATCTCCTATATACAATAATACAAAATTGTCTTTCTTTTTATTTTCAGAAACTTCAACTAGACTTTTTTCATAGAATGAAGATCTAACTGTATTCGGAACTACTGAAATAGTGTTTGAATCAATTTTTGTTCTTTCTACAATTTCTTCCTTAGCATCTTTTGTTACTACAATAACACGATTAGCTTTTTTTATAAAGGATTCTTCTTTTTCTTTCCATTTTTTGGGAGAAATAAGCACATTAGAAGGAAATCTTTTTAAATGAGGATAAAACTTCATTATTTCAGGTCTGTTTTCATGCAAATCTAAAACAATTGGTAACCCTAGTTTTTTATTGGCCTTAAAAACAGCTTCTGCAATTACCATGTCATGAATATGAATGGCTTCAATTCTAGTTTCTTTTAAAAAATGATTTATTTTCTTTTCCATTAAAATAGAATACAATGGAATTGTGTAAGCTAATGCCGATAATTTATATTCTAGCTTATTACTCTTATACCTTTTTATCGTAATTTGATTAACCTCTTCTTCTTTCTTTTGATTTGTATATGTTAGACAAAATAAAAAAACCTCATGACCATTATTGATTAACTCAATGGCCTCATTCTCCACCCTTGGGTCTGGGGGAAATATTTTATCTAAAATCATTCCTATCCTCACTGCTACTTCTTTTTTTCTGCGTAAACAGCATAATAACGAGGAGTGAATTTTCTTAAAATTGGTCGAAATCCTATTTTATTAATTGGACTTGTCCATTTCTTTCTATCCAGAATTTCCCAACCTGTTTTTTCTAATAACCAATCGTACTGCCAATCTTCAAATTCATGATAATGTCTATCCCACATATCCGTTTTACTTCTATAGGCATTAGTAAACCATAATTTCAAAGGTATAGTTGTTACTATTTTTTGAGCTTCAATTTCTCTAAGTACATTAAACGGTGCTAATAAATGCTCAAAAATCTCGAAAGCTGTTACAACATCTACTTTATATTCTTTTACTATCTCTGGTAATAAATCTAAGTCTTCGCCATTTGTGTTATAAACTGTATAACCATTATTCTCCATTATTTCTGAAAAAGGATTACGAACTCCTAAGTCTAAAATAACTGCTGGAGCTGAAACATGCTTTTTTAAAAATTCTAAGGTGTGATTATATCTTTTCTCTGGTAATTTAGAGTACATAAATAATAATTTGAAACAAATGTATTATTATTTTATTTTTTACAATAGCAATCTCTTTGAATAATCAGTTTAAAACTCTTGAATTTATTATAAAATAAAAAAAGTGGAGATCAATCTCCACTTTTTTACTTTTTCATAACAATGTTATGAACTCTTTCTTATTCATCTTCTGTGTATAGCAGTAAACAGAAGCGATACAAACATATTACTCTTTCTCGAATCATAAAAACATTGTACCCTTCCTTTTATAAAAAGCATTATATTTGGACTTGTTTTTATACGCTTTTCATAAAAAGCATTATTATATTTACATATTTTAGAATGCATAAAAATTTTTACTTTGTTCTTTTCATTATTCTTTTTTTCAACAAAAAAGTCTACTCTCAAACGAGACAATTAGACTCTATTAATTTAAGCAAAGTAGACTTCTTTAAAAACTCTAATATTGATAGCTTATTTTTTTACTGCGACAAACTAGAAAACTCTAACAATATTTGTAAAAAATTAGAAGCTAAAACTGGAAGAGCTTATGGCTACTATATTCAAAAAAACTATGAAAAATCTGAAAAAATAATTAGAGGGGTTATCAACTTTGTAGATTCATTGAATCAGAGTTTAGAAAAACCTTGCCTTATAGATAGAAAAATATCTTCTTTAAATAGATTGTTTTGGATTAAAAAAAATCAGGAAAAATATGAAGATGCTTATGCTATTCTTATTGAAAAAGAAAACCAAATATCAAACCATCCTGTAAAGGATCAACTAAACTTTAGAAATCAATTAGGATTAAAGCTTAGCAAAGCAGTTATAAAAAACAAACTTGGCATGCATGATAAAGCAAAGGTTTTATTATTAAAATCTATTGCTGAAATTCAAAATCCAATTGTAAAAGACTATTACAATGACGATTTCTTTATTCAATGGCAGGCTAATGTATATAATTGCCTTGGAAACACCTATATCGCTTTAAACGGTAAAAATACCAATCCTAACAAAGTTTTATTAGATTCTGCAACATATTATTACGATAAAGCCTATAATACATCTAAACTATTAACTCCAATACATAAAGACTCTAAACTATTTTATAATTTTAGAAAAACTGAAATTTTATTAGCCAAAAAAGAATACAAGAAAGCTATAGAATTAATCAATAATTATAAAAACATCAATAATGGTTGCGAATATAAACATCGCGAATATTTTCAAAAAGCCATTTGTTTTCATAACCTGAATGTTTCAGACTCAGCAATACATTATGCCTCTAAAATAATAAAAGATAAAAAATATTGTAAAACGAGTAAGCTTATTACAATGTATGATATCCTATCTAATCAATACAATAAGATTCATAAAATTGATAGTGCATACAAATATTCTTCTTTAAACCTCAAACAATACGAGTTAGCTAGAAAAAACAAGGATAAAACCTTTAATTTATTTTACGATAATAATTTTAATAAAGCTCAGAAATTAAACTCAGAAATAAAAGAAAATGGGAAAAATAAAGAGCGTAAACTGATTCTTTCTTTTTTCATATTACTTATCATACTTGCCTTTGTTCTTCTTTATGTTTACAAGAAAGAAAAAAACAAAAAAGAAAAATTAATTACAAAAATCAATAATCAACAACAACCTATTGAAGTAGAGAAAAAGGAGTATAATATTGATGATGCCTTAGAAAATAAAATCCTTGATAAGATTAAAGATATTAATGAAAATTTTGAATTCCTAGATTCTAATTTTTCAATTTCAAGTATAACTAAAGATCTAGAAACCAATTCTACTTACGTTTCTTTTGTATTTAACAAACATTACAAGGAGTCTTTTAAACAATATTTTACTAGACGTAAAATAGATTATATCATTAACAAATTAAGAACCGATGGCCAATATAGAAAATATTCCATCCAAGGTTTAGCACAAGAAGTTGGATATACAAATGCCTCTGCTTTTTCAAGAGCTTTTAAAAAGCAAGTAGGTGTTACTCCTTCTGCTTTTTTAAAAACTCTTGATTAATTAAAATATTATTATTTTCTTTTCTTAAAAGCTACCCAGCCTACTGGAACTAAAAGTAATAATGCATATGAAAATAGTGTAATTACATTTCCTGTTGCTATAACCGTAGGTTCGTATTTAAATACTATTTCATGTTTTCCTTTTGGAATCTCCATTCCTCTTAACACATAATTTACTCTGTGATAAGGAACTTGTTTTCCATCCAAGTAGGCATTCCAACCATCCTTGTAATAGATTTCAGAAAACACAGCAAAACTATTTTCTTTTGTATTTGTTTTATACACTAATTCTGTTACATCATTCTTAACTAATTTTATCGATGAAACAGAGTCTTTCTGAAACCTTAATGAAGATAACTCTCCTTTTAAATGTTTTGAGTTTAACACAGCTTCTTTTTTCGTTTTTAAACTATCTAAAGCCTTTATTTCTCTATTTGCTGTATCAACAACTTTAAGTTTTTCAACAAACCAAGCATTTCCATTGGCATCTTTATTTTCTTGAAATTTGTCTTCACCAATAATAATATATTTAGCATTTAACATATTCAACACCTCCATATTATTCTTAGCTATTTGGTAATCAAACAGCTCTTGATATCTCTTCATTTTTGCTGCATGGTACCCTCCTATTGAGTTATGAAAATAAGAAGTTCTTCCATCCTGCATTGGATTTACACTAAAGTTAGCTACTCTATAATAATCTTTATCTTTTAAAATTTCCTTGTCAGCTTGGTTTGGCGAAAATGGTTTTAATACTCTTCTTGCTGATGTAAAATCTTCTTTATTTACATAATTAATATCTACAGAAACCAAATCAAATACTATTAACCCACCAATAATTATTAAAACTGGAATTTGTTTTAATTTTCCTTTTAAATAAAACCATAATAAACCCCCAGTTGCTAAAACTAATAAGAATGATCTTACACTATCATTAAACAACATATCCTTTCTATCAGAAATTAAAGCATCAATCAATTCTGGTAATTGTTGATATTGGTTATCTCTAAGCCCTTCAAAAGCAAACAAACTTGAACCAAATAAAGCAAATGCCGCAGTTATACCTCCTATCACATAAAAAGCTTTTTTAACAGCCGTTTCTTTTTCTTCTGAAGAAATTTTAGTTGAAAAGAAATCTCTTAAAGCTATAACACCTAATAATGGTACGCATAATTCTGCTATTACTTGAATAGATGAAACTGCTCTAAACTTATTGTACAAAGGCACATAATCGATAAAGAAATTTGTTATTACTGGGAAGTTTTTACCCCAACTTAATATAATAGAAAAAATAGTAGCAGAAACTAACCAATATTTCAATCTTCCCTTTACTAAAAATACTCCTAAAAAGAATAAGAAGAATAAAATTACTCCTATGTAAGCTGGTGCTTCTACAATAGGCTGTTTTCCCCAATAAGTAAGCACTTGACTTGAATAATCTTTTGCAACACTTTTACCAGCATTTTGCTCTAAAACTTGATAAAAATTAGAGTCTTCTCCTAATTTTTCAATAGTTCCACCTCCCATAAAGCGAGGTATTAATAGGTTAAATGTTTCTCCTATTCCATAACTATATTCTGTAATATAGGCTTTATCTAGTCCTGTAGTTTTTTCTTTAGGGCTTCCATCAGCATTTATAGTTAGTTCTGACTTTCCTCTAGTACTAAAGTCTCCATACTGTTTCATTGCCAATAATCTCGTAGAATTAACTCCTAAACCTATAAACATTGCAACAATCAATACTAATGCTTGTTTAGCAAAAACTGGTAATGTTTTTGTTTTAAATGCTTCAATAAATTCTACAATAGCTAATATTAACAAACAAAAAACAAGATAATAAGTCATTTGAGGATGATTTGCATACACTTCTAAAGCCATAGCTAAAGAAGTAATTACAAAACCTAGTAAATATCTTCTTTGGAAAACATATAATACTCCTGCGATTACTAATGGCATATACCCTATTGCATGAGCCTTAGCATTATGTCCTGCACCAAAAATAATAATTAGATATGTAGAAAAACCAAAGGACAAACTACCTAATATAGCTAGTTTCCAATCTACTTTCAATGCATTTAACAATAAGAAGAATCCTAAGAAATATAAAAACAAGTAATCAGCAGGTCTTGGTAAAAATCGAATAGCTTTATCAATATATCTTACAAAATCATTCGGATAATAAGCACTAACTTGATAAGCTGGCATTCCACTAAATGCATTTCCCAACCAATAAGGTTCCTCTCCTTTTTCTGTTCTATAATCAGAAACTTCTTTAGACATTCCTATAAACTGAGTAATATCACTCTGTTTAATTTGTTTCCCACTTAAAACTGGGTTAAAATATAACAATGATATAACAGCAAAAGCAGCTATTGCTATTGCAAATGGCAGTATTTTTTTAAAATTCATAGCTAGTCTATTTCTTCAAAGTCAACATATTCTCCAACCGAATCATTGCTTTGTTTATTATTTCTTGGTTTTTTATCTATAATTGTTTTTCCTTCTTCAACATCTGTTTTTTGTTGTTGATTTTGATATTGTTGTTCAGCTCTTTTCTGTACTTTATCAACAGCTTTTTTAATTAAATATGGAGCAAACAACCTCACAACAAACTTAACAGCATAATATGCTACAAGGATTATTAGTAAAGTTCTTAAAAAATTCATAGGTCCAGCCTCATTTATATGTATCATCTATTTCTTGTAAATAAAAAAATCTATCAAAAATAACAATTTGAAGCAAAAGGAAGCGTTAAGACTTTACAAAACTTAAATTATACGGTAATTCGTATTTTTACGTATGTTTGTATAATTTCTATAACTTGAATTTATAACATGATTAAGAAACTTTTTTTGTTTTTTGCTTTTTGCTCAACCTTACTTGTAAACGCACAATACACGACGGTTATAAATTCTAACCGTCCAGGTTTCTCAGAAAGTCCATACAGTGTAGGTTCTGGTGTATATCAATTTGAATCAAGTCTATTTTTTAGAAAAATTAATGCTACACCTACTTTTAGTAATCCTCAAGCTATAGGATTGAATTTGTTATTTAGAACAAGTTTCTTTTCCGAAAAACTAGAATTCAACTTAAATACAAGTTTACAAAACGATAAAAACGCATTCAAAAATGTTTTTGAATCTTCATATACTCAAACAGGATTTGGTAATTTAACTTTAGGAGCAAAATATTTAGTGTATACACCTAAATATGATGATAAAAGCAAGGAAATTAGAAGCTGGAAAGCTAGACACTCTTTTGATTGGAAAAGATGGATTCCACACGTAGGTGTTTATGCTGGCTTGAATTTTGGCAGCATTTTAAATGATTATCATAAAAAAGGTGGAGTAACACCAAAAGTTGGGGTTTTATTACAAAATGAATTTTCTGACAAATTGAATGTAATAAGTAACTTATATTATGATTATATAGGAAGTGATTTTTCTGAATTCTCATACATTATAACTGGAACTTATAATTTTAATGATTATTGGTCTGGTTTTGCTGAATTACAAGGATCTTTTGAAAAGTACCAACGAAAAAGCAATATTGGCTTTGGAGCAGCTTATTTATATAGCGAAAATTTACAACTTAATGCCACTGCTAGAATAATGCGTCAACAAAGCGAAATTGGATTTTATACTGGTGTAGGAGTTTCTTATAGAATAAACAGACATAAAGATGAATTTGTAGAAGTAGATGAATTTGGTAATAAAATTGTTGAACAAAAAGAAACTAAATACGATGAAAACAAAGGGTTCTTTGGACGCTTATTTAGTAAAGTAAAAAAACTGTTTAAGAAAAAAGAAAAGCAAACTATTGTTATTGATGATGGTGAGAAGAAAGAAGAAATAACAATTGAAAAACCAAGAAGACAACGTCAAAAATCTTTAGTAGATGTTATTGCTAAGGAAGATAAAAAACAAAAAAAGAAAACTACTAAGGCTGAAAAGAAAGCGGCAAAAAAAGCTAAAAAGAAAGCTGAAAAAGATGCTAGAAACAAAGCTAAAGAAGCAGAAAAAGCCGCTAAAAAGAAAGAAAAAGAACGCTTAAAGCTTGAAAAAGATCTTAAAAAAGAAAAGGAAAAAGAAGCTAAACGTAAAGAAAAAGAGCGTTTAAAGCTTGCTAAAGAAATAAAAAAGCTAGAAGAAGAATTAAAAAAGGAAGAAGAAAAAGAAAAGAAGAAGGATAAATAAAAATGATACATTTGCTGTATGATTGAAATTAAAGAAATAAATACCAAAAAGGAAATGAAACAATTTGTTAAGTTTCCTTTTTCTCTTTATAAGAATAATAAATATTGGGTACCTCCAATTATCAACGACGAACTAAATAGTTTTGACAAAGACAAAAACCCTGTTTTTGAACATGCAAACGCTCGTTTTTTTATTGCTTTAAAAAATGATGAAATTGTTGGACGTGTTGCTGCAATCATCAACACATATGAGGTTGAAAAACAAAACATAAAAAAGATGCGTTTTGGTTGGTTTGATGTCATAGATGATATCAATGTTACTAAATCACTAATTGAAAAAGTTAAAGAAATTGGTTATCAAAATAACCTAGAGTATGTGGAAGGTCCAGTTGGTTTTAATAACTTAGACAAAACCGGAGTTCTTGTAGAAGGATTTGATCACATAGGGACTATGATTACTTGGTATAATCATCCATATTATTCAAAACATTTAGAACAGTTAGGTTTTAAAAAAGAGAAAGAATATTTAGAAAATAAATTTCGTTTTAGTAATGTGAATGCTGCGAAATATAAAAAAGCAAGTAACATAATTAGAAAAAGGTATAATTTAAAAGCCTTAAATTTTACTTCAACAAAAGACATTATGCCTTATGTTGATGAAATGTTCGACTTATTTAGCAAAACATATTCTAAACTCTCTACTTATGTACCTATTTCTAATGCACAAATAAAGCATTTTAAAGAAAAGTACATTAGTTTTATCAATCCTGAATACATAAAATTTGTTCTAGATGAGAACAATAAATTAGTAGCTTTTGCTATTGTGATGCCTTCTTTTTCTAAGGCTTTACAAAAAGCCAATGGAAAACTATTTCCTTTTGGTATTTTTCATTTGTTAAATGCTAGACGTAATTCTAAAGATGTTATTTTCTATTTAATTGGAGTACATCCTGAGTATCAAAACAAAGGAGTAACTGCTATAATTTTTGAACATTATGCAGAAACTTTCGCTAAAAAAAATATTGAAAACTGCATAAGAACTCCTGAATTAGAAGATAATATTGCCATACAACAAATATGGAAAACTTTTAATCCTTCAGTACACAAAAGAAGAAGAACTTACAAGTTAGATTTATAATGCAGCTATTTTTTAACCCTAATATTACTCCCGATACTAAAGAAATCACTTTCGAAAAAGAAGAAAGCAGACATATTGTTCGTGTTTTAAGGAAAAAAGAAGGAGATATTTTACACATTACCAACGGTAATGGTTATTTATTCTTTGCTGAAATAGTAATTCCAAACGATAAAAAGTGTTTGGCTACTATTATAAAAAAAGAAGAAAAAACTAACCATAGAAATTATTATCTGCATGTAGCAATAGCTCCAACTAAAAACAACGATCGTTTAGAATGGTTTTTAGAAAAGGCTACAGAAATAGGTATTGATGAAATTACTCCTATAATTTGTGATAATTCTGAACGAAAAGTAGTTAAAATAGAACGGTTATCTAAAATAATTCAATCTGCTATGAAGCAATCGCTTCAATTTACACTCCCAAAACTTAATTCACCTATAAAACTTTCTGAGTTTATTAAGAGTGATTTTTCTGAACAAACCTTTATTGCGCATTGTGAAGAAAATACAGAAAAAGTATTTTTAAAAAACATTGTTAAACCAAATTCAAAGTATACTATTCTAATTGGACCTGAAGGTGATTTTTCTACAAAAGAAATTGATAGTTGTTTGAATAAGAACTTCACTCCTATTTCATTAGGAGAAAATAGACTAAGAACTGAAACAGCTGGTTTAAGCGTAGTACAAAATATTGCCTTTATCCATCAGTAAGTCATTTTTTGTATATTTAAAGTTCTAAATAAATATACATCTATTGAATACTGCTGACTTTTTCAATTTTTTCTTACTTATTAGCGCATTACATGGTTTTGCCTTTAGTATAATTCTTTTTTGCTCTAAAAATGGAAGAGAAAAAAGTATGCTATATTTAAATTTATTAATACTAGCTATTTCTTTAAACAACTTCCAGTCTTGGGCTTTAGAAAAGAATTTATTTCAACATAGGTTTGCTTTAGACTATATTCAAATACCCTGGCACTTTTTAGCCATGCCTTTTCTTTATATGTTTTTAGTCAATTATTTGAATTTAGCAGATAAGTCTTATAAACTACTAAAAGTTATAATTCCTTTATTTTTAATAATCGTTGTAGCTCAAGTAAGTTTTGTATTTAACTATAGTAATAGCACATTTACTCAAAATGATTTAGATTATTTATACGAACGATATACTTCTTTTGAAGAAATTTTTAGTTTAGTAGTATCACTAAGCATTTTCATATACTCTTTCTATATCTTATATAAAAAGGAAAAACTTTTCCCTAAAATATTATCATTTGATAATTTAAAATGGATACACACTTTCTTTAAATTGACTACTGTTGGATACTCATTGTGGATTTTAGCTTTGATTATAAAAGTTAAAATGAATTTTTCAGGTTTTTTATTTTCATATTACCCTTTAAGAATTTACACAACCATCCTTATATACTGGCTAGGATATCAAGGACTAAGACAAATTCGAATACTAAAAGAACGTAAACATATTAGAGAGTCTTTATCTATTGAATTGAATGGTAATATTGATGTTAATGCGATTAATTTAAATACAACAGAAGACACCTCTTCTGAAAAACATAAAGAGCAATTTTTAAAAATAGATGATTTTATAAAAAAGAGTAAAAAGTATTTATTACCTAAATATACTTTACAAAATTTATCATTAGATACAGAATTAGGTTCTAGCACAC
Source organism: Tenacibaculum sp. Cn5-46 (assembly GCF_022347705.1). Lineage (NCBI taxonomy): Bacteria > Pseudomonadati > Bacteroidota > Flavobacteriia > Flavobacteriales > Flavobacteriaceae > Tenacibaculum > Tenacibaculum sp. Cn5-46. The sequence continues at coordinate 32,683 of NZ_JAKRGD010000005.1, forward strand.
TTTCTCTTATCATTAATAATATTGCTGGTAAATCATTTACTGATTATCTAAATGAAATGAGAGTAGAACAAGCTAAAAGCCTTTTACTCGATTTAGATTATTCTAACTACACTATTACTTCTATTGGGTTAGAATCTGGATTTAACTCAAAATCTACTTTTTATACTGTTTTTAAAAAACATACTGGGTATACTCCTGTTGAATTCAAAAACATCACAGTAGCAGTTAATTAAATTTGTTACTTTTTATAAAAAAAGGGTTCGAAAACATCCAATTTGGATGTTTTCGAACCCTTAAATTCTTAATAGCCTTTATATTTGTATAACGAGAAATTTGAAATCCAAAGTGAAAATTGTGAAGGGGTTTTCTATTTTGAATTTAAATATTCTTTAAAATATTTATTGAGTAACAAACTCAATAATGAAAAAGAAAAGGTTTGTCCTAAAAACACCAATATGACTATTGGTGTTTTTATTTTATAACCATGCTTAATCCTTAAACACAAACACATTGCTTTTTATAAAAAACGAGTTCTAAATCGTCCAAATTGGACGATTTAGAACTCATTTATTTTTACCCTATTATATATTTGGTACAAGAAGTTATGTAATTATTGAAAATAATAAGGGGATTTTTAATTTATAAAATAACTTCAGTAAGGGGAAAAAGAAAACACCAATAGTCATATTGGTGTTTTTTATTGTTGTTTTATTATATTGCTCTTCATTACATAATATACACAATGAAAAAGGCTTTAGCTATTCTATTTTTAATAAACTCCTTCATCGTTTTTCCTCAACAAATAGCTGTTTTAAAATATCAAGGAGGTGGCGACTGGTATGCAAATCCAACTGCATTGCCTAATCTTATTGAATATTCTAACCTTCACACAAAAACCCTAATTGATAAAAACATACAAACGGTAAGTTTAGATGATGAAACAGTAAATAATTATCCAATTATATTTTTAACTGGACACGGTAATGTTTTTTTCTCCAATGAAGATGCTGAAAACCTTAAAAACTATCTAATTTCTGGAGGTTTTTTACATATTTCAGATAATTATGGGTTAAATAAATACATTAGAAGAGAGCTTAAAAAAGTATTTCCTTCTTTAAAACTTCAAGAAATACCTAATAACCACCCTATTTATCACCAAACATTTTCTTTCCCTAATGGGTTACCTAAAATCCATGAACACGATAAAAAACCACCTCAAGGCTTTGGTCTTTTTTACAAAGGGCGTTTAATTGTATTTTACGATTATGAAAGTGACTTAAGTGATGGATGGGAAGATTCATCTGTTCATAATAATCCTAAAGAAGTACGCGAAAAAGCTTTAAAAATGGGTTCAAACATTATAGAATATGCCTTTAAAAACTAATAATTTTCAAATAGACAGTATTAAAATAAATTTTGATACTGATGCTTTATGGATGTTAAACATCGCATTAGCTATTATCATGTTTGGTATTGCTTTAGATATTAAAATTGAAGATTTTAAAAGATTATTAAAGAACCCTAAAATTGTTTTAGTTGGGTTATTATCTCAGTTTATTTTACTTCCATTTCTAACTTTTATAGCTATTTACCTAATCAAACCATACCCTAGTTTTGCTCTTGGTATGATGCTTGTTGCTGCTTGTCCTGGAGGAAATGTTTCAAATTTTTTTAGTAAAATGGCAAAAGGAAACACTGCTTTATCTGTTAGTCTAACTGCCTTTGCTACTTTATTATGTTTAATTATGACCCCTTTAAACTTACAAATATGGGGAAGCTTATATGAGCCTACTAATGCTATTTTAAAAAGTGTTTCTTTAAATCCTTTTGAATTATTTAAACTTGTATTATTAATATTAGGAATCCCAATAATTTTAGGAATGTTAGTCAATCATTTTCATTCAGAAATGGCTACAAAAATTAATAAGATACTTCGTCCTTTTTCTGTAGTTTTCTTTTTACTTTTAATTGTAATTGCTCTTTATGATAATGCTGATATATTTAAAAACTATATTCATTTAGTATTATTTTTAGTAATTTTTCATAATGTATTTGCATTTATTATTGGTTATGTAGCTGCAAAATCATTCAAACTTAATCATAAAGACACGAAAACAATTTCTATGGAAACTGGTATTCAAAATAGTGGATTGGGACTTCTCCTAGTATTTAGCTTCTTCGATGGCCTTGGTGGTATGGCACTATTAGCTGCTTTTTGGGGTGTATGGGATATTTTTTCGGGAATGGCTTTAGCAACTTATTGGGGTAGAAAAAAACTATAATTAATGAGATACTTCGTTTACTATTTTTTTAAAGTACTAATCAAAACTGGTTTGCTTTTTTATTCTAATAAAATAAAAGTTACTGGAAATAAAAACATTCCTAAAGATGGTGCTATTTTATTAGCTTCTAATCACCCAAACGGTTTAATTGATCCTTTAATTATAGCAACTCATATTAAAAGAAAAACACATTTTTTAGTACAAGCTGGTGTTTTTACAAGTAAATCTGTTTCTAACTTTTTTAATTTATTAGGCATGATGCCTATTTATCGTATTAGAGATGGCATAAAACAGCTTTCTAAAAATGAAGCAATCTTTGATCAATGCCAACAACTTTTAAAGAACAATAAAGCATTACTTATTTTTCCTGAAGGAAGTCATAATAGAAAAAGAACTGTCAGACCTCTTAGTAAAGGCTTTACCAGAATAATATTTGGTACTCTAAATAATTACCCAGACACAAAAATTTATATTATCCCTGTAGGTATTACTTATCAGAATTCTTCTCAATACCCATCAAAAGTAGCTGTAAACTTTGGTGAACCTATTGTATCTAACGACTTTTATAAAAAAGACAATCTAAATGCCTCAGCTAAAGTTTTAAAAGAAAAAGTGAGCTCACAATTAGAAAACTTAGTAGTTCATATTAAAGATGATGAAAACTATGAATCTATTCTAGAAAAACTAAATAATGCTCAAGTTGATTTTACTCAAGTAAAAGAGATTAATAAAATAATAAAAAACGGGAATTTACCACCTCTAAAACAATCTTCTAAAAACACTTTTAATCCTTTATATTATTTAGTGATTTTAAATAGTCTAATTCCATATTATCTATGGAAAAAGATAGGCAAAAAAGTTACTGAAATTGAATTTATTGACACTTTTCGTTTTAGTATTAACACAATTTTATTTCCTACTTTTTATGCATTACAAAGTTGGATTGTTTATTTATTTTTCAACTGGGAAATAGCACTATCTTATTTTGTACTTTCTTTATTATTGGTTTTGCTATACACTAAAACCCATATGTGCAAAACTGAAACTACAAATTAAAGTTTCTTTTGAGTTACAAAATATTTTATAAAAGATATTTGTATCCGTTATAAAAATTACACTACCTTTGTAAAAATATTTTATATGTTTTCAAAATCTTGCGAATATGCCATGAGAGCAATATTATATATTGCCAAGCAAAGCTTTAACGGCAATAAAACTGGTGTTAAAGAGATTGCTAAGGCTACAAATTCGCCAGAAGCTTTCACAGCTAAGATTTTGCAAAAACTAACAAAAAACAACATTGTAAACTCTATTAAAGGCCCTTATGGTGGTTTTTTAATCTCTGAAAGTAAAGCTCAAGCTATTAAACTTAGCGAAATTGTAAAAGTTATTGATGGTAATGAAATTTATACTGGATGTGGTTTAGGTTTAAGAGAATGTAATGCAAAAAACCCATGCCCTATTCATCATAAATTTATTGACATTAGAAGAGATTTAAAAACAATGCTAGAAACAACAACTATATATGATTTAATCAAATCAGAAACTGGTGAAAATAAAATTCTACAATTAAAAAGATAAACTAAAAAAGGCTGTTCCTTTTTTTAAAAACATAAAGGACAAAAACATCCTTTATAAGGTTACATAATTAATAATAGAAAAGTTTAACTCTTTAAAATAAAAAAGGATAAAAATATCCGCTATAAAATGATTAACCTAAAAAAAATAACAACGATACAAATTGTTTGCATCTTTATTTGGATTGGCTTTATAGCTTCTATAAGTTTTATGGAAGCATGGTTAAAATTTAAAGCAGAGGGAGTAACTACTGAAATTGGACTATCTATTGGACGTTTAGTTTTTAAAGCCTTAAACACAGTAGAAATAAGTTTAGCTTTTATAATTCTTATTTCAATATTAATTAGCAAGAACTTCAACTTGTTAAGAAAACTACTACCTCCCTATTTCATCTTAGTAATACAAAGTATTTACCTCTTACCAGTTTTAGATTCAAGAGCTATACAAATTATACAAGGCATTTCAGTAGATAAAAATTACGACCACTTAGTCTATGTCTTATTAGAACTACTAAAAATAACAACACTCATTTTAATAGGTATACAAATAACATATAACAATGAATATAAATCCTAATACGCTAGTTTCAGATATAGTATCTGAAAACTACAAAACAGCAGAAACTTTCAAGCTTTATGGTATTGATTTTTGCTGCAACGGTAACAGAAGTTTACAAGAAGTATCTGAAAAAAAACAAATTGATTTATCAATATTAATTTCAAAAATTAAAAATGACAATGAGAAAAGTATAAATGCTAATCATGAAAATTTTCAAAACTGGGAACTAGATTTCTTGAGTGATTATATATATCAAAATCACCATACCTACATAGAAAGAAAAGGTCCTGAAATATTAGCCTATCTGAATAAGATTAGTTCTGTTCATGGTAAAAATCATCCTGAACTTTATGAAGTAGCTTTACTTTTTAAAGAAGCTTTAGATGACTTAACTATTCACATGAAAAAGGAAGAATTAATTCTTTTTCCTTACATAAAAAAAATAGCAAATTCATATAAGAACAATGAACATCTAAACACCCCTCCTTTTAGCTCCGTATCAAACCCTATTGAAGCTATGCATAGCGACCATGATAATGAAGGTGAGCGATTTAGAAAAATTTCAGAATTAACAAATAACTACAAAATTCCCAGCGACGCATGCAATACATATAAAATCGCTTTTTCCTTACTAAAAGACTTTGAAGAAGACTTACACAAACATATTCACTTAGAAAACAATATTCTTTTTAAAAGAGCCATAACTCTTGAAAACAAATTAAACAACAAGAACTAATGAAAAAAATTTGGACAATTTTTATACTAGTAGTAGCATCTTCATTTGCTGCTCTTATATGGGTAGGTACTGAGATCTACCAAAAACAACCTCCTATCCCTCAAAAAGTAGTTGTAAAAAATACAAATTCAATAATCTATACTAAAGCAGATATACAAATAGGTCAAAATGTCTGGGAATCTATTGGAGGAATGGAAGTAGGCTCTATTTGGGGACATGGAAGTTACGTTGCTCCCGATTGGACTGCTGATTGGATTCACAGAGAAGCTGAGTTTTTATTAAACTATTGGGCTAAAAAAGATTACAATAATGATTTCGAAAAATTAGATGTAGAAAAACAAGGTGCTTTAAAAGCTAGATTGGTTAAAGAAATAAAAACAAATACTTATAATAAAGAAACTGAAAGTATTAGTATTTCACAAGATCGATTACTTGCTATTAAAAACAATATTACTTACTACAGCTCTATTTTTTCTGAAGGTCACGAACAATATGCGATACAAAAAGGAGCATTAACAAACGTTGAAAAACTTGAACAACTTAATGCTTTTTTATTTTGGACTTCTTGGGCAGCAAGTACTAATAGACCAAATAAAGACTACACGTACACATCAAACTGGCCACACGAACCTTTGATTAATAATACTATTACCGCTGACTCTCAAATTTGGTCTGGTTTTTCTATCATTCTTCTTTTATTATTCATCGGAATTCTTGCTTATTATTACATAAGAAATCACGAGAAAGGTGAAGCTGTAACAAGCCCTAGTAAAGACCCACTTGTTAATATGCCTTTATTTCAATCACAAAAAGCAGTTTTAAAATACTTCTTTGTTGTTTCTCTTCTAATAGCTTTACAAGTAGTTTTAGGGATAATTACCGTTCATTATACTGTAGAAGGGCAGTCTTTTTTTGGATTCGAACTATCAAAATTTTTGCCTTACTCTATTTCTAGAACTTGGCATACGCAACTGGCTGTTTTTTGGATTGCCATTACTTGGTTAGCTACTGGTTTATTTTTAGCTCCTATGATTAGTGGTAAAGAAATGAAGTATCAAGTTTTTGGTATTAACTTTTTATTTATTGCCGCTTTAATTATTGTTTTAGGTTCAATGCTTGGTGAATGGCTTGGAGTACATCAATTTTTAGAATTATCTACCAATTTTTTCTTTGGACACCAAGGATATGAATATATGGATATGGGTAGATTTTGGCAGTTATTCCTTGCTGTTGGCTTAATTTTATGGATGTTCATGGTGGGAAGACATATTGTGTATGGAATTAAGAAAAAGAATGATGATAAACATTTACTAACCATTTTGCTTGTAGCAGTTATTGCCATAGGAATGTTTTTCTTTTCTGGTTTAATGTATGGAGAAAATAGCAGCTTACCTGTTATCAACTACTGGAGATGGTGGTTAGTACATTTATGGGTTGAAGGTTTCTTTGAAGTCTTTGCTACTGTTACGATTGCTTACCTATTTTCAAGAATGAAAATAATATCAGTAAAAACAGCTGGAAAAACTTCTATAGCTTCTGCAACTATCTTTTTGGCTGGAGGTATTATTGGTACACTACATCATTTATACTATTCAGGAACTCCAGTACAAGCTATTGCATTAGGTGCTACTTTTAGTGCTTTAGAGGTAGTTCCTCTTACTTTAATGGGCTTTGAAATTAGAGAAAACTGGAATTTACTAAAAGAAAACGAATGGATCCAACGATACAAATGGCCAATTTTCTTCTTTATAGCTGTTGCTTTTTGGAATATGGTTGGAGCCGGTGTTTTTGGATTTTTAATTAACCCACCAATTGCTCTGTACTATATACAAGGATTAAATACAACTTCTGTGCATGCTCATACTGCTTTATTTGGAGTATATGGTATGCTTGGAATGGGCTTTATTATTACTTGTTTACGCTTATACTCAAAACGCTTATGGAACGAAAAGCTTATTAAAAATGCATTTTGGTTACTTAATATCGGATTAGTTCTTATGGTGGTGTTGAGTTTACTTCCTTTAGGTATTATCCAAGCATATACCTCTATAACAAAAGGATATTCTTACGCCAGAGATGCTGAACTTTTATACACTCCAACAGTGCAAACTATTAAATGGTTGCGCGTTATTGGCGATGTTGTGTTCTCTGTTGGTATTGGTTATTTCTGCTGGTTTGTAATAAAGGAAACTGTCAATTTAATTAAAAACCGCTCATAATTTTAATTCTTTTGTAGCAAAAAGGAGCTGTTTTCAACAACAGCTCTTTTTTAAAAACTAATTTACTCTTTTAAATATTACTTAAAGTTTCAGTAAAATAGTTCTTTAATTTTACCACAGCTTGATTAACATACTCCTCTTGATCATATAAATCAAAATGCGTTGCTTCTTTTATTGTAAATAATTCTTTTTGTCCTTTAGCTCTATTTACTGCAACTTCACTAAAATAAGCTGACAAAGCTTTTTCTCCTACTATTGCTAAGAATGGTCTATCAGCCATTAACTCCATTTGTTCACTTGGGTTGAAAAAATAACGGGTATCTAAAGACATTGCTGCTCTTAAAGGTGAATAAGTAGCAAATTGACCACCTCTTTTTGGATTTCTATAATAATCAGCAGCTCTATCCCAAAACTCTCCCATTCCAGAATTTTTCACAGGAATTCCATCAACCAAGACAACTTCTCCTGTTTCAAAAAACTTCTGCCTTGCTTCGTTCCCCATTTTTATTTGTTGCTGAAACTGAGCTATTTTATCTCCTTTTAAAACATCGCTGTATTGAGTAGCTCCTCCTAATCCGTAATCAATAAAATCAACAAAACCACTCACCGTTGCTACTGATTTTACTCGCTGATCAAAAATTGCTGTTTGAATACTATATCCTGCTCCTGAACAAATTCCCAACTCCCCTACTTTTTCTATATCCACTCCTGGTATTGTTCTTACAAATGAAATAGCATTTTTGATATCCTCTACTTTCATAGGTGCATTTTCCATAGCTCTTGGGTATCCTCCACTTTCACCATAAGTTCTATGGTCAAAAGCCAAAGTTACAAAGCCTTCTTTTGCTAATTTCTCAGCATAAATCCCTGCTGTTTGTTCTTTTATTCCACTTGCTGGCGTTATACAAACTATGGCAGAAAATTTTCCATTAATATCAAAATCTTTAGGTATAAATAAGTTTGCTGCTATTCTAGTTCCTTCACTTAAAAAACTAACTTTATTTATCCCTTCTACATAATTTACTCTATATATGGCATCCTCTTTTTTTGTTTGCGCTTTTACATTAAACATCATACTTAAAATTAATACGGTTATTATTCTTTTCTTAAAAATTCTATTCATCATAATTATTTTTTATAATAATTAGTAAATAATTAACTTGCAAGTTGAAATAAAATATGACTATAATCTGAAGCAAATCTATAACTAAAGAGAAGGTCATCAAAATACTATTTTTTTATATTTATCATAATTATTTATTATGGATACTAGACTACTTAAATTTTTCATCGCTGTTTACGAACAAAAGAATCTAACTCGAGCTGCTTCTCAATGTTTTGTTTCTCAACCCAACATTTCTAATGGAATTAAACAACTTGAAGAAGAACTTGGAAAAACTTTGTTTGAGCGTCATAAAAAAGGTGTTGAATTAAAAACCGAGGCTCATTATTTATATCCAATTGCTAAACGTTTGGTTAGTGAAATAGATAATTTGAGTCATAGTTTTAAGGTTAGAAAATTTGAAAACAAAGTACAAATTGGTATCGCAGAGAGTTTGCCTCAAGAACACAAACAACAATTTTTTAGAACTTCATCTAATATTTGTGATTCCGTAGAATGGATAGTAAATGAAATTGATAGAAAAAATGAACTTAATTTATTAGTAAGGGAATGGAAGCAGGAAGAAGATTTGTTTTTACCTCTTTGGAAAGAAGACTATGTTCTTTGTATCCCTAACGACAATCCTTTAATAAACAAAGACCTTATTAGCTTAAAGGATTTAGAAAAAGAAACATTTATTCACTGCCCTCCTTGTGAAGCTCACAAGCAATGTTTATCTATTTTAAACCACGAAACAAACAAAATGGTTACAGTTGCCAATTGCTCAACCAAAACCGAAACATTAACCATGCTAATGGCTGGATTAGGCGTTACTTTTTTACCTGAATCGTTTGTTGATGGGTGGTATGGTTTTGAAGTAAAAAAATATAAAGGGCCTCGTTATTTTAGAGAAGTTGGTTTGGCTTACCCAAGAAAAAGCTTAAGAAATCCAGCGATTGCTAAAATCATTGAACATTTTTCTAAAAACCCATTAAAAACAACAAGGTTTAGTGAGTTTGGCCACTATTTCAAAACCTAAGATTGCGTTTAAAACAATCTTCCATAATAGTTTAAATCAACCAATTCTCCCTTGGTTGTTCTATAATCACATCTAAGTACTCCTTCTTGTTCAAACCCGCATCGTAAGGCTAGATTTATACTTCTTGTATTTTCTTTTGAAATTCTACAAAACAACTTTTTAAACTGATGCTTTTTTACTGTATTCTCTAGTATATAATTAAAACTCTGAGTTATAACCCCCTTTCCTTCATAGGACACATCTATAAAAGCTCCTAGTTCGGCTTTAGGAACATCCCAATCTATATTTTTAAAATCTATAAAACCAATCGCTTTACCTAATTTCTTATCTATTATTAAATACGGATAATAAGTTTTCTCTTCTACTCGTACATCTATTTTTTTACAATACTCTTCTGTATCTTGCAATGTTTGTGTATACTTTACTGTTCCAGCAAAAAAGTCTTCTAACCTATTTTTATTCTTATTAATTAATTCAAAAAAAAGAATACTTTCTTTTTCTGTTAATAATTGTACTTTAAAATCGTCCATTATCATACTCATTTATTTTTTTGTAAAATAACGGCAACTTACAAACATATACATTGATTTAAATCAACGTTTTCTTCACCCTTGACAATGTTTCTGGGCTCATTCTTAAATAAGATGCTATGTATTTATTTGGAATCTCTTGAAACAACTCTGGTCTTCTTTTTAGAACTCTTTGATATCTTTTTACAGGAGATGAAATTAATAAATCTTTTTCTCGCTCTGCTTGATGCACTATAATCTCCTCCAAAACCTTATACCACAATTCTTGATACTCTTGGCGAGAAAATATAAACTTTAAAAACTCTTCCTTAGACAAATAACTTACTTCTGTTTTCTTTAAAGCCTCTATTTCTAATTGAGAATTTTTACCCGAAAAAAAAGAATCTAACGCTGTTATGATAGATTCTTTATATCCAAAATAAAAAGTATGCTCTTCAAAATCTTCAACAAAGAAAACTCGAACACTTCCCTTTTCTATAAAATAAATATTGGTATCAACGCTATGAGCTCTTTTTAAGAACTCTTCTCGATTTAAAACTTTTCTCTGAGTAGCAATTCCTTCTTTCTTTATATAAGCTCGTAACGTTTTATATGCTTCCATTTTTAATGGATTATTGCATTCTGAATATCTGCTTGTATTTTAGTTCTCATATTACTTCTAACCAAGCCAGAGTTTTTCATTGTTGGATACACTCTGTTAGATAAAAACACATAAACTATTCCCGATTCAGGATCGGCCCAAGTATAAGTTCCTGTAAAACCACTATGACCAAAACTTTTTTCAGAAACACATCCACAAGTTGGCTTTTCTTCAGGTCTTATTTGAGGCTTATCAAAACCTAATCCTCTACGTACTTTTTTGTCTGCATAATACCTTTTATTAAACTTTTCTAAAGTTTCTGGCTCAAGGTATTTTTTACCTCCATACTCTCCATTTTGCAAGAACATTTGCATAATTTTAGCTACATCATTTGCATTTGCAAACAAACCTGCATGTCCTCCAACTCCTCCTAACATTGCTGCTCCCATATCATGAACATAACCATGCACTAATTGATTTCTATAATAAGTATCTTTTTCTGTAGGTACTATTTCTGACTTACTAAACTTATTAAGCGGCAAATATGTTGTTCTATTCGCTCCTAATGATTGATAAAACTCCTCATCAACCAATTTATTTAGAGGTGTTTTGTATTTTTTCTCTATAATTTCTTTAAAAATATAATAGCCTAAATCGCTGTACTTGTAGCCAACTCTTTCTCTTTGATCTACCTCAACAATATGCTTATAAATTGTATCTCTATACGCTTTACTTAAATATAAATTTTTAGCAACCTTGATATTGTATTTTTTGGATCTTTTCTTTCTATAATATTTAGATGAATTTTTTCCAGTTTCTTCATCTTTTGTATTCATATAAAAAGGAATCCACGATTGTAATCTTCCGTAATGAGAAAGTATTTCTTTCAATAATAAAGTATCCTTATTTGACTCGTGATACCTTGGCAACACATCTCCTAAACTTGAGTACAAACTAATTTTCTTATCTTCTTCTGCCTTCATAATCATTGGCAACGAAGCTAAAATCTTAGTCAATGATGCAAGATCATAAATATCAGTTTTCTTTACTTTTCTTCTCTTTAACCCCGTATGATATCCAAAACTTTTGTTATAAAATACTTTACCGTTTCTTGCTATTAAAACCTGACCCCCTGGAGCCATTTTCTTTTGCAAAATAGTATCAATTCTTTTGTTTATGATAGAAAGTTTTTCTGAAGACACTCCTGCTTCTTCTGGAATTGTGTATTCAAAAACATTTAATCCTTTTACCGAAATTCCTTCCCCTTCTTTAAACTCTTCATTAATTGATACTGGTAATTTACCGCTCAAATCAAATGCTCCAAATAATGCCTGTGCTGAAAGTTCTTGTGCCAACTTGCTATTTTGATATGAAACTACAACTCCTTCTATGTTAGTAAAAGATTTTAGTTTTAATAAGCTATAAGGACTTGTAAACACATCTAAAATCACCTTTTTAGTTCTCGCTATCTCTTGCAACCAAACTAATTCTTTATTAGAAAATTTATAGCTTTTCCAAGGATGCTTATTTGATTTATGAAAACCTACAATTACCAAGTTATATTTTCTTAGTTTTTGCATTAAAACACTCAAATGTTTATCTGAAACCACATCTACCTTAGTGTAGTTTTTAAGCATATTAGAAAAATGCTTTCCTTTTGCATCTCCTAAAGAAACATAGGCTATTTTTTTATCTTTTAAATTCTTTATTGGTAAAATCTCAGCTTCATTCTTTGCTACTGTAATTGAACTCTTTATCAATTTTCTATGCAATACCTCATCTGATATTGAATTTAAATCTTTGTTAAGGTTATCTGTAGAAATTGGCTCGAATTTATTCAAACCTACTAGATACTTTGCTTTCAATATTTTTCTTACTGAAAAATCTAATCTTTCTTCTGTTAAATCACCTTTTTCTAAAGCTTCTTTCAATAATTTTACTGATCCAGGAACATCCTGCGGTATTAATAAAATATCATTCCCCGCTAAAATTGCTGCTAAGTCTATTTCAGCCGAAGTTGAATAGTTAGCCGCTCCTTTCATATTCAACCCATCTGTAATTACCAAGCCTTGAAAACCTAGTTTATCTTGTAATAAATTTGTTACTACATTTTTTGATAAGGATGTTGGTAACTTAGGGTTTGGTTCAAAAGCTGGAATACTTAAATGCGCTGTCATTACACTGGCAACTCCTTCTTTAAATATTTCACGATAAGGATATAACTCTATTGAATCTATTCTTTGTTCATTAAAATTGATTGTTGGTAAAGTATGATGAGAATCTGTTGCCGTATCTCCATGCCCCGGAAAGTGTTTGGCATTTGCTAAAATCCCAACACTTTGCATTCCTTTGGTAAATGCAATTGCTTTTTCTGTTACATTTTCTTTACGCTCTCCAAACGACCTGTTTCCTATTATTGGATTATTAGGATTTGTATTGATATCAACCACAGGTGCAAAATTCATATGAATCCCCACTCGTTTACAGTGCTCTCCTATTCTCTTACCAGTTTCTTCTAAAAGTTCTTGATTTTTTATAGCCCCTAAAGCCATATTCCAAGGAAAACGATATGTTTTTTTAAGTCGCATATCCAATCCCCATTCTCCATCAAAACCTATCATTAAAGGAACTTTTGAGATTTCTTGATATTTATTAGTTAGGACTACTTGTTTTTCAGGTGTTCCTTGCATAAATATTAAATTACCTACATGATACTTGTTAATCATATCTGCAATAAACTTTTCATGCTTTTTGTCCTTATTAGAATAAGCCTGCACCATAAACAACTGCCCTATTTTCTCATCAATGGACATTGATTTCATGATACTATCTACCCAAATTGTTTGCGATTCCTTATCTTTTGCCAATAACGGATCTACTTGTTGCGCTTTTACTACTTGAACAAAAACAAACGCTAAAAAAACTAGTACTTTCTTCATCATATTTAAAAATCTCTTACTACATGAAATCAATTCTTATACCAAAAACCTCTTATGCCAACTTTTATCAGCTGTTACTTCCCAATTCGTTTCAAAATCCTCTTTGGTATTTACCATATTATTGAAAACTATGGTATTTGAAGTTATTTTTTGTTCTTTAGCAAATTGCTGAAACTCTGGTAACTTTACTATATTAATGTTTTCACCAACTTTAAAAGTTACATTCATTTTATTCATTAAATCTACATTCATTTCTTTTTCCAATTCTTGTACGAAACGAACTGAAGAATCTATAGAACATCCTGATACATTATTAAAACCTTCATCTACAGCTAACACTAAAAACTGATTGTATTTTATAGTAAATGATCCTTTTAAATCATCTCCATGACGTGTCCAATTTTCAATAAAAAGTATTGCTTTTGCACAAATATGTTCTACTTCCTCAACTGTAAACTCTCTATCTGCTTGGTAAATCCAAACTCGTGAATCGTTTGGTAAATTATTATATTCCGTGTACATTTTTCCTTTCTTTTATAATTCCTAAATTAAAAAACTATCAAGATTTTATATCTTAAACGAGTGTTAAAGATTACCTTAAATTAAATTTTTGTTGCAGTGCTTGTAGTTTCTCTTCATCTGTCATCTTCTTTTTAGGTGAAGACATACGTTCTTTCACTTCTCTCAAGACTTTTTTAGTGTATAGTGGAAAATCTGCATTTTGAATCCATGCATTATATCCAGGATTTTCTTTAAAAACCTCTTCTACTGTTCGTCCTTTATATTTACCGAAAGAAAAAATTTCTTGATCTTTATCATTCATCAAAACGAAACCTGCAAAATCTGCTCGTTTTCCATGCGCTGAATATTCACTTAAAGCCTCTACTGTATTATCTATATCATCATATTTTTCTATCTGCGCCATTAAAATCTCATAGGTTGCATTCGTATCAGCTTCAGCTCCGTGCGCTCCTACTAATTCTTTACCACAGTAAAACTGATATCCTGCGCTTAATGTTCTTTGCTCTTTTTTATGAAAAATTACTTGTACATCTATTGCTTTACGATTTTTCATATCAAAATCAATTCCAGCACGCATTAACTCTTCTGCTAAAAGAGGGATATCAAATCTATTTGAATTAAACCCTGCCAAATCACATCCAGCAATCATCTCATTGATTTTTGGTGCTAACTCTTTAAATGTAGGTTCTGTAACTACTTTTTCGTTTGTTATTCCGTGAATATCTGATGATTCTTTTGGTATTTCTATTTCAGGATTTACCAACCATGTTTTACTTTCTTTATTTCCGTTTGGAAACACTTTTAATATTGATATTTCAACAACTCTATCTTTTGCAATATTAACTCCAGTTGTTTCTAAATCGAAAAATACGATTGGTTTTGCTAAGTTTAACTTCATCTAATTTTAAGAGAATTATTCATTATTTAATTGAGCTTTAAACTCGTCTATCTTATCTAAATCTTCTTGAGCTAATGTAGGTTCTTTAAACCCATACTTTTTTAACTCTTCACTAATTGTTTTTGCAACTATATATCTTGCTGTTGGTTTATCATCAGCAGGGACAACATACCATGGCGCATAATATGTTGATGTTCTTTTTAACAAATCTTCATAGCATGCTTGATATTTATCCCATAGCTTACGTTCTTTCAAATCACCCGAAGAAAACTTCCAATTCTTCTCAGGAATATTTAAGCGACGTAATAACCTATTTTTTTGTTCTTCTTTTGACACATTTAAAAAGAACTTCAAGATAATTGTTCCGTTTTCTGAAATATGCTTTTCAAATTGGTTTATTCGATCCATTCTTGAATGATAAAAATCGTCATTTAAATCATCTAAACTTTTAACTGTTGGGATATTTTCTCCAAAAACATATTCAGGATGCACTCTTGTTACCAACACATTTTCATAATGAGTCCTATTAAAAACTCCTATTTTTCCTTTTGCAGGAAGTGCGATATAGTGTCTCCATAAAAAATCGTGTTTCAACTCTAACTCTGTTGGCACCTTAAAACTATGCACTACAACTCCACGGGCATTTACATCTTTAAATACTTCACGAATCAAACTATCTTTCCCAGCGGTATCCATTCCTTGTAAGCAAATTAACATACTATACTTACCTTCAGCATACATAGTATCTTGTAATTTACTTATTTCTTTCCTTAATTTTTTAAGTTTTTTTTTCGCTTCCCCCTCTACTGTTTTCGTTTCAAAATCGCTTAACACAACCTCTTCTGAAAACTTAAACATGTCTGTATTCATAGATAATGCTTTTTATACGATAAAAGTACAAAAAATATCCCCTTTAATCATTGATTTTTTCTTGGTTATTATCATTTTTAACAATAAGATTCTTAATTGGTTTTTAATAAAATTTGTGAGCTTTATCACACATAAAACAAACAAAAATGAATAAAACTGTAATTATACAAGGGAGCTCAAAAAGCAATGGTAACACAAACACTGTTATCAACTACTTAAATAAAAATAGTGATTTTGACATTATAGACTTAAAAACCAAGAATATCGGAGCATTTGAATATAATTTTAGTAACGCAAATGATGATTTTATTCCTTTAATGGAAACCATTATTGAAAAATATGACACAATCATTTTTGCTACCCCTGTTTATTGGTACTCTATGAGCGGGACTTTAAAACATTTTTTTGACAGGCTATCTGACCTTCTTCATTATAAAAAAGAACTTGGAAGACAGTTACGTGGCAAAAACATGGCTATGATTAGTAATTCTGGAGCCAATGATTTAAAAGACGGATTCACCATGCCTTTTATTGAAAGTGCAAATTATTTAGGCATGAACTATATTGGAGATACTCACGCATGGTTTACTGAAGACGGCAAAGAAATAGACACTGACGCTAAAGCTAAGATTGATGATTTCAGAAAATCATTCTAATAAAAAAGCCTTTCATTGTTAGTGAAAGGCTTTGTTTTTTATTCTACTGGTATACATAAATCTACAATCCATTTTTTTTGAGGATGCTCTTCTGCATTGTTATAATAAATCTCAAACGGATCTTGATCCCCTTTTCTATAACCATGCTCGCTCATCCACACAAAACTACTTTCCCATGCTTTTTGAAATTGTTCTCCCACAACCTCAACTCTAGAAACCACACATTTGGTTGCCGGTAAAGTTTTTAAATTCACCTCTCCTTCTGTAGTTACCTTACGATCTAAAACCATACAAGCACTCTGTCTCACCTGGTCTGGAGATGTTATTTTAGGGCTATCATGATAAATTGTCACCATCCTTAAATTTGGTTGACTCATTAAACCTTTAGGAGCCGCCCATTGAATTAAACGATTGTACACACTTCCTATTAAATCCATTCCTCCTTTATGACTCAAGTAAGCCAATTGCATTTCTGGAACTACTTTTACTTCTGTTTTTGCATTCATTTTTAACCAATTTAAATTTTCATTTATATTACAAATGTATTGCTCAAACCTAGTTTCTATTTGCCCATTCTTGCTTTCTGTTTTACATATCTTGCTATATTTATTAGCACTTTCTTTTTTAAATTCCGCAGGACTCATTCCGTAAAAGCTCTTAAACGCTCTTGAAAACGAAGACAAACTTGTAAAACCTACTTTTTCAGAAACTTCTGTTATTGATTTTTCTTTTTGCTTCAATAAAAAAAATGCCGCTTTTTCAATTCTTTTTCTAACAATAAAATCATTTAACGTCTCGTTGGTTACAATTTTAAATAATCTATGAAAATGAAAAGGAGAAAAATGCGCTTCTTTTGCTACTCTTTCTAATACTAGTTTCTTATCTAGATTAGACTCCACATAATCTATTGCCTTACCTATTCTAGTTATTGTTTTATTCGAAAAATTCACAGTTCCTTTCATCTATTTTATAATTCCTATATAGCACACACTTTCACTCTACAAACAGCCCTCACTTTTAGCCTCTGGATACTGATTTCTTTTGAAGTCCATAAAAAACTAAACCTCCCAAAAAATAAAGAATTACATCAATCACATCTGCTGTATATCTAGAGTGGCTTTTAGGCAACACAAATTCAAATAAGACTGAATACATAGCACACATGTAAAAAATTACCCAAATAGGAATTTCATAATTCTTATCTCCTCTACTCCATCTAAGTACATACAAACTAAACGACAATACTATTGGTATAATAAGAAAATCATTTAGGTAAAACCGAATAACTCTTGGTAACTCAACTTCATATTTAGAAGCTAAATAAACAATTGCTCCTAAACACAGTGAAAACACAAAATATATATGAAGTGCTTTTCTCACCTTACCCAGCTGCTACCATTGCTATAAACCAAGCCAGCATAGCTCCTATAGCACTTACTACCAAAAACACTGAATACAATATCCAACCCACTATCTTATAAAGAAAAAATGGATGCTGCTTTAAGCGCTCAGCTAAGTTAGGATTCTCTAATTCATATTTAGCTTCATCAATTCGCTTCTGCCTTTCTCCTTCTTGTTTTATTTCTTGCTTTTTCTTAAAAGAAATTAATCCTCCACAATTTTTACAAAAATCAGAGTTTTCAGTAAACACTCCACATTTAGTACACTTGATGTTTTTTGATACTTTAGGCATCTTCTTTTACAAATGAATATTTATTTTGTTTTCTATACGGACGAATTATCAAGCGAGTTTCCCTATCAAAACGAATATAACTATACACCCAGTTCATAAAAACAATTACCTTATTTCTAAAACCTATTAAAGAGAACAGGTGTACAAACATCCATACAAACCAAGCAAAAACTCCTTGAAACTTCCACTTAGGTAAATCGACTACAGCTTTATTCCTTCCAATAGTCGCCATAGAACCTTTATCATTATATTTAAAAGGTTTTAGTTTTTTTCCTTTTAATTTAGCTAAGATATTTTTTCCTAACAGCTCACCTTGTTGAATTGCTGGTTGTGCCATCATTGGATGCCCACGTTCATAATCTTTTGTTTGCATGCAAGCAACATCACCTATAGCATATACATTTTCATATCCAACTACCTTACTATATTCATCAACCTTAAAACGATTCGCTCTCTCTATCAAACAATCTTGTTCTAAACCATCTATAGCATCACCTTTTACACCAGCTGCCCAAATAACCGTTTCCGCTTTAAAATGATCACTACCGTTAGTCGTTACTGTTTCACCATCATAATCTATCACTCTAAGATTTTTCCATACATCAACTCCTAGCTTAATTAAAAAATCCTCTGACTTTTGTGATGCCTTATTACTCATTCCGCTTAATAACTCATTCGTGCCTTGAATAAGATTTATCTTCATTTGACGAATATCTAAGTCTGGGTAATCTTTAGGCAAAATCCCTTTCTTCATTTCCGCCAAAGCTCCAGCTAATTCGACACCAGTTGGACCTCCACCTACAATAACAAAATTCATCAAAGCCCTTCTCTTTTCAAGATCTGTTTCCAATAAAGCTTCTTCAAAATTTTCTAACACCAAACTACGAATATTCAATGCTTGGGGAACTGACTTCATTTCCATTGCATATTTTTCAATATTCATATTTCCAAAAAAGTTTGTAGTTGAACCTGTAGCAATAATTAACTCATCGTATTCTAAACTTCCTATCGAAGTTTCTATCACATTCAATTTTGCATCGACATTAGTTACTTCCGCCAAACGAAAGTAAAAATTCTCTACATCATTAAAACGTTTCCGAAGCGGAAAAGCAATACTATCGGGCTCTAACCCTCCTGTAGCAACTTGATATAATAATGGTTGAAATGTATGATAGTTATGCTTATCTATTAAAACTACCTGAAGTTCTTGATCTTCTAATCCTTTAGCAGCAGCCAATCCTGCAAATCCCCCTCCTATAATTACAACTCGAGGAAAACTGGTTTGTGGTATATTCATTTAGATTTATTAAAGTTAAAATCTAAACACAAATTTACTGAATTTTAATGATATTCCCTTTTCAAATCTTGCTTAAGTAACTGCAAGGATTTATTTGAACTCATCAAGTTTAATATTATTTCTTTTCGCAATACATCAATATCCTCATCGTAGTATTTCGCCCACTTATACTCTTTAAATAAAGTTTGAATTTGCTTTAAGCGTTTATGAACCAATTCTGAAGTCATTAAAAAAATATTTTCATTCACTTCCCTACCTATTCTTTGGATTTTTACTTGCTTATTTTCAAAGTCTACTTCCAAATAAAAAACCTTATCAACATCATTTAATGGATAAAAATCCTTCCAATTAGCATAACCAACATAATAGTTTTGGTTTCTATAATTTTCAATTCCTTTTATTTTCCATCTACAATTAGCTACTCTACCCCAATGATTAGAATATCGATATACACCATCTTCCGTATAATAATACAAGCTTCCCGATTTACTTTGATAATGTGCAGACTTTCCTTTAAAAAAATCGATTTCCTTTTTCTCAAACTCACAATAGGTATGCTTGAAAAAATTATACTTATAATACTCTTTCAATTACAGCCTATTTTTAAGTTTTGTAAACTCCTGTTCCAAAAACAATAATTTCTCCTCTAATACATCATTAAACTCTGGTAATCTTTTAAAAAAAGCATAACGGATACGCCATAACTCTTTTACATCAGATAATGCATAAGTTTTATCTTCTATATTTTTATGATCTGCCCTTAAAACAATTTCATCATTTGTTACATATAATCTTCTTAAAATAAGTTCATCGTTTACCAACACCAAAGCCAATACACCGTTATTTAACTTCTCTATCACATTTTTAGGAACAAACTCCCCAACAACAACATCTTTAGGAAACAAACCTTTATCATGGTTTGTCATTTCTAAATTCCTGACAGTATACCCCCTAAATACTTTCTCTGTATTAATAGGTAAGTTCAAAACAGGCAAATCACCCACAAATGCTTTTTTATTGTAATACTTAATATAATCACTAACCTTTTTTTCAGTAATACATGGAACAGAAGCAAACACTTCTTTATCCATATCATCAGCTTGCAACGTAATATCATCCTTAAACTGCAACAACTTATTTACAGTTAATTCAGAAGTTAGCAAATCATCCACCTTAATACTAAAATGATTAGCAATCTTTATTATCGTATCTATCTTAGGTTCACTCCTACCCTCCTCATAAGCCCCTAAAGTAGCGCGCTTTAGATCAAAAATCTCAGCAAAAACTTGCTGACTCAATCCTTTAACCCCTCTTATTTTTTTTATATTTTTTCCAAAAAACGACATATTTTGCTAATTTTATTTGCAAATTAAATTATTTTACCTATCTTTACACTAACAATATTAGCTAATATTTTTGATGTTTGCTATTTTTTTTAGTTAAAAATCAAAATAAACAAAGAAACAACTAACCAAATTTTAACAACTATGATACTATTTACTATATGTATGACCGGACTTGTTTTCAAATCTTTTTTGTAATATTACAAGCGCTAAAAAGAGAAGAAAACAAAATTATAAACTACTAATTTCATTGCTAATGAACAATCACTATTTAAAAACAAAAAACTTTTTACAGGAGCTTAATGTAAACATTATAAAGGAAGACGAAACTGAGGGGATTTTTGTTATTGAAAAAGAAAGTTTTGGAATCAAAAACTTAATTATAGGAGTTGCTTACCCAATAGTTATTATTGAACAATTCATCTTTAAAGTTAATCAACCAAACGAAGAAATTTTTAAGAGTTTACTAAAAAAGAACAGAGACATTGTTCATGGTGCCTTTGTTTTAGACGACAGCTATGAGCGTGTAATTTTTAGAGACACTTTACAGTTAGAAAATTTAGACTTAAACGAATTAGAAGCTAGTTTAAACTCTTTGAGTTTATTACTAAGCGAATATTCTGAACAAATTATTACATATTCAAAATATTAAAAAATATTATTATGAACATTTTTAGAAGATTATTTAACATAGGAAAAGCCGAAGCTCACTCTGCCATTGATAAAATGGAAGATCCTATTAAACTAACAGAGCAAGGAATAAGAGACATGAAAAAAGACTTAGACAAAAGTCTTGAAGCATTGGCTCAGGTTAAAGCGATGGCTATTAGAGCCAATAACGATAAAGAACAATACACATCTAAAGCTGAAGACTATCAAAACAAAGCGATGCTTATTTTGAAAAAAGCTCAAAATGGTGATTTAGATATGGCGGAAGCTGATCGTTTAGCAAAAGAAGCTTTAATTAAAAAAGAAGAAGCTACAAACCACATTACCAGAACTACAGAAGAAGCTGAAAGATTTAACAAATCAGTTGCTCAATTAGAGAAAAATGTTTCTGAAATAAAATCGAACATCAGTAAATGGGAAAATGAGTTAAAAACTTTAAAAGCCAGAGTTAAGGTTAGTAATGCTACTAAAAACTTAAACAAGCAAATGGCTGAAATCGATAGCTCTAGTACAGTTTCTATGTTAGAGCGTATGAAAGAAAAAGTACAACAAGAAGAAGCATTAGCAGAAGCTTATGGAGATATTGCTAATGAATCTAAGAGTATAGACGAAGAACTAGACGCTATTGTAGACACAACTGAAGCTAGTGCTATGAGCGATTTAGAAAAGCTTAAAAAGCAATTAGGAATGGATAAAAGTGACGAGACTAACAATTCTTAGAACTAAATAAATGTAAAAAAAATTAAAATGGAAGAGCTATTAAACAATGCATTCTCACCTGTTAATGCTACATTGAGCATCTTATTAATCATACTTTCTTTGTATTGGATTTTAACGATACTTACAGGTATTGATTTAGATTTTTTTGATGTAGAGTTTGACATAGATTCAGATGTGGATATTGATGCTGATGTTGATAGCAAAATAGATGTAGACATACCAGATAATAACGCAGCAGAAGGTTTTTTTATAAAATTTTTAAAATACTTCGGATTTGACGAATTGCCTTTCATGTTCTTAATTTCGATTGTTGTCGTTGTTATGTGGTTTATATCTATAAACCTAAATCATTACTTAAGCTTTCCAACCTTCATTGGGTTTATTTTACTAATCCCAATCTTTTTTGCAAGCCTTTTTGTTGCTAAATTCTTAACAAAACCTCTCGTAAAGGTTTATAGAATGATTAACCATAAAGGAGAAGAAGTTATTGACTTTTTAGGAAGAGAAGGTAAAATTACTGCTTCAGTAAAGGATAATAAAATAGGTCAACTTGAGATTATGGTAAAAGGAGACCCTATAAAGATTTATGTAAAATCTAATTCAGGAGAAACAATAAAAACTGGAGAAAAAGCAGTAGTTATTGATGAATCAAAAGATCTCAAATATTACATCATAAAAAAACTAGAAACAATCAATTAAAACACTAAACTTATGTTAGAAACTTCTTCAATGGTAATCATAGCATTTATTGCTATTGTTATACTAGGACTATTATTCTGGATTATATCCATGTATAAAAAAATAGTTCAAGGAAAAGTACTTGTTAGAACTGGATTTGGAGGAACCAAAGTTTTCTTTAATGCTGGTATGGTAATCCCTGTACTTCACAAACAAGAGATTATGGATATTTCCGTAAAGAAGCTTGAGGTAGAACGTATTGGAAGCGATGGGTTAATTTGTAAAGACAATATGAGAGCTGACATCAAAGTAGCTTTCTTTGTCAGAGTCAACAAATCAGTTGCCGACATCATTAACGTTGCACAAACAATTGGATGTGAAAGAGCATCAGCAAAAGAAACCTTAGATAATTTATTTGAGGCTAAATTTTCGGAAGCTTTAAAAACCGTAGGTAAACAATTCGAATTTATAGAATTATACGAAGCTCGTAGAGAATTTAGAGAAGCTATTATGGATATTATTGGTACAGATTTAAATGGATATGCTTTAGATGACTGTGCTATTGACTATTTAGAGCAAACTCCTGTAAATTACTTAAAAGCTGATAATATTTTAGATGCAGAAGGTATTAAGAAAATTACCGAATTAACTGCTGCACAAAACATAAAATCTAACTTAATTAAGCGTGACGAAGAAAAAACTATTCGTAAACAAGACGTAGAAGCTAGAGAAGCTATTTTAGAGTTAGACAAGCAATTAGCCGAAAAAGAAGAACAACAAAAACGTGAAATTGCTAATATAAAATCACGTGAAGAAGCAGAAACATTAAAAGTTGCAGAAGAAGAACGTTTAAAATCTGAAACAGCAAGAATAGCTACAGAAGAAAAAGTACAAGTTGCAGAAGAAAATATGCAACGTCAAATCATTGTTGCTGAGAAAAACAAAATACGTACAGAAGCTGTTGAAACGGAAAGAGTTGAAAAAGACAGAGCTTTAGAAGCTACAGAACGTGAGCGTATTGTTACACTTGCTCAAATTGAAAAAGAGAAAGTTGTAGAGGTTGAAAAGAAAAACATTCAAGATGTAATTCGCGATAGAGTAATGTTAGAAAAAGGTGTTGTAGAAGAAAAAGAAAACATGAAAGACATCGAAGCTTTTAAAGGAGCCGATCGTGAAAAGCAAGTTGCTATTACTTTAGCTGAGAAGTCTGCTCAAGAGCAATTAATTAAGCGAATTAAATTAGCAGAAGCAGAAAAAGAAGCTGCTAAGCAAAAAGCAGAAGAAATTAACATCCATGCTCAAGCTCAAAAAGAAGCTAGTGAAAAAGAAGCAGAAGCAAGAAAAACATTAGCTGAAGCTAAAGCAAAAGAAGAAGCTACTATTGGTATGTCTGAAGCACAAGTAATGCATGCTAAAGCAGATGCTAACGAGCGTCAAGGATTAGTAGAAGCTACAATCATTGAGAAAAAAGCAAAAGCAGAAGCAGCTGGAACCTTAGCCAAAGCAGAAGCTCTTAAAGAAGAAGGTATTGCTGAAGCAGAAGTAATCAAAGAAAAAGCACTAGCAAAAGCAACTGGTGATAAAGAGATTGCTTTAGCTGAAGCTGCTGGAATTGAAGAAAAAGCAGAAGCTATGAAGAAACTTGACGGTGTTGGTAAAGAACACGAAGAATTCAAGTTACGCTTAGAAAAAGAATTAAAAGTAGACTTAGCTCATATTAATGTTCAGAAAGATATTGCAGATGCACAAGCACAAGTTATTGGTGACGCATTGAAAGCTGCAAATATTGATATTGTTGGTGGTGAAACTATGTTCTTCGATCAAATCATTGGACAAATCACAAAAGCTAAAGGATTTGATAGACTAGTACAGCACAGTGATAACATTCAAGATGTAAAAGATGCTATTTTAGGAAGTGATGATGTAAAAGGAAACTTATTAGACAAAGTAAAAGACTTTGCTACCAAATACGGAATTTCTTCTGAAGACATTAAAAACTTAACAGTAGCCAACCTTTTAATGGACTTAAAAGGAAAAGCAACTAGTTCAGATGATGAAAACCTTTTTAGTAACCTATTCAATTTAGCAAAAGGATTAGGTTTATCTAACCAAAAGTTATCATAAACAACTTTTACAAAGAGTTTATCATATCGATAAACTCTTTGTTTTCTTAGTTATTTTATAACAAGAAAATTAAGGTGTCTCACATACACCTAATATTTTATTGTTTCTATTTATTTAAAACCACACTTTTAAAAGTACATGGAAAACCAAAACAATGCACAGCAATTAGATGGCGGCACCTATGAAATCATTCAAAGTAGATTACAAAAACAAAAGCAAGATCTACAAGAAAGATTACATACCCTAAATGAGGATAGAAAACATGTTTTTGGAGCTATAGAAACCAAATTAATTGCTAATGATAGAATTAACACCGAAAACAATTGTATTGCCAGAGATATCGTTTCTTTGGGTAACATCTCTATTTTCGGATACAATGTTCACTTCGGATTAAGAACCGACATCAAACTATCGGATGTGTTTAGTATTTATGAATTTAAAGACCAACGTTTCCACATTCAGTCTTTAGATCTACTAAACGATCCTGTTTTTATTGATGACTTTACCAATCTTTATAAATATTATAGAAATACTATTTTCTCGAAATTTGCTGTAATTGGAAACTATTTATACATGGTTTTTCAGTTAAGCGAAAACAAAAGTGATATTAAAGCTTTTAAATGGCTTATCAACGAGAATAGTCTTCAGTATATTGATAACAGAAGTGAACACGAATATAAATTCCCTACACAACACGAGTTTAAATGGCAGGAAGTAACTCGTGATATGCACCGATATGGAACCTACTCTCATGTATCTATTTTAGATAAGGTTTTTGTAGAAACCATTGGAGGAGATTTAACTATTAAAATTGAAGACAACACAGATGAAGGAAGAGGAATTCTTTCTGAACCTGTTGAACATATAGATCAAACATTAGACGATGGTCAATTCAGATATGGTAATTTGGGAAATCTAATTACCCTAGAAGTAAAACCATTTCAAGAACCATCTCGTTATTTTGTTTACAACCATAAACTTCAGGAAGTTCAAAAAATAGACAGTATTAAAGACACTGCTGTTCAACTACCAGATGACCATGGTATTATATTTCCCAACGGGTATTACCTACAAACTGGGGAATACAAACTTTTTGAAAACGATGCTAAGGAAGTAAAATTCCAAGAAAAAATAGTATCTCCTAACGGAGAAGACTTCTTATATGTATTTTATGCAACCATCCGTGGTTTGTACATTTTAATGTCGTACAACATCATAGAACAGGAAGTTAAAACACCCATAATTTGTAATGGTTTTACAGTATTACAAAATGGAGAACTTTGTTATTTTAAAACAGAAAACGAACAAACTAAACATCATGTAGTTCAAATTTGGCAAACTCCGTATTTGAAAGGAGATTTCATGCCTTCACAACATGAAAACACTTTATTATATAAAATAGGAAACAAAGATATTGTTCGTGCCATGGCAGAATGTCATGAATTAATCAACCTATTAAATAAAGAAGATAATTATACAGGTTTATACAACGATATTGCCAAAATATCAAAAGATATAAACGACACTTATTACTGGTTACCTGAAAAAGAAACCTCACAATTAAACATTCCTATTGCTCAAATAAATGAAGCTGCAAATGCTGCTATTGAAGAGTTTGAGAAGGTAGTTCAACTAAAAAAACAAGCTGAAAAGGAAACCAAAAACATCAATCAGAAATCTGATGAGTTATTCAGCAAAATAAAAAGTACTTCTTTTAAATCTATTGACGACTTCGTTGTTCTGTTGAATCAATTACGAACCTTACGAGGAGAAGTAATCAGTTTACATGATATTCGATATATAAATGCCAATCTCTTAAAAGAAATAGAAGAGCAAGTTGCCGAACAAAACAATCTTATTTCTAAACGTTGTGTTCAGTTTCTTTTAAACGATAAAGCATTAGAACCTTACCATAAGAGAGTTTCAGAAAAAGAAGAAGCTTTACCAAATATTAAAAAGGTAATAGACGCCAAAGCTCTAGAAAAAGAAGTTAATCAGATTACTTCCGATTTAGAAATGCTAATTGATATTGTTTCAAATTTAGAAATCGAAGATACTTCACAATCTACTAAGATTATTGATAACATCTCAT
Organism: Tenacibaculum sp. Cn5-46; assembly: GCF_022347705.1. Taxonomy (NCBI): domain Bacteria; kingdom Pseudomonadati; phylum Bacteroidota; class Flavobacteriia; order Flavobacteriales; family Flavobacteriaceae; genus Tenacibaculum; species Tenacibaculum sp. Cn5-46. The sequence goes on from NZ_JAKRGD010000005.1 coordinate 59,808, forward strand.
TGATATTTGCCACATTAAATCAATTAAAGTCTGGAATTAAAAATAGCATCAAAAGCTTAGGAAGCAAAGAAGCTAAGGCCGATTTTAATGCGCAGTTAAAGCTAATTGACCAAAGTATTATCAATTACATAGACATTGCTAATACACCTGAAAAATGTGATGAATTCTTAACCAAAACAGCTATTCAACTTGAAGAGTTAGAAGGGAAATTTGCCGATTTTGAAGAGTTTATTACTCTGATTATTGAAAAAAGAGAAGAAGTTCATGCTGCTTTCGATAACAGAAAGAACAGCTTAATTGAAAAAAGAAACAAGAAAACTGTAGCGCTACAAACAGCTTCAGAAAGAATTTTAAAAGGTGTAAGCAAAAAAGCACTTACTTTCAATTCAACTGAAGATATCAATGGATATTTTGCCGCTGATTTAATGATTAATAAAGTTAGAGACATTATTAGTCAACTAAAAGAATTGGACGATATCGGTAAAGCAGAAGCTATAGAAACGCAATTAAAAGTTACAAAAGAAGATGCACTTAGAAAGCTAAAAGACAAGCAAGAACTGTACGAAGACGGTGAAAATGTAATCAAATTAGGAAAGCACAAATTTGGGGTAAACAAACAATTACTCGATCTTACTATTGTTTACAAAAACGAAGAGTTGTACTACCACTTAACTGGAACTGATTTTTACGAGGAAGTTTCAAATGAAATCTTACTTAATTCAAAAAAATATTGGGACCAAGAATTAGTTTCAGAAAACAATACTGTTTATAGATCTTCATTCCTAGCTTTTAAATTATTTAATAAGTTTAAAGAAGAAGAATTAATCAACCTTACCGAAGAAGAGCTACTGAATTTGATTAGAAAAGAAAGTAGCAACTCTTATGCTGAAGGCTACATAAAAGGTGTTCATGATGTTGATGCTGCAAAAATATTACACACATTAGTACACAAACATCACGAACTTGGATTACTAACTTTTACTCCAGACGTAAGAGCCTTTGCTCAATATTTCTGGAACTCATTAACCGAAGAACAAAAAACAAACTACAATACTTCAATTAAGGCTTCTGGTGAAGTTTTAGCCGTGTTTCCAAATAGCACTGCTTACGATTTTATTATTGATGACTTAACTGATTATTTAAATAGTTTTTCAGAAAAAACACAGCTTTTTTCAAATGAGCAATCTAAAACCATTGCTAGGTATTTATTCAATGAATTAAAGAGTAATAATACTTTTCATACAAGTCCAGAAGCGTTAGTTTTAAAAGAAACATTTATTAAAACTTTAGACAGGCAAAATGCTCTTCATAAATTTAAAGCAGGTGTTGAAAAGCTCGAAGAGTATACTGATAAGATTCAATTAGCCAAACAATGGGTAAGCTCTTTCATTAACGAAAAAGCCCCTACCGAAACAAACTATATAAATGAAGTTGTTGTTTTACTATTGTTTGAAAACCTATCAGCTTTAAACCCTATCAATGTTCATCCAAAACAAACATTGCAAGGATTAAAAGGTAATCATACTACAATTAACGAAAACACTATTGAGTTTGACTACCATAATTTCATTGAAGAGCTTACTCAATTTAATCAAAATGAAGTACCTAACTTTATACAATATAGAGAAGCAAAACATCAAGTAACTGAAGAGTTAAAAGAAGAATTAAAATTAGAAGAATTCAAACCAAGAGTACTATCTTCTTTTGTTAGAAACAAATTGATAGATCAAGTTTACTTCCCTTTAATTGGTGATAACCTTGCCAAACAATTAGGAACTATTGGAGATAATAAGCGTACCGATAGAATGGGAATGCTATTATTAATTTCTCCTCCTGGATATGGTAAAACCACCTTGATGGAATACATATCGAACCGATTAGGATTGGTATTTATGAAAATTAATGGCCCTGCAATTGGTCATGAAGTAACCTCTGTAGACCCAATGTCTGCCAACAACTCAGCATCAAGAGAAGAGTTAAAAAAATTAAACTTAGCTTTTGAAATGGGAGACAATGTAATGTTATACCTAGATGACATCCAACACTGTAATCCAGAGTTTTTACAAAAGTTTATTTCTCTTTCTGACGGAACAAGAAAAATAGAAGGTATTTATAACGGAAAATCTAAAACCTACGATTTAAGAGGAAAAAAGTTTTGTGTTATTATGGCAGGAAATCCATATACCGAAAGCGGTGACAGATTCCAGATACCAGACATGCTTGCTAACAGAGCTGACATATACAATTTAGGAGATATTATAGGCGATACAGCACATTTATTTAAATTAAGTTTAATAGAAAATTCTTTAACCTCTAACCCTGTTTTACATCAACTAAGCAGTAAGTATTTTGATGATGTTTATACATTAATTGATAAAGTGGAAAACAACACACAGGAGGTTAACTTAAAAGGAAATCACACCAAACAAGAAGTACAAGATTACATTGCGGTTCTTGAAAAAGTGATTACAATTAGAGATACTATTTTAAAAGTGAATCAAACCTATATTCAATCAGCAGCAATGGAAGACAGCTACAGAACCGAGCCTTCATTTAAATTGCAAGGTTCTTATCGTGATATGAACAAATTAGTTGCTAAAATTGTTCCTATCATGAATCAAGATGAATTAGGTCGTTTGTTATTATCTCATTACGAAAGTGAATCACAAACCCTAACCTCAGCAGCTGAAGCCAATCTTTTAAAGTACAAAGAACTAATTAGTGCTCTAACAAATGAAGAAAAAGAACGTTGGGAAGATATTAAGAAGATTTTTCTTAAAAACAACAAACTAAATGGTTTAGGAAACAAAAATGAGATGACACAAATTCTAAGTCAAATGATGGCATTTACTGAGAATTTGGAAGGAATAAAATCTGTTTTACAGAAAGGATTAGAAAATAAAAATTAACTACAACCTACTACTATGGGATTTTTTGATTTATTCAAAAGCAATAAAAACGAAGAAGAAAAACATTACGATCCAATTAACATCAAAGTAACCGACTTAGAAAACGGTTACCTATTAGATTACGACTTAGAAACTTGGACAGTTACTAAAATGTCTGAATACGATTGGGGAAACAATCATTTCTCAAGAGAATTTGTAATTGAATCTAAAGGAAAGAAACGATTTCTTCATATAGAAGAAGATGATGAACTTATCATTTCTCTTTCAGAAGAATTAAAATACAGAAAATTAGGAGAAACTGTTACCGAATATATTGACACTAATGGAAAACCTCCAAAAAAAATTACACATCAAAATATTACTTATTACTTGGACGAAGAATCTCCAGGATACTATAGAAATGTAGAAAACGAAAACTGGGAAGAACTTATTTCTTTTTACTACTTAGATGAAGACGAAGAAAAATGTTTAACCATTGAACAATGGGATGAAAATGACTTTGAAGTAAGTATTGGAAAAATACTTAAACCATTTGAAATTAGTAATATTTTACCATCATACAACGAATAAACTATGCGACTTATCAACTATTTATTTTTATTAACTATTAGTTTTTTAATAAGTTCTTGCAGCACTGAAAGAAAACCAAAATTTGTAAAATCACCTATCGATAATATCATCACTAAATACATTGATAAAAATAATTACAGTGTCATCTTAGCTGATATGGATTACAAAGAAAATACCGATAAATATTTTCATAAGTATCGAATTTTAATTGAAGAAAAACAACCAAACCTATCTATTGAACAATTAAAAGATAGCTTAGCAGAACCTACCGATATTAAAATTATAGACACTGACTGGAAGGAAGTTTCTCCTATAACTTTTGAAGAGCATCAAAACGATTTAGGAATGACTATTCTAAGTAAGAAAAATGGAAAATTAGATAAAAACTCAGCTCCAGCTGGAGTAAACAATTATGTAGGAAATCCTAAATATGGAGAATGGAGAACCCATAGCGATGGAAGTTCTTTCTGGGCTTTTTATGGACGTTATCGATTATTTTCTGATTTATTCTTCGGACCAAGATATGGATATGGTTATGGCTACCCTAGAAGAGACTGGGACGACTATAATAGAAACTATCGTAATAGAAAATCATACTATGGTAGCTCTAGCAAGTACGGAACAAATTCTACAGGAAATAAGAATACTTCTTGGGCTAAAAAGCCCCAAACATTTAAAAGCAAGGTAAATTCAAAAGTTAGCAGAAGCGCTTCCAATATGCGTTCTAGAGGTTATACTTCAAGTAAAAGTTATAGCAAAAGAAGCAAAAGGAGCAGAAGTAGCTCTAGATACAGCAGATCATCTTCTCGTTCAAGAAGCGGAGGCTTTGGTAAATAACAACTAACTTAAAAAGATTAAAATACAAATGGAAAACCTAACCGAATATATAGACATTATTAGCCTAGGACACTCTTTAGGCTATGTACTTTCTGCTTTTATCATCTTTTATTTGGGAAAGTTAATTTATAGCTTAATAAATAAGAAAATCAATATTGCACATGAACTTGTTGAAAAAGACAATTTTGCTTTTATTCTATCCTATACAGGTTATTTTGTAGGATTAGTTATAATTCTAGGAGGTGCAATTATTGGAGAAAGCGTTGATTTTTATACAGACTTATTTCACATTGGTACCTATAGCCTTATTGGTATTGTTTTACTGCATATTTCAATTCTAATTAGCAACAAGCTAATTTTACCAAAATTTGATATTAAAAAGGAAATTGTTGAAGACAAAAACGAAGGTACAGGAGTTATAGAAGCTTGTATCTACATTGCAAACGCTTTAATATTACATGGAGCTCTTATTGGAGAATCTGAAAGTTTTCAAGAAGGAATACTCACCTTTATTAGTTACTGGGTTATTGGAAATATTATGTTAATTATTGCTTCAAAAATCTTCACTTTATGGATTCGTTTTGATGTACATCATCATATTGAAAAAGACAATGTTGCTGTTGGAATAAGCTTTGGAGGTGCAATCTTAGCTATAGGAATTGTAATTATGAACGCCTTATTAGATCCTTTTATTGATTGGACCACTACTTTAATTGATGTTAGTTTACAAACCGTTTTAGGAATTATCTTATTACCAATAATGCGCTTTTTAACTGACAAAATTTTACTTCCAGGAAGAACACTAACAGACGAAATAATTAACCAAGAAAAACCAAATATTGGAGCTGGTTTACTAGAAGCATTTGCTTATGTTGGCTCAGCAATATTAATTACATGGAGTATTTAAAAAGTAATTCATTCGTACTTAAATCGGCAATTTTTGCTACTGGTTTTGCTGGAATTGTTGCAGAGTACGTTTTATCTACACTTGCTACCTATTTCATTGGAAACTCAGTTTTTCAATGGACTATGATTGTTTCATTAATGCTATTTTGCATGGGGCTGGGTAGTAGACTTAGCCAGTATTTCACCAAAAACCTAGTGAGAAATTTTTTACTACTAGAGCTAGCATTATCTTTAATCGTAGCTTTCTCTTCGGTATTAGTATATACACTAGCTGCAGTTTCCTCTTATTACGATTTAGTAATTTATCTTTTAAGTATGCTTGTAGGCTTACTTATTGGTCTAGAAATTCCTTTGGTAGTAAGAATAAATAAAGAGTACGAAGATTTAAAAACCAACATCTCATCAATTCTTGAAAAAGATTATTATGGAAGTTTATTAGGCGGTGTATTTTTTGCTTTCATCGGCTTACCTATTTTAGGACTTACTTACACTCCATTTATCCTAGGATTCATCAACTTTTTTGTTGCTTGTATTGTTTTCTATCGCTTTAAAGGAAAAATGGTAAAAAAACAATTCAAACCTATGCTAGGAAGTATTGGTATTGTTTTGACTATTCTTATTGCCGGAATGAGTTTTACAAACGATGTTATTACTTGGGGAGAGCAAAAGAAATACAAAGACAAAGTTGTTTATGCAAATCAAAGTAAATACCAGAAAATTGTTTTAACCGAATGGAAGGATGAGCATTGGTTATACCTAAATGGAAACTTACAGTTTTGCTCTATTGATGAAGAAATGTACCATGAACCTTTAGTACATCCTATTATGCAAGCACATCCAAATCCACAAAAAATATTAATTCTTGGCGGTGGAGATGGTTGCGCAGTAAGAGAACTATTAAAGTACCCTTCTGTTGATAAAATTGACATGGTAGATTTAGACCCTAACATGACCGATTTAGGCAAAAACAACCCAATCCTTATAGACATCAACGAAGGATCAATGAATAGTAATAAACTAACTATCTATAATAAAGATGCCTATGTTCACCTAGAACAAGATACTAAATCTTTTTACGATGTTATCATTATTGATTTACCAGACCCAAGAAGTGTTGAACTAGGCAGACTATACTCTCATGAATTTTACACTTTATGCAGACGTAAACTAAGACCTAACGGATTACTTATAACACAATCTGGAAGCCCATATTTTGCTACAAAGGCATTTCAGTGTATAGATTTAACAATGCAATCAGCTGGATTTACAACAATTCCAATGCACAATCAAATAATATCTATGGGAGAATGGGGTTGGATTATAGGAACTAAAAACAAGAATATTTCAAAAGAAACATTTAAAAAACAATTACAAAGCTTTCAGTTTGATTCCATTACTACTAAATGGATTAACAACGAAGCAATGTTATTATTAACTTCTTTTGGAAAAAAAGATTTCTTTAATATCGATGCTAAAAAAATTGAAGTGAATAAGATTCAAAATCCGGTATTGTATCAATATTATTTAAAAGGAAATTGGGATTTATACTAATAAAAAAATGAACACTAGCTACAAACATATACAAGCCAAAATATACAATCTTCAGGAGTGGATTATAGAAACCAGTCCTGAGATTTTAAAAACCAAATTTGAAAAATTGCTACAACAAAGTGAGTTTACCATTTTAGCTTTTAACGAACATTATTTTGAACAACAAGGGTATACTTGCTTTTGGTTACTCGGAGAAAGCCATTTAGCGATTCATACATTTCCTGAAAGCAAAAAAACTTACATTGAACTAAGTAGTTGTAATCAGGAAAAATTAAACACTTTTAAAGTTTTAATGAACGCATGAGTACTAAACAAAAACTAATACTCTTCGTTATAATTGCAGCCATATACAACCTACTAGTATATGGTTTGTATTATTTTGAATCAAACTTTGAAAACACTAACATTCATAACCTTGCCGATGCTTATTGGTATTCTTTAGTAACCCTAACAACTGTTGGTTATGGTGACTTCTACCCTATTACTTTTTGGGGAAGATTAATTGGAATACTTTTCGTATTGGGAAGCCTTGGTATGCTAGGATACATCGTTACAGAATTAAGCTTAAAAATATCAGAATACTTAAAAAAAAGAGAAATGGGATACTTTGGAACAGATATGAACAACCACTGTATAATTATTGGCTGGAATACTTTTTCAAAACAAGTTGCCGAACAAATAATAAATGCTGGAGAAGATTTAGCCATAGTTGTCAATCAAGAATCAGACTTAAAAACAATTAAACAAATTTACTCAGATAAAAACTGTTTTGTTTTATTAGCTGATTTAAACGATTTTAAGGCTTTAGAAAAAATAAACATTACAAATTCAAGAAGAGTTTACATTAGTTTTGAAAACGACACAGATTCCTTAGTTTATACCATTAGCTTAAAAAAGCGATTTGAAAAAGTGAATTGTGTTGTTGCTATAGAAAACATAGAATTAAAATCGTCTTTTAACTATTTAGGAGTACAATTTATTATTCCTAAAAAAGAAATAGTTTCTAAGTTTATAGCAAGCTATATATTCGAACCTAATGTTGCATTACTTACCGAAGATTTAATATCTACCTCAAACGACAAGAGTAATTTAGATATTTGCGAAACTAAACTAACAGCAAATCACAACTATACAAACACACGTTTTTTAGATACTTATATTGATTTAAAAGAAAAATCAGGAATTACTTTAGTTGCTCTAAGTAGAGATGAACAGCTGATTAAAAACCCAGAAAACAATCTAATACTTAAAGAGAATGATGTCTTGGTTTATATTGCTAACGGAGAAAACAAACTCTATTTAAACTAGTTTATGAAGCTTCAATTAAACGATATTTTATCAAACATTCCTTTATTAAAGAAAAAAATAGCTGAAATAAGTTTCAAAAACCAAGTTGATAGTGATGAACTATTAATAGAAATGGTAAAGTTTCTAAACCTAATTCATATTACTGATGAAAAACTAAGTCCATCTGTATTAGTTGATTTAGCTTGGCATGAATTTATTTTATTTACCCGATACTATAATGAATTTTGTTTAACTCACTATTCAAGGTTTATACACCACACTCCTAGTGAAAATAGCGAACCAAAAACATTTCAAAAAACAATAGAACTTTATATAAAACACTATAACAAACCACCAGAATCCATTTGGGGTTCGTATGCTATAAAAGAATGGGAAGCTAGCAATTGCGGAGCTTGCCACAATTAAAACCCAACTTATGTATTTAGAAGGTATTATTACCATTGACCCATCTCAACTTACAGAGATTAAAAAAGTAAAACCAACTAAAGCTTTTAAAAAGTTTTTTCATCACTTAACTTTAGGTATTGTTTCCGACAAAGAAGAACGTGAAACTTTTACGGCTGTTGCTATTTTACAGCAACTAAACGCTACTTTTAGAAGTTTAAATATTACTAATATTATTAAAATTGCTCATGATGACATCAATTTTTATCATGATCAAGACGGAAAAGAAAATGATTTAAAATACGCTCTAGACAAGTATGAAATTGAAGTAAACGACGCTATGTCTATTCATTTCAAACAATTAAAACTTGTTTTGGAACACGAAGACAATGATTTCAAATATTTAATAGAAACCGAAATCAATAGAGATCATAAAATAGGTGTTTATCCAATTGTCATAAAAGTTTCTGGATTATTTAAAGAATTTAGCTCAGGAGACATCAATAATAAAATAAGCAAAACTGTTAGTAATCAAGAAAGTTTTGACAAGTTTAAAAACGATAAAAATAAATGGTTTGACTATTTTTTAAACAGAATAAAACTATCCTTAAAAAAACAAATTGAAACTGATGATATACAGACCTATACTAAGAACAAATTTATTTTACCAAAACAAAAAATAAATAATAAAAAAGATATTCAACCTAATACTCAAGGAGGAGGAATATATGGTGGATATCACGGCTTTGACGACTTTCTTTTTTATAGTTTAATTTGGTCTGACATTATGCATCATAATAACAATATTACCATCCAAAATTCTTATTATGAAAATGACAAAGGTGAAGATTTAGGGTATGCTAAAGAAGTAGAAACTTCAAATGATATTTTTGATAGCGAATCTAATAGCGAAACCTTAAACTCTAGCACTTTTGATGAAGATCCTTTAAGTATTAATGAACCTGAGGTTACAGAATCTACTAGTTGGTTTGATTCAAGCTCATGGGGAAGCGATTCAGACTCTAGCTGGTTCGACACTGATTCTAGCTCATGCTCAAGTTGTTCATCATGCTCAAGCTGCTCTAGTTGTTCCTCTTGTGGAGGAGATTAATAAAAAGAAACCACTGTTTACAAATAAACAGTGGTTTCTTTTTTGAATTTTTTTCTTCTAATATTAATTCCCAAAAACAGTAATTACAATTTTTCTCCTACCTCCATAATTACGATGTTCACCTAAATAAATTCCTTGCCAAGTTCCTAGGTTTAATCTTCCGTTAGTTATTGGTATTTGTACCTGACAACCTAGCATAGAACTCTTAATATGCGCAGGCATATCATCTGCTCCCTCATAATCGTGTTTATAATAAGGCATATTTTCCGGAATCATTTTATTAATATGCGACTCGAAATCTTCTCTAACAGTAGGATCTGCATTTTCGTTAATTGTTAAACTTGCAGAAGTATGCTTTATAAAAGCTTGAAATTGCCCTCTCATAATAGTTTGTATTTCTGGAATAGCACTTTCTAAAATATCAGTAATAATATGATATCCTCTTCTAAATTCTGGTAATTGGATTTCTTTTTGATAAAACTTCATTTTGTAAAAATAAAAAAAGCCGTCTTACAATTAAGACGACTTTATTATTACTTTTAGTATAGTTTTAATAACTTATAATTCTCATAGCATTTAAACCTGTTATATCTCTATAGTCATAGTTAATTGTTATCGATTTCATTTCTCCTGAATCTACATTAACCATACCACAACCTAACCCAAAACGCTTAAGAACAACTTGATTTGATTGTAATAAAAAAATCAATTCTTTTGAATCAGAATTACCTAAGCTTTCATCAAAAGTATACACATCTTTCAACTCCTTACCTGTATTAATATCAAACTCTATTAGCTTACTATAATAAACTTTTTTAATTGTATCGTAGATAGTTTTTAATCCAAACATCCTTCCATTATTTCCACATATGACAGAATCATAATCTCCTATCGTAATCGTTTTTTTCTCTTTTGTTACTATATTATATACAAACATTTTATTAGGATCCCCTAAATAAAAGGTCTCTCTTTTATGTACAATTAAAAGTTTTTTATCTCGACTAAAAGTTAATCCTTCCAACCCTTTTTCATTTCCATTTGGACCATTAGGCAAATCATTAAAACGTTCAATAATAGACAATACATTTCCATTAATATCAACTTCAACTAAATCTGCCGAATCTGAGTTTAAAACAAAACCAAATAATCTATCATCTAAAGATGTTAAATCCTCTACACTATTATTTAAACTAATAGTAGTTCTTTTTTTAGTGTTTTGCCCCATTTTTACCAACTCTTCTCCTCTACCACTTTGATATACACTTTGTCTTGTTAAAAATTCTTGCTTATTTTTTAAATACGATAAATCATAATCTATTCTCCCCTGGAGTTTTTCATAACCTCCAATCTTTCTAACTAGTTCTCCTGTATTTACATCAGCTTCATATAAATTAGTATAATTCTCAGGAGTTTTTACATCAGTATTCTTTTGAAAAACATATAATTTATCACCACCAGATGGAGATAAATCTTCATTATTACCACTACAATTTACTAACAAAAGAGCTAGTAAGAAAATACTTATTTTTTTCATATAAATTATTTTTTCTGCAAAAATAAAAAAAGTCATTGATGTAATATCAATGACTTTTAAAACAAACAACTTAATCAAAATCTATAAAAGTTAGTTCTTAATTTAAAATCTCTAGGATTATCCTTGCTTTTTTCCCTTATTACTAGAGCTCCTCCCCAAACACTTTTATCTTTAAATATTCTTTTCATAATTGCCTTCATATCTTTATAGGTCATTTTTTCTAAAGATTGATCTATAGGTACCCAAGCCACATCGCTACAAGATGGTGGAGGCTTTATAGTTCCTGAAACATAATTTGCTTGGTAATAGTGCATCAATGTTGGTTTATGATACCCTTCAAAATGAAAAGTAAACAAACCTCTTAACCTGATATCCTTCACCACTACCCCAATACTTTTTGCCATACTTTTCACAAACTCTTTCATAGCAAAATCTCCAGCAAATTTTCTCCCTTGTATTTCCCAATCATTTCTCCACTTCACTAGCAACACTTCATTGGAACTATTTGTTATTACCAGTTTGATAAATGAATAATTTGGTTCTGTTTTTTTATTCTGCGCAGTTATACTGAAAACCATTAAGGAGAATACTGCTATAATTATTTTCTTATACATTCGTTAATTCAGAATTAAGAAAACCGAATTGCAATAAACAATTCGGTTTAAAATAATCAAAAAATAGGATTTTATTCATCTAAATAATCCTCTAAAACTGTAATCCACCCCTTAACTGGATCCAGTAATAGTTTTTCTGTATTTGCTGTATACTCTAACTGAATAGTTCCCGTTGCCACTGGATCTATATTTTGTCCATCTTTATATGCCCAAACAGTAACTTTTAAATCATAAGTTTGCCCTTCTTTTAAATCATCTTGAGTTTGCCTTAACAACTCTAAGAATGCATAATCAGCAACATTATTTGAGCGATTTACTGTTACTTTTGGATAAAAGAAATAGAAATCGTTTTTATACTTATCTAACTGTGGAATATTTTTAGCAAACTTTGTACTAGTTTTTCTCAATTCTTCTCTTCCTGTTTTTTTACCTGCCATTTCATAGGTAATATTAAACCAAGAACCTGGATGAGAAACTGATAAAGGCTGATCAAAATAAGGCTTAAATGCCACTGTTGAACCTAACTCTTGTTTCGTTATAAAATTAGCTACTTTTTCTACTGGCTGATTCGATCTTGAACTTCTTAAATAGTTAGTTCCTTTAGCAAAAGCAACTTTCCCATGATAATTTTTATATGAATCAAAACGCATTAATTTCTTTTTCGTCTTAGCCATTTTAAGTGAATTTAAATCACTTATAATCATATCTACTTTTGCTTGTGCAGTTTCAATATCCCAAGTATCTAAATCTGCTTTATTCTTTGCCATTACCTCAATTACCGTTCTTTTTGAATCTAATGGTACTGATTCATCGTAGCTATTTATACTTCTATCAGTTTGTTGTGTTTGTGCAATTACCCCTGGAGCAACTTCAAAAACCTCTATATATGATTTTGCTGATGATGACATCCACACAAAAAACATTTTTACTTGTTTTTTTCTAAAATAACTTTCTTTAAAGTTCATTTTTAACTGTGGATTCTCTTGTTTTTTCTCCCAATAATGCAACTGGTTCACAACCTTTCCTTGATCTTCTTTAACAAATTTAAATCCGAAAGCTTTTTTATCTTTTAAACCATGATATTCCCCACTCATTCCAAGCTCATCATTTACACTATTTAAATATCCAAATGTTCCAGATGAGGCTCCTGATGATTTCGATCCTCTTTTAGATTTCTTTTTAGAGGTTACCTTTTTTATTAAGCCTTTAAATTGTGCATTTGTTTCATTTACCCCTCCTAGAAACATCATAGCACTCAACGCGCATGTTAGTATTACTTGTTTTCTCATTTTAATTTAATTTTTAGTTTAGTTAAAAATTTAGTTTTATTGATTTTACTTGTTTTGTTATTCTTCCATTATCCCCTCTTTTACCATTCCTTCCTCTGCTTGAATGTGAATACTTAGGAGCTCCTCCATTTCCACCGTCTCCCCCTTGGTTATTAAGCTCGATATTTAGTTTTGTTACAGATGGATCTTTTATTAATAAGATATTTCCTCCTGCTCCTCCATAACCACCATTTCCTCCGTTTGGTGAACTTTTACGACCTTCATCTCCATTCATTCCTCTTCCCCCTTGGTTATTGATAATTAACTTTGTGTCTGTAGTCAGCTTATATCTAGCTACGTGCTTATTTTTGGTAGTATTGTAAATGTCTATTTTATTCAGTTTAACCCCAGTTTGTTTATGATTTACTGTTTTTACTTTTATGGTAAGATTATCACCTCTTCCTGCATGCTGCCCATCTTTACCTTGAAAAACAGTTACATATTTATGACGTTCGTGCCCCCAAAATCCCTGTTGATTAACCTGAATAGAAACATTATTAGTTGTATTTATATGTTTTTTTGCTTTTAGTTGCGGATGATATTTAGAAGTTATTTCCAATGTTACTCTATCATTCTTTAATGATTTTGCATCTTCATCTACCCTTACTTCATCAATAGTATTGCTACATCCTTTGTGTGTTAATTTGAAATCACTCCAAGGAATTTTCCCACCTAAATTTTTTGTTGATAATTTACTTCCATCTTTAAGTATTGCAATTACCCCATACTTTATAGCTTCTGAAAAATGTGCTACTTTTTTTGGTGTGTTTACCAACTTAATTTCTATACTTTTAACCTCCTTTGCTTCTAATGAGTTTTTCTTTCTTTCTACTTCTACTAATGCAGCTTTTTGTTCTTTTACTTCAGCTCTAGCTGTAGTTTGGTTTTTAAATACAGATTTCGAATATTCTTCTACTAATTTATTTAGTTCATTATATTTTTTCGAAAGGCTACCTCCTTTTGTAAATACATACTTTGTAGTTGCTTCTTCTTTCCCATTCCAACTATAATACACCCCGATTCCATTTACAAACGTTAATCGGTAGGTAGAAAAACTAAAATACGCCGGATGTCCTGGTACATCTGGTTTGAAATTCTCATCCAAAATCCCAGCCCTCTTTACTAAAACATTTGAAACATTGTTTCCTTCTTTTGTAAATGTTATTGGCCATTGCTTTTTTACTTTGACCATTTTGTATTTTTTGTACGAAACTTTTTCAACTTTAAAAACAGTATACTTACCTGACTGAAATGCTTCTAATATTTTATTTTGATTTTCTTGCGACTGACATAGAACTGCCAAAAGCATAAATATTATTGAAATATTTTTCCTCATTTTAAACCCCATTTTTGTCTTAGATTATTTTTAAGACAAATAAAATTCAGTTTTCAATATTTAGTCATAAATTACTTCCGAACGAATAATTTTCTTTTCCGAAAAGAAATACTCACAAACAAAAAAAGGTCTCCACATAACTAATTGTGAAGACCTTACAACATAAAAACCACTTTACTCTTAAGGTAAAAAGTTTTATCAAACTTAAATTCTCTTTTTTTTAAACCTTATTCTAGAACTATACTTCTTTTAATAAATGCACCATCCTCAGTTTTCAATCGAACTATATACTCTCCTCTTTCTAAAACTGGTAATTTAATTGTATTAAATCCTTTTCCTTTAAATTTAGTTCTCGCCTTTATAATTTCTTTTCCTAAAGAATCAAAAACAAACACTTTTGTTTCTCCTTTTGGGATCCCTGTTATTCTTAAAGTTTTTTTATTCAACATAAAAACAATTTTATCTATTCATATTAACAATTTACATGTATATAAATTAACGTGATATTTAACTTACTTTCTCTTTATCATTTCCCAACCACCTTTTTTAACTTCCAAAAGAAAAACCACCTATTTTATTATAGATGGTTTCTTATTATATTTTTACAACTACTAAGAACAGAAAAGCTCTTCAAAATGTTCTTTATAACTCTTGCTAATTGGTATTTTTAAATCTGTTTTTAGCTTTACTTCTTTCTCTTTTTTAGAATATGTTTCTATTTGATTAACATTGATAATCCACGATCTATGCACTCGAGCAAAATCATTATCTGTACATAATAATTTTTGATAATAACTTAGCTTTTTGGCCACCACATACTTTTTATCGCTATTCGTGTAAATTATAGAGTACATTCTATCTGCCTCTATACATAAGATATCACTTAGATTTACAATAGCATAGTCTGTTTTATAAGGAATAGCTATCCTTTGAAGTTCTTTTTTATTACTCTTTAAAACCTCTAGATTAGAATTGGAACTTCCTAGGTTCTTTATTACCTTTTTTACCGCCTCTTTTAATCTTTCTATATCAATTGGTTTTAACAAATAATCTATTGCCGCAACCTCAAATGCTTTGATTGCATACATATCATAAGCTGTAATAAAAACAATTTGAAAATCGACACTTTCAAACTCTTCTAAAAGTTGAAATCCATTTTTTCTTGGCATTTCTATATCTAAAAAAACCAATTGTGGTTTTGTTTTTTTAATTTCTTCAACCGCCTCATCTACATTAGAAGCTTCCGAAACCACTTCAATCTCTTTGCAAAAAGCATTTAATAAATATTTTAAATTCTCTCTTGCATTTAACTCATCATCAACTATTACCGCTTGTATCTTTGCCATCTTAATTTACATAAGGTATTTTTACAACTACTTTTGTTCCTTTTTCTACTTTTTCATAAACAACTCCTATATCTGTTTTATAAAACTCTTTAAGCAACTTTAATCTATTTTCAATAGCTTTTATTGAAGAATCTTTCGATTCTAGCTTTCTGTTTAACGTATTTATTTGCTTAGATGCCTCAATTCCAATTCCATTATCAATCACCGAACATATAAATACTTCTTCTTGATAAAACTCGATTTCTATTTTCTTCTCTCCTTCGATTTTATGAAGCAAACCATAACGAATTGCATTTTCCACAAATGGCTGTATTACAGCTGATGGTATTTTTATTTCTTCTATATTTTTCTCTCCTCTTATTTCGTATTCAAAATCTTGTTTAAAACGTAACTTCTCTAACTCTAAATACTTTTTTAACATTGATAATTCTACACTAAAATCTACAAAACTTTTTTCACTTGTTTTTATACTCTCTCTCATTAACAAAGAGAATTTTGTTAAATACTTATAAGCTTCCTCTTTATTTCCTGCTAATATTAAGCTCTGTATTGAATTAATAGTATTGAATAAAAAATGTGGATTCATTTGAGATTTGAGTGCTTTCAATTGAAGACTTGCCAATTCACTTCTCTTTCGTTCTTCCAACTCTAAATAAGCTTGCTCTAATTTCTCTTTACTTAACAATAATTCTTTTTCGTGCTTTTTATTTAAATTATCTGAATAATTTAAAATTACGTAAGCTGCAACAAATACAGAAAATACTAATACTGGTAAAATTGTATTATCGGGATAATGCTTGTAAATTAAATTTGGAACAAAATACAATATGAAGCAAAGCACAAGAATACTTATATTAATCCATTTTTTTTCTATTAAAATCAAACCTATCAATGGATAAATGAAATAAAAGTTTTCTATTAAACTTAATGGCGTGGTATAATTTGCAAAAACAAAAGTAATTCCTATTATAGAACATATAAAAAGTACTCTTGCCAATATGTAAAAGTGCTTATACTGAAAAAGAAAAATAATAAATATGAGGACATAAGAAATTCCATGCATTATCAAACTTCCCTCTAACTCTCTTTCAAAAATAATATCGAAAATAGTTATAACCACTATCAATATTGACCATGTAAAACAAAAGATATTTAACAATTTTACCTTTTTATTTTCTTTTGCATCATTAGATGGTAATATACCTATATCAAATATTTTATGTATAAAAGATTTCATTTTGTTTTTGTCCCCCGCCTTTTTAAGGCTTAGTTAAATTTATTTTTTTAGTTTGTTTTTATTAAAAACTTCTTCCTAAACTCAAAAATTAACTTCCTAATAAAATTATAATCCGATTGTATAGGGAAGTCTCACCACAACCCTAGTACCCTCTTCTACATCTTCAAAACACACACCGATATCTATCTTGTAGTATTCTTTTAAGAAAGCCAATTTGTCATCTATTGCCTTGGTTGAAAATGATTCTCTAGTAACTTTATTTTGAATTTTCAGCTCTTTAGCTGCTTTTATCCCTATACCATTATCTGTTATTATACATATTAAAGCATCTTCTTGCTTAAATTCTATAAGCACCTTCTTATCATTTCCTTTTTTATGCAAAAGTCCATGTTTCAATGCGTTTTCTATATAAGGTTGAATAATCATAGTTGGTATTTTTATATCACCTACATTTTCATTTCCTATTATTTCATATGAAAACTCTTCTCTAAAACGTAACTTTTCTAATTCCAAGTATTTTTTTAATAATTGTAATTCCTCATCAAAATGAACAAAACTCTTCTTACTCATATTTAAGTTTTCTCTTATTAGTAGAGAGAATTTTGTTAAATAATCATAGGCTTTATATTTATCTCCCCTTAAAACTAAGTTTTGAATTGAATTTAAAGCATTGAAGGTAAAATGAGGGTTCATTTGAGATTGCAAACTCTCTAACTTAGATGACACTAATTGTTTCTGTATTCTTTCTCTTTCTAGTATTGCCTCTTGCTTTCTTTTTAATGCTTTTAATCGAGCATTAAATCTATACCAAATTACTAAAAACAAAGATGTAATTATACTTAATATAAACCACCATTCTTTATAAAATGGTAACTGGATCTCAATATCAATCTTTTTAATATTACTTTCTTTATCACCGTTGAAATCAACCGTTTTTAATTCAAACCTATACTTTCCTGCTGACAAATCATTAAATGTAATCTGATCTACTCCTTTATATAAAACATCCCATTTATCATTCTTCTTATTTTTTATTAAGCGATATTTATACTGCAAACTTTCCTCAGTCAAAAAACCATTTGCATGAAATTTAAATTGTATTTTATTTTCATTATGTTTTAAGCTGTAGGTATCTTTTATTTTAAGATGTTCGTCATTTACCAAAACATCTGAAAAGTAAAAATCTTGCACCTCCATCTCTTTAAAAACCTTGTCTTTATCTACTTCAAACACCCCTTTATTCGAACTAAAAAACACAGATTTATCAAACACAACTATATCTGATATATTATAAGAGTTAACCCCGTCTCTCTTTGTTAAATTTTTAAACGTTCCACTCTTCACATCTAATACCTGAATTCCTCTATTGGTAGAAATCCAAAGTGAATTTTCATTTGCTTTAATTACACTTGTCAAATTAGATATCAATCCATTTTCTTTTGTATAATTTACATATGCCTTTCCATTTTTAACCCCTATCAATCCATCTTTAAAAGTAGACATCCATATAGTTCCATCAGCTGTTTCCTCTATATCGAGTGCAAAAATTGGTTTATTTTTATATAAAACTGGAGTAGGATTTAATTTTTCATCATACACTTTTACACCATTTACGTATCCTACATATATTTTCTTACTTCGTTTACTATAGTGTGCTGAATAAGATCTTTTCACCCCTATTCTAACTCGTTCTTCATTATCCTTTACATGATTAATAGAAGCATATGCAAATGCTGCAAATATTATTTTCCCATCTTTATACAATGAAAAATCTTTAGCATTCCCATACGATTTAAGCTTCTGATACTTTAACGTATTCACATTTAATATTGCTGAATTTGATGCAAAACTTATTAAAGCTTTATCCTTATCCAATCCAATAATTGAAAATACTTTTTCTTTAGACCCTACATCTACATCCCTTTTCTCACCCGTTACCACATTTAAAAGCGTTAAGTACCCATTAGTTGATCCAAACAATACTTTGTCTTTTCCAACCTTACTCATCGCGCTTATATTCTGATTTACATCTTTACTTTTATATTTATTTAAATAAATATTAGGTATTATGAATATCCCATCTCTCAAAGTAGAACACCAATAATTGTTATTAGAATCTTTAATTACTTGAGTTATTTGTTTATCCTTAAAATAAGTTTTTACATGTTTTATCTCTCTATTTTCATATTCACATACATAAACTCCTTTTTCTGTACAAAACCACAATTCATCATTTCTAATAAAAATCCTAATTGTAAAATGCTTTTTTAAATCTTCTGGTAGTTTTACTTTAATCAATTCATTATTCTCCTCTACAACCAACATTCCTTTTTGATTTTTAACTACATCTCCATTAAAATCATAACTATAATGAAACTGTTTATTTTGAAACTTAAAGCTCCTCCAGTTTACACCAGAATATTTAATCGTATTTTTTAAACTTTGAATTCTCTTAAATGTTTTTCCATCTGTTGAATAGTTCATTTTGGTATCACTCAAGTAAAATAAAGTATCTCTCTTCTTAAAAACAGAAGCTATAGAGTTGTTATTATTTATCAATGCAGTCTCTTTAGTTTTTAAGTTTACATTTAAAACGTACCAGAAATTAGAAATAATTAAATACTCTTTAAAAAATCGGAACTCTGCTAATTGACCATTAGCTTGCTCTTCTATATCAATAAAAAGCTTTAGCTCATCATTTTCTACATAAAAAAATTGCCCCGTAATATTATTACACCAAACCCTTCCTTGACTATCTAATTTTAAACCAAAAACAGACAATGCTCTTTTTTTAGGATGTGAATAGTTTTTAAACTCTTTTCCATCATACCTAAAAAGCCCTTTATCAGCTGCCAACCAGATATAACCTTTTTCATCTTCTAAGACATCATAAAATTCAATATCTGGCAATCCGTCTTTTTCCGTTAAATGCTCAAAAACGGGATGTTGTGAGAACAATACCCCACTAGAAAACAACAAGATTAAATAAAGAAATAGCGTATTTTTTTTTACCATAATTCAAAGCTACATTTTTAAGTAATAGTTTAAACTTAAAAATAAAATATTTTAATTTCTAATTAACATAATTGTTTTAAGGGGATTACAATTGTATTTAAACAAATCGCTAATCAATATTTTTTTCTACAGAATAAACGATATTCTTTCCGAACGACAACATATTGTTTCCGAATGGAAGTTTTAAACTTCCTTAAAAACAAAAAGAGACTGTTCTAAATAGAACAATCTCTTTTAAATAATATGTATGTAAGTTAAATCTTACTTCACTTCTTCGAAATCTACGTCTTCAACATTATCTCCCTGAGCATTATTTCCTTCAGGTTGACCTTGCTGAGCTCCTGCATTTCCTCCAGCTTGTTGCTGTGCAGCATACATTTCTTCAGAGGCAACTTTCCAAGCTTCATTAATCTTTTCCATTGCAGCATCAATTTGTGCAAGGTCTTTAGATTCGTGAGCAGCTTTTAATTCTGTTAAAGCAGCTTCAATTGGACCTTTTTTATCATCTGATAATTTATCTCCAAATTCTTTTAATTGCTTCTCAGTTTGGAAAATCATAGAATCTGCTCCATTAATTTTCTCAGCTGTTTCTTTAGCTTTTGCATCTGCATCTGCATTTGCTTCAGCTTCTGCTTTCATTTTCTCGATTTCTTCATCAGATAATCCAGAAGAAGCTTCAATACGAATATCTTGAGACTTCCCTGTTGCTTTATCTGCTGCAGACACATTAATGATTCCGTTTGCATCAATATCGAAAGTTACTTCAATTTGAGGAACTCCTCTTTGAGCTGGTGGAATATCTGTTAATTGGAAACGACCAATTGTTTTGTTATCTGCTGCCATCGCTCTTTCACCTTGTAATACGTGAATATCTACCGATGGTTGGTTATCTACTGCTGTAGAGAATACTTGAGATTTCTTAGTTGGAATAGTAGTATTTGCTTCGATTAACTTAGTAAATACATTCCCCATAGTTTCAATTCCTAATGATAAAGGTGTAACATCTAATAATAATACATCTTTTACATCACCAGTTAAAACTCCACCTTGAATTGCTGCTCCTAAAGAAACAACCTCGTCTGGATTAACTCCTTTACTAGGTGCTTTTCCAAAGAACTTCTCAACTGCTTCTTGAATTGCAGGAATACGAGTTGAACCTCCTACTAAAATTACTTCATCAATATCAGAAGTACTTAAATCAGCATTTCTTAACGCTGCTTGACATGGCTCAATAGTTCTCTTTACTAAATCATCAATTAAAGCTTCAAACTTAGCTCTAGTCATTGTTCTAACTAAGTGTTTTGGTCCAGAAGCAGTAGCAGTAATATATGGTAAGTTTATTTCAGTAGAAGTTGTACTAGATAATTCAATCTTAGCTTTTTCTGCAGCTTCTTTTAAACGTTGTAAAGCCATTGGGTCTTTACGTAAGTCCATATTTTCTTCTGCCATGAACTCATCAGCTAACCAGTTGATTATTTTCTCATCAACATCATCTCCTCCTAAGTGAGTATCTCCATCAGTAGCTAATACTTCAAATACTCCATCTCCTAATTCTAAGATAGAAACATCATGTGTACCTCCACCAAAATCAAATACTACAATTTTCTTATCATCGTTTGCTTTATCTAATCCATAAGCTAATGCTGCTGCAGTTGGCTCGTTTATGATACGGCGAACTTTTAATCCTGCGATCTCACCAGCTTCTTTAGTAGCTTGTCTTTGTGCATCATTAAAATATGCTGGAACAGTAATTACAGCTTCTGCTACATCCTGACCTAAGTAGTCTTCAGCAGTTTTTTTCATTTTCTGTAATACCATTGCAGAAATTTCTTGTGGTGTATATAAACGACCATCGATATCTACACGTGGTGTATCATTATCTCCTTTTACAACTTTATAAGGAACTCTTCCTGCTTCTTTTTCAGACTCAGAAAATTTATTCCCCATAAAACGCTTGATAGAATAAACAGTTTTTGTTGGATTCGTAACAGCTTGTCTCTTTGCTGGATCTCCTACTTTTCTTTCTCCTCCTTCAACAAAAGCCACAATAGATGGCGTAGTTCTTCTTCCTTCAGCGTTAGGAATTACTACTGGCTCATTTCCTTCCATTACAGAAACACATGAGTTGGTAGTACCTAAATCTATACCTATAATTTTACTCATAATTGTTATTTATCTTTTTTAAATTTTAATTCAATTTTACGAGTAGTTATAGTCAAAGTGTATGCCAATAACTTTTTGCTTTTGTTTTGGCAGAAAAAGTTTTAAAAACATGTACAATAAATGACATAGTGTCACTAATCAATCATTTCTTTATAGTGACTGTATACCAATTTAATATTACAATAAGTATTTTGTAGTGCAACAATTGTTTCTTCTGAATTTTTAAAAACAACTTTGGTTATCCCTTCTTCTATTTGAGGTGTCAATACCCCTTGATGTGTGGAATGCATCAAATACCAGTGTGTTTCTTTTAATCGATGCTCTCCTTTTTGAAGGAATAAGTGATAGGTATTTGTTAACTTCCTTATAATTTCTAAGTTTGAAACCCCACATTCTTCTTCAACCTCTCTAATTGCAGTTTCTTCTATGCCTTCGCCTTTCTCAATACGTCCTTTAGGTAAATCCCATTTATTCCCCCTATAAATAAATAAGACTTCTTCATTATCGTTTAAAACCAAACCACCTGCAGCAATCATCACTTTAAACTTCATTCTAAAGTCTTCCCAATCTTTAGGCAAGTTTGTTGAAAATAAATAAACACCTTGTAACTTACCCAACTTCAACTTATAAATAACTTCATCTAAAGTTGTGTTTTTGTATATAAAAGCAGGATAATTTTCTTCATTTTTTATTGAAGTTGTAAAAATTATTGGCTTATCATTAACAAAAACTTTATACATTTGCGTTATGGATTTTAACAAAGATACGGCAAAAAAAACAGCTGAACTTCTTTTGCAGATAAAAGCAATAAAATTAAGCCCTAACGAGCCTTTTACTTGGGCTTCAGGCTGGAAATCACCAATTTACTGTGACAATAGAGTTACTTTATCTTACCCACCAGTTAGAAATTTCTTAAAAGAAAAAATAGCAAAGCTAGTTGAGGAAAAACATGGTAAACCTGATGTAATTGCAGGAGTAGCTACTGGAGCTATTGCTATTGGTATATTAGTGGCTCAGGAATTAGGTGTTCCTTTTATTTATGTTCGCCCTGAACCAAAAAAACACGGTAGAAAAAATCAAATTGAAGGACATTTAGAAAGTGGTCAAAATGTTGTTGTAATTGAAGATTTAATTAGCACTGGTAAAAGTAGTTTAAATGCTGTTAAAGCTTTAAAAGAAGCTCATGCAAACGTTAAAGGAATGATTGCTATCTTTTCTTACGGTTTTGCTGTAGCTACTGAAAACTTCGAAGCTGCAAATGTTGAACTTACTACTTTAAGTAATTATGAATATTTACTAGAGCAAGCGTTAGATAGTAAATATATTACCAGCGAAGAATTAAGACTTTTAGAAGATTGGAGAGTTGGTCCTAGTGAATGGAAACAAGAATCATAAAAAAATAAACACATGAATATTGAAGGAAATAAAGTAACAGTAAAAAAATCGGCAAAAGATATTTTTGATTTTTTTTCTAAACTTGAAAACTTTGAACAATTAATGCCAGAAAACACTCAAAAATTTGAAGTTGATGGTGACAGTTTTATTTTTGGTTTAAAAGGAATGCCAGAAATAAGATTAGTGATGAAAGAGAAAACTGAGTACTCAAACATTACTTTAGGAGCTGCTAGTAGTAAATTACCATTTACTTTATCTTCAGATATTAGTGAAGTTTCTGAAAACGAATGTGAAGTTGTATTAAAATTCAATGGAGATTTTAATCCTATGATGGCAATGATGGTAAAAAAGCCATTAACTAAATTTATTGAAACATTAACAGATAATATTTCAAAAATATAAATTAAGCAAATGAAACTTCCTTAAGGTCAAATTCCTTAACAGTTTCATCTTCTAATTCTATTTGGAGTTTTCCAATACTTGAAACTCCAATTATTTTACCCATAAACAAAATGTTCTGTTTGTCTTTAAACATAGACGGAACATTTTTTTTATACAAAACCTTTAAATATTCTTTTTCTAAAAATGAATATTCTTTTCTCTTTAGAATTTCTATTTTTTTTTCAAGACTTAAAATCACTTCATTTAATAATAAGTCTAAATCAAACTCTTTATTTAGAATTTTTTTTAAAGATGATGCATTGGGTAAATTAATAGGAAAACTATCCTGATTTACATTAATTCCAATTCCTATTATTGATGAACTAATTTGTTTCCCTTTTAAAACATTTTCAATTAAAACCCCTGCTATTTTTTTATTTCCTGACATAATGTCGTTAGGCCATTTTACAGATAACTTAGGTAATTTTAAACGATTTAGCACTTCAAAAACACTCAAAGCAACACTATAACTTAAACTTTTTTGATTAATAATCTGTAAGTCTCTAAATTTACAAAACACACTAAAAGTCAGGTTTTTACCAGACATTACTTCCCATTTAGCATTCATCTGACCTCTACCAGAAGTTTGACTTTTTGCTACTACAACAGTAAAGTCTTCAACAATAGAATTTTCTGCCATTTCCTTCAAAAAAGAATTGGTAGAATCGATGGCATCAAGTTTGATTATTTTCATATAAGTTTTGCAAGTAAAACAAGTATCAATATTACATAAATTACTCGCAAAAAAATAATAACTTTGCTAAAACTTAAATTTTTTTGATGACAAAAGAACAAGCAAGCGCGGACGATTTAATAGCTGTGATTATAAAGGGGATTGATGAGGTAAAAGGAGAAGACATCCAACTACTAGATTTAAGAGAAATAGAGAATACTGTTTGCGATTATTTTATAGTATGTTCTGGTAATTCTAACACGCAAATTAACGCCATTTCTGGCTCTATACAAAAATTAGTAAGTAAAGAACTTAAAGATAAACCTTGGCATGTTGAAGGGCAAGGAAATGCTGAATGGGTTCTTATGGATTACGTAAATGTTGTTGTACATATATTTCAAAAACAAGTACGTGAATACTATGATATTGAAAGTCTTTGGGGAGATGCAAAAATCACTGAAATTAACCCAGCTTAATTGCTAACAAATTTAGACACCTTATTTTATGAGTGAAAAGAAAAAAAATACGCCAAAATTTACTTTTAATTCGTTTTGGCTGTACATACCAATCTTAGTTATTCTTTTAGGAATAAGCTATTTTAATTCTGGAGATTTAGGCTCTAGAAATATTTCTAAAAATGAGTTCACAAAAATCTTGAAGGCAAACGATATTGAAAAGATTGTTGTTGAGAATAATAACGTAGCTCAAATATTCTTAAAGCCTGAAGCTGAGAAAAAAGAGGATCACAAGAAATTAACTGATTCTCCTTTTTACAGAAAAGGAGCACCTTTATATAGTTATAATTTTGGTGATTTACAGAATTTTGAAAACGAAATCGACAAGGCTAAAAAAGAAAACAATCTTGACTTCGATAAAGCTAACATCGAAAGAACAAGTATGTTTGACACCATTATTAGTTTTTTACCTTTTATACTACTAATTGCTATCTGGTTATTCTTTATGAGAAGAATGTCTGGTGGAGCTGGCGGTGGTGCTGGTGGTGGCCAAATTTTCAATATTGGAAAATCTAAAGCAAAACTTTTCGATCAAGACACAAAGGTAAAGACAACTTTTAAAAATGTTGCTGGTTTAGAAGGAGCTAAAGAAGAGGTTCAAGAAATTGTTGACTTCTTAAAAACTCCTGAAAAATACACAAAATTAGGAGGTAAAATTCCTAAAGGTGCTTTATTAGTAGGACCTCCTGGTACAGGAAAAACATTATTAGCTAAAGCAGTAGCTGGAGAAGCTGGAGTTCCTTTCTTCTCTTTATCTGGTTCTGATTTTGTTGAAATGTTTGTTGGTGTTGGTGCTTCTCGTGTAAGAGATTTATTTAAACAAGCACAACAAAAATCACCTTCAATCATATTTATTGATGAGATTGATGCTATTGGTAGAGCTAGAGGTAAAAACAGTATGACTGGTGGTAATGATGAACGTGAAAACACTTTAAACCAGTTATTAACTGAAATGGATGGTTTTGGTACTGATACGAATGTTATTGTATTAGCAGCTACTAACCGTGCAGATGTATTAGATAAAGCCTTAATGCGTGCTGGTCGTTTTGATCGTCAGATATACGTAGATTTACCAGATTTACACGAACGAAGAGAGATTTTTGAAGTACATATTAAACCATTAAGATTAGCTGACAATGCTAATTTAGAATTCTTAGCACAACAAACTCCAGGTTTCTCTGGTGCGGATATAGCAAACTTATGTAACGAAGCTGCCTTAATTGCTGCTAGAAACAACAAACCTGCTATTGAACATCAAGATTTCTTAGATGCTGTTGATAGAATTGTTGGTGGTTTAGAAAAGAAAAACAAAGTAATTACTCCTAAAGAAAAAGAAGTTATTGCTTTTCATGAAGCTGGTCATGCTACAGTTAGCTGGATGCTTGAACACGCAGCTCCATTAGTAAAAGTAACTATTGTACCTAGAGGACAATCATTAGGTGCTGCTTGGTATTTACCAGAAGAAAGAAAAATTGTTCAAACAGAACAAATGTTAGATGAAATGTGTGCTACTATGGGAGGTAGAGCTGCAGAAAAATTAATATTTGATAAAATATCTACAGGAGCTTTAAGCGACTTGGAAAAAGTCACAAAACAAGCTCGTGCCATGGTTACCGTTTATGGTTTAAATGAAAAAGTAGGAAACATCACTTATTATGATTCATCAGGAAACGATTCATTTGTAAAGCCATATAGTGATGATACAGCCAAAACAATTGACGAAGAAATTTCTAAAATAATTGAAGGGCAATATCAAAGAGCTATTGATATTTTAGAAGAACATAAAGATAAACTTACTTTACTTGCAGAATTATTACTTGAAAAAGAAGTTATCTTTAAAGCTGATTTAGTAAAAGTATTTGGTGAAAGACCATTTGAAAAAAAAGAAGATAACGAGAAAACAGACACATTAACTGAAGAATAGTTTTATTATTTAATGAGTTTTTTTAAAAAATTATTTAAATCATATACAGAATCATCTAGAGAAAAAAAGATTAACGAACAAGAGGTCAATCTTTCTCTAGATGATTCTTTCGTACACAACTTTATCAATAAAGGAGGAAAATTTTTATACTGTACATCTATTAAAGAAGTTACCAATAACTTAAAACATATTCTACAAGAAAACAACTGGAAAAAAGTTACTTGTACCGATTTTGACCTATTAAAAATTGTTGAAAATGTAGATGTTAGTATCCAAAAACACTCTTCTGAATCTATTCCTTTTTTCACTTCTTGTGAACATTTAATAGCTAACAAAGGAGACATCTTATTCTCCTCTAACCAACTAGGAAGCAACAAATTATCATCTCACTCTAAGCACTTTATTGTTTATGCTACTACAAGTCAACTCGTTAAAAATATGGGAGAAGGCTTAACTGGAATTAAAACTCACTTTAGTGGTAACATTCCTACAAATATTAGCTCTACTACAAATTACAAAATAGATATTGAAGATGATAGTTTTTTAAGTTATGGAAATAGTAACTCAAAAAACTTATATTTGCTGCTCTTTGAAGACCTTTAAGATATAAATATGTCCAATCTTATAACAAGAAGTATTTCTGCACTTGTTTATGCTATAATTTTTATTTCTGCTATTCTATTTTCAGCAGAAACATATATAGGATTACTTGCTATTTTTGCAACAGTTTGTATTTATGAATTTTCAAAAATCATAAATCTTAAAAACATTATCCCTTATGTATTTTTAATTGCAATAATATTCTTATCAATAAAGCAACCAGCTTTTTCGTTGACAGAACCATTAATTGCAATCTCTTTAGTTGGACTAACAGGATTACTTTATTTACTTATTAGCACTAAACCGATTAAATACAATAGTTTTATTCAGAAGTTAGGATTACATATTATATACCTAATACTTCCTTTTTATTTTTTAATAAAACTACCTTTTATAGATAATAACTATGTTCCTAATATGATTATTTACATCATTATAATCATATGGACTAACGATAGTTTCGCCTATTTAGTTGGTAAAAATTTTGGAAAGCATAAATTATTTGAATCTGTTTCTCCTAAAAAAACAATTGAAGGTTTTATTGGAGGCTTGGCTTTTTCTATTCTTGCTGGTATTTTAATTGCAAAATTCTCCAATGTTTTCTCAACTATAAATTGGATTGTTATCGCAATTATTGTTTCTATATTGGGTTCTTTAGGCGATTTGGTTGAATCGAAATTTAAAAGACAAGCAAAAGTAAAAGACAGTGGTACAATTATGCCAGGACACGGTGGACTATTAGATAGGCTAGATAGCTTGTTTTTTCTTGCTCCCTTCGTATATTTGTATGTACATTACATAATGTAATTATACACCTTATCATTCTTCATGATTAACGATCTAGATATAGAGTTTAATAAAGCTTACGAAAAAGCTTCTCGGATTAAAGAAAAACTCCCTCCTGATATAATGCTTAAATTGTATGCATATTACAAACAAGCTGTTAAAGGAGACCAATTTTCTTTTAACACCGACGATAACTTGAGAAATGCTTTTAAGTTTAATGCTTGGATGCAATTAAAAGGAATGAGTGAAGATGATGCAAAAAGAGAATATATCAACTTAGTCAACTCAATTATAAAATAAACAATCCTTATGAAAAAAATTATTTCTTCATTATTAATATGTGCTACTATAGGTAGCTTAGTATCATGTAAATCGGAAGCAAAAAAAGAAGCCCCTGCTAAACCAGAAGTTAAAGTAGAAAAAAAGGCTGCTTTTGTTTTACAAGATGCAGACAACCTTATCAACTGGACAGCATATAAAACTACTGGTAAAACTCCTGTTAACGGTCAGTTTAAAAAAGTAACTATTACTTCAAACGGAGAAGGAAACACAGCAAAAGAAGCTATTAATAATGCTGAATTCTCTATTCCTGTTAGCAGTATTTTCACTAAAGATTCTAGTAGAGATTTTAAAATCAAAAAATTCTTTTTTGCTGTAATGGATAAAACTGAATTACTTTCTGGAAAATTAATTCTAGAAAACGATTCTATTGGATATTCTGATTTAACTATGAATGGAGTTACCAAAAAGCTTCCTTTTAAGTATTCAATTAATGGAAAAAGCTTTAGTCTAAGCGGAGTAATGAAGATTACCGATTGGAAAGCCGAAAAGGCTTTAGCTTCTTTAAACGAAGCTTGTAAAGATTTACACAAAGGTGAAGATGGTGTTTCAAAAACTTGGGACGAAGTTGCTATCAATATCACTTCTACTTTTAAATAAAACTTATTACATATATACAAAAGCCTAAGAATAAATCTTAGGCTTTTCTTTTTGATTAATATTTTATTTAATGAACACCTTTCATCATTCGTTTTATAGGCAAAGAAAAGATTATAACTAATACCCCTATTAACGAAGCTATAATTCCAAAATTTGCATACACTGACACATAAGTATACAACTGTTTAAACACTTCTGTTTTTTGCATTATAACATCACTCGACAAACCAGTTACAGACTCTGTAACCTCTCCAAAGACACCTTTTGAAAACACTCCTAGCTCACCATTAGAAACAGCTGTTAGTTTAGCTATTTTTCCAGCAAAAAAATGTCCGTAAAAATTAGCAGAGAACCAAACTCCCATTATAAAAGCTACATATTTTAACGGTGATAATTCTGTCATTTTTGATAAACCTATTGGCGACAAAAACAACTCTCCTACTGTATATACAAAAGTCCCTAACACCAAATAAAACATTGGCGTTTTAGCAAACTCATCTACCTGTTGAGCTGATAAACCAAATACAACAAATCCTAAACCTAAAAAGAACAATCCTAAACCAAATTTAACTACCGAGTTAGGGTTTCTTTTTATCTTGTTTAAAAAGATCCAAAGCATTGAAAATGGTATTGCCAACAGTATTATAAAACCTGAATTTATACTGTTCGTTTGAGCTGCATTCATTAAAACTAAATTAACATTTCTATCAACAAATAATGTCAACGAACTCCCTGCTTGTTCAAAAATGGCCGAAAATAATGTATACAAAACTGTAAAATATACTGCCACTAATAACTGTTTACGCTCTGACAAAGTAACCTGTTTTAGAATATAGCTTAAGTAAACAATTAAAAAAAGCGAAACTACCCAAACCAAATAATGCTCAAATTGATGAAAACGTACTATTAATGCAAAAATAGGTACTGACAAAAAAGCTCCAATTGTTACTAAATTACCTGACTTTATCCCTAAGCTTTTTCTATTATACAATGCTTCGTTAGGAATTAAACCGTGATCTTCAAAGACTTCTCTTTTAAGCCCATTATTAAAAACCAATAAACCTATTAACATCCCTATACCAGCTAAAACAAATCCATAATGCCAACCATATGATTCTGCTAACCATGCACATAATAATGGAGCTACTGCTCCACCTATATTAACCCCCATATAAAATATTGTAAACCCTGCATCTCGTCTTGTATCTTCTTTCTTATACAACTTACCTACAAAAGAAGATATATTCGGTTTAAAAAAACCATTTCCTACTATTATTAGCGATAATGAACTATAGAAAAACACTGGATGTTCAAAAGTTAAAAAAAAGTGACCTAAAGCCATTAAAACACCTCCTAATATAATAGCCTTTCTAAAGCCTAAAATTTTATCAGCAAGTACTCCTCCAATCATAGGAGTTACATACACTAAAGACATATAAGCTGCATAAATTCCGAAAGACATTTCATCTGAAAAAAGTAAATGTTTTGTCATGTAAAGCACCAACAAAGCTCTCATACCATAAAAGGAAAAACGCTCCCATAATTCTGCAAAAAATAAGTACAATAGTCCTCTTGGGTGACCAAAAACATCTGTTGTTGACGTATAAGTTTTCATATAAATAAAAGTTTTAGCTAAACTATTTTTTGACTAAAACTTTTTAAAACACTGTAGTAAATTGTTATAAAAAATAAGTTTTGTGAGTTTTTGTAACCCTTAAAAAACCTAGCATTAATAAAGATTTAACATTTTAACTCACTAAGTTAATAGTAATACTATTAAATTTGCAGATATAATAATTATTTATGAAAAATCTACTTTCAAATCTTAAAATTGAAATTCCTTGTGGAATTTATATTAAAGACCCTGAGACATCCGATTTAGGAAAAAGAATTATTGAGCATAGTATTGTACTTATTGAAGAAATTGGTTTTGAAAAATTTAACTTTAAAAAACTAGGTCAAAAAATAGGTTCAAACGAAAGTTCTATTTATAGATATTTTGAAAGTAAGCACAAGCTATTAATCTACCTAACTTCATGGTACTGGGGCTGGATACAATATCAATTAGTTATTGAAACTTATAGTATTCAAGATTCAAAAGATAAGCTAAGTAAAGCCATTGAAGTAGTTACTAAAACTACTAAACAGGATAGTAATTTCTCTCACATTAATGAGATTTTATTAAACCGAATTGTAATAGATGAAAATTCTAAATCTTATTCTACAAAAAAAGTAGATTCAGAAAACAAAGAAGGCTTTTTTAGATTATACAAAGAAGTAGTTAGACGGTTAGCTAGCATTATTAGCCAATATACACCTTCATACAAACATCCTTTAACATTAGCTAGTACTATTATTGAAGGAGCTTTACATCAACAATTCATTAAACAACACTTTAAAACATTAACGAATTGCGATGACCAAATAACACCAACATCATTTTTTATTGACTTAACTCTTAACACTCTTGCTAATGAACGATAATAAAACATTAACCCCTTGGAAACGTTTTGTTGGCTTATTAAACCTTGAAAAAAAAGACACATTCCAAATTGGATACTACGCCATATTTGAAGGAATTGTTGCCCTATCTCTTCCTTTAGGAATACAAGCTATTATTAATTTACTTCAAGCTGCTCAGGTATCAGCTTCTTGGATTGTTTTGGTAATATTAGTTACCTGTGGTGTAGGTTTTAGTGGTGTTTTGAAATTGATGCAAATTAGAATTATAGAAACTATTCAACAACGAATATTTACAAGAGCTTCTATTGAGTTAAGTTATCGATTTCCTAAAATAAAAATGAAAGAATTAGAAAACTATTATCCCCCTGAATTGGCTAATAGATTTTTTGATACACTAACTATTCAAAAAGGACTTTCTAAAGTTCTTATTGATGTGCCTTCGGCATTCTTACAAATTATTTTTGCCTTAATATTACTTTCTTTTTATCATCCATTTTTTATTGTATTTGGAATTCTTTTACTTTTATTAATTTATGTAGTATTTAAATTTACTGCAGAAAAAGGGTTAGAAACCAGTTTAAAAGAATCTAAAAACAAATATAAAGTTGCACACTGGCTACAAGAAATTGCTCGTACCATTATTAGCTTTAAATTATCAGGTAAGACAACTTTAGCACTTCAAAAAAGTGATGATCTAGTAAGTGAATACTTACAGTCAAGAGAAAGTCACTTTAGAGTATTAGTTACTCAGTATATCCAAATGATTAGTTTTAAAGTTATAGTAACTGCTGGACTATTATTAATTGGTGGATTCCTTGTATTGAATCAACAAATGAATATTGGTCAATTCGTTGCAGCAGAAATCATCATTTTATTGGTTATTAACTCTGTTGAAAAACTTATTGTTGGACTTGAATCTTTTTACGATGTATTAACTTCAATTGAAAAACTAGGTCAAGTAGTAGATAAACCTATTGAATCTCAAAAGGGAACAAATGTTGAGAATTTTGACGAATTCAAAATAGAGATTCAAAATGCAAGCTATGTAACATCAGCAAAGGAAACACCTATACTTAATGACATTTCTTTTACGATTAATCCAAAAGATAGAGTTTTAGTTCAAGGAAAAAGTAGCTCAGGAAAATCTAGCTTATTGCAAATGATTGCTGGAGTTATTGAACCAACTTCTGGAAATATCTTTATCAATAATTTATCGATAAAAAGCCTTTTATTAAATAGTTATAGATCAAATTTAGGGTTATCACTTTCAGAAGAAACTCCATTTGAAGGTACAATTCGTGAAAATATAACTTTTGGTGATGAGAAAATTACTGATGAAGAAATTTATGAATTATTTGATGCCATTGGCTTGTGTTATTTTCTAAAACATCAACCTAACGGCTTAGACACTTTTATTCAACCAGAAGGTAAGTTAATTGGTTATACAGTAGCTAAAAAATTAATTTTAGCTAGAGCTATAATTAGCAAACCAAAATTACTAATACTAGAAGACCCTCTTGATCAATTAGAAAAAGAGGAAGCTCAAAAAATAATTGATTACATCACAGACAAATCAAAACCTTGGGGATTAATTATAGTAAGCAGTAATGATGCTTGGAAAAAGAAATGCAACAAACAAATAACACTTGTAAAAGGAGTTATTGTAAACTAAAAAGAACATACATATGTTAAACATATCTACGAATAGTATCTCAAACCATATTGATGTAACCAAATTGAAATCTGGTAAAGTCATCTTTACTAAAGTACACCATAGACTTTTTAGAAAGTTTTTACTAGGATTTTTATTTGCTCTAGCAATTATATTGTTTTTGCCATGGACACAAAATGTTTCTAGTACTGGTAGAGTAACTACTTTGAAGCCTAATCAACGTCCACAAACTTTACAATCTCAAATTCCTGGGCGAATTGAGCAATGGTTTGTTCAAGAAGGTACTTTTGTAAAAAAAGGTGATACAATTTTAAGAATCTCAGAAATAAAAAGCGATTATTTTGACAGCAAACTAACCGAAAGAACTGGACAACAATTAAACTCTAAAAGTCTTTCTGTAAAAGCATATAACAACAAAGTAACTGCTTTAAAAACACAAATTAGTGCCTTAAAAAGCGAGCGTGTTTTAAAACTACAGCAAGCTAAAAATAAATTAGAGCAATCTCATTTAAAAGTTAAAACTGATAGCATAGATTTAACGGCTGTAAAAATAAAGCTACAAATTGCAAAAACTCAATTTGACAGAACAGTGATGCTTGAAAAAGAGGGTTTAAAAGCTGTAAAGGATGTAGAAGAAAAAAGAACAAAGCTTCAAGAACAATCAGCTAAATTGGTTTCTCAAGAAAATAAGCTGCTTAATTCTAAAAACAACGTATTAAATGCACAAATCGCAATAAATAGTATTCAGGCATCTTATACTGATAAAATTTCAAAGGCTGAAAGCAATTTATACACAGCTGAATCAAATGCTTTAGATGCAGAAGTTCAAGTATCTAAATTAGAAACAAGCTTATCTAATTATAGCAAAAGAAATTCTTTATTATATGTTACCGCTCCTCAAGATGGATACATTAATAAAGCTATAAAATCTGGTATTGGTGAGACTTTTAAAGAAGGGGAAGCCTTAGTTAAAATAATGCCTGCAAATTACGATTTAGCAGTAGAAATGTTCATAGAACCAATAGATTTACCTCTTATTCATATTGACGAAGAAGTACGTGTACAATTTGATGGATGGCCTGCTATTGTTTTTAGTGGATGGCCTAACGCATCTTATGGTACTTATAGTGCTAAAGTGATTGCAATAGAAAATTTTATTAGCGACAATGGTAAATACCGCGTGTTAATTGTTCCTAACAATGATTCTCAACCATGGCCAAAAGCTATTAGAGTAGGTTCTGGAGCTAAAACCATTGCCTTATTAGAAAATGTACCTATTTGGTTTGAACTATGGAGACAAATAAACAGCTTCCCTCCTAACTTCTATCAACCAAAAAAAGATAATAATCAAAAAGACAAGAAGAAGAAATAATGAAGTTTAAGAGTTTACTTTTTATATTTTTATTTATAGGTTTTTGCACATATTCTCAAAACAGCACTAGTTTAAATCAATTAAGCTTAGAAGAATATTTAGGATATGTAAAGAAGTTTCACCCTGTAATTAAACAAGCAAATTTAATTACAAGTACAAATGAAGCTAAATTACTAAAAGCAAGAGGAGCTTTTGACCCTAAAATTGAAGTAGATTTTGAAAAGAAAGAATTTAAAAACACCGAATATTTTGAGAAATTAAACTCAGTTTTTAAAATTCCAACTTGGTATGGAATTGAACTAAAAGGTAGTTATGAGAACAACTCAGGTCAATATTTAAATCCAGAGCTAAATGTTCCTGAAGATGGATTATATAACGTAGGTATTTCTGTTTCTCTTGCTAAAAATCTTTTTATAAATAAAAGAATGGCTGCTTTAAAACAAGCTAAACTATACGTAAAACAAGGAAAACTAGAACAACAACTTGTTGTAAACGATATTCTTTTCAACTCTATTAGTGCTTATTTAAATTGGGCTAAACACTATCAAAGTTTTGATGTTTTTAAAAACTATAAAAACAATGCTAAGTTTAGATTAGACAATGTTATAAAAAGTTATAATGCTGGAGACAAACCTGCTATTGACACCTTAGAGGCTCGAATAAATTTTGATAACAGAAAACTAGATTTAGAAAAAGCCAGAATTAAATATATTAAATCGACTTTAGAGTTATCTAACTATTTATGGATTGGAGACAACACTCCTATGGTATTAAGAGAAAATATAACTCCTACACCTGATACTTTTTCAAAAATTGAAATTCTTTTAAACAATTCTATCAATACCTCAACTAGTATTGATGGACACCCTAAATTAAAATTATTAGAGTTAAAGAGGAGAAACCTACAAATTAACAAAAATCTAAAAATCAATAATTTGTTACCTAAAGTAGATTTCCAGTACAACCTTTTAAGCTCAGATATCAATAATTTCGATTCTTTTAAAGTTGCTAACTATAAAAAATCACTTCAAGTAAGCATCCCTTTATTTTTAAGAAAGTCTAGAGGTGATTTAAAGTTAGCCAAAATAAAACTACAAGACATAGACTTTGAAATCGCTTCAACAAAAACAAGTTTACTTAACAAAATTAAGGCTACCGAACAAGAAATAGCCTCTTTAGAAACTCAAAATAATATTCTAAAAAATCTTGTAAACGATTACAATACTATTGTAAAAAGTGAAGAAAGAAAATTTACCCTAGGAGAAAGTTCTGTTTTTTTAATTAATTATAGAGAAGTAAAACTAATTGAAACTCAATTAAAGGCAATTGAAAACAATTATAAATTTGCTAAAACACAAAGTAAATTTTTCAAACTACTTGGAAAATTAAACACGTTATAATTCTCTTTCAAATTCTTTTAAGAGAGCTTTATCAAACGATATATATTCAGGTAATATGCGCAAACGATATTTACTTTCTCCAATAAAAGTAATTAAATCTTTGCGCTCTAACTTATTTTCCTCCTCTAAAGATAGTATCCCATTAATATTATCTATTATTCGTGTTAAATATGTTTGACTTTTAATTTCTCCTCCTGAATTTACTACTATCGATTGCTTTTCTGGCTCTAAATACTTTCTCTTATAAGCAAAATTCATAAGGTTTTTATACTGAGTTGTTTTTGATCCAAAATCAATTTTTTCATTAATAATTCCTTTTGATGGAATACTTAACTGCACTAACGACCAATCTAGAAAACTAATTTTCATTTCATTAGGTTTAGGCATACTAGCCAACTGTATTACCCAACTTGTTCCTAAAACTAAAAACACTGAAACCAAAGATGTTTTAGCAATGATTCGTATTAATTGATTCATAAAATCATCATCCAAATTCACAAATACATCCGATAATTGCGAAACAAACAACAATGTTATTGCTATAATAGAAATAAAAGCTACTAGTTTTAAATCGCGATGCATAAAAGTTCTATAAAAAGAAACTCCCATTAAAAAACACAAAAAGGTAGTAAGTAGGACATCTGGTACTGAAGCTAATTTTATTCCATAAAACACTTCATTACCCACCATTGATGACAATAACAAAGTTATACTCGCAACTGCCAAAATTATTACAGCAATAATCTTTACATTTTTTTCATTTCTATAAATAAACTTTGGCGCATCATATACATAATACAAAGCCAACAACCAAAACAAGTTATTTATTGTAGATAAAATATTGACTCCTATCTGATACTTTGTTGTGGTTTCAAATAAAAAGTAATTTGCTACAAAAGCCCAAATGCCTGAAACCACCCAAACCAACATTCCAAAACTAAAATAAAGCAAACCTCTATCAACCCTTTTTATAGAATTTCCTTCTTCTAAAACTGCTCTAAATCGTTTTCTAATATTATAATAAATTGCTAATAGTAACACAGCTCCAATGAACGATATACAAATATGCGATAGGTTATGAAACTGTGTTACTTGATTCATTTATTGAATAATTTTATTGATTAAATTTTGTTTTGCTTTTTCATCGTCCCCATACAACCACTGAAGTACATTATCCTCCCATATCTCATCTTTCTCTTGTTCGCTAATAATACCTCTATCGATGGCTAAATCTAATATTTTCCCTGGATATGACGATTGTTTATCACTTTCCATTTCCCCTAATGGATAAGGATCATCTAACCCTATTAATACTTGCTTCGACCCTTGGTTTTTTATTAATAATTCTAAAGAACCTGTATCGTGTACTAAAGTATCAAAAAAGATATTCTTATGCCCTACTGCTTTTCTTGGGTGTTGTTTACCCTCGAACAAATCTGAACGCCCATCAAAACCTTGAATACGACGACCTATATTCATTTGCGCTAATTGTCCTCCATGAGCAAAACATATACGCATATTAGGATATTTTTCATAATATCCATTAAGCGTTAAGAAATGATAAGCATCTGCACATTGTGCTAACATCCAAATTAAATGAAAACGCCAAGAAGTATTTTCTAGTTTAATAAATTTTTCCCCATCATATGGATGAATTTCAATAGCTAAATTATACTTATTAGCTAATTCAAAAATAGGTTCGTTTTCTTCATCAAAAATACAACGCCATGTACCTATAGTATCCATATAATGCGTTGGTAAACACAACAATCTCATACCCAAAACCTCAACACAACGTTCTATTTCCCATAAAGCTCCTCTAACAAAACCTGGGTGTACCACAAATCCACAAGTAAATTTATTTGGATGATCGTGCTGTACTCTTGCATTGAAATCGTTCTGAAAACGCAAAGCTTGCTTCATTTCCTCTAAACGCAAACCATTTCCATATAGCTGAGATAAATTCAAAACTACTGCATGATCTATTTTAAAGTGCTCCATCCAAGCCAACTTTTCTTCCAAGAAAAATGAAGAGTCAGTAACTGGTCGCTTCCAGTTTTTTTGAAGCATATATTTTTTATCCTTGTCTACCCAAAAAATCCCTTTGTCTTTCATAAACTGTGGAATCTCTTCCGGATAAGGCAATAAATGTGAATGTCCGTTTATTCTTAATTTACGTTTCATTTTAGTTGTTTGGTTTTAAGGAAATCATTGTTCCTTGCATTGTTGTGTATAGTATTTCTTCTTTTTCATCAGTAACTTTTGCTTCGCAAAACACCAAGGTTCTTCCGCTTTTCACTACACGTCCTGTAGCAATGATAACATCGGATTTTGCTGGTCGCAGTAAATTAGTTTTAAACTCTACTGATAAAACATCTGAACCTTCTTGCATAGTTGTTAAGGCTGCATACCCACAAGCTACATCCATTATACTTGTTAATACTCCAGCATGAAAAAATCCATGTTGTTGTGTTAAGCCTTCTTGCTTTTTACATCGGATTTTGAGCAGTCCTTTTTCAATATGAATAATTTCCGCTCCTAAGGTTTTCATAAAACCTTGTTTTAAAAAACTCTCTTTTGCAGCCTCAATCATTATTTTACTTTGTTTGGAGCCTCCATTACTGTTCCACAATTAGAACAAGTACATTTTTCTTTGTCTGAATAATATTTATCAAAAATTATAGGCATATCTGTTTCAATATTATCTAAAGCAAATTCTTCTCTATATAATTGCGACCCACAATTTTCACAGTACCATTCTAAAGCATCCATCATTCCTTCAGCTCTAGGATACTCTATTACCAAACCTACAGTGTTTTCTTTTCTTTGTGGAGAGTGTGGTACTTTTCCTGGTAATAAATAAATATCTCCTTCATTAATTTCTACATCAACCATTTCACCTTTATCATCAATAATTTTCAATACCATATCTCCTTCTACTTGGTAAAAAAACTCTGGTGTTTCATTATAGTGATAATCTTTACGGTTGTTAGGACCTCCTACCACCATTACTATATATTCACCATCTTTCCATACTTGTTTATTCCCCACTGGTGGCTTTAACAAATGACGATGTTCATCTATCCACTTTTTAAAATTCAAAGGTTGTACTAACTTACTCATGACTATTTAGATTTTATAATGATTTTGTTCTTCCTCCATCTACAGGAACATTAATCCCGTTAATAAAACTAGCTCGCTCACTCGCTAAGAAAACCACTGCATTTGCAATTTCTTCTGGTTTTGCAAAACGTTTTGCTGGCGATGCATTTTTCATTGTTTCAGCAACTTCTTCTACAGATTTACCTGTCTTTTTAGCCTTGTTATTAATTATTTCATTTAAACGCTCTGTACCTGTAGCACCTGGTAAAACATTGTTTACTGTAATATTAAACTGCCCTAACTCATTTGCTAACGTTTTTGACCAATTTGCTACCGCTCCTCGGATTGTATTCGAAACTCCTAATCCATCTAACGGTTGTTTCACAGAAGTTGATATTACATTAATAATTCTACCATATTCTGCTTCTTTCATAAACGGAACTAAAGCTTGAACCAATACATGATTACATTTTAAATGTTGCGTAAACGCTCTTTCAAATTCGTCTAATTGCGCATTAAATACTGGCCCTCCTGCTGGCCCTCCTGTATTATTTACTAGAATATGAAAATTTAAATCAGAAGCTTCAATTTTTTCTTTTAGCTTTAATGGATTAGAAAAATCAGCTACGATATAATTATGATTCTGGTTTTTATTTGGTAATTCTGCCAATACTGCTTTTAACTTTTCTTCATTACGAGCTATTAACGTTACATTTACTCCTTCTTCTGCCAACTGTATTGCCGATGCTTTTCCTATCCCTTGAGTACTACCGCAAACTAATGCGTTTTTATTATCTATATTTAAATTCATTTCTAATCGTTATTACAAATCATTGTTTTTATTTTAATTGCTTTTTCAAAGTGATCTAACCTATGTTTTTGTATCCACCAGGTTACTACTTCCATTAACAATTCTGGATTGTCATTTTTATTTTTGAAAAATGCATAAAAAGACACTCCAACATTCTCTCCTTTCTTAGCTATCTTTTCATCGCAAATTCTTACAATTTTTTGCCTTATTTCTTTATTCATATTTAATACAAACATTTTTAGGCTCGGTAAAGAATCGTAAAGCTTCGAATCCTCCTTCTCTTCCAACCCCACTATCTTTTTGTCCTCCAAACGGTGTTCTTAAATCTCGTAACAACCATGTATTCACCCAAACAATACCTGCATGTAATTGCTTACTAAATTGCATGGTCCTATTTAAATTGTTAGTCCATAAAGTTGATGACAATCCGTATTTTACATTATTGGCTAGCGAAAGTGCTTCTTCCTCAGTTTTAAAAGACATTATTGTTACAACTGGTCCAAAAATTTCTTCTTGATTGAGTTTACAATCATTACTTTGAACTTCTATAATTGTTGGTTGTAAATAATATCCCTCCTCACTTCCTTTAATTGTAACTGTTTCTCCTCCAAAAAGCATTTTTCCACCTTCTTCTTCCGCTATTTCTATATAGGATTTCACTTTCTCTAAATGCTGTTTTGACACTAAGGCTCCTACATTAGTATCCTCATCAAATGGATTTCCAACTTTTAACTCAGCTACTTTCTGAACAAAATCTTTTTTAAACTGTTCGTAGATATTTTCTTCCACAAGAATTCTACTTCCACATAAACAAATTTGTCCTTGATTCGCAAATGATGAACGTACTGTAGTTGCTAACATTTTATCATAATCACAATCTGCAAATATGATATTAGGGTTCTTTCCTCCTAATTCTAAAGAAAGCTTTTTAAACATTGGAGCTGCTACTCGAGCTATATGTGCTCCTGTGGCTGTTCCTCCTGTAAATGATATCGCTTTAATATTTGGATGCTCTACAATTGCTTGCCCTGTTGTTCCTCCTAACCCATGTACTATATTTAATACTCCTTTTGGTAAACCTGCTTCGTTACATATTTCTCCTAACAAATAAGCAGTCATCGGAGTTACTTCACTTGGTTTTGCTACTACACAGTTTCCTGCCGCAATAGCTGGAGCTATTTTCCAAGTAAATAAATACAACGGTAAATTCCATGGCGATATACAACCAACTACTCCTATTGGTTGACGCAATGTAAAGTTCATTGCTCCTAACCCAATACTTTCATGTGCTTCAGAAGAAAATTGAGTTATTGCATTAGCAAAAAACTGAAAATTAGATGAAGCTCTTGGTATATCTATCGCTGTTGCTAAACTTAAAGGTTTTCCATTATCTTTTGCTTCTGCTTTAGCTAATTCAGGTAATTTTTCTTGAATTAGCTGGGCTATTCTAGACAAAATATTACTTCTTTCTTCTAAAGTAGTATTTGACCACTCTTTAAAAGCAGACTCTGCTGATTTATAAGCTAATTCTACATCTTCTTTTGTTGAATTTGGTATCTGTCCATAAACCTCTCCAACTGACGGATTATAATTATCTATATATTCTCCCTTAATTGGCGATTGAAATTCTCCGTTTATATAATTCTTTATATTAATCATTCTTTTTCCTTATTAAAGCTGATAAAATGTTTATGGGGTAAAATAATTGCCCTATTAAAAAAAGCAAAAAACTGAAAGTCAAAACTATATTTGCTATTTCCAATGAATCAAACATTGCATTGTTACTAATTATTTCATTCTTTGTTGGAAAGAATAAAATAATTAAAAAACTTATCAAACTTATAAAAGTCAACAAAATATGTAAAAATGTTATTCCGTTAATTAATTTTCGTTTATTCACATATGCTCCCCAATAACCTAAGCCTAGTAAAACAAATAAAAACACCATAAAACCTAACAAATGCAATCTATCTACAACAAAATATGTATCATGAACATTTATATCTAAAAAACCTTCTATACTATCATTAACCCTATACATTCCAGCCAATAATATTATTGGAATTACTCCCCAAAAAAACACGTGAGGTCTTATCAATAGTTTTCTCATGTTATATAACACATTTTCTTTCAAGCCATCCCATTGGAATTTCTTGATTACAAAATTCTAAATGAATAACTCTTCTATCCTTTAAA
The DNA here is from genome assembly GCF_022347705.1 of Tenacibaculum sp. Cn5-46. Lineage (NCBI taxonomy): Bacteria > Pseudomonadati > Bacteroidota > Flavobacteriia > Flavobacteriales > Flavobacteriaceae > Tenacibaculum > Tenacibaculum sp. Cn5-46. Next base: position 102,246 of record NZ_JAKRGD010000005.1, read on the forward strand.
GATGTTGATTTTGAAGACGCATGTAATAATAAAGGCTTCATCAGCATAACTCCTCCTTCAATTACCCGACACACTTTCTCTTCCCCTAAAGCATTTTTATCAAACTTTTCATCTACTCTAATAATTCCTTTTTTATGAGATTTAGCTATCACTCTTAATGCTCCATTAGTTTCATTAGTCTCATCCAAATGTATTCTAAATGTAACCGTATTTTCTAAAATTTCTTTTGGTGGAATCACTCCTAGTTGCCCATTCTTATTTGTCCAGTTTGAATATTTTTCTGTTTCAACTTTGTTTTCAACACTTATACTCAAATCCTGATGATGACTTACAAACCAATTTGACTTTGCAGGTTTATTAAAAAATATTGCTTTCGACAAAAAGTAATCTTCACCACAAATTGATTTATATAAGTTTTTAAATTTTTCATTTTTAAAAACTAACTCTTGCACTTTAGGTACTTTGTTAATCAGCTGTCTAATTGCATAACTCTTTTCTGATTCTTCAATCAAACTAATTAAGGCTAATAATTCCTTTTTACTAAAGACTTGTTTAGTAATTGAATACCCTTTATAGGCTAACTCTTCTTTATTTTGAATGAACACCTCCAAAAGATTTATTGTTTTTTATAAGCCACCACTTTAATTTCTATCAATAAATGTGGATGCGGTAATTGATGCACAGCAACTGTTGTTCTAGTTGGTCCGTTATAATCGAAATACTCTGCATATACTTCATTATAACCTCCAAAATCATTCATATTTACCAGAAATGAAGTTACATCTACAATATCAGATAAATCAGCTCCTACTTCCTGTAAAATATCTCTTATATTTTCTATAACTGCTCTTGTTTGTTTTCTTATATCTAAGTTTGTAGTTCCAAATTCATCTACTTCTACTCCTTCAAAAGAATTGTCTGGTCTTCTTGAACTTGTACCTGATACATATATAAAATCTCCTACTTGTTTTACATGTGGAAATTTTCCTCTTGGTATTGCTTTCCCTTTGATTACTTTACTATCCATTTCCTTTATTCGTTTGTTGCCATTTCGAGCAACTTTACTGTTGTTTTATAATTTCTTGTTGTGGCTATTACATCTAACTTCTTCTCAAGAATATTATTAGTCAATTTTGTTTTCCCAAAACCTGATGGGCAGTGCAGATAAACTACATCTTTATCTATTTTATACTGATCTTCTTTTATTCCTTTAACTTCAATTTCTGTTTGGCTAGACATTATATTTAAAAATGAAAAAGCCACTATTTTTTCATTCTCTATAGAAAAAGGATATGCTTTAATTGCTTTTTCCCATTCGCTTACGGTTCTAACTATTACCGGAACATCATACTCGTACTTTTCATGTATACCTTGTTTAATCTTCTTGCTAATAGTTTCTTTTGTTTCTCCCGACTCTAAAATAATATTACCACTTTGAATATAGGTTTGAACATTTTTAAAATCGAGGCTGTTTAACAACTCTCGTAATTCTGCCATTGGAATTTTATTTTTTCCCGAGACATTTATTCCACGTAATAAAACAATGTATGTTTTCATATTTCTTATTTTGTCAGTTCGAGCGCAGTCTAGAACTAGTTTTTTAGAGTTTTATATTTATAATGTGTAGCATTTCTACATTCTGATAAAATTTCTAACATATTGTAATCCCCATTAATCAAAGACATTTTTTTCTGTCTACTCCATTTTTTTATTTTCTTTTCAAAATATATTGCCTCATTTACATCTTCAAATTTTTGATGAAACATTAACTGCAAAGGTCTTCTTTTGAAAGTAAAACAATTTTTATTCAATCCTTCATTATGTTCTTTAAGCCTTCTTTCCATATTATTGGTCATTCCTGTATAGAGGAATTCATCAGAACATTTTAAAATATACACATAATACCCTTTCATTTTTAGCCTATCTAACATAACCTCTCGACTGCGCTCGAGGTGACAATTATTTTAAACCTGCTACTTTATCTTCTTCTAGAATTTCGTTTGTTTCTTCCTGTACCTTTTTTAATACTACAACCAACTCTTCTTTTGTCATATCTAAAGAAGTAGTTACTTCATTATCTGCAATAAGATTCAATAGAGCTTTATCCTGAGCTCTTCCTTTTTTCATTGCTTTTGAATATGAAATTTCATCATTAAAAGTAACCATTGAATATTTTGAGAAATACTCTGTAGGAAAATTACTTTCCAAATCCATTTCTATTTTTCGTTTTTGTTTAAACAATGGATTTGCTACATGATCTCGCATTTCATAATAATTATCTATTGCTAAATCTGCAATTGCATCAGTATCTTCCTTTCTTTGCTTTTGATATTCCTTAAATACCTCTTCCCAACTACCTTCACATGTATCTAATATTTCATCAAAAACTGTTACATCCTCGAAAGAAGCATTCATTCCTTGTCCATAAAAAGGTACTATTGCATGAGCTGCATCTCCCATAAGCAAGGTATTACCCTTATAAGACCACGGTGAACACTTAACTGTTCCTAGCGCTCCTGTAGGATTGTTAAAAAATTCATCTTTTATGCTTGGTATCAGCTTTAATGCATCTGGAAACTCTTTTTCAAAAAACTCTGTAATTTTTTCTTCTGTTGTTAAGTTATTAAAATTGTATTCTCCTTCGTCATAACTTAAAAACAAGGTAACTGTAAAACTCCCATCTAAGTTTGGCAATGCTATTAACATATACTTCCCTCTAGGCCAAATATGTAAATGATCTTTACTTATTTGATGTTTCCCTAAAGCATCTGCCGGAATCTCTAACTCCTTATATCCATGTGTTAAATAGTTTTGCGAATAACTAAATAAAAACTTTCTTTCTAAATAATAGCTTTTTCGCAGTATAGAACCGGCACCGTCTGTTCCAAAAACAACATCTGCATTTACTGAAAACTCTTCTTTAGTTTCGTAATCTTTAAAATGAATTATTGTATTTTCTACATCTACTGAAGTACATTTTTTATTAAAATGTATCGTTACATTTTCATGATTTTCTGCTTCTGTTAATAGGATCCCATTTAAATCTCCTCTAGAAATTGAATTGATATATTCACCATTTCTACCTGAATAATTTGAAGCAAATGTATTTCCCTCTGTATCATGTATTAAACGTCCATACATTGGAATGCAAATCTCTCTTGCTTTTTCTTCTACTCCTGCCAAACGTAAAGCTTTAAAACCTCTATCTGACAATGCCAAATTAATCGAACGCCCTGCTGATATATCTGTTGTACGTAAATCTGGTCGACTCTCATACATTGCTACTTTATATCCTCTTTGCGCTAAACGTAAAGCCAATAACGAACCACATAAACCAGCTCCTATTACTACTATATTATCTTTTTTATTCATAAAACTGAATTAATTCATTTTTCCGTTTCTCAGGTTGATACCTGTATACAAATATGCTTTTAGTGAACATAAAAAATCTGTCCAACCCTGTGTTTGTTGCATTGTTTTCTTTATTCCTTCTGCAGTATTCTCATAACTTTTTTCAGTTATATTAACCTCTGTAGTAGTAGCATCATTACTGGTAAATTTCATTTCTACCTCAGTTACAATTTGATTACCTGCCCAACTAAAAACAATTTCTTTATTTTCTGTTACGGATAATACACTTACCATACATTCTGCACCAAAATCTTTCCACTCCCATTTCACTTCAGTTCCTTCAACTAAGTTCGCACTTGCTTCAGAAACAAAATATTTCGAAATCCTTTCTTTATCAACTATAGCATTGAAAACATCTTCTAGATTTCTTCTTACAACATCTTTTACATGAACTTCTAAACTCATAATAAACTTTTTAAGATTTCTACCATTTTAAATACATCTTCAAAACTATTATACATTGGTACTGGTGCACATCGTATAACATCTGGCTCTCTCCAATCAGTAATTATATTATTCTCTGTCAACTTTTTATGTAAACTTTTATCAGCATTTTGTACCTGAATTGACAACTGACACCCTCTCTCTTTTGGATTTGATGGGGTAATAACTTTAATTCTATCTGTATCTATTTGATTAATCAAGAACTCAAAATATCCTGTCAGCCTTTCCGACTTTTCACGTAAAGCTTCCATTCCAACATCGTTAAACATATCTAAAGATGCCCTAATTGCTGCCATAGATAATATTGGTGGATTCGATAATTGCCACCCTTCTGCTCCGTCCATTACATCAAATGGTTGACGCATATTGAATCGCGTTTCTTTATTATGATTCCACCAACCTGCAAAACGAGGCAACTCTTTATTTTTTGCATGCTTTTCATGCACAAACAACCCTGCTAAACTTCCTGGACCAGAATTTAAATATTTATAAGTACACCAAGCTGCAAAATCTACTCCCGAATTGTGTAATTCTGGTGAAATATTTCCTGCACCATGTGCTAAATCTATTCCTACAAAACAGTTTTTAGCATGACCTATTTCTGCTATACGTTTTAAATCTAAATATTGTCCTGTATAATAATTTACTCCACCTATTAACAATAACGCTATTTCATCTCCTTGCTCAGAAACAATCTGTTCTAGATCTTCAATCCTTAACAGCTCTTCTCCTTCTCTTGGCTTCCATTCAACTAAACCATCTTCTACATCAAACCCATGAAACTTTAATTGTGATTGAACTGCATACCTGTCAGATGGAAATGCATCACTTTCTATTACTATCTTGTATTTCTTTTTTGTTGGCTGATAAAAAGAGACCATTAGCAAGTGAAGGTTTGTAGTTAACGTATTCATCACCACAACTTCCAACGGCTTAGCTCCTACAATTTTAGACATACTATCTGTTAAGAACTCATGATATGGTAACCATGGATTTTTTGCTTCAAAATGTCCTTCTACCCCATATTTTGCCCAATCATCTAATTCTTGTTGAATATACTTTTGAGTTGACTTTGGTTGCAACCCTAAAGAATTCCCCGTAAAATATAACCAATCGTTTCCTTCTTTATCTTTTGGTATATGAAATTGCTCTCTTAAATAAGCTAATTTATCTTTTTTATCCTGCTCTTGCGCGTAATCAAGTGTTGCTTTATACATGTTTCTTTTTTTTCAAAAAACCTTTTCTTAGAAACACTAAAGATAATTCATTTACAAGCAAATTGAAAAACTAAAGTGTTTCATTATTTGAAACGGTGTTTTATAAATTTACACTTTTTTCTTACATTAGCAAAAATGATTTTTTAAAATATGATGGATAACAAGAACTTAAACCAATCTATTATTAAAGCTTTTATTCTTTTAGATGCTTTTACAAATGATAAAAAAGAATGGGGTGTTCGAGAACTAGCCTACAAAACAGGTTATAACAAGAGTACAGTACACAGACTCTTAAGCACATTAGTTTCATTAAATGTTATACATCAAAATGAAAATGAAAAATATCGTTTAGGAAGTAAACTTTTTGAACTTGGTAATCGTGTTTCTTTGTATCAATCTTTGATTACCATTACCAACCAACCTATTAAAAATGTTGCCTTAGAAATTCAAGAAACCGTTTTATTAGGCACACTAAAAGACCATCAAGTTTTTTACATTAATAAAGCCGATAGTTTGCAAGGATTAAAAATTAGCACTTCTATTGGATCTTATCAACCTATTCATGCTACTGCTTCTGGTAAATTACTACTAGCTTTTTCTTCTTCAGAAAAGCAAGATGATTATTTCAAAAACAACACTTTAAATTCTTTTACTCAAAATACAATTACCAAAAAAACTGAACTAAAAAACAGTTTACAAACGATACAAAATCAAAAATACGCACTAGATTTAGAAGAATTTGAACTAGGACTTATTTGCATAGCTATACCTATTTTTAATAAAAAAGGAAATATTATAGCTAGTCTTAGTGCTTCAGGGCCTTCTAGTCGATTTAGAATTGATAACGTCCAAAACTATATTACTATATTACAGAAGGGGGCTTCTATTATCGAAAACTCTTTACAAGATTTTGATTCATTATAAAAAAACGCCTTGTAAATATTACAAGGCGCTTTCTTTAAAATTATATTTTTTTTAATAAAGTACTCTAAATCTTAGAGTTCCTTCTACTTTACGAAGTTTTTCAATTACTTCTTCATTATATTCTTTATCAACATCAGTAATTACATACCCTACTTTAGAATCTGTTGATAAATATTGACCAGTAATGTTTAACTCATATTTTGCCAACACTTTGTTTATTTTCGCCATCACTCCTGGCACATTTTTATGAATATGTAAAAATCGATGAGCATTTGTTTGACGAGGTAACCTTATATTAGGAAAATTAACAGCATCTACTGTATTTCCTGAATTGATATAAGCCATGATTTTACCAGGAACAAAATCAGCAATATCTTTTTGAGCCTCTTCAGTACTTCCTCCAACATGCGGTGTTAAAATCACATTATCTAATCCTTTTAATTGGGTATAAAAATCACCGTTTTTTCTTGGTTCTTCTGGATATACATCAACTGCTGCACCTGCCAATTTACCTGACTTCAATGCTTTTACTAACGCTTCTATATCTACCACAAAACCTCTTGAAAGATTCACTAAATGCGCTCCATCTTTCATATAGTTAATCTCTTCTTCTCCTATAAAGTTTTTATTTGCCGCATTATCATCTATATGTAAAGTAACTACATCTGAAATACTCAACAATTCTTTTAAACTATTTATTCTTGTTGCATTTCCTAAAGCCAATTTATCTTCAACATCATAATAGTACACATCCATACCCAAAGCCTCTGCTAAAACTGATAATTGTTTCCCTATGTTTCCATAACCAACAATTCCTAGTTTTTTACCACGTACCTCTCTTGAACCTTGCGCTGTTTTATTCCATTGCCCATTGTGTAGTTCTGTACTTCGTTTAAATACACTACGCATTAGCATAATAATTTCCCCAATAGCCAACTCAACTACCGAACGTGTATTACTATAGGGTGCATTAAAAACTACAATCCCATTTTCCTTACACGCTTCTAAATCTATCTGTTTGGTTCCAATACAAAATGCAGAAACAACCATTAATTTTTCAGCAGCTTCAATTACACGTTTTGTTACTTGTGTTTTTGAACGGATTCCTAAAACATGGACATCCTGTAACTTTTCAATCAATTCATCTTCCGACAAACTTCTTGACACTGTTTCAACTGTAAATCCATCACTCGATAACTTAGTAAAAGCATCTGGATGCACATTTTCTAATAATAAAATCTTTATTCTATTCTTTGGATATGATATATTTCTAGGCAACTTGTTCACGTATAAAAATTCATCTAAATTTGGCGTAACATGATCAGCATTGGCTACTGTTTTATCTCTTAACACATTTTCTGTATAAGCAAAAAACTTATCTGCAACCCCCGCTTCTTTTGTTACTGCATCACTATAACCATCTCCAATAACTTGAACCTCTCCATCTAAGTTCAATTTTTGAAGACATTCTATTTTCCCATTATGTTTTGACAAAGAATTCTCCTTATCAAAACCTATAATATTCTCATTTTCATCAAACTGAAAGGTATTTGCAAAGACCCTCTCTGATGGAATATTATACTCTGCAACTATTGGGTCTATAAACTCCTTAAAACCAGCAGATATCACATAAATATCATCAGAAAAACTCTCAAAAAACTCTTTATTTCTTTCAATAGATGAGGAAACATGTTTTTTTAATTCACCTATTAACAAGGATAAATCAGATTTTTTAGCATTCAATAATTGAATACGCTTTTCTAAAGATTGAGGAAATGAAATTTCTCCATCAATTCCTTGATTGGTTATTTCTGTAATCTCCTGAATAATTTCTTCCTTCTTTGGATTTCCTACCAAAGTGATTTCTGCTAAAACATCTAATGCTTCTACTCTTGTTAGAGTACTATCGAAATCGAAAACGAAATTTCGTTTTACTAAGTTCATGTTACAAATTTTTACTCTTTTTTTTGTTGTTGTGTTGTATGTTTTTGACTCCACTAAAGTACAAATGATAGGCAAAAAAAGTATCACAAAATGATAACATTTTCATATTCACCTATTATTCCTTTTAGAAATGAAGTTTATCCGTTAAAAAACTAAAAAACAGAAAGAAAAAGAAACCAAAAAATCGGAATAGCTTCCACTATAAAAGAACTGTAATATTTCGATTGATTTTCCGAAGATTTAAACAATAAAATCAATAAAAGTGAATAAATTACCAAAAACGAAATCCTAAATTCAATACTAGAACTTATAAAAAACTCTAACACTAAACACATCGTTAACAATACGTAACCCAACTTCTTTGTATTTTGAACTCCTATCTTTTTAGGAATAGTTTGTAGTGAAATGGCATCATATTTTACATCTCTTATATCAAAAGGCAATATTAAGGTCACTACCAACAAAAAACGCTGTATTGAAATCAAAACAACATTATACGAAAATCCTAAGTCAGTATCATAAATCGGAAGAACAACTGTTGTTCCCGTCCATACTAAAGCAACAATTATAATTTTCAAATATCCTATACTCCTTAAATTCTTTTGAAAGCCACTTAGAAAAGGAACTGCATATAACAAAGTTAAAAAGCCAAAAGGCATAATTAACAACAATGTTTTTATTGAAAGTTGCCAGGTATAATAGCATAACAATAAGAAGCAAATCAATGAAAAAATTTGAATAATTTTTAAATGAGTTGTTAAACTTCTATGATGTAATTTTGCTACTCCTGCATATTTCACAAAATTATACCCCGTAATTGTTCCATAAAAGATAAAATAATCTAGTGATTCATTGTATGATAAATTAAAATACAATTGGGTAATTCTAACAAAAGCAAATACTGCTAATGCAACATGAATACTAGAGTTTATATAGAAATCTAATATAATTTTTAAAAGCTTCATTACACAAAAATAACTTTTATGTTTACACCCTTAACATTTGGTTAATAAAATATCGTTTTTAACATAAAATATACATCCAGTAATCGTACAATTTCACTATTTTTGAGCCACTTAAAAAACAACAACACAAATGAACACGAATTCATTTCAATTAAGACATATTGGTCCTCGTAAAAAAGACCATAAACAAATGCTTTCATCTATTGGTGTAGAGAGTTTAGATCAATTAATTTATGAAACTATTCCTGACGATATTCGTTTAAAAAACGAATTGGATTTAGCACCTGCAATGAGTGAATATGAATATTTAAATCACATTAATGAATTAGGCGCTAAAAATAAAGTGTTTAAAAGTTATATTGGTTTAGGATATCATGAAGCTATTGTTCCTAGTGTTATTCAAAGAAACATTTTAGAAAACCCAGGTTGGTATACTGCCTATACTCCTTATCAAGCCGAGATTGCTCAAGGACGTTTAGAAGCTTTATTAAATTACCAAACTATGGTTTGTGATTTAACAGGTATGGAATTAGCAAATGCTTCTTTATTAGACGAAGGAACTGCTGCTGCTGAAGCCATGGCCTTATTATTTGATGTTCGTGAACGTGCTCAGAAAAAAGCTGGGGTTAATAAGTTCTTTATTTCAGAAGAAATTTTACCACAAACATTATCTGTATTACAAACACGTGCCATCCCAATTGGAATTGAACTTGTAATTGGAAACCATGAAGAGTTTGATTTTTCAGAAGAATTCTTCGGTGCAATAGTTCAATACCCTGGAAAACATGGACAAGTTTACGACTATACATCTTTTGTTGCTAACTGTAACGACAAAAACATAAAAGTAGCAGTAGCTGCTGATATTTTATCTTTAGTAAAGTTAAAAGCTCCTGCTGAGTTTGGTGCAGATGTAGTGGTAGGAACAACACAACGTTTTGGTATTCCATTAGGTTATGGAGGTCCTCACGCTGGTTATTTTGCAACTAAAGAAGCTTATAAAAGAAGTATCCCTGGACGTATAATTGGTGTTACCAAAGATGTTAACGGTGGACGTGCTTTACGTATGGCTTTACAAACTCGTGAACAACATATTAAACGTGAAAAAGCAACATCTAACATTTGTACTGCACAGGTTTTATTAGCTGTTATGGCAGGAATGTATGCTGTTTACCATGGTAAAGATGGTTTGCAATATATTGCTGATAAAGTTCATTCAGCAACTAATACACTAGCATCTGCCTTAGAACGTTTAGGTTTCAAACAAAAAAACACTTCTTATTTCGATACAATTTTAGTAGAAGTAGAAGCTGAGAAATTACGTTCTGTTGCTGAAAAGAATGCTATTAACTTTAACTATGTAGATAACAACCACGTTTCTATTTCTGTAAACGAAACTGTTAGCTTAAAAGAAATTAATGCTATTATTGATTGCTTCGAACAAGCTTTCAATGTTCAGGATATCACCATTTCAGAATTCACTTCATTAGATGTTATTCCTGAAAACGTTCAAAGAAGCACTTCTTTCTTAGACAACGAAATATTCAACACGTATCAATCAGAAACTGAAATGATGCGTTATATTAAAAAATTAGAACGTAAAGATTTAGCTTTAAATCATTCAATGATTTCTTTAGGTTCTTGTACGATGAAGTTAAATGCAGCTTCTGAAATGCTACCTTTGAGCAATCCACAATGGGGTAATATTCACCCTTTTGTACCTCTAGAACAAGCTCAGGGATATCAAGAAGTTTTAACTAACTTAGAAAACCAATTAAATGTAATTACTGGTTTTGCTGGTACTTCATTACAACCAAATTCTGGAGCTCAAGGTGAATTTGCTGGATTAATGGTTATTCGTGCATATCATGAAGCTAATGGAGATACTAACAGAAATATCTGTTTAATTCCTGCTTCTGCACACGGAACCAACCCTGCATCTGCTGTTATGGCTGGTATGAAAGTGGTTGTTACCAAGACAGATGAAAGAGGTAATATTGATGTAGAAGACTTACGCGCTAAAGCTGAAAAACACAAAGATAATCTTGCTGCTTTAATGGTTACTTATCCATCTACTCATGGAGTATATGAAAAAGCTATTAAAGAAATTACTCAAATTATCCATGACAACGGTGGACAAGTTTATATGGACGGTGCCAATATGAATGCTCAAGTTGGACTAACTAACCCTGCTACTATTGGAGCTGATGTTTGTCACTTAAACTTACATAAAACTTTTGCTATTCCTCATGGTGGTGGTGGACCTGGTGTTGGGCCAATTTGTGTAGCTCCTCAATTAGTTCCATTTTTACCTACAAACCCTGTTATTTCAACAGGAGGAGAAAACCCTATTACAGCTATATCAGCTGCTCCTTGGGGATCTGCCTTAGCTTGTTTAATTTCTTATGGATACATTACAATGCTAGGTGCTGATGGCTTAACTAACTCTACTAAAAATGCTATTTTAAACGCCAACTACATGAAAGAGCGTTTAAGCGGTCACTTTAGTACTTTATATACTGGTGAATTAAATCGTGCTGCTCACGAAATGATTTTAGACTGTCGTGAGTTTAAACAAAATGGAATTGAAGTTGTAGACATCGCTAAGCGTTTAATGGACTATGGTTTCCATGCTCCTACTGTATCTTTCCCTGTTGCTGGAACTATTATGGTTGAGCCTACAGAAAGTGAAAGTGTTGCTGAGTTAGATCGTTTTTGCGATGCTTTAATCGCTATTCGTAAAGAAATAAGTGAAGCTACAAAAGATGACAATAACAACATTTTGAAAAACGCTCCACATACTCAGGAAATGCTAACTGCCGATGAATGGGATTTACCATATTCTCGTAAGCAAGCTGCATTCCCATTAGATTATATTGCAGACAATAAATTCTGGCCTTCAGTTCGTCGTGTTGATGATGCTTTTGGAGATAGAAACTTAATTTGTTCTTGTAATCCTATTGAAGATTATATGGAAGCGGAAGCTTAAAAACATATTTACATAAAAAAGACCTCGATTATATCGAGGTTTTTTTTATCCTTATACTATAAGTATTTTTGCTCCATATTCACACCAAATGACTATTGAAGATTTAATTGGAGATTATAATATCATAGGCAGCAACCAAGATTCTGAAGCCAATACATATAAAGGAATTCTTTCTTTGACATTAGATATCAATAAAAGAATTGTAGCTAAATGGGTTATCAATAAAGATCAAGAACAATATGGAACTGGCTTTTTTAAAGACAACATTTTAGTTATTAATTTTAATTACCTAGGTTTTGATAAAAACAAATACAAAGGTGTTGTTGTATATAAATGCCTTTCTAAAGATATACTAGATGGCTTTTGGTCTGAAAAACATGGAAACCCTCTTTATTTAGGAGGAGAACGCTGTTTTAGAATAAAAAACTCTAATGAACCTGTAAATTAAAAAGTATGAAATGTCCTTGTAGTCCTAATATTGAGTATAAATTATGTTGCGGAAGAATACACAACGATATTCATATGGCTAATACCGCAGAAGAATTAATGCGATCGAGATATAGTGCTTTCGCATTAGCCAATATTGATTATTTACAGAAAAGTCATCATAGTAAAAAACGTCCTTCTAAACGTGAGAAAAAAGAAATTTTAGCATGGGCTAAATCTGTTACTTGGGTAAAATTAGATGTTTTAGCAAGTACTGAAGGTAAACCATCTGACTCCAATGGTACTGTAGAATTTAAAGCCTTTTTTATTGAAAATGGAAACTTAGAATTTATCCATGAAAACTCTAAATTCTACAAAGAAAATAACCATTGGGTATATTTTGATGCTAATTAGTTGTTACCTTGTAAAAACTAATTCTGTTTCAGTTGACATTTCTTCTGAAAAACCATATCCCTCTACATTAAAACCTTTAAGTTCTTCCAAGTTCTTTATATCATTTTCAATAATATAACGCACCATTAAACCTCTGGCTTTTTTAGCAAATGTCATAATTGTCTTATACTGCCCGTTTTTAAAATCTTTAAAAACCGGAGTAATCATCGGTACTTTTAATGTTTTCTTTGGTAAAGCTTTAAAATACTCTGAACTTGCTAAATTAATCAACAACTCTCCTTCTTCTAGCTCTTCATTTAGAGAATTTGCTAATGTATCTCCCCAAAACTTATATAAGTTATCAGCTCTTCCTACCTTTAATTTTGTTCCCATCTCTAAGCGATAAGGTTGAATTAAATCTAATGGTTTTAATAAACCATAAAGTCCTGACAATATTCTTAATTTTTCTTGTAAGCTAGGCACCTTGTCTTCTGATAAAGAATTAACATCTATTCCTCTAAAAACTTCACCTGTAAAAGCGTATACGGCCTGCTTAGCGTTATCTATAGTAAATGGTGGTAACCACTCTTGATTTCTATCATAATTTAAACTAGCCAAATCATCAGAAATCTTCATCAATTCAGACAATTTCTTTCTTGATAATGTTTTTAACTTCTTGTTTAATTTTGCTGATTGCTCTAAAAACCTTGGTTCAGTATATAAAGTAGTGTTAGCTTTATTTTCAAAATCTAACGACTTAGCTGGAGATATAATAATTTTCATGTAACAGAATGTTTTTGTAAAAATAAAAAGCAATTTTAGAAACCTCAATTACTTTCACTAATTTATATTAATAATACTATTGAAAAAGATGATACTTATTAAATAACAAGTCCATCATAAGATAAAAACACATTATCTGGTAATTCTTTTTCTACTTCGGCATGCAAACCTAATAATTCACTAATATGTGTTAAATATGTTTTTTTAGGTTTTATTTCCTCTATAAAATTAAGAGCTTCTTCTAAATTAAAATGAGTTGCATGCAATTCTCTTCTTAACCCAGTAACAATTAAAACATCTAAATCTTTTAATTTTTCTTTCTCTTCCTCTGAAATTGTTTTAATATCAGTTACATAAGCAAGATCATTAAATCGATATCCTAAAATTGGTAAGCGACCATGCATTACTTCAATAGGAGTAACTTTTACCCCTTCTAAAAAGAAACTTTCATGATGAGAAATTGTAGTAGTTAACACTTTTGGTGCACTTGGATAACGGTTTTCTGTAGCGAAAATATAATCGTACCTCTTCCTTAACACATTGAAAACTCTTTCCGATGCATACAAAGGTACTTCTCCCATTTGAAAACAATAGGGTCTAATTTCATCTAAACCAGCAATATGATCTGCATGTTCATGTGTAAATAAAATCCCGTTAATAGACATAACTTCTTCTCTCATCATCTGTTGACGGAAGTCAGGTCCACAATCAATTACATAATTAATATTATCATCCCATGAAATTAGCACTGAAGACCTTAAACGCCTGTCTCTAGGGTCTTTTGATAAAGCTACCGGATGCTTACTTGTAAGCATAGGAACTCCAGTTGAAGTTCCTGTACCTAAAAAAGTTACTTTTAATTGCTTTTTTTTCTCCATTATTATCACAAAAATACGACAAATATTGTCTGATAATTCCGATTTTCTGTACATTTGTTTTACGTAACTAAAAATAGAAAAATGGCAATTACGCTAAAAGGAGATCAGAAGATAAATACAGTACCTACTACTAAAAGTAAAGCTCTAAAAATCAACTTAAATGCTCACATTTATGGAACATTTGCAGAAATTGGAGCTGGTCAAGAAACTGTTCGTAATTTTTTTAGAGCCGGAGGTGCTTCGGGAACTATTGCAAAAGCAATGAGTGCATATGATAAAGATTTTTCAGATGCAATTTATGGGATTGAGGAAGACAATAGATACGTAACTGAGCCTCGATTAAAGAAAATGTTAAAGCATGAAATGGATTTGATTGAAGATCGTCTTGATCGTCAAAAGCATCCAGATAAATTATTTTTTAGTTATGCTAATACCGTAGCAACTATAAACTTTACTAAAAAGTTTAAAGGTCATGGTTGGGTAGGTATTCGTTTTCAATTAGACCCATTAGAAGATTATAACGAAATTATTTTACACCTTCGTTTTAAAGAAACTGACGCTAGGCAACAACAAGAAACCTTAGGAGTCTTAGGTGTAAACTTAGTTTACGGAGCTTACTACTTAAATGATAATCCAAAAGATTTATTAAAATCTTTTTATGACAATATAGATAGCGACCGTTTAGAGATTGATATGATTAATTTCTCTGGACCTCGTTTTATGTACGTTGATAACCGTTTAATGAGTTTACAATTAGTTAAAAACGGAATGACCAACGCAGTAATGTTTGGTCCTGATGGAAACAACTTATTACCTGCTCAAGTACTTTATAAAAAGAACATTTTAGCTTTACGTGGTAGTTATCGTCCTGTTACTAAAGTAAACATGGACATGTTCGAAAGATCAAAACAATTATTCTTAGCTGAGAAAAAAGTAAATCCTGAGAAAACACAAATAATTTTCGAAATAACATTAAGTAACCTTCGTGCTGAAGGAGAAATTAATGAACGTGATTTCTTAGATAGAGCTGAATTACTTTGTGCTTTAGGTCAAAATGTAATGATTACCAACTACCAAGAATACTTTAAACTGGTAGAGTACTTTAGTGAATTTACTAAAGAAAGAATGGGACTAGCCATGGGAGTTTATAACCTTATTCAAATATTTGATGAGAAATATTATCGTGATTTAAGTGGTGGTATTTTAGAAGCTTTCGGTAAGTTATTTTACCGAGATTTAAAGGTATACATGTACCCTTATAAAGATGAAGAATCTGGTGAGTTTATTACTAGTGATAACTTGAAAGTTCATCCTAGAATGAAAGAGTTATACAAGTTCTTTAAAAACAATGGTAAGTTAAAAGACATCCAAAACTTTGATCCTGAAATCTTGCATATTTTTTCTAGAAAAGTATTGCAAATGATTAAAGAAGACGAAGATGGATGGGAAGAAATGCTTCCAGAAGGAGTATCAGAAACTATTAAAGAAAAACGTTTATTTGGTTGCTCAAGAAAGCGCAAATAAAAAAATTATAGATTCTTTTTAAACCTTTTATTATCTTTAAAGTCTAACAGCTAAACATAAATTTAGTTGACTGACGAAATTACACTTATAGAGCAGCTACAAGATCAAAAAACAAGAGAAGTAGCTTTTAAACATTTGATATCGCAATATAAAGAGCGATTGTATTGGCATATAAGAAAAATTGTAATTAGTCATGATGATGCAGATGATGTTTTACAGAATACTTTCATTAAAATTTTTAAAAGCATTAATAATTTTAAAGGAAACAGTAAACTGTATTCTTGGATGTATAGAATAGCAACCAATGAAGCTATCACATTTATCAACAAAAAAGCCAAGGAAAGAAATATTGACATCACAGATTACCAGCATCAGTTAGTTTCTAATCTAGACAGTGACAATTGGTTTTCTGGAGACGAAATTCAGTTAGTTCTCCAGAAAGCCATTGCTACACTTCCTCAAAAACAACAACTTGTTTTTAACATGAAGTATTTTGACGAAATGAAATACGATCAAATTTCTGAAGTTTTAGAAACGTCTGTAGGAGCCCTAAAAGCATCATACCATATTGCTGTAAAAAAAATAGAACAGTTTATAAAAAACTACAATTAAACCTTTTACAAAAAATAAGGTCTTAGAAGTGAGATGGATAAAGAGATAAAAAATAAAATAGATTTTATAAACCAAAAAGTTGGTAAGCAAACTGGTTTCTCTACACCTAAAAATTATTTTGATGGTATAGAAGAAGATGTATTGAATTCAATAAAGACAGAAAGCTTCTCTAAAAAGAATAGCTTTGAAGTTCCAAGGAATTATTTTGATAAAGTTGAAGATGATATATTTACTAAAATTGACAACCTAGAACCTAAGGAAACAAAAGTTATTTCTTTACATAAAAGAGTGTTACAATTAGTCCCTATTGCCGCAGCCGCTTCCGTATTACTATTCATAGGTTTAAATTACTTTAGCACTAATGGAAAAGGTGTAATTTATACGATAGACGACATTTCTGATGCAGATTTATCAGCTTGGTATGAAAATGGATATGGTGATACTAATGATGACGAATTAGCTTTAGCATTAAACACCACCGATTTAGAGAGTGATACTTTTAATGACATTAGCGATGATAATTTAGAAGAATATTTGAACGGTATAGACAGTTCAACCTACTTAAACGAATTAGAATAATATGAAAAAATTAATCTTAACACTTATAGCTTTTAGCTTCTTTGCTACAACAGCAAACGCTCAGTTTAAAAAAAGCAGTGAAAAAATTAGACTTTACAAAGTTTCTTTTCTTACTGAAAAACTAGATTTAACAGCTAGTGAAGCAGAAAAATTTTGGCCTATTTATAACAAATACGACAAGAACATGATGGAGCTTCATCGTGAAGAAAGAGTAAGTATTAGAAAAAGAATCAAGGAAAATGGTGGTATTGAAAATCTTTCTGAGAAAGAATCTAAAGAAATTCTAAAAAACATTAGAACGATTAATAGACAACGTTATGA
The DNA here is from genome assembly GCF_022347705.1 of Tenacibaculum sp. Cn5-46. Lineage (NCBI taxonomy): Bacteria > Pseudomonadati > Bacteroidota > Flavobacteriia > Flavobacteriales > Flavobacteriaceae > Tenacibaculum > Tenacibaculum sp. Cn5-46. Next base: position 119,653 of record NZ_JAKRGD010000005.1, read on the forward strand.
AATCAAAGCTAAGTTTCATAATAAGATTTCAAAAATACTTCCTTATAAAAAGATTTTAGCTTTAGAAATGGCAGAACACGATTTTCATCGTAGCCTATTCAAAAAGTATAAAAGAAAAAGGGGGAGAAAATAAAAAACCGAGCATTGCTCGGTTTTTTTATTGACTACATACAAATCAAATTATTTTTTCTTAATTATTAACGTATCTAATTTAAGTTCTTTTTGAAGCCATGCTCTCAACTCTTTTTCTTTTGCATTAACAACCGAATCTTTTATTTTTTTATCCCAAGTAATTGACAACTCTGGGATAGTATCTATTTTAATAAAATCTTTAGAACTTAATATTTTTGCAAAACTGATACCTTTAATATCACTATATCTAATCTTAGCATCTTTTGCTATTGTACTAAACGGCACAGAGTTTTTATCTCTATTTAAAGCATCTTTTTCTATTCGTTGATTTAACCCAGTAATAGTTGATTTTAGCTCCTCTATTTCCTTGTGCAATCCTTTTATTACATTATCCTTTTGATCCAATTCAACAATAGCTCTATCATATGCATCTACTACCCTATCTACACTACGCGCTTTATTTTCATTAATAAGTAATTCATAAGTATCAATTCTTGGGTATGATTTCAATTCATTCCTTAAAAATGTTTTAGTTGCATCGTTAACATCTCCATTGAAAAATAAACTAATTTTTTTCTCTCCTCTATCTAACTTTTCACGTTGTAACCATAAATCTTTATTAGAATCAATTTCTTCTTTTAAAAACTTCTTATAATTTGCATTTATAATACTTTCATTATACACATTAATAAAAGTAAAAACTGCTGGTACCATTACTAACACTGCAACAAATGAAGCTAAACGTGCAATTCTTTTTCTTTCTACAGAATTCACATAACGGATCATTGTAAAACGTAACAATTTTAATACTACAAAGGTTGCCAAAGCAATAAAAATAGTATTGATTGTAAACAAATACATTGCCCCTAAAAAGTAATCGTAATTACCTATTGCTAATCCATAACCTGCAGTACACAAAGGAGGCATTAATGCTGTAGCAATTGCCACTCCAAATATTACTGATGCAATAGTTCCTTTTTTAGTACGTGCTATAATTAAAGCCAATCCTCCAAAAAAGGCTATCAGTACATCTCGTATATCTGGCTTTACCCTTCCTAAAAGCTCGGAAGTTTCTTCTTTTAAAGGAAAAATAGCAAAGAATAAAAAAGCCGTTAACAAACTTAACACAATCATTGTTGCTAAATTGATTAACGATTTCTTAAGTGTATCAATATCATTTATAGCAATAGACATTCCTACACCTAAAATAGGTCCCATTAGAGGAGATATTAACATGGCTCCAATAACTACTGCTGTTGAATTTGCATTTAAACCTATCGAAGCTATAAATATTGAACAAATTAAAATCCATGCGGTTGCTCCTTTTAAAGGAATATCACTTTTTATTGCTTCTATAGTAGCTTCTTGATCAGTATCATGACGAAAATCTAGTAACTCTTTTAAAAATATTATTGAATTTTCCCACAAGCCTTTCGCGTTCTTTTCAACAGCTTGCTTCGATTGTTCTACATTTTCATCCTGCTTCTTCTTTTCTTCCATATAAATTGATTTTTGTTAACTCGGGGAAGATACAAAATTCCAGCATTACTCAATAAAAACAAAACCTCGAAGCTTATTGTTCGAGGTTTTATTTTTACTAAAAGTTTATATCTCTTTTTTAGATTTTCAATTTATTTTTTAAATCTTTTGAAATCCCATCTTTATGTAATAAAACTGATATTGTTTTTAATTTAAAATAAGGAATTGACATGTAAACATATCCGTTATTTCCTTGATTAGTTCCCCAAGAGTTTTTTACTTTAAAATACTTATTTCCTTTTTGATCTTTAACTAAACCTACAATATGCATTAAATGATCATCAGTTGTATTAAAGTTTTCAAATTCAGCCTGACGTAAACTTGGAGTTATTTTCTTTTCTTTTACAATTTCTGTCAATCCTTTCTTTGCATCAGCACTGCTTGCTGGTATGATTGCTACCCCATTTTTTGATGAAAATGTTTTTTCAGAGACATCACAATCTAATTCAATAGTATATCCTTTTTCTACAGCATCTTCAGTAACTTTCACCAATTCATCTAAAGACACATTATAAAACATTCCGTTTGAAAAATTATCTGGAATATTTAATACAAATTTGTCATACTTTCTTGCATGTTCAAAAGATGTTAAGGTTACATAGTTTGATGGATCTATTTTCACATACTCAGCAAAACTTTTTGGTGTATATGTTTTTCCTTCAAAAGTAAACTCTTTTTTATTCTTTCCTAAATACACATCTAAAACTCCCTCTGTAGCTTTACGCCATCTTGGACTTAACTCTCTTGCAGGGTTTTTAATATAAGCATCTAACATTGCTTTTAAAACCGCTACTAGTTCTGCATGATTATGTCTGTCTTGCCCTACTTCTAATCCTGTAAAAACAGTTTCTGGAACCAATCCGTACTTTGCTACAGAATTGATAACATCATGCCCTAAACCTCCTTCACTAAATTGTGCTTTTCCTTGGCGATATAAATAATTATTTGCCTTATCCGAATACGTATTACGTACTGTATACATTTCTGATAAATCAATATCCTTACCTGTTAAACGTATAATTTCTGATTCTAAAAAAGACGTTGTAGAAAAACTCCAACAAGTACCAGTTCTACCTTGACTCTTTACTTGAGTATTCTCTATATCTTTTATTTCTTTAAATTGATATTTCTGTGCTTTAATTGAACCAATACTAAGAACTGCAAAAGCTCCAGCTACTAAGATTTTTTTCATGAGGTTATTTTTAATTTCTGAGCAATTTACATTTTTTAACTATCATTAAAAATTTCACACTCTTAAAAATCTACAATAACTCCAATTCTCGGCAAAGCTCTACCAGTATTACTTTCTACTTCTTCTAAAAGATATCTTGAACTATCATTAGGATCTATAACTCTTCCGTTTTGATCTTCTATTGGCAATAAAAAAGGACGTTGTTTAGAACTACTAGCATAAACATTCTGTATATCTAAATATAAATTTATAGCCGCTCTTTTTAAATACCAAGTCTTATCTACTCTAAAATCTAATTGCGTATATGTATCCAAACGCTCTTCATTTAATTTAGTATAATCTAAAACACCTCCATTTCTAACATCATAATTTGATATTAACGACGATGCATTTAAATCATAAGGTGTAAAAGGCTTTCCTCCTACCAATCTAAACTTAGTACCAATCTCCCAGTTTTTCTTCAGCTTTTTTCCTGCTGTAATAGTAATAAGATGTCTATTATCCCAAGTAGATGGTATGTATTGTCCTAACGCATTTTTAAATTCACTCCTTACAAATGTATAAGATGCAATTCCATACAAACCATCATACGATTTTTTCTGAGCTAAAAATTCAAAACCATAAGATCTTCCTTGCGAATTAGAAACCACCTCTTCATTCCCAACAACACCAAAATCATCTCCTAAATTTGCTAAACTTATTTGATCCCTTACCGAAAATGGATAATTATCATAAGACTTATGAAACGCTTCAAAAGTAACTTTAGAACTCGTATTTGGTCTATACAACAAACCTGCTACTATATGATCTGATTGTATATATTTTAACCCTTTTTTATTTACAAACTCACCTGCATTATTCTTAAACCCTAAAACTGTATAAGATGGCAATTGATAATATCGTCCGATAGATCCATTTACTGACCATTTATCTGTTAACAAATAATTCAAAGATAGTCTAGGTGAAAATTGGTTAAATACATTCCTCATTTCACTATTATAATCAACACCATCCAATCTAAAACCAAAAGAAATCCCTAATTTATTATTTAAATATTCCTTTGAAATCTGACCGAAAATACCATATCTAATAAAGTCTATTTCTGAATTAAAAACATCTTCAAAAACTCCTTGACTATTTGCTACTTTCCTATATGTATCATTCAAATACGTTGCTGTTTCAAGATTTGAACCTATATTTATTTTATAGTTGTTTTTAGTATCTAAATTCAACTCATACCTAAACTTTGTTTCTGTTTCTTTTGAGCTATAATTCAATAATAAATTTGGAGCTATCTCTTCATTCATAAAATATTTTATAGCCTTATTCTTAAGTTCATTTCTACTTAAAACCACTAAATGTGTAGTTTCTTCAGCAAAATATTTATAACTAGCCCCAACAGTATAATTCCATTGACTATTTACTGGTACTGTATTTAATATTACTTTATTTCGTTTTATCGTTTCCTCATCAGTTTCTCCATCATTTACCGTTTCATTTAACTCAAAATCATCTATAGCTCCTAATGCTATAATTGACAACTCGCTATTTTTAGATAATTCAGATTTTACATTTAACTGAAAGTCATTATACGTTGGTAAAAAAGGTAGTTTTATCAGTTTGAATAAAAACTGAAGATATGATTGACGCACAGATAGCATAAAAGTGGTTTTATCACCAATAGGACCATCTAATGTAATACCTGCATCTGAAGTTCCTAAGGTAGCTCTTGTATTCAACGATTTGTTATTCCCTACTTTCTGGGTAAACTCTATAACCGAACTTAATGTATTACCTCTATTTGCAGGAAAAGCACTAGAATAAAAATCTACTTTCCTAATTAAATCTGCATTCATTATCCCAACAGGACCTCCTGTAGCTCCTTGTGTTTGAAAGTGATTTATTACAGGTACTTCAATACCATCTAAATAAAATTTATTTTCAGATGTTGCTCCTCCTCTAATAATAATATCGTTTCTAAAACCTGGATTTGAAGCCACCCCTGGAAAAGATTGAATTACTTTTAAAACATCTCTATTTCCTCCAGGGTTTTTCTCTATTTCTGCAACACCTAATGTTTGTAATGACAAAGGGCTCTCTATTGATTTTTTAAATAAGTTTGCTTTAATCTCAACTTCTTTTAATGTTGTTAAGTTTTCTTTCAGTACTACTGTTATATAAGGTGAATTGTCTTTAGTAACTAAATATTCATCTGTAATTAACGATTGGTAACCTACAAATGAAACTTGTAGCTTGTTGTAACCTAAAGGAACATTAGTTATTCTAAAATTACCTTCATCATCAGAAACAGCACCTATTGATGTACCATAAACCAATACATTTACATAAGGAATTGTTTCTCTTGTTTTAGAATCAATTATTTTTCCTGAAATTTCTCCTAGATTTTGACCTACGGTTAAAAATGTTTGAAATATCAACCACAACACAAGTATACGTTTCATATATCAGAAATTTAAAGCTACGCTAAAATACAATTTGTTCAACAAATAATCAAAAAAGTTAAACAAACTATTTTAAAACACAAAAAAACCTCAGCTTTAACTGAGGTTAGTGGGGAGAGCAGGATTCGAACCTGCGAAGTCGTAAGACAACGGAGTTACAGTCCGTCCCATTTGGCCGCTCTGGAATCTCCCCAGAGCTTTTCAAATTTATCTAATCTGATAAACTCTTAAAAACTTGTGACCGGGCTGGGGCTCGAACCCAGGACCCTCTCCTTAAAAGGGAGATGCTCTACCAACTGAGCTACCCGGTCATTGTTTTTTTCGCGTTAGCGGGTGCAAATATAGAAGGTATTTTTAATTCTACAAACTTTTTTTTGACTTTATTTTCAAAAAAAATGCACTTATTTTTTTACCTCTTAATACACAGAAAGTTACCTAAACATCATTTAAATATGCTTTTCTAACTTTTTTAAATAAATTAGATGAATATACAAAATTAACGATTGCTTCATTGTCTGTTTTAAAGATTTCTTTGTGCGAACCTTCCCATGCTTTTACTCCATTTTTAAGAAATACTATCTTATCTCCTATTTCCATAACAGAATTCATGTCGTGTGTATTAATAACAGTTGTTATTTTATACTCATCAGTAATTTCTTGAATTAAATTATCAATAACAATAGATGTTTGTGGATCTAGTCCTGAATTTGGTTCATCACAAAACAGGTATCTTGGATTCATTACAATTGCTCTTGCAATTGCTACACGCTTTTGCATCCCTCCTGATAATTCTGCTGGAAATTTTTTATTTGAGTTCTCTAAGTTCACTCTCTTTAAAACAAAGTTTACTCTATCCAACATTTCACTCTCAGGCTGCTTTGTAAACATTTTCAAGGGAAACATCACATTCTCTTCAACTGTTTGAGAATCGAATAAAGCACTTCCTTGAAAAACCATTCCTAGCTCTTTTCTGAAGCTTCTTTTATCTTCTATAGTCATTTCAGTATTTACACGACCATCATAGATTATAGTTCCTTTTTCTGGTGTATGTAAACCTATTAATGATTTTAAAAAAACGGTTTTTCCTGAACCACTTTGCCCTATGATTAAACTTGTTTCTCCTGGTTTAAACGAAGTTGTAATTCCTTTTAAAATCTCAACTCCATTAAATCCTTTATGTAATTTATTTACTTCTATCATTAGGTTAATAACATTTGGGTTAAGAAATAATTAGCGATAACGATTATTACAGTCGTCCAAACTACCGATTGTGTACTTGCTTTACCAACTTCTAAAGAACCTCCTTTTACATAATAACCATGATAAGAAGGTACTGTAGCTATCAAAAATGCAAAAACTAAAGTTTTAATAATTGCATAAGTAAGTAAAAAAGGGTTAAACTCCATTTGAACCCCAGTAATATAATCTACTCCTGAAAACAATCCTGAAAGCACTCCAGCTACCCATCCACCAAAAATCCCTAAGAACATGGCTAATACAATTAAGAATGGATAGAAGAATATAGTAGCTATAATTTTAGGTAACACTAAATAGTTTAACGAATTTATCCCCATTACTTCTAAAGCATCTATTTGTTCAGTTACACGCATTGTTCCTATACTTGAAGTAATATAAGACCCTACTTTTCCTGCTAAAATAATTGAACAAAATGTAGGAGCAAATTCTAAAATTACGGAACGTTTTGCTGCAAAACCAATTAATGATTTTGGAATAAATGGACTCTCCAAGTTTAATGCTGTTTGTAAAGCAATAACTCCTCCAATAAAAAAAGATATAAAAGCTATAATCCCTAACGACTTATGTCCCAGTTCTTCAATTTCTCTAAATAAAGCTTCTCGAAAAACCCTAGCTCTTTGTGGTTTTGTAAAAACTTGTTTTAGCATTAGAAAATACTTCCCAATATGCTCAATATAATTCATTAAACTATTCTATTTTTCTTTACTGCTAAAGTATTAAAAAACCATTAACTCTTCACGTTATTTATGAGTTTTAGCACTCTTTTTACTTACCTTTGATTCTAAATTTTTAAAATTAATCATGAAAAAAATAATATGTTTAGCTGCTTTAGCCGCAACTTGTTTAATTGGTTGTGTCATAGCCCCTAAAAAAAGCACTCATAAACCTAAACTAGTTGTTGGTGTAGTAATTGACCAAATGCGTTATGATTATTTAACTCGTTTTGCTTCAAAATATGGAGAAGATGGATTTAAACGTTTATTAGAAGATGGGTTTTCTCTGGAAAATGCTCACTATAATTATATACCAACCTATACTGCTGTTGGTCATGCTTCAATTTATACAGGAACAACTCCTACGAACCATGCTATAATTAGTAACACTTGGTACGACAAATACAGTAAAGAGATGGTGTATTGTGTAGATGATAGTAATTATAATACTGTAGGTTATGATGGTGATGGAGGAAAGAAATCTCCTAATAGAATGCTAACGACTACAATAACAGATCAATTAAAGTTAGCACAAAATATGAATGGTAAGACTATTGGAGTTGCTATCAAGGATCGTTCAGCAATTTTACCCGCTGGTCATGCTGCTGACGGTGCTTATTGGTTTTATGGTCGTGATATAGGTAAATGGATTACCTCATCTTATTACATGAACAACCTTCCTAATTGGGTACAAGAATTTAACAATTCTAAGATAGTAGATGAATACTTGAAACAACCATGGGAAACCTTATATGATATCAACACTTATACTGAAAGTATTACTGATGATAATAATTTTGAAAAACCTTTTAAAGGAGAAGAAAAACCTATTTTCCCTCATGACATACCTAATTTAAAAAGTGAAAACAAAAACTATAGTATCATAAAAGCAACACCAGCTGGTAATACTTTGACTACCGATTTTGCTAAAGCTGCTATTATTGGAGAAAACTTAGGTAAATCTGAATTTATTGACTTTTTAGCTATCAGCTATTCTTCTACTGATTATGTTGGACATCAATTTGGAGTTGCTTCCAAAGAAGTTGAAGACACTTATTTACGATTAGACAAAGATTTAGCTGATTTATTCCAGTTTTTAGATACAGAAATCGGTGAGGACAATTACACTTTATTCTTAACAGCTGATCATGCTGCTGTTCAAGTTCCAGCTTATCTTAAATCTGTTAAAATCCCTGCTGATTATTTTAGTTATACAGAATTTAAAACTTATGTAAATGATATTACTAAAAAGTATTTTAATTCAGATGCATTAGTTGAGAGTATTTCTAATTTTCAAATCTTCTTAAATAAAGAGAAAATTGAAGAGTTAAAATTAGATGTACATACTGTTGCTCAAAAAATAGCTGACGAAGCAATCAATTATAAAAACATCTATAAATCTGTAACCGCAAAAACATTACAAACTACTACTTTTACCAATGGTATTTTAAACTCATTACAGAACGGTTACAATCAGAAATTTTCTGGTGATATTCTATTAATTCCAAATCCATCTACACTTAGTGCTTATTATAAAAATGGAGGTACCTCACATGGTTCTGGATATTCTTATGATACTCACATCCCTATGATTTTCTACGGAAATGGTATTAATCAAGGTTCATCAAAGAAAAAATATGAAATAATTGATATTGCACCTACAATCTCTAATTTATTACAAATTGAATTCCCTAATGGAACCACTGGAAAGATTATAGAAGAAGTATTAGAATAAAAAAAAGCGCTCAATGAGCGCTTTTTTCTTTTCAAATAATGTACAGAATATTCTATTTTCTTTTACAATATACTTTACACGTTTTATATTTATATGCATTTGAAATATAACTCTTCATTATAAAAGCTGTAAGTAGTGTAAAAAAAATGTAAATCATATTTTTATATTTTTGGTTTCTAACTATTTAGACACATCAATTTTAAAAAAGTCACATTTTTTATTTTGGATTATTTAATATAACCAAAGCACCAATAACTCCTGGTACCCAACCACAAAGGGTTAATAAAAAAACAATTACTACAGATCCACATCCTTTACCTAAAACGGATAATGGTGGAAAAAAAATTGCTAGTAAAACTCTTAATAAACTCATAGTATTTTTTTGATTAATATACTATAAAGACGAATATTCCTTTATTTTGTTACAGTTTACAGCAACAAAAGGCCATTTTGAAAAGAAAAAAGCATTGATTATATAACGATAATCAATGCTTTTCGATTTTAAAAACAATTCAATTAATGCAATGCAAAAATGAAAACTGTTTAGAAAGTTACTTCTAAACAGTTTATTTTATAAGCTATTTCTTTATAAATCGGATACTCTTTACATCTGTATCCTTTTCAATTACAATTGTATAAATAGCCGATTTTAAACCACTAACATCAATATTATTAGTAGTAACACCTTTCTTAATTCTTTGACCTAATGTGTTATAAATAGTATAATTTACTTTTTCATAACCAATTGGCTTCACTAAATTTATTTGGTTTCCAACTGGATTCGGATAGATTGCAAACTCAAGAATATCTCCTCTTGTAGTAATTGCTGAGTTTGAACCAGTAACCTGAAAGTTATCAATAGCAATATCTGCTTGCCATGTATTTCCTGTTACACGGTTAAAACGTAATTTAATACCTTTTCCTACATAATCATTTAAGCTTACTGTAGCTGTTAACCAAGAGTTTCCTTTATTTCCTGATTGATTCCAGATTGAAGTCCAATTAGCTCCATCATCCTCACTAACTTCTAAGTCGATAGTTCCCATATTGGTAGCTCCATACATGTGATATTTGAACGAAATTGAAGCAGAACTTAATCCTGATAAATCATAACATGGTGAATTTATAATTGCTCTTTTATTTGGATATCCTGTATTCCTCACAGATGCTTCTACATAAATATAGTGTGAACCATTATTTGCTGATGAAGGACCTGTTCCACTTGATGGTGTACTTCCAGTTCTTCTTGTCCAATTGATATCATCGGCACTAGATTGTGTCCATGAACCAAAAGATGAATCAAAAGATTGTGCATATGGATAACTATCTATTCCTCCTGTACAACCAGCTGTAACTGCATTTACGTTAACAGTTCTAGTTACTGCTGTTGCTGCATTACCTGCTGCATCAGACACATTATAAGTTAATGTATAAGTTCCTTGTGTATTTGCATCTACAGAACCAGTTACTACAATATTAGCAGTAATATTTCCATCGACATTATCACTTGCAGTTGCTCCAGCATCTGTATACGAATCTCCAACATTTATATTTTCAACACTATTTCCTAACAGGGTTATTACTGGCGCTACTGTATCTGCTCCAGCACCTACTATTGTAACTGTATAATCTTCTACCTCTCCATAAGTAAATTCACCACATGGACTAGGTACTGCATTATAACGTAAAATTACTCTCATCCTAGTGTCTCCTGTAACTGCTGATGCAGGTACTGTGAAACTTCCTGATACCGGTGTATCTGTTGAAGGAGATTTACTCCAAACCAACTCTCCAGCATCTGTGAACACTCCATTTTTATTATAATCAATCCAAACTCCATAACCTTCACTATAAGTTGTTCCTGTCCAAGTTGGAGTAATGGTAATTGTTTCTGAAGCTCCTTTAGTTATAGTAGTTGAAATATTTGTAAAATCTGAATAGAATTGACCTGTTGAAGTATTATCTATTGTATTTAGTTTTACATTAGAAATATATTCATCATTTACATTTGTACTTTTAGCTGTACAATATGTTAATTGAACATCTGTTGTTGTAAAATTAGCTGTTGCACTAAAACTAGATGAAGTACCATCTGTACAAACACTCTTAACTCTAACTTCATAAGCTGTATTTGCATCTAAACCAGATAACGTAGTAGTGGTTCCTGATGTATTATTTGAAGTCCAAGAAGCATCTGATGCTTTTTTATACTCAACAGTATAAGTTGCTCCTGATACTGTATTCCAAGAAACTGTAGCTGCTGAATCTGTAACTCCACTTACACTAACTCCAGTTGGAACTGATGCTGTACATGGTAACGGATTTGAAATAGTAAAGTTTGTATTTGAAATATCGAAGAAGATATGATTAGTTCCTCTAACCATTATTCTATTTTGATTTCCTACTGAGTTTGGCACCGTAATATCATGAGATCCATCATTAGGAACTCCACTAGCTAATACTACTGGGTAAGTATCTCCACCATCTGTAGACATTAAAATATCAACATTTGCAGCATTTACTCCATTACTTGTTGTACCTGCCACATTCCAAGTAACAGTTTCAGTTGCTCCTGCTGTTAAAGTAACTGCTGTATTTGGTGAATTTACTACAAAAGGCCCTGCTGTTCCATTTACAGTAACCACCATATCATCACTATTATTGGTTCCTCCTCCTGCTCTGTTATCTCTTACTGTTAACCTAAAGTTTAAACTTCTAGCAACATTTGGAACTGCTTCCCATTGCCAAGAAGTATTTCCTGCTTTTACTGTTTCTAATCTTGGGAAATACCTTGACGCATTTGTAGTTGGAGAATAAGACCTAAAAGCAACTCCTGCTGTAGCTGTTGCACTAGGGTACGTTGTAGCTGCATTGTTTTCATCCATTTGTTCCCAACAATATGAAAGCACATCAGACGCGTCTGCATCGGTAGCAGATCCTGTTAATACAAATGCTGTTCCTTTTGGGATTGTATAATCACTACCAGCATTTACTGTTGGTACATTATTTCCTGTTGAAGTATTTGTTTGACATGAAGTTGATTTAATATAATTAGTAATTTGCTGAATATTTATTGCATGAAAATATGGATCACTATTAGGTTGCACATCTGTTGCTCCAGTTATACCTGCATATCCCATTATGGTAGTACCACTTCCCGGTTCCATATGTACATTGGTTCCTTCATTTCTTATTGTAAAGGTATGATTACCTCCAAATTGATGTCCAATTTCATGAGCTACGAAATCTACATCAAAAGGATCTCCTTCTGGAGTAGTACGTGAAGTAAATGCACTACCTTTACTTCCATCTACACAAACACATCCAATACAACCTGCGTTTCCATTATTTGATGCTTTTGCAAATAAATGCCCTATATCATAATTCGCTTCACCAATAACACTAGTTAAAGTTGATTGCACTTGTGAATTAAAGCTTCCATTTGAATAAGGGTCTGTTGATGCATTCGTATAAATTACATCTTCATTATTCGCAATAATAATCATAGTTACATTAAAATCCGTTTCATAGATTCCATTAACCCTAGTCATTGTTGTATTCATTGCTGCCAATGCTTGAGCTTTGGTACCACCATGATGCGCTGTATACTCACCTGTTGCAGAAATAGCAATACGATACGTTCTTAAGGTTCCATCATCTGCGTTTTTATGCTGAAAAGAACTCCCTGTGCTTTTGTTTCTGTTATTTGGGTCTACATCACATTTGAATCCATTTACATCTCTAGGCTTATCAGATTTTTTATAGATAGTATATCTTTTTAAATCTGCCGAATAAGGCTCAATAAATACTGTAGGTTTATCAATTCCTAAACGCATACTTTGTAAACCTTTTGCGTTTGAAAGACTAAAACGAATCCTATCTGAAGGATCATCAACACCTACACCCATGTAAGATTTAATGTCTGGATACTTTTGTGATAAGGCTGGATGCAAAACCGAAGCTTCTGAAACTCGGTACTTTTCTAGCTTTCCATCAGCATTTGGAAAAGCTATAATTACACTAGATTGTTTACCTGACTTTCTCTGAGGTGCATTTACTAAAGCTTGTTTAAACGCATCTAAATCTAGTTGATAAATCTCTTTATCAGGCAATCTTTTTTCTAGTGCAGAAACACTAGCTCTTACTTTTTCATTTGCTTGTTTTTTCCATAATTCGCTGTTTTGAGAAAATAAAACAGACGTAGCCAAGGACATGGCTAAAAATAGCTTGTTTTTCATAATCTGGGGGACTTAAAATTTATTTCGTTAAAGATATAAAAAAACTTCACAAAAAAAAGTAACAAGCTAAAAAACAGAACTTTAAAAACACCCAATCTACATCAAGCGCCCGAAAAATATAGCATTCATTAATAATTTATTTGTTCCGAACCAAAATCCTCTGAAATTTGTATTATCGGTAAATACAATTACTTTTCCTGCTCCCAAACGCTGAGATTTAAAGGGAACCGTATTCTTTAATTCCTTTAAATTTTCTTTTGAAATATATCCACTCAATAATGGGGCATTTGTATATTGAATCGGATTATTATAACTTTTTTTATCAGGTTGAATGAATTGTCTTGTATTTCTAAACAATGCTATCTTGTTATTTTTATAACCAAAACTTATTGGATGTGAACGATCTAATAAAGCTTCAAAAATTGCACCTCCTATAACTTGTGCTCCCGATTGTAAAGAACGATTCTCAAATGATACATTTTTCACTGTATCCATTTTAGGTTTATTAAATTGTAATGAAATAAATCCTTTCTTAGACATCCAGTTAACCGCATTTCTATATCCTATTAATACACCTCCTTTGCGAACCCAATCTCTCAACTTTCCTTCTAAATTCTTATCTATTGAATAACTATTAGGTATTATAATAGTAGTGTACTTACTTAAATTTACTCTTGATGCATAAGACATATCTAGTTTAGTAAGTTTCATATCAAAACGTTGATCTAACAAATGCCAGATTTCACCTGCATCATAACTTGTTATTCCTTTTCCTACTAACATCGCTACTTTTGGTTCTTTTACAACCCTAAAGTTTCTACTTCCTAAATCTATACCATCATTCAAACCTGTTGAAACACCTGTTATTTCAATATGATTTTTCATTGCAACTTTTTCCAAATAAGCAAACAATTCAGCATTATTTAATTTTTGATTTTGTGCAGGAATAAAAATAGTTCCATAATCGTATGGTTTGTTATTGTTTTTAAACTGCTTCATTGCAACTTTAGCTCTTAGTCCCTTTTCTAAAATTTCATTTAAAGCCTTAGGTGCTTCATATTCATTCCAAGCAAATAAATATCCTACTGTGCTTTTATTTTGAATACTTCCCGATTTCTTTTTTAAATCAAGTATCTCATTACCCACTTTAGACAACGAAACATTTTTAGCAAAATCTACTCCAAATGCATGATTAAATGTCCAAGCAGAAACATCATAAAACAGACTATCTTTAAAGGTAGTTCTCACATCAAACATTGCCTTTACCAATCGGTTATTTTTCTGATTCATTGGTACTGCATAACTATATCCTTTTTTAAAATATTTTCCATTAACTGTTAAATCAGATTTTAACTCATGAAGTTTTACTTTATGCTTTTTTAATACCTCAGCTAAATGATAACTTTTGATTGCATCTTTTTCATCTCCAAATACAAATGCCTTATTTTCTGATAACTTCCTTGATTCCTCATAAAAACCTTGTTGATATTTCAAGATTTTTTCTCGCATATTTTTAGCAGCTTCCAATGTTGATAATGTTGCTGTAAACTGATTTCTAATTGTAAATGGGAAAGTTAATATCCCATTATCACTTTCCTGTGCATGTCCACGTGAACTTCCTTGTTCAAACAAAATCCCTATACTTCCATTGATATCTGGAAATGTTGAACCCTTTCCGTAATAAAAATCGTCAAAGCTTTCTTCAGAATAATATGTAGATCCTATTTTATCAAAAGCTTTCGCATGATAAGTTGCAATCTCCCTTGTTAAATCTTGATTCATTTGAGGCGTTAATGGATTTGTTCTACTTGGAATTCCTGGTTGAAAAAAGAAAGTAGAATTTGTCCCCATCTCATGATGATCAGTTAAAATATTAGGTAACCATTTATGAAATGTTTTAATTCTAGCTGTACTTTCTGGTAACTGTACTGGCAACCAATCTCTATTCATATCAAACCAATAGTGATTTGTTCTTCCTCCTGGCCAAACTTCATGATACTCTCTATCATTTGTATCTGGATTTATATTACTTGCTTTATTTGTATTTGCCCAATAAGCAAAACGTTGTAATCCATCTGGGTTTAATGATGGGTCAAATAAAATCACTGTATTGTTCAATAACTCATTTATTTTTGGACCTTGAGCTGCTGCTAAATAATATGCTGCTGCTAATGCTGCATTAGAACCACTTGGTTCATTTCCATGAATTGAAAATCCTTGATACACAACAATTGGTTGATTAGACACATTTATCGAGGCATTATCTGTTATTTCGATATGCTTTTCCCTTATCTCCTCCAAGTTTTGATGATTCTTAGGCGCTGTAATTGTCAGTAACAGTAAAGGTCTCCCTTCATAAGTTTCTCCTCTATTTTCAATAGTTACTCTATTTGAAGCCTTTGCTAAAGCTTTCATATACGACACTAATTTATCGTGAGTAATATGCCATTCTCCTACCTCATGCCCTATAATAGATTTTGGAGTTGGTATATTTTTATCATAACTCACATCACTTGGCAAATAATATGATAAATCTACTTTTTGCTGAGCTAGCACTGAAACTGATAGAGATAATACTAAGTATAGAAAAACTTTTTTCATGAATTTGTTGTTTGATGGACTCACAAATATATTAAATCAAAAACGTTATTTTTGATTACTAACTAACTGGTTTCTATGTACACTAAAAAAACTTACCCAATTAAAGGGATGCTAAGATGGACTAGAAGGTATATTTATGTTTTTATACTACTTAGTCTTATCCCCGTATTTTTATTTGACGTTATGGGATGGAAATGGTTATATGTACCATGGCTTCCTTTAGGTGTTTTGGGTACCGCTGTTTCTTTTATTGTAAGTTTTAAAAATAACGCTTCTTATGATAGATTATGGGAAGCTCGTAAAATTTGGGGTGGTATTGTAAACACTTCTAGATCTTTTACTGTTATGGTAAAAGACTTTATTAAAAATGATCAAATAACTACTAGTGAATTAAAAAATATTCACAGAGAATTGGTTCATAGACATGTTGCTTGGCTAACCGCATTACGCTACCAAATGCGTAAAGACAAGCCTTGGGAAAATCATATTAAACTTAGCAAATCTAATAGAGAGTTTAGAGAAAAAAATGTTTATGTATTTGAAGATAACGTTCCAATCAAAGAAGCTATTTCACCTTATATCTCTGAAACCGAATACAATGAGATTTTTGCTAAAGGAAATCAAGCTTCTCAATTATTAGGAATTCAATCTAGACGAATCAAAGAACTTCACGATGAGAGATTCATAGATAATTTTCGACATATGGAGCTTGAAAAAATAATTGTTGAATTATATACTTTACAAGGAAAATCGGAACGTATTAAGAACTTTCCATACCCTCGTCAATTTGCTACTTTAAACTTTATGTTTGTTTGGGTATTTATTATTCTTTTACCTTATGGTATGATGCAAGAATTTGAAGCTTTAGGTGATAGAATTACGGAAACCTTAGCTAATCATCAATCTAGAACAGCAATTATGCATAAAGTTCAAGTATTTATTGCCCGTCATTTCGAATGGCTTTCTGTTCCTTTTAGTACACTAATTGCATGGGTATTTTATTCTATGGAAGCTATTGGTGAAAATTCTGAAAATCCTTTTGAGGGAGGTCCGAATGATGTCCCTATTACAAACATGAGTAGAGGTATAGAGATAGATATCCGACAATTAATAGACGATACTGATGTTCCAGAACCTTACAAATGGAATAATGACATTGTTTTATAAAAGACCCTATAATGACTGTAAAAAATTTATCTACTACCTCATTTGAAAAAATTATTGAATGCTTCTTGTTAGCTTTTGAAAACTATTTTGTTCCCATGCCTAAAGAGCAAATATATTATCAGGAGAGATAGAAAGCAGCTAAGGTTGACTTTGAATTTTCTTATGGCATGTTTGATGAAGAAAAGTTAGTTGGATTTATAATTCATGCTATTGATGAAAGAAATGGAACATTAATAGCCTTTAACACTGGCACTGGTGTAATTCCTGAATATCGAGGAAAAAAAATAATTCAATCCATATACAAACACGCTCTCAATGAATTTAAAACCAACAACATTCAACAAAATTCTTTAGAAGTTATTACAGAAAATAAAAAAGCTATTCATTTATATAAAAATATTGGATTCAAAACTTCTAAAACCTACAAATGCTTTAGAGGTCAAATAAAAACAGATAGTTCACTTGAATATGAATTAAAAGAAATAGACTTAAAGAATGTAAACTGGAGTCAACTTCCTAATCAATCGTACTATTCTTGGGATAATCAAAAAGAGTCTATAACAAGAGGAAACTACCAATTTTTTCAAATAATGTATAATGATATACCTGAATCCTTCTTTATTATCAATGCAGAACAAAATTATCTGGCTCAATTTGATTTATTAAACAATTCAAATATAGGTTGGGAAAGGCTTTTCTCTGGTATTAAAAAGTTATCAGAAACTATTAAAATAAACAACGTTGACACAAGGCTTTCCTCTAAAATTATTGCCCTCAATAATATTGGGCTTGAAAACATTATTGATCAATTTGAAATGAATTTAAAAATTGATTAACTACACTTATAAACCTCTAAAAATCAAAACAAAGAGATAATCAAAATAATTTTCGTTTACCAATAATGTCAAATTGATTTTTTAAGAAGTTCTTTTTCAATCAAAATAGTTTTTTTTCATGAAAAAAGCCATTTACAAAACCAAATAAACACAAAACACTTCGTTTTAGAGTAAATTTTATTTTTAACAAACCACAAAAAGATTAAATTTATTTAATTTGTAACAAAATTTAATAAATTATGTCATCAAAAAACATATTAGAAAATTCTAATACTACTACCAAGACATTTGTCTCGCCAGAATACATTCGTAATCGCTTCTCTACGATCATGTCTGATATGTATAAAAACGAAGTACCACTTTATGGTGAATTACTTGATTTGGTTCATGATATTAATGATAATGTTCTTTCAGAATCTAAAGATATTGAAGAACAGTTAGCAAATACAGGAGAAATAACTCGCTTAAACATGGAACGTCATGGTGCCATTCGTTTAGGTAAGCCATATGAGTTATTTACCATGAGACGTTTATTTAAAGTTATGGGAATGTTTCCTGTTGGATACTATGATTTAGCTCCAGCTGGTGTTCCTGTTCACTCAACAGCCTTTAGAGCTATTGAAAACACAGCTCTTAATCAAGCTCCTTTTAGAGTTTTTACATCTTTATTACGTTTAGATTTAATTGATGACGAGCAACTTCGTCAGAATGTTGAGACTATTTTAGAAAAACGTCAAATTTTTACAGAAAAAGCTTTAGAGTTAATTGACAAATCTGAAAAAGAAGGTGGGTTAAATAAAGAAGATGCTGAAACTTTTGTTCAAGAAGCATTAGAAACTTTTAGATGGCATGATACTGCTACGGTAGATTATGAAATGTACGAAGCATTATTAAATCAACACAGGTTAATTGCTGATGTAGTTGCTTTTAAAGGGCCTCACATCAATCACCTAACACCTAGATCATTAGATATTGACAAAGTACAAACAAGCATGGAAGCTCGTAATATCCCTCCAAAAGACAATATTGAAGGACCACCTGCTAGAAAATGCCCAATTTTATTACGTCAAACAAGTTTCAAAGCATTAACTGAAAAAGTAACTTTTAAAGGGAATGTTGGAAATGAAAAAATGGGAGAACACAAAGCTCGTTTCGGTGAAATTGAACAACGTGGTGTAGCAGTTACTCAAAAAGGATTAGATTTATATAATGAGTTGTTAGGTAAAACACGTAAAGCTATTGGTGGTTCTCCAACTGCCGAAAATGCTAATGAGTACAACCAACTATTATTAGAAAACTTTAAAGTTTTTCCTGATACTTATAACGAATTACAAGCTAAAGAATTAGCTTATTTCCATTATTTTACCACTGATAAAGTAAAAGATATCTCTAAAGATAAATCATATACAAAAGCAGACGTGAATCAATTGTTAGAAGATGGTTATTTAACTATCGAGCCTATGGTTTATGAAGACTTCTTACCTGTAAGTGCTGCTGGAATTTTTGCTTCAAACTTAGGTACTGATGATGCAAAACGTGAATACGAAGGAACATCAAACCAATCATTATTTGAAAAAGATTTAGGTGAACCAGTGTACAAGTTAATGAAGTGGTATGAAGACATGCAAGATGAAACTATTCAGAAATGTTTAACACAAATAAACGCTTAAATAAGATTTAGTCTCATTTCTATATTTTCAATTATATTTTTTTTCATAAAAGAGATTGTCTATTTTACAACTTAAACTAAGTTTGTTTTATCAAAACACAATAAAGTTATTCTTTTGAAAAATCAATTTGATTATATAGACCAACAAATACTTCTAAAGCTACGAAAAGATGCGCGTAAAGCATATTCTCAAATAGCTGAAGAACTCAATGTTTCTAACTCTTTAATTCATCAACGTATAAAGAAGTTAACTTCTGAAGGCGTTATTCAAAATGCGGAATTTATTCTAGACGAAAAGAAACTAGGATATAAAACTAAATCCTATACTGGAATTCGTTTACGTGAAGCCCGTTTTGCTAAAGATGTAATGAAAGAGTTAGAAAAAATTGATGAAATTGTAGAATGTAATTTCGTCTCTGGTAATTATGCGATTTTCATTTTAATATATGCTAAAGACAATGAACATCTGCAAAAAATATTATACGACAAAGTTCACTTAATAAACGGAGTTGCAGGTACCGATACTTTTATTTGTTTTGACACTTGTTTTAAAAGAAATATTCCAATTGAATAGTTTATGAAAAAAAACGCAGCTGTTTTATGGACCGGTGGAAAAGATTGCGCTTTAGCCTTTTTTAAAGCTCAACAAGAAGAATATTCTATTACTCATTTAGTAACTTTTGCTCCAGAGAATCCTGATTTTAAAGCTCATAATTTATCCCTGATTAAACAACAGGTAACATCAGTTGGAATTCCACATGTAATACTTACTGTAAAACCTCCAATGCAAGACAGCTATGAAGACGCTATAAGTTTATTAAAAACTAAATATCATATAGAGACTTTAATTACTGGCGACATTGATGAAATTGAAAACCATGATAATTGGATTGAAAAGTGCAGTCAAAAATCAGGAATGAAAGTTTACAACCCACTATGGAAAAAAAATAGAACAGAATTACTTTCTACCTTATTAGATCATAAATTCGAAGTTATTTTTTCTTTGGTCAAAAAACCTTTTTTTAATCAAAAATGGGTAGGAAAACTAATAGATTCAACAATTATTGAAGAATTAAAGAAATTAAATATTGATATTTGTGGTGAAAATGGAGAATACCATACAATGGTAATCAATGCTCCTTTTTTTAAAAGTCAAATAAATATAGGTTCATATACAGTTACTGAAAATGAACATTATAGTTATTTACACAAATAAATAACAACATCATAAGGTGTTTAACCATGATACAGAATACACAGCTACAAAATTTAGAGAAAAAACTAGAAGGAGAGTTATTTTTCGACGATTTACATAAAAACATATATGCTACAGATGCATCAGTGTATCGTAAAATCCCATTAGCTGTTGCATATCCTAAAAACAAAAAAGATATACAACAATTAATTGATTTTGCTACTAAAAGTAATATCACATTAATACCACGTACAGCAGGTACCTCTCTAGCTGGACAATGTGTTGGTGATGGAATTGTAGTTGATGTTTCTAAACACTTTACCAATGTATTGGCTTTTGATGAACAGAATAAAACCATTACTGTTGAACCCGGTATAATTAGAGACGATTTAAATCGTTTTCTAAAACCTTTTGGATTGTTTTTCGGACCAAATACCTCAACTTCAAACCGATGCATGATTGGTGGTATGGTTGGAAATAATTCTTCTGGAAGTACTTCAATTAGATATGGAGTTACTCGTGATAAAGTAATAGCAATTGAAGGTTTATTAAGCGACGGTAGTGAAGTAACTTTTTCAGAAATAACTTCTGATGAATTCAAACAAAAACGTTTTGAAAAATCATTAGAAGGAAGCATTTATAAAGCTATATACAACGAATTAACTTCTAAGGAGAATCAACAAGAAATAAAAAAAGAATTTCCAAAGGAAAGTATTCACCGAAGAAATACAGGGTATGCTGTTGACGAGTTTTTAACTTCCGATTTATTTGGAGGAAATGAATCTACTTTAAATCCTGCTAAATTCTTATCAGGAAGTGAAGGAACCTTAGTTTTCTCTACTGCTATAACAATTCAATTGGACGACCTCCCACCTACTAAAAGCATTATGGTATGTCCGCATTTCACAAGTGTTAATGAGAGTTTAAAAGCAACAGTTACCGCCATGAATCACAAATTGTACGCTTGTGAATTGATGGATAAAGTAATTTTAGACTGTACTAAAAACAATAGAGAGCAAGCAAAAAATCGTTTTTTCTTGCAAGGTGATCCTGAAGCTGTTTTAATGTTAGAAGTTTCCGCAAGTACTATTGAAGAAACAGAAATACTAGCCGATAAACTTATTGAAGATTTAAAAGCTCGTAATTTTGGTTACCACTATCCTAAAGTATATGGAGACGATATAGCCAAAGTTCATTACCTACGTAAAGCTGGTTTAGGATTACTAGGAAATATTGTAGGAGATATGAAAGCAGTTGCCTGTATTGAAGATACAGCAGTTGCCTTAGAAGATTTACCAGAATACATTGAGGAGTTTACTCAAATTATGGATAAATATGAGCAGGATGCTGTTTATTACGCTCATGCTGGTGCTGGTGAATTACACTTACGCCCTATTTTAAATTTAAAGAAACAGGAAGATGTAGTTTTATTTAGAAAAATAACTACTGAAACTGCCGAACTAGTAAAAAAGTATAAAGGATCGTTTAGTGGTGAACATGGAGATGGAATTGTTCGAGCTGAATTTATACCGCTAATGATTGGTGATAAAAACTATCAATTATTACGTAGAGTTAAGAAAGCTTTTGACCCTAATAATGTATTTAACAAAGGAAAGATAACCGATGCCTTTCCTATGGATAAAAGTTTACGCTACGAAGTAGATAGAAAAGAACCAGAAATTAAAACTATTCAAGATTTTTCTGACAGTGAAGGAATTTTAAAGCTAGCTGAAAAATGTAATGGTTCTGGTGATTGTAGAAAATCTCCTGAAGCTGGAGGAACCTTATGCCCTAGTTATAGAGCAACTAGAAATGAAAAAGAAACTACACGAGCTAGAGCCAATACGCTACGTGAAGTTTTAACCAACAACACCGCTAAAAACAAATTCGATTCTAAAGAATTAAAACAAATTTTAGATCTTTGTTTAAGTTGTAAAGCTTGTGCAACAGAATGCCCTAGTAATGTTGACATAGCCTCTATGAAAGCAGAGTTTCTATATCAATACCAAGAAACTAACGGATATTCTTTCCGTAGCAAACTATTTGCTAATAATGCTAAGTATAATAAGCTAGGTAGTAAGTTTCCAACCATTACAAACTTTTTTACAAATACAACTATAGCCAAAAAAGTAATGGGAGTTGCAACAGAACGTTCAGTACCTAAATTGGCTAAACAACCTTTAGAAGCTTGGTTAAATAAACATCAAATAAAAACATCAAACAAAGTAGTATACTTATTTAATGATGAGTTTACCAACTACTATGATGCTGAAATAGGAAAAGACGCAGTTTTAGTTTTAGAAAAACTAGGTTACGAAATTAAATACATTCAACATGAGGAAAGCGGTAGAAGCTACATCTCGAAAGGTTTTTTAAAGGAAGCTAAAAACATTGCAAATAAAAATATTACTGCTTTCAAAGAATTAATTACCGAAGAAACTCCTTTAATTGGTATTGAACCTTCTGCTATTTTAACTTTTAGAGATGAATATATTCGATTAGCCAATGATAAAGATGCTGCTAAAAATATTTCTAAAAACACATTTACTTTTGAAGAATTTTTAGCTTCTGAATTGAAAAAAGGAAATATTGATACTTCAGTTTTTACTAATGATGAAAAAGAACTCAAAATTCATGGTCATTGCCATCAAAAAGCATTATCAAGTACACATGCCTCTTTTTCTATTTTAAACATACCAAAAAACTACAAAGTAACCATTATGAATACAGGTTGTTGTGGTATGGCTGGTTCTTTTGGTTATGAGAAAGAACACTATAAAGTTAGTATGCAAGTAGGAGAAGATACTTTATTTCCTAAAATAAGAAATTGTTCTTCTGAAACAGAAATTGTAGCTGCAGGTACTAGTTGTCGTCATCAAATTTACGACGGAACAAAACGAATTGCAAAACATCCTATTACCATATTAAAAGAAGCCTTATCTTAGGCAAATGCAAAACAAAAATAAAATTACTTCTATGCTTTCCCTGATTATTGCAGGGGAAGCTATTTTTTTATTACCTTTTATTTTAATGCGTGTTTTTAAACCCATCATTAGAGAAGCCTTTCTTATTTCAGATGCAGAAATTGGAGAAGCTCAAGCTTTATATGGGATAACTGCTGTTATCTCTTATTTCTTTGGTGGTTTTGTTGCTGATAAATGGGAAGCTCGTAAATTATTATCGCTGTCATTAATCTTAACTGCTTTTGGTGGTTTTATAATGATTATGACTCCATCAGTTTTCACTCTAAAAATACTATATGCATTTTGGGGAATATCAACTATTTTCCTTTTTTGGGCTGCTTTAATAAAAGCAACAAGACAATGGGGGACCAAAAACAACCAAGGTTTATCTTTTGGTTTACTAGATGGTGGTAGAGGTTTTTTTGCTGCGACGATAGCCTTATCTGGCGCTGGAATCTTAAGTTTCTTCTTTCCTGAGAATGGAATAATAACTTTTGAGAATAAAGTAATTACTCTTCAATATATAATTGGAACCATAACATTTATTGTTTTTTTAGTAGCGTTTTTTGTTTGGAAAACTTTACCTAAAGACCAGCAAAAAGCAACTAGTTCTAAAGAATTTCAATTTAACATTAAAGAAGCTTTGTCTTTAATGACCAAATCTAAAGTTATCTACCATTCTCTTATTATTTTTTGCGCTTATTGTGCTTATAAACTAACCGGTGTTTATGGTACGTATGCAAGAGATGTTTGGGGGTATTCTTTAGAAAAAGCAACTTATTTTGCCGTTTTTATTCAATACTTAAGACCTATAGCAGCCATAACTATTGGATGGATAGCTGATAAGTTTGTACCTTCTAAACTAATACTTCCTTGTTTTACTATTTTAATTATTATTTCAACCTTTTTAGGTTTAGGTACATTTAAAGAACAATCCTTATTTATTTCTTTTTCGTTTTTTGTTTTTATGGCATTAAGTACCTATGCACTTAGGGGATTATATTTTGCTATCATAGAAGAAACCAAAACTCCTATCCAATTTACTGGAACTCTTGTAGGAATTATATCCGTAGTTGGTTTTACTCCTGATATTTTTATGTCGTTATTTATTGGATATATGCTTGGTGAAAATCCATCAATTACCGAATACCAAAATTTATTTAGCTACTTTGCTATAATACCGATTATAGGTTTGGCTGCCAGTATTTTATTCAGAAAAACTATTTATAGGAAAAACTAAGAGTTTAAAAACTATTTTTAATTTAATGAATCTCGCTTCTCTTCTTTATTTATTTTTTTGAAAATCTTCGCTATATTTTCTTTCACTTCAACATGATGATTCACCATCGCTTTTTGATACAAGATAGAAGAAGTACTTAATAACCTCCCAGTAGCTGGTTGTACAATTCCTCTTTCATCTATATTATAACCTTGCTTTCTTAGCGCTTCTTTAATTCTCTTATTACTATCATTAATCTGCCTAACTATACCTATTAATTCATCCTTATCTCTTTGAAGCTTACCTCCAAGTACGTTTTCTAAATCTTTGAATGTAAAATAATGTGGTAAATAAAGGTCAACTGTCTCTTCTTTATTATTTACAACATCTTTGATATAATTAGGAGTATGTTCTATTGCTACTCCTATTTTTAAAACAGCAATAAGCTCTGGAGAAGAATTCAGTTTTTCTACCTTAATATTATTCTCTTTTGCAAAGTGTCTAATATAATTTGACTTAGCATTAATAAAATTAACAAACTTCACTGTAGCTGAATCATTTATCGCCTTAACTTTTTCCAGATACTCTTTAAAACTATAAGCACTTAAAAGTCCTGAGTTTTCAAATGCTCCTCCATCTAAAAAATATCCTTTTTGTTTAATTTTTGCTGCTGGACTTACAAAAGGAAACCTATTACTGGTTGATACGGTTGTATAAAAAGGTAATTCTCTACCTTCTTCAGAATTAAGAATATTTATAGCTCCAGGAAATATATCTTCATAGTTTTCTACATCAATTTTGCTACCCCCCTTAATCTTCAATGAAAGTGCATTCCCGTATTTATTACTCGTACCTGTTGTATTTATTATTAAAGGAGGATAATAACCTTCTTTATAAACTTTTCCATAAAGGTCATAAAAAGTAAATGAATCATTTGCTTTCCCTTTAAATTCCTCTAAAGCTAAAATGTGTTGACGCATTCCAAAATGAGAACGATCTTTTCCTTTAAAATTTTTAGGAATAAACTCTCGTATTAAATCACAAGTTGCTAAATATAAAACATCAAGGGAAAGTCCATTTAAATTCGCTAACCGATTAATTGCTTCCTCTATATTTTTATTAAAAGCTTTTATATATGTATAATTCGCTATTCCCACTGAACCTCCTGAAACCCCAGATAAACATCTTGTATTACTCAGGAACTTCTTATTAGTATTATCTAATTTATTCAATAAAAGCATGGTCCATAAATTAGATTTTAAACCTCCGCCATAAGAAGACACAAAATAATGTTCTTTTTTTTCCTTTATATCACTTACAAAAGCGCTAATTTCGATGCCTTTAATAGAATCTTGCTTAATAGTTTGCAACTCATGTAAATCATTTCCTTTATATGATGTATACCCACCTATTAAAGTTAAAACTAACAACGTAAATGGAATATGATATATCCATAATCTCCATCTTAACCTACCTCCTTCTTTATCTAAATTTTCATTTCTTATAAACTCTTCCTCTTTAACTCCACCTCCTACGGTCCTCCTATACATTTGTGTATAGTATTTAAAATGTTTTATATAGATAATGATTGCTCCATAAAAAAACAGATATAGCATTAAAAAAAGAGGGATTGGATTAAAATTATGGATAAGTTTCCAATTAAAATTTAATACCAAGATTCCTGAAACACAAACAATTCCAAAAACTGCTATGAAAAAAAGATACCATGAATTATTACTGAAAATAGATAAAAAATTAATATAGCTTCCTTTGTGTTTCTCATAATATTTCGCTCTTTTTTCTTCAAAGTATTCTTGAGGTCTTTCTAACAAAAAAGTAGTCCATTTAT
The DNA here is from genome assembly GCF_022347705.1 of Tenacibaculum sp. Cn5-46. Taxonomy (NCBI): domain Bacteria; kingdom Pseudomonadati; phylum Bacteroidota; class Flavobacteriia; order Flavobacteriales; family Flavobacteriaceae; genus Tenacibaculum; species Tenacibaculum sp. Cn5-46. Next base: position 146,420 of record NZ_JAKRGD010000005.1, read on the forward strand.
TGGTAAAAATATATTTTAGATATGACCTTCCCACAGTTAACAAAACATAAGTTAAAGCCGCTAAAACTGTAACAACTATTGTAAGAAAAACCAATTGCTTATTCCATGCTGAAGCAGTAAAAGCAACAATAACCAACATTAAAATATCTAACATTAGTAAATAAGGGAAAAGACCTATGATTCTAGTAAACTTTTTTACACTTTCAACTCCCGATTGTTCTTCACCTTCTTTTTCAAAATATTTATCAGCATCTAATTTTAGTTTTGACAAATACCAAACAAACCAGAATAAAAACACAGCAATTAAAAATGTAACCGAAGTTGCTAGTCGTAAAGAATGAGCTTCATCTACTGCAGTTAATATCATATAAATAAAAGCTACATAAAATAACACTCCTAAACACCTTCTAAATATCTGCATCTTAAATTCTTCTTTATCATCGGAATCATTTTCATTCTTAACTACATAAACACCTTTTCTTTTAACAAAATAAATAATTCCTATATAAGATTTAATGGTAAAATTACTACTCATTATATATTCATAGAGATTGGTATCTGAGTACTTTGAACCTTTAAAATAGATTGGGTAATGTGCTGTAGGAATGGAAACAAAATACACCAATAACAACGTAATAATTAAATTAAAACGACTTTCAAAAAGTCTAATCATAATATCACCACCTTGATCTACAAAACCAATAAGTACACTAACAATAAAAATAAAGACTAAACTAATTCTAGCGTGTTTAATAAATCTCCAAACTATTTTTTTATGATCGATAATAACACTAAATAAAAAGGTAACAAAGCTTAATGAATACAATAATATTTTTACCCTCTGTACATATATTACACTTTCAATTTCATATAACAAATACAAAACATTTTCTATAACATCAGCTGTATACGCCAAGATAAAAAGAGCTGTAATTAGCTGTAAAATATATGGTGTAACAATTTTACATAAAATTCTATACAGCATTAAAAACAACAATGCAGCCCAAACAAAATCTACACAAAAAAACAGGTAATAACTCCAATTTTGAATATTAGTTTTATATTCTTCAAATAAAAGAATCTCTGTATTAAACTGCACATTACTATACAAAACGTGCATATCTTCTTGAAGCATTGCATTATGAAAATAATGATTCAACAAAACCATAATAGCTGTTAAACCAAACAATACTAAACCATGAATTTTAAGTGGGATTTTCTTTACAATTTTATCAAAAAAACTAAGCATATCTTTTTACTTTCCATAAAGTTATAAAATAATCAATCTATAAAAACTACCTATATATAGGTGTTTTTAATTTAGAGTAAAAAGGGAAAAATTTTTTGATCTAAAATATAGAACTAAAGTAATAAAAATATAGCTTGATTATTTTATTATCTCAACTTTTTCTTAGCTATGCTAACTTAAAAAACACAATTATTATTAGATGTTAATTCCTCGATAAATACCTCACCTTTAAACTTCAGAAAACGCCAAAACAACTTTTTAAATTGATTATCAACACTTTATTACGTATATTTAAACGATATATAAATTTTAAATATACTATTATGACAAGTACTAAAATAATAATTAACAATGCTTTGTTAATTTTTTCAGGCATTGTAGTGTTCTTCTTTTTAATGAAAATTTTAGGCTTAGAAAATGTCTCTGAACTACGAGTTTTAAACTTTGGATTTGTTCTTTGGGGAATAAACAGAGCTATCAAAACAAATATTCTTAGAAACAAAGAATCTTTATATTTTAATAATTTCTCTATAGGTATAGCAACTTCTGCAGTTGCTGTAGCACTTACCATTATAGGTTTAATTATTTATGTAGATTTTATTGACCCTAGTTTATTAATTGTACTAGAAAAAACTTCTTTCTGGGGACAAAATTTAAGTTTAGGTTTAGTAGTTTTTGCCTTAGCTATTGAAGGAATCGCTTCTTCTGTAATTTGTTCGTTTATACTAATGCAATATTATAAGAACTATAAAGTTGATGTTACCATTGCCTAAATTGTTTTTGTTTGTAAACAAAATATAATTCTTTCTAAAAAAATTAAATTAATACATAAAAAAACTCGAAGCTAAATTTAACTTCGAGTTTTTTTATGTTAGTCCTTACCTATGTTTTAAGGTTCTATTGTTTCTTCTTGAGCTAACAAACCAAAAAACTTATCTAAATTAGGTAAAATAATAATTTTTGTTCTTCTGTTTTTGGCTCTATTTTTTCTTGTATTATTATCTACCAATGGTAATGATGATCCTCTACCTGAAGCGATTAATCTACTCGGCTCTATTCCATATTTTTTTTCTAAAACACGAACAATAGATGTTGCTCTTTTCACACTTAAATCCCAGTTATCTTGTAATACTTCATTATGAATTTGCTGTGAATCTGTATGTCCTTCAATCATAACATCCATGCTTGGTTCAGATTTTATAATTTCAGATAATTTTTTAAGTACTTTATAAGCTTTACTACTTATTCTGTAGCTTCCTGACCTGAATAACATTTTATCTGAAATAGAGATCATCACTACAGTTTTATCAATATTTACATTCACATCTTCAGAATTTTCTAAAGAGTTTTTATTTATTGATTTTTTCAATTTATAAGACACCGCAACATTCATAGAATCCTTTAACGTTTTAGCATTTGCTAATTCAGCTGGATCAACGTTTTTTAATGTTTTACGCATCTTTTCTTTCATAGAATTAGATATTACAGTTCCTTGAACCATATCTAATTTTATATCATTCTCTTTTTGTAGATCAGAATTTAAATTATTTAAAGAGTTTAATTTCTTGTTATAGTTATCAATTCTCTTTTCTATTTTTGAGAACTTTGCTTCTAGTTGCTCTTTTTCAAAAGCTGTTTTTTGAAGAGCTCCTCTCGTGTCTTTATACTTGTTTTCTAACTCTACATATTTCTTCTTAGAAACACAAGATGCTGCCATTACAGCAACCATTAATAAAAGGGAAAAATTTTTCATTTTTGATTTGTATTAGGTTATTTACCTAATAAACTTACTTTTTACTTCTTTAGTATAAAACCTAACACTAAATATTAAAAAACCTCTGCCATCATGCAACGAGCACTACCTCCACCACAAGTTTCTATAGTTTCTAACGATGAATGAATTACCTCATTATGCTTTTCTATTTTCTGTAACTGCTCTTTTGTTAAAGATTTATAAGCAGAACTACTCATTATTAAAAAGCGCTTATCATTTTCACCTCTAACTTGTAGCATATTTCCTGCAAATTGAGTTACTTGTTCTTCTGATATAGCTATTACTTCTTTACCATCTGACTTTAAATGTTTCAACACATTTTTCTTTTCTTTTTTATCATCAATTGCATCTAAGCAAATTATTGCAAAAGTTTCCCCAACACACATCATAACATTGGTATGATAAATAGCTTCTCTTCTTTCTTTTACTGTTTGATTAGCTATAAAAACTACTGGAGTATATTCAAAATCTTCACAAAATTCAATAAACAACTCTTCATCTGCTCTTGGAGATAAAGCACAATAGGCTTTTCTATTTTGCCTATCTAAAATCATACTACCTGTACCTTCAAGAAATATTCCTTCTTCCTCCGCTTCCGAATAATCTATTACGTTTTTAATTTCAAATCCGTTTTCTTCCAGTACATCTAAAACATCTTCCCGTTTTTCTAAACGACGGTTTTTAGCAAACATAGGATAAATAGCAACATCCCCATTTTCATGAAATGAAATCCAATTATTTGGAAACAAAGCATCTGGCGTATCGGGCTCTTTAGTATCCTGGACTACAATTACTTTTATCCCTTTTTCTCTTAATTTATCTACTAAAGCATCAAACTCTGCCTCTGCTTTTGCATTAATAGATGCTGGTAGCATTCCTACTAACTCTTGTTGATAATAATTGTTAACAGCTGTTTGCTCGTTCATCCTAAAACTTGCTGGACGAACCATTAAAATAGTATTAGTTGTTTGCTTCATTCTTATGAAATTTTATGGATACTCAACCTCTAACTTTGTTACTTAATTTCTGTCAAAGATAGATACAAAAGAACTAGTTAATTAAAGGTTTCTTAAAAATTTTATGTTAGAATTCTTCGCAAATCGTCTCCTTGACTATTTTTTAAGTGAAAAAAGAATTATACAGCTTTAACCTAGATATTCAAAATAGATAAAAAATCTAACAAAATTAAATAAACAGAAAAATAATCTATTTATTAAAATTAAAACTGACTCATATTATTATACATATTACTTTTGCCCGCTAAATTTTTCAGATTATGACAAACAACAACAAACTACCTATAGAAAGTCAGCAAAAACTAGATAATTTACATACCGAATTAACTACTGCTCGCGACACCTTTTTAGGATACCCTGTATCTAAAGATTTTGATTATTCTGAATTAAATAAGTTTTTCAAATATCCTATTAATAATCTTGGTGATCCTTTTGAACAAGGAACTTATCGTGTACAAACACATGAAATGGAACGTGAAGTTATTGCTTTCTTCGCCAAATTATTTAGAGCAAATCCAAAAGACTTTTGGGGGTATGTTACCAATGGTGGTTCTGAAAGTAATTTATATGGTTTATATCTTGCTCGTGAATTATTTCCTAAAGCCATTGTTTATTATTCTGAATCTACTCACTATAGTGTTCGTAAAAACATTCATTTATTAAACATTCCAAGTATCGTGATTAAATCACAAGAAAATGGAGAAATTGATTATGAAGATTTTGAAAATACTGTTCGTATGAATCGTCATAAACCAGTTATTGTTTTAGCAACTTTTGGAACTACCATGAAAGAAGCTAAAGATGATGTTTCTAGAATTAAAAATATATTAGGTAATTTAGCTATTCAAGACAACTACATACATTGTGATGCAGCATTAGCTGGATCTTTCGGACCTTTTATGCAACCTCGATTACCTTTTGATTTTATTGATGGTGCTGATAGTATTTCTATAAGTGGTCATAAATTTATTGGTTCTCCAATTCCAACTGGAGTATTATTAGCTAAAAGATCTAACAGAGATCGAATAGCTAAAGGTATTTCCTATATTGGTTCATCAGATACAACTATTACCGGATCTCGAAATGGACACTCTCCTTTATTTCTATGGTACGCTTTAAAAAAACTCGGTGTAAAAGGATTACAAGAACGTTATCAACATAGCTTAGAAGTTGCAGAATACTGCGAGAAAGAATTAAAAAAGATTGGTATTAACGCCTGGAGAAATCCAAATGCTATAACAGTTGTACTTCCTAAAACATCTAAAAGAGTGAAAGATAAATGGCAATTAGCTACTGAAGGGGATATTTCTCATGTAATATGTATGCCTAATGTGACGAAAGCGCAAATAGATGAATTTATTTACGACATCAAAAACTGTAAAGAGCCTATAATTGAAGATGAATTTTCTTACGATTTTTCATTAAGTTAATTTTTCAAAATAGGGTAAACTGGTATAATTCTTGTGTTGATTTTTAACTAATTATTTAAAAATTTTACGCATGAAAAAACTATTATTATGTACAATGCTTTTCGCATTGTCTTTTGCCTATGGACAAGAATCTGATGAAAAAGAAAAATTAATCATTAAAAAAGGAACTTGGTATGTGAATGGAGGTTTCTCTATATATACTAATAATTCAACTAATGATTTTAGTTCGAATGTAAATAAATCTGAATCATTAAATTTTAATATTAGCCCTAAAATTGGTTATTCTATTACTAACAATTTAATTATTGGACTTGGTATAGGTTATGGTTATAATAAACACGAAAACAATCCTGCTAGTTCTAATAGTATAATAAAAAATAAATCCTATAGTATATTTCCATACATAAAAAAATATTTTTCTCTCGGAAAAAAACTAGCCTTTTCTTTACATGGTGAGTTTCGTTATACTCATTCTAAGTATGAAAATCACACTAGTCTTAATAACGTAAGTTTCAATAAATCCAATGATTATTTTGTAGGAATAAGACCTGGTGTAACTTATTTCTTAAATAACAAAATTGCATTAGAAGCTAATATTGGAGCATTAGGATATACCAGAACTATCCACAAATCTCCTTTAAACACTTTTACTCATACAATAGACAACTTTAACTTTAACCTAAATTCTTCTAATTTAAACTTTGGATTATCTTACTACTGGTAAAATTATATAAAAAACGCTAAGAATTTTTCTTAGCGTTTTTTTATACATTCTATAATATCAAACTTCTTATTTTGTTTCAAGATAGTTACCTTTTCAAAAAGCTTGTTTAAATGCGTACTATAATTTAAATGTGAATTTGCTACTAATACAAATCTCCCATTGCTTTTTAAACAACTATGTACTCCTCTAAAAAGATTTAAAGCTACTTCTATATTGTTTTCATACTCAAAATGAAAAGGTGGATTCGACAATACTAAATCAAACGATTCTATTTCTAAAACATTTAATGTATCAGAACAAATAAAATGTGTTTTTTTGTCTTTTAAATTTAGCTTTGATGATTCTATTGCTAAGTTAAAATCATCCATTAATGTTACTTCAACATCAGGATTTTGTTTAGCCACTTCATAAGCTATAATTCCATTACCAGAAGCAACATCTAACACCTTTGATTCATCAGCTTTTAAATTTAAATTCTCTAAAAAAAACTGTGTTCCAATATCAATACTTTTTGAAGAAAACACTCCATAATATTGTTTTAACACATCTTCTTTCCAATCAATTTCATTGATTAATTCCTTGTACCTAATGTTTCTTTTAGGATTCTTTAAAATCAACAATCTAGCTTTTTTCCATGCTTTAGTTTGCTCAATAGAATCGAAATATTTCTCTGCTATTTTTAAAATAGAAGCTGAGAAGTACTTGGTCATAAATCCACATACCACCTCAACATTTTCTTTTGAAGCTTTGTGAATTTGTTGTAAGAACAACTCAAGCAACTCTATAGATTTTGGGACTTTTATAATTGCTAAATCAACTTTTTCTAAAGAATCTAAAGGTGTTTTATAAGCTCCCTTTTTAGATAACTTATTAAGCTTTAAATTCTGTTCGATTGCTTTTTGCTGACTAGCATAAGTCCAAACTGTTGTTACATTTTTATCACTTAATGTACAATTCCAAATCCCAAATCGATCATTAAATAAATGAACATTTTCATATTCTTTTTCAGTAATATAATCTAACACTAAAAGCTCAGCATTACTCCAAGCTCTTAACGATTTATCAAATGTTTTTGGGTACCGTATTAATTCATATTTTACTAAATTAACCTCTACTATTGACTCCAATAAATTTCTTTTTTAATTATCCTTTTTAAGAGAAATATATTTTATCTAACGAAGTAATATCTCCTGCTTTATTTCTTCTAAAAATATGTTTTGCTTCTACTTCCGAAATTGTTTCTTTCCCCATAGCGGCTACTACTTCTTTTACAGCATCTATTGTTTTTGAATGATAATTTTTAACTCTAATATTTTTATCTCCCACAACCAATGCCTCTACTAAATCCTCATCTTGTGTTGCCACACCTACAGGGCAAGTATCTAAATTACATTCTCTAGCTTGTATACACCCCAAACTTAGCATAAAACTACGAGCCATACCAATAACATCAGCACCTAAACTCTTGTACTTTACAATATCAAAAGCATCAATTGCTTTACCACTAGCAATAATTTTTATCTCTTCTTTTAATTTATACTTTTTCAGCATTTTATTCACAAACGCTAATCCTTCCAACAAGGGTGTACCAACATAATTAGAAAACTCTAAAGGAGCTGACCCTGTTCCTCCTTCTCCTCCATCAACAGCTATAAAATCAGGATAATTGTTAGCTTCAGCAAATACTTTAATCATTTCTTCAATTTCCTCATTATCTCCTACACAAAACTTAATACCAATTGGTTTTCCTTCAGCTAAGTCTCTTACTCTTTGAATAAACGTAATCATTTCTTCAAAATTAGAAAATGCATCATGGTTTGGAGGAGAATCTACACGAGTAAATGGTTCAACCGAACGAATCTTTGCTATTTCTTCAGTATTCTTTTTGGCTGGCAAAATTCCTCCATGACCTGGTTTTGCTCCTTGAGAAAATTTAATCTCAATCATTTTTACCTCTGGTCTAATAGCATTCTTTTTAAAAACCTCATCGTCAAAAACACGTTTTCCATCTACACTCTTTCCTGCTCCAAAATACCCTGTCCCAACTTGAAAAATTAAATCTCCACCTTGTAAATGATACGGAGAAATTCCTCCTTCACCAGTGTTATGAGCAAAGTTTCCCATTTTAGCCCCTTGATTTAAAGCCATAATTGCATTTTTACTTAGAGAACCAAAGGACATTGCTGAAATATTTATAATCGAAGCACTATATTTTTGAGTACACTTATTAGAACCAATAATTACTCTATCCCCTTTAACATGATGATGATTTTTTGGGAATAACGAGTGTTTTACAAACTCATATCCTTTCTCATATACATTGTGCTGTGTTCCAAAAGGTACCGTTTCTATTTCTTTTTTTGCTCGCTGATATACAATACTTCTTTTTTCACGATTAATAGGTGTTCCATTCAAATCATCTTCTATGAAATATTGTTGAATTTTTTCACGTTCTTCTTCAAATACCCAACGCAAACGTGCTACTACAGGAAATGCTCTCATTAAAGAGTGTTTTTTTTGAATAAAAGCATCATATATAGCTAGCAAGGTAATTGCCGAAGCTATAGTAAGTAATATGTAATTTCCCATATCAGGCATAAAGTATACTAATACTCCACATAACACATTTACTACTATAACCACAGTTAAAATAGTATCTCTCATTTTTGTTAGTTTTGTAGCTAAAATACAAGAATTTTGACATAAAAAAAGCTCTAACAGTTGTTAGAGCTCTTGTATATCTTATATACTTGAAATTATTTTTTGAATTTCGCGTATTTGTTTTTGAACTTGTCAATACGTCCTGCAGTATCAACTAACTTAGACTTACCTGTATAGAAAGGGTGAGAAGTTCTTGAAATTTCTAATTTGATTAATGGATACTCAACTCCGTCAACTTCTAAAGTTTCTTTAGTGTTAGCTGTTGAACGAGTTAAAAATACATCTCCATTCGACATATCTTTAAAAGCTACCATTCTATAATTTTCTGGATGTATTCCTTTTTGCATCTTAAATGACTTTTAAATATTGTTTTAATTATTTGTCAAACACTGTAAAATTGGTAAGGTTTTACACTAAAAAATATTTTTAGCTGTTTGAGGCTGCAAATTTAACCATATTTTTTAATTTTCAAACAAATAAATTGTTTTAATTTGTAGTGAAAACGAATAAATTAGAAATCAAACTATAAAATATGCGTATTTATACATACTTTGCTTTAGCTTTATCAGTAATAACAATGACTTCTTGTAGCGATACTGGATACAAATTTAAGCTAAATACCTCTAAAAAAACTACTTTAGGTAAAAAAGCAGCAATAAAATTTGAACAAACTAAAGGAGCAAAAATTGATTCTGTTCATTTATTTGTTGATCAAAAACGTGTGAATAAAAACGAAACTAGCATAGCCATTAACACGAACGACTTTGGTGTTGGAAAGCATGCTGTAACTGCATTAGCTTTTTACCCTGGAAAATCTAAAAAAGTTACAGGTTCTATAGAAGTTTTAGCAAAGGATGCTCCTGCTATTTATACTTATAAAATTGTAAATACTTTTCCTCACGACAAAAACGCATATACTCAAGGTTTAGAATATAAAGATGGTTTTCTATATGAAACTACAGGGCGTAGAGGTCAATCATCTTTAAGAAAAATAGACTTAAAAACCGGTGAAGTTCTTCAAAAAATAGATTTAAACGACAAGTACTTTGGAGAAGGAATGACCATTTACGATAACAAAATTTATTGGTTAACATGGCAAGCTCGTAAAGGTTTTATTTACGATTTAGAAAGTTTTAAACAAGTTGGAGAGTTTGATTATAATAATAGTAATGAAGGATGGGGATTAACTCATAACAATAATGAATTAATAAAATCTGACGGTACTAATAAAATTTGGTTTTTAAATCCTGAAAACCAAAATGAAAAAAGAAGTATTCAAGTATACACAAACAAATATCCTGTTGATAATTTAAATGAGATTGAATTAATTAATAATAAAATTTACGCAAACAAATGGCAACAAAATTCTATTGTAATCATCAATCCAGAGACTGGTGTTGTTGAAGGTGTTGCTGATTTAAATGGGTTAAGAGATATTGTTGCTAAAGACCAAACTTTAGAGCCTAATGATGAAGTTTTGAACGGTATTGCTTACGACAAAGAAAACAATAAGCTATATGTTACAGGAAAACATTGGGGGAAATTATTTGAAATTGAGTTAATTAAACAATAAAATATTTACCTTTAGTTTTTTGAAAAAATCCTGAGCACATTTTACATATGAGATATACCCTTCAAATTTTATCTATCATTATTTTAATTGTAGTTAGTTCATGTAGAAAAGATTTTGACACTGTTCCTAACTTTGGTAAACTTCAATTTTCTAAAGACACCGTTTTTCTTGACACAATTTTTACTAATATAGGTTCTGCAACCTACAACTTAAAAGTTTATAACAGAAGTAACAAAGCTATTACCATTCCTGAAATTAAGTTAGAAAATGGAGCTTCTTCAAATTATCGTTTAAATGTTGATGGAATAGCAGGAAAAAACTTCAGTGATATCGATATTTTAGCAAACGACAGTATCTATGTATTTGTAGAAACTACTATAGATTTTAGTACAGTTTCTGATCCGTTATACACCGATAAAATATTATTTGATAATGGAAACAATCAACAAGATGTTGATTTAGTTACTCTAGTCCAAGATGCTAACTTTATATTCCCTTCAAAAAATAGCATGGGAATTGAAACCTTAACTATTGATGGAAAAGATTCAAAAATACAAGGTCGTTTTCTAAAAGATTCAGAATTGACTTTTACTGATGAAAAGCCTTATGTTATTTATGGATATGCTGCAGTTGCTGCTGATAAGACACTTACAATTGACGCTGGAGCTAAAATTCACTTCCATAAAAACTCTGGATTAATTATTGATAAAAAAGGAAGTTTAAAAGTTAATGGAACTCTAAACAAAAAAGTTTCTTTTGAAGGAGATAGACTAGAACATGCTTTCAGTAACATTCCAGGACAATGGGGAACCATATGGATGCGTGCTGGTAGTAAAGAAAATGAAATCAATCATGCTTTAATCAAAAATGGTGTGGTTGGTATACTTGTAGACAGTATTGGTTCAAACACCTCTCCTACTTTATCTATTAAAAACTCTGAGATTTATAACAACTCTAACTATGGTATTTTAGGAAGAGACACCAATATACTCGGTGAAAACCTTGTAATTGGTTCTTCTGGACAATCATCATTAGCTTGTACATTTGGTGGAACTTATAACTTTACACACTCTACTTTTGCTAATTATTGGAGAAATAGTATACGCCAGTTACCAACTGTATTAATTAATAATCATATTACAATTACCGATAGTAGTAATGACGAGGTTACATTAACTAGAGACTTAGTAGCTGCTAATTTTACTAATTGCATTATTAGTGGTAATAATAATATCGAACTAATACTAGACAGAATAAATGGAACTACTTTCAATTATAATTTTGAAAATTCAATGATTGATTTTAATGATTTCAATAATTCTTTCACCAACAATAATGAGTTAAATTTTAACGACGTTAGTCATTACCAAAATAATATTTTAAATGGTGATCCTTACTTTAGAGATACTTCCATGAACGATTTTATTATTGGCGAAAAAAGTGACGCTATTAACAAGGCTAAAGCCTCTTCTATTTCTGAAGATATTTTAGGAGTTAACAGAACTACAAATCCTGATATAGGCGCTTACCAACATATAACTTTTTAAAAAGTAATATGTTGTCCTATTTTTTGTTTAAAATCATTTTGCTTATCTACAAACAAGGCTAAAGAAACTGCACTTTTAGAGATACCGTAAAAACTATTAAATTTTATTTTTTCTTTAAAATGTATCACTACATTATGCCCTCCTGAACTTCCCAATGGCGAAAAGTATTTGATTAAACTTTTTTCTGGAATATCTTTAGTACTCACTTCTATTTCTTTTATCTCATTAAAAGGAATAACTGCATTGGCAATAATACCAAATCTTAGCACTAATTGTTGTTTTTCTGTATCAATATAAATAGGTCTTTTAGCTAAAGAACGTAAAACTGCTATTACTTGTAATGCTGTATATATACTTAAAACACCTAACACAAAAGAACCTTTTACATTTCCTTGTTCCATCATAGCATGAGTTACAAACATTTCAACCACCACTACCAATAAAAAACCTAATATGACACTTACAGCTGTACTATTTTTATGATAACTATATTCATTTTCTTTAAGTTGTTTCTTTCTCCAATTAAACAAACTATAGTACACTACTGAAATTTCAGCTGCAAAAACACTTCCTAAACCATAGGGTAAAATCTCACTACATGCCAACTGCATTGAATCGAAAAAGTCAAGAGAATTATTATTAGTAGTTTTTACTTTTTTTATAACCTTCCTTGCTTTTACAATGACAAACCCTATTAAAAAAACCTCTACTAAGGGCAATAAAATCATTCTTATTTGCCCAATTATTTCTTGATTTTCTTTAGGTAAAATTATACTTGCTATAGCTAAACCTAAAAAAGCAACAGTAATCGTTGTTTTATTTGATATTTCTTTTTTCCTTATTAAAAAGAAATAAACTAGAGGTATTGTAATTAAAAAGTCAACAATAACAAAAGGTGAAATTCTTGGTATAAAAAAAGATGATTTTACCACAGCTACTAGTGATAAAATCATCAATAAAGGTATTCCAAAAACTATTAAATTATTCTGGATATTAAGTTTGGTAAACATACTTAGCTCTTTTAAGTTAATCTTTACTTATTAGTAGCTTATTCATGTCTTTTGTTACTCTTTATTTTAATTATTTTTTCTTGTATACTTTTCCATTCTTCATAACAAAAACAACATTCTCCATTGTATTAATATTCTTTGTAGGATCTTCATTTACAGCAACTATATCGGCCAAAAAACCTTTTCTTAATTGCCCTATTTCATTCTCCATTTCTAAAATTTTGGCATTGGTAATTGTTGCTGACTGAATAGCTTCCATTGCTGGCATTCCTGCCTCTACCATGTAACCAAATTCTTTTGCATTATTTCCATGCTTAAAAACACCTGCATCGGTACCAAAAGCAATACCTACACCTTTCTTATAAGCTTTTGCAAAAGTTCCTTGTATTTGTGGTCCTACTGCCAAGGCTTTAGGTACAACTATTGCTGGATAGAAATCTTTTACCTTAGCTTTTTCCTCTACTTCTTTACCTGCAGTAATAGTAGGAACTAAATAAGCGTTATGCTTTTTCATTAACTCCATGGTTTTATCACTCATATAAGTACCATGCTCAATAGTTTTAACCCCTCCTATAATTGCTCTTTGCATTCCTTCATCTCCATGAGCATGTGCAGCTACATGCATTCCGTAATCTTTTGCCATATCACAGATAGCTTTTATTTCTTCTACTGTAAATTGTGGATTATCACCACTTTTAGCTACACTAAGAACCCCTCCTGTAGCTGTAATCTTAATACAATCGGCACCATTTTTATAACGTTGGCGCACTGCTTTTTTTGCATCTTCAACACTATTTACCACTCCTTCTTTTGGTCCAGGGTTTCCAATTAACCTCCTACTACTTCCATTGGTAGGATCGGCATGTCCTCCTGTAGTTGCCAACGCTTTTCCTGCTGTAAATACTCTTGGTCCTGGTATTTTACCGGCATTAATTGCTTTTCTTATAGCTATATTTACTCCAGTACCTCCCAAATCGCGAACAGTAGTAAAACCTTTCAATAATGTAGTTTTAGCAAAACCAACTGAATTAAAGGCAACATCTGCTTCATTTTTAATATATCTATTCAATCTTGTTTTCGGGCTATGCTCACTTTCTATATGTACATGCATATCTATTAATCCCGGAAGTACTACTTTATCTTTTAAATCAATTGTTTTCGAAGTTTTATCACGAGGTAAAATATATCCATTAAAAACATTTGTTATTTTATTTCCGTTTACAACCAAAGTTTGCTTTTCTTTTATAACTCCTTTTTCTGTATCAATAATTTTTCCACATAAAATGTATGTGTTTTGTGCTTTCACAGATGTTATAATACAAATTAGAAAAATAAATAAACTGATTTTTTTCATGATAAAATATTAAGATTCGACAATAAATGTAACGTTTTTTTATGTAGCTTGCCTTTTAATTTTTTCTATTTACTGAATGAAACATATTATAATTACTGGAACTAGTAGAGGAATTGGCTTTGAACTAGCTCAACAATTTGCTAATAAAGGACATAAAGTATTAGCTTTATCAAGAAATACTACCCCACTAGATACTATAAACCATCAAAATATAACTACCCTTTCTGTTGATTTATCAAATTCTGACGACATAAAAATGGCTATAGACTTTGTAAAGTCTGACTGGAAAAAAGTAGATATCTTAATCAATAATGCAGGAAAATTAATCAATAAACCTTTTAGCGAATTAACTACTTCCGATTTTGAAGAAGTATACAAGGTAAATGTTTTTGCTGTTGCTGAATTAACAAAGAATGTTCTTCCATTTATGGAAAAAGGAAGTCATATAATTACTGTAAGTTCTATGGGAGGAATTCAAGGAAGTATGAAGTTCCCTGGACTTGCTGCATACAGTTCTGCAAAAGGTGCAGTAATAACTTTATCTGAATTATTAGCCGAAGAATATAAAGAAGAACAAATCGCTTTTAATGTATTAGCCTTAGGAGCAGTTCAAACAGAAATGTTAGAAGAAGCTTTCCCTGGATATATAGCTCCATTATCTGCAAAAGAAATGGCTAATTATATCTTTGATTTTTCTTTAACCGGTAATAAATTTTATAACGGTAAAGTATTACAAGTTTCTAGTTCTACTCCATAAAAAAGACATTTATCTTTGCATAACACCCTTATAAAATATATTCCAGAAAAAGCGGTTCCGTTAGTTATATATCTAATTAACGAACATAAAATTAATCTCAAGATTGTTAATCAACGACAAACTAAGCATGGTGATTTTAGAACTTTTCCTAATGGTCAAACTCAAATAACTGTAAACAATAATCTAAACAAATATCAGTTTTTGTTAACCTTAGTTCATGAAATTGCGCATCATGTTGTTCATAAAAAATTTGGCAGAGTTCAAGCTCATGGTAAAGAATGGAAGATGATTTTTCAACATTTAATGCTTCCTTTTTTACAACCTGAGATTTATCCTAAAGAAATGCTTCCTTTTTTAGCTAATTACTTTAAAAATCCAAAAGCAAGTACTGATACCGACCCTCAATTATCATTAGCTTTACGAGGAGGAAAAGCCCAAACTGGTAAGAGTTTTATTTTTGAAATACCTTTCGATAGTATCTTTCAATTTAAAAATACATTATATAAAAGAGGAAATAAGCGGAGAACTCGATATGAATGCTTAAATTTAACAAACAAACGAGTGTATTTATTTAATCAGAATGCAGAAGTACTAATTATAAAAAAATAGCTTTAAACATGAATAACAATTATTACGCAGTAGTCATGGCTGGCGGTATTGGCTCTCGATTTTGGCCAGTAAGCACACAAGAGTACCCTAAACAATTTCATGATATGTTAGGTACTGGAGAATCTTTAATTCAACGTACTTACAATAGAATTAATCAATTAATCCCTTCAGAAAACATATTAATTGCAACCAATGAACGTTACGAAGCTTTAGTACTTGAACAATTACCTAAAACTTCTAAAAAACAATTATTGTTAGAACCTGCAATGCGAAATACAGCTCCTTGTATTTTATACGCAGCTTTAAAAATTTACAATCAAAATCCAGATGCTCTTATGTTGGTTGCCCCTTCTGATCACTGGATTGAAAACGAAGCTGAGTTTTTAAATAATATTGAAACATCATTTGAAGCTTCTGCAAAAAGTGATATTTTAATGACTTTAGGCATCCAACCAGATTCTCCAAATACTGGTTATGGGTACATTAATTTCGAAGAGAGTTCTAACACTATAAAAAAAGTAAAAAACTTTACTGAGAAACCAAATTTAGAAAAAGCTAAGGAATTTTTAGCTAGTGGTGATTATCTATGGAATGCTGGAATTTTTGTTTGGTCTGCAAAAAGTATTTTAAATGCTTTTAAAGAACACCTTCCTAATATGGTTACTACTTTAGATGACGGTAATAATGTATATAACACAGATTTTGAAGACGACTTCATTAAAAGTAATTATGAGAAATGTGAAAACATTTCAATTGATTTTGGTGTAATGGAAAGAGCTAAAAACGTTCATGTATTACCTGTTGATTTTGGATGGAATGATTTAGGTACTTGGGGATCTCTTTATAACAAACTAGGGAAAGACTCACAACAAAATGCTATTGTAGGCTCAAAAACTATTTTTAGAGATGCTAATGGAAATATGGTTAGAACTCAAAATGGTAAAAAAGTGGTTATTCAAGGACTGAACGATTTTATCATAGTAGAAAAAGATGATGTTATTTTAATTTGCCCCCGAAAAGACGAACAAGATATTAAACAAATTAGCGCAGAAGTTAAAAGTAAACTTTAAGCAAAATAAAAACGAAGCTGTTAAAGCTTCGTTTTTTTTATTTCATTAAGAATAAACTTATTGAATTCTTCATTTCTTGGTATGAATCCACTTTTTATAGAAATATAAGATACGTCTTCCAGCTTATTCTCTAATCGCATATAGTCCTTTTCTGTAGTTAAAAGAACTTTATCATTAGAATTTACTCCTTTAAACTCTTTTTCTATTTTTAAAATATCATTCTCTGTAAATTCATAATGATCTGGATATTTCAAATGTTTATAGTTTATTCCTTCTGCTGAAAGATAACTTAATAAAGAAGTAGGATTTGCTATCCCAGTTACTAACAAAACTTCCTTACTTTTTAAATCAGAAATTGTAAGTTCTATTCCTTTCCCTTTTAATTCTTCATCATAAGAAATACTTGTAAAAAACAGTTGCTGGTTCTCCCTTAACTTAATTCTTTGTTTAATTTTATTTTGTCCATCTTTTGACAAATTTTCAGGACATTTTGTTACTACAATTGCTTGTGCTCTTTTACTACCTCTTCTACTTTCTCTCAAATTTCCCGTTGGTAATATAAAATCATCAACAAATAAATCGCTATATTTAGTTAATAACACATAAGTACTCGCCTTTACTTTTCTATGTTGGTAAGCATCATCCAATAAAACTATTTCTGGCGGAGTATCATTTTTTAATAATTGTTGAATTCCATTAGTTCTATCTGCATCTACAGCTACTATAATTTCTTTTCCAAACTTTTTAAAAAACTGTAATGGTTCATCTCCAACATCAGTTGCTGTATGATTAGTTTTTAAAATTTGAAAGCCTTTAGTTTTTCTTTTATAACCTCTACTTAAAGTAGCTATCTTAAAATCGTTTTTTAACAACCTTATTAAATATTCAATCTGAGGAGATTTCCCAGTTCCTCCAACACTTAAGTTTCCCACTGCTATAACAGGTATGTTAAATGAGGTAGATTTTAAAATCCCAATATCAAAAAACCAATTACGTATTGAGGTAATTATATCGTATAAAATTGCAAACGGAAATAATAAAAATCGAAGTAACTTCATTGTATCAAAAGTAATAAAAATCTTAACTTTGATTCAAGATATTTTATATTATGCAAATAAAAGACATTACAAACTACATTGAAGAATTAGCTCCTTTGGCTTATGCCGAAGATTTTGATAATGTAGGTTTATTAATAGGTGACTATTCCACTGAAGTTACAGGTGTATTAGTTACTTTAGATACTTTAGAAGAAACTGTAGATGAAGCGATTGCTAAAAACTGCAATTTAATTGTAAGTTTTCATCCAATTGTTTTTAGCGGATTGAAAAAAATTAATGGCAATAATTATGTAGAAAGAGTAGTTTTAAAAGCTATTCAAAATAATATTGCCATATATGCTACCCATACTGCTTTAGATAATGTAAACAATGGGGTTTCTGCTAAAATGTGCGAAGTTTTAGGTTTAGAAAATTGTAAAACTTTAATTCCTAAAAAAGGATTAATTAAAAAGTTGACTACCTATGTTCCTCTTAGCAATGCTGATCAAGTAAGAGAAGAATTATTCAAAGCAGGAGCAGGAAATATTGGTAATTATGATAAATGTTCATTTAACTTTCAAGGACAAGGGAGTTATAGAGGTAATGAAAACTCAAATCCAACTGTAGGGCAAAGAGGTGAAGAAATTTTTGAAGAAGAAACTTGTATCTCTGTAACTTTTAATAGCTTTTTAGAATCTCAAATTATACAAGCTCTTTTTAAATCTCATCCTTATGAAGAAGTTTCATACGAAGTAATCACTTTAAATAATGTAAATCAAAATATTGGTATGGGAATGGTTGGTGATTTACCAACTGAAATGAATGAAAAAGATTTTTTACTTTTTGTTAAAGATAGGTTCAAAACTGGGTGTGTTAGACATTCATCTATATTGAACAAGTCTATTAAAAAAGTAGCTGTTTTAGGAGGTTCAGGTAGCTTTGCTATAAAAAATGCGATTAAAGCAAAAGCAGATGCTTATATTAGTGCTGATTTTAAATATCATGAGTTTTTTAAAGCAGAAAATAAAATATTACTTGCCGATGTTGGACATTATGAAAGTGAGCAGTTTACAAAAAACCTTTTGATTGATTATCTTAGCAAAAAATTTAGTACTTTTGCAATTATTTTAAGCGAAAAAAGTACAAATCCAATACACTATATATAACAGATGGCAAAAAAAGAAGTAACGGTAGAAGAAAAGTTAAGAGCCTTATACGATTTACAGTTAATCGATTCTAGAATTGACGAAATCAGAAACGTTCGTGGTGAATTACCTTTAGAAGTTGAAGATTTAGAAGATGAAGTTGCCGGATTGAATACTAGACTTACTAATTTAGCTGAAGATGTTAAGAATTTAGAAACTGAAATTAGCAACAAGAAATTAGCTATTGACGAGTCTAAATCATTAATTGCTAAGTACGAAGAACAACAAAAGAACGTTCGTAATAATCGTGAGTTCGATTCTTTATCAAAAGAAATTGAATATCAAGAATTAGAAATTCAATTATCTGAAAAAAGAATTAAAGAATACAAAGCAAAAATAACTCAAAAGAATGAGGTTATTTCTGGTACTAAAGATAAATTAAAGCTACAAGAAAACCACTTATCTCATAAGAAAGGGGAGCTTGATGCCATCTTAAAAGAAACAGAAAAAGAAGAGCAATTATTAAAAGAAAAGTCTGAAGAATATTCTCAGTCTATCGATGCTCACTTATTAACTGCTTATAAAAGAATTAGAAATAAAGTAAGAAACGGATTAGCTGTTGTTGCTATTGAGCGCGGTGCTGCTGGAGGTTCTTTCTTTACAATTCCACCACAAGTACAGTTAGAGATTGCTAATCGTAAGAAAATTACAATTGATGAGCACAGTGGACGTATTTTAGTTGATGCTGCTTTAGCTCAAGAAGAAAAAGAAAAAATTGACAACTTATTTGCTTAATTTTTATCTTTTAAAACATATTTTTAAAAGCTCTCGATATCGAGAGCTTTTTTTATTTTACATAAAAAACATTCATAACTATAAACACAAAAAAACTCGAATCATACGATTCGAGTTTTCTTTTAATTTATTCTTCAAAATTAGTAATCTAATTTTTTCAAGTAATCTAATTTTGCTTGCCAAGCATCTAATTGATCTTTAAACTTCTGGATTCCTTTTCTTACATTTTGTACTAAAGGATTATCTTCTGTTGCATTCGAAATAAAGCTTAAATTATTTTCTAGCTGCTGCATATCGCGAACTGTTTCATCAATTTTCTTACGAATAAAATATTGCTCACCATCTAACTTTCTATAATCTTCTTGAGCTAAATAAGTATCAACAGTATTTTTAAACTTCATCATTTCAATATCGCTTCTACTCATATTTAGATTTCCTAAATGAGCATCAATAGCTTTATTGAATTTTTCATCTAAATGACGTGCATTTCTTGGCAAAGAACCTAATTCTCTCCATTTTGCAATACTTTCTTGAACCCCTTCTAAAGTTAAGCTTTCAGAAGCTTTAATTTGCTCTATATACTCCTTTTTAGCTTCTACAATAGCTAATTGTTCTTTATTCTGTTCGTTTTTCTGAGCATGTAATCTATCAAAGTAATAATTACAAGCATTTTTAAAACGCTTCCAAATATCGTCAGAGAACTTTCTTGGAACATGACCAATCTTTTTCCAATCAGCCTGAATACGCTTCATTGTATTCGTAGTTTCATTCCAATCTTCACTATCCTTAATACTTTCTGCTAACTCTACAAGTTCCATTTTTCTTTTTAAGTTCTCATTTTGAGCACTCTTTTCTCCTTTGTAGAATATATTCTTTGCGCTATTAAATTTCTTGGTAGCTGCTTTAAACTCTTGCCATACAGCCTCACTTTTATTATAAGGTAATTTCCCTATATCAAAATATTTTTTTCGTAGAGCTTCAATCTCAACAATACTTTTTTGCCAATCATTGTGCGATTTGTTATTAGATGTATCATATGCGTTAATCTCGGCAATAACTTCTAATTTCGCATCAATCATTTCTTGATACTTCGATTTTAACTCTTTAAAATACTGGTGACGTTTATCGTGAATCTTCTTAGTTGCTTCGCTAAACTTAGTCCAAACTTCTTCCCTATGCTCCTTTCCTACTGGACCTATTTCTTCTTTCCATAAACGATGTAACTCTTGCAACTCTTTAAATGCTACATTTACATCTGCTACTTCGTTTAAAGCTTCTGCTCTAGCAATTAACTTTAACTTCTCTTCTAAATTATGCTTAAAGTCAAGTTCTCTAAAGTCTTTATTTAAGTGTAATAAATCGTAAAAACGCTCTACATGATGATGATATGTTTTCCAAGTATCATTGTATTTCGTTTTCGATACCGCTCCTATTGCCTTCCATCTATTTTGAATTCCTTGAAAATCATTATACATGGTTTTAGGATCAGCATTTACAATTAATGCTTTTAATTCTTCAATTAAAACATTTCTTTTTTCTAAATTTTCTTTTAATTGCTTTTCTAATTGAGAATAATAAGCGTCTCTTTTTGACTTGTATTCTCCTAACAATTTATTGTATTCAGTTTTTACTGGGCTAGAAAATTGAAAATCTATAGAGTTACCTCCTTCAGCTAAAAAAGCCTCTTTTTTCTTAGCCAATAATGCTCCAAACTTTGTATTGAAAGCATTTTTTAATGCATCTACATTTGACTTTAACTGTTGAACTTGGTAAGTTTTTAATAATTTAGTTAACTCTTCTACCAATTTCTCTAGCTCCATAGAAGCATAGTCTGGCATTGGTATTTCGTGTTTTTCATCAGCTTTTTCAGCTTCATTAGCAACTTCATTTTCCACTTCACTTACTGCACTTTCAGTCTCTTTATTTACCTTAGTACTATCTTCAACAATTGGCTGCTCTATTTTCTCTTCGTTATTTTCTAACATATCTACAATGTTTAAGTTCCTTTTATTTAGATTATAAAGATACGCATTCTTATAAAATAGCAAACTTTATTTTCAGCTAATTCAAAGTTCTACTTATTCCATATTCTCCAAGCTTTCTCTGCTTGTTGTTCTAACATCTCTAATCCATTTTTTACAATAGCTCCTTTTTCTTTTCCTTTTTTCAAAAATGCTGTTTCTGATGGATTGTATATTAAATCGTATAATAAATGTTTTGAAGTAATACTATCATAAGGAATATTTGGACAATCGTCTATATTTGGATAAGTCCCTAAAGGAGTACAATTAACAATAACTTGATAAGCTTCTATTATTTCCTTAGATAACTCATTATAAGATATTTCTTTTTTTCCTTCAGGGCTTCTCGATACAAATTTATATTTGATTCCTAACTCTTCCAATACATAAGCTACTGCTTTAGACGCTCCTCCTGTACCTAGAATTAAGGCCTTTTTATGATGCTTTGCCAACAATGGTTTCAATGATTTTTTAAAACCATAAACATCGGTATTAAAACCTTTTAATTTTCCTTTTTTTGAGATACGTATTGTATTAACCGCCCCTACCCTTAAAGCTTTCTTATCTATTTTATCTAAATAATTAAACACTTCTAATTTATAAGGAATAGTTACATTCATTCCTTTTAAATTATTTTTGTTTTCTTTTATTTTTTGAGGTAATTCTTTTATTGTTTGAATATCAAAATTCACATATTCATTTTTTTCTAATTTTAAATCTTCAAACTTTTTTGTAAAATATCCTTTTGAAAATGAATATGATATATTTCTTCCTACTAAAGCGAAAAGTTTTTTATTTTCTTTTCCTTCCATAAAATTCTATAATTAAAATTAAGGCGATTCCAAACACAATATAAGCTATTGAAATCCAGGTTTCTTGAGTTGTGAAATCAGGTAAAAATCTTTCGTAGTTTTCTATGATTTTATTACTGTTTCTATCCAGTAAAAACGATCCATCATCGTCTACTTTATAAATTGTTTTTTTCCACGGCCATACTATACCAAGTGAACCTGTAATAAATCCAATAATAACAGCAGTTACTATTTGATGCCACCTTTTTAAAACATAGCCTAAAACATGTGAAATAGATACCAATCCAAAAGCTGAACCAGCTGTAAATACTGAAATAACTTTCAAGTATCTAATCTTTACTTCATCTTCCAATACTTCAAAATCGCCTGATAAGAGACTTGTTATTACACTTCCTAAAGCATTTACACTATCTACTAAAAGAAGCACATAATTTCCTAATAAAATTAGAATAAATGAACCTGATAAACCAGGTAATGTCATTCCTGAAACTCCTATAATACCACAAACAAAAACAAACCAAAGATTATCGTTTTCTTTTGCTGGAGTCATAAAACTAATTGCTATTCCTATTGAAGCCCCAAGAATTAAACTTATTACATTCTTTAATCTCCAGTCATTAAAGTCTTTTGATATATAAAATATCGAACCAATAATCATCCCAAAAAACCAAGCCCAAACATAAAGTTCATAATGCTTTAAAAAATAATCTAGTATTAGAGAAACACTAAAATAACTAAACATACTTCCTAACATTACTAATGCTAAAAATTGTAAATTGGTATATTGAGCAAAGCTTTTTAATCGTCCATTTAAAAGTAGTTTAAACGCTTTTGCATTTATTCTTTGAAAAGTAAATATAAGTTCTTCATAAAACCCCATTACAAAAGCTACCATACCTCCTGAGACACCTGGAACTTTGTTAGCCCCTCCCATAGCTAGCCCTTTTAGAAAAAGGTTTACCTTTTGTATTAATGTACGTTCGTTATACATCTTTATTTTATATAAGTTCTAATACACCTTAATATTATTGTTTTTCTACAGCTAATTTTTCTAACAATAAAATTAATGAAAAACCTACAACTGCTAGAATAGTTGCATATAATACTTGAGGATCTCCGTCAAAATTAAATGGAGATATTGATAACTCATTAAAAGGAACTTGTTCTCCATGAGAATTTGTACGGTAAGTTAGTACTTTTTTCCATGGCCATATTTTGTTTAGAGAACCAATTATAAAACCTGTTAAAGCTGCCAACGTATAATTTTTATAATTCGCAAACAAATACTTTAACACTCTAGAAAAAGATAACAACCCTATAATTGCTCCTAAACCTACAGCTACTATTGTTGTAAAATCTCGATTATTTATTGCTGCTAAAACTGGTTTATAAGCTCCTAAAAGAACTAAAATAAATGAGCCTGAAATTCCTGGTAAAATCATTGCACAAATTGCAATTGCTCCAGCAAAAAACATAAACAGTGTTGATGAATTTTCAGACACCATTGGATTTAATGTAGTTATATAATATGCCAAAACTGCTCCTAAGACAAGTAAGACAATAGATACAGCATTCCATTTAGTTATTTGTTTTGCAATATAAATTACACTAGCTAAAACCAACCCAAAGAAAAACGACCATAATAAAATAGGATGATTTACTAATAACCATGAAATTACTTTAGCTAAAGAAACTATACTTATAAAAATCCCTATAAAAAGTGATGCTAAAAAATTACCATTTAATTGTTTCCATGCTTCTTTAAAACCTTTGTCTTTTAAAGTTTTTAAGAGACTTAAATTAACATTACTAATTGAACCTAAAAGCTCTTCGTAAATTCCTGAAATAAAGGCAATGGTTCCTCCTGAAACTCCTGGTACTACATCAGCTGCACCCATAGCAATTCCTTTTAAAGTAATTACCATGTAATCTTTAGTTGATCTATTCATTTGTTAGTTTGGTTATTCTTCTTTTTTCTTTTTAGACTTAAATCTAATTAATTTATTCTTCTTTGGTGCAAGTATAGTATCTTTTTTAACTTCTTTTTTCTTTTTCTTCTTTTTAAGCCCTAGTTTTTCTCCAAGTTCTGATAAATTATTAAAGTTTACTTGATATGAAATACCAACTCCTTGTGTATAACCTTCTTCTTCTGTTGAATATTGTACTTCGTTTTGTCTATTAAAAACATTACCTCTCAAATTCCCTTCTTCATTCAAGAGTACCTCAACTTTTACTTCTCCTACAACACTTGTTTGTGTATTTGCTCCTACTGGAACTCCTACTTTACCATTTACAAGTACTCTATCACTTAATTGAGTCGAAATAGAAACATCTACTTGATCATCTGACCTTAAATTATCTACATTACCTCTATCTCCTTGTGTATATCCTAAACCTAATTGAAATTTACTTCCTTTACTATTTAACATATTCGTTAAAATATTAGTAGCAATTTCTGATGCTGTTCCTGTTAAACCTGAAGCTGCACTATCGCCAATAGCATCTTGATTATAGAAGGTTCCGAATGCCAATAAAAATGAAAAATGCTGCATTTTAGTATTCAAATCATTTCCATTTAAAACAAATTCTAACTCAGAGGCCACTGTTGAATTTGCATTAGGAATTTTAATATCAAACTCTTGTTTAGAGTTAAATAAACCTCCTGTAATCTTTGTATATAAATCTATAGGGATTTTTCGGTTTGAATTAATATTGTCTAGTAATTGTGCTGGATTTGCTTTGGTTCTATAAATGGCTGTTAAATCTAATTCTGCATTATACGGATCTCCTTCCCAAGAAATAGTTCCTCCTTTTTGAACAGTAAAGGGTTTTGAAATTCCAGCATATTTGAAATTATACAATCCATTATCAACTGTAAAATTTCCAAACATATTAAACTTTCCTAATGTATTAATCTCTATTTCCAAGTTCCCTTCTCCACTTCCTCTTAATTCACTTCCAGACACTTTATCTATTACTACTTGAGCTACTGCTTCTTTTGTTACTGTTAAATCAATTTTTAACTCTAAACCTTTAATGTCTTTAATTTTCTTGTTCTCCTCTTCATCTTCAGGTTTCCCTGTTTTAAATCGTATTAATTTGTAATTATCTATTGTTTTTACATCACTTAACGGAATAACAAACTTGGTTCCTTTATTTGTTTTTCCATTTACTTGTATAAAAAGATTACTCGTTAATCCACTTATACTAGCATCTCCATCCAAAAAGCCTGTTCCATAATATTGAACCTCTTCTTCCTCTTCTGTATCTAGTACTAATAAATTATCAGTATCAATTTTAAGATCTAAAAACCAGTCTTTAAAATTTTGGTGTGCTATACTTCCAGACAAAGTTCCTTGTGTCTGATGTTTTGTATCTTCCAGTACAATATTATTTAGCTTAAACTGATTTTTATCCAAAACAACACTTGTATTTCCTTTTAAATCAAAATCTACATTTAAATAAGGAAACTTTAAACCTGCTTCTTCAAAGTTCAAAACCCCTTGAAGATCTGGATTTCTCAAAGGCCCCTTCGCTGTAAAATCTCCAGTAACTTTTCCTCTAAGTTTATTCAACACATCTTCTCCCAAAGGGCTAAATGCAGCTATTTCATATTCCTTTAAGAATACACTCAAATCTATAATAGGCTTTTCTTTTGAAAAATCTACACCTCCAACTGCTGAGATATTCTTAGCTTTTTCACTTATTAATGAAAGATTTACATCGTATTTCTTATATGAATTATCTCCAGTAACATTTAAAGCTAAATCTCCCTGAGAGTAATCATTAATATGGAAATTCTCTATTAATAAATTTCCTTTAGGAGCTAATAAATTATTCTCTTGTTTATAATTTATGATTCCATTTAAATCTCCATTCAATTTTAAACTATCAACTGGAGGTAAAAAGCTAGCTAATTTTACCTTTTCAAAATTTACTTGTAAGTCTTTATATGTACTGTCTCTAACAATTCCTTTGAACTCTATTTTTTGTCCTCCTGAGCTAAAAACAAATGGACTTATATTAAAATTATTTTCTTTTAAATCAAACGCGACTTTATTCTCTTGGTTATTCTTTGGGTTTATAATCCAATCAAACCCTTTATAATTAAAAGTTGATTTCTGAATTCCTACAACAGATTTTTGTAATTCATCAATCGTATAATAAAAATCTAGATTAAAGCTTTCTTTGTATTCTTTTCCTCCTTTAAAAACCGACTTAAAGAACAAGGTATCATTCTGTGTTCTATTCAGTAAATTCAGTTTTTCTATATTATAATATTGGGTATTTATTTTACCTGCTGTTAAGTGTGTATTATATAATGGATTTTTATTATCAAGTCTTAAAACTATATTTTCAATAACATTTTTATATGCTTCAATTTCAGGAGAACTAAACGTTAGCTTTAATGCATTTTTATCAGAATTAATTTTTCCTTTTAACCTTGTATTTGTACCTATTGAAATTTGAGGTAAAAACACATCAATAATTTTATTATAGATTGTAAAATCGAAATCTAAGAATTGATTTGGAGTTACTTCATGTGGACGATAGTTTGTATAAACACTACCAAGTGCGTTTTGGGTAATTGGTATTAATTCTCCGAATGAAAACTTTCCTTTCAATTTTCCTTTTACAATATCTTCTGAATCTACTTCAATAGTTTTGATACTATCTTTTACTGAAGAATTTATTTCAAAACGTTTAAAAGAATAGCTCTGTTTTTGATTTGTATATATCAAATTTCTAAATGTAGCTTTCCCTATAATATCATCAAAAGTATTTCCTGAAATATTTAAACCTACATTTCCAGTTAACGTAGCAATACTATCTCTTGTAAATAGATTTGTCTTTTTTAAATCTATTTTATCAATACTTGCTACGAAATCAAATTTATTTATTGCTGAAGAGAAATCTGCAAGCCCTTCAAATTTCAATTTAAAATTATCGTCTTCAGCTTTTAATAAACCGTCAAACTTTTTATTTTGAAACTGACCGTTTACTATTAGGTCTTTATATTCATACTCATTGAAAACTAGGCTACTCACCTTACCTATTAAGGTAGTATTAATATTATCAACATTAAAGCCACTACCACTTACATCAGCCTTTAACGATATTTTACCCAAAACAGGGTCATTGGCAAATATTCCTAAATCAAAATCTTGAAATTCAACTTCACCTACATAAGTGGCTTCATCAATGTTATCTATATTGGTTAGTAAGAGATCTGATATTGTTGTTCCAATTTCTGAATTGACAGTAAGTGTAGCATCCATTTGTTCAGGAGTTACACTTAGAATCCCCTTCAATGTAAAGTTCCCTAGCCTTTGAAATTCTGTTGGTAAAGTTCTTCCTAATAAATTTGGAAGCACACTTTTTAATTGATAATAATTAGAAGTAACATTATCTAAATCGGCATCAAAAACAAAACCCCTACTAGTTTTTATAGCGTTTACAAAGCCCATATTACCAACAATTCTCATTCCTTTTTTAGAATGAAGTCTTACATTGTTTGCACTAAAATTATTTAACGTACCATCAATATCTCCTGTGAAATAAACAATATCATTACCACTTAATTCTTTGTATAACTTACTTAAATCTTTTACGGCTAGTGCACTCTTTGAAAACTTTGCTTTGACATTGACCTTATCATTAAAGTTTGCAAAATCTTTACGATTATATGTTAATTTTATATCTCCTTCTATTTTCGATTTGTTATCAGTTTCTAATACAGTATTATCAAACTGCATATACTTTTTAGTATAAACAAAGTCGGTAGATAAATTAGATATATTAACTCCTCTATTTTCAGTAAAATTCATTTCTCTAATATTTAGAGAAACATCAGGTCCCACAATTGAGAAGTTTAATAAATCACCTCCAGCATTGTATGCAGCAAACTCTAAAGGATCTTTTTTATTATCATCGTATAACTTAAAAGTTAAATTTCTTAATGCAATTTTATCACTATTTAAAACAAAAGGTTTTGATAGACTATCTCTGGGTTTTCCGTCTTCAAAACTGTCAATAAAAATAGATAGGTTATCATTTTTTTCACCTTTATAAGTTCGCATATTAAAATAAGCACCACTTAAAGAAGCTTCTCCTAGGTTTACATTATTTTCTATAATACGTTTTGCGTTTAAAAGTGAAGTACTTAAGTTCTGAACAAAAATTAAAGTATCTTTATGATGATCTCTAATTTCTATCCCCTTTAATTGCACACTTCCCAACCAAGATAAATCTACTCTTTTTACTACAATATCTGTATTGTACTCCTTATTAAGCCAATCTGTTGCATGCTTTGCCAATTTGCTTTGTACAAATGGAAGTGACAACAAAATTATAAGCAAGATTAAAAAAAGTAACACGTACTTTAGTATTCTCCTTAATATTTTACCCGCTTTTCTAATAATTAAACCCTTTATAAACTAACTAACAAATGTAATCAGCTAACTGCAAAAATGTTGCCTTATTTTAAAGAAATATCAATTTTAACGAAAATCTAACGTAATATCGATATTTTTGCAATCTAATTTGAACTAAATTGAATACAAAAAACATTTACATTTTAGGTATTGAGAGCTCTTGCGACGATACAAGCGCTTCAGTAATTTGTAACGGAAAAGTTTTAAGCAATGTTATTGCAAACCAAGAAGTACACGCAAAATATGGTGGTGTTGTTCCTGAATTAGCTTCAAGAGCGCATCAACAAAATATTGTTCCAGTTGTACAACAAGCTTTAGAACAAGCCAATATTACCAAACATGATTTAAATGCAATTGCTTTTACACGTGGCCCAGGGTTAATGGGATCGTTATTAGTTGGAACTTCTTTCGCTAAATCTTTAGCTTTAGGTTTAAACATCCCATTAATTGATGTAAACCATATGCAAGCGCATATTTTAGCTCATTTTATTGATGAAGAAGGCAGTAAAATACCTCCATTCCCTTTTATTTGTTTAACCATTAGTGGTGGTCATACACAGCTTGTAAAAATTACCAATCATTTTGAAATGGAAATTCTAGGTGAAACTATTGATGATGCTGTTGGTGAAGCTTTTGATAAATCTGCTAAAATATTAGGCCTACCTTATCCTGGGGGGCCTTTTGTTGATAAATACGCACAGCTAGGAAATCCAAAAGCATTTAAATTTACCAAGCCTAAAGTAGGTGATTTAGAATTTAGTTTTAGTGGTTTAAAAACTGGTATTCTTTATTTTATTAGAAAACAAGAAAAAGAGAACCCAAATTTCATTAAAGAAAACTTATATGATATTTGTGCCTCTATTCAACACACCATTATTGAAATTTTAATGGATAAATTAAAAAACACTGTAAAGCAAACTGATATTAAACATATTGCTATTGCTGGAGGTGTATCTGCTAATTCAGAAATTCGTAAACGATTAACTTTAGCTGAAAAGCACTGGAAATGGACCACTTACATTCCTAAATTTGAATACACTACCGATAATGCTGCCATGATTGCTATCGCAGGGTATTTAAAATATTTAAACGGCAATTATTCAGACATTTCTGTTACAGCTCAAGCTCGTTTAAAAGTTACAGAATAACACTTTTAACACTCTAAAAAAACCTTACTAGAATCCCAAAAATCTCCCTTAATGAAAAGCCTTAAAAATAGATTCCTATTTAATATCACTTATTACCTATTATGGGTAGCTTATTTTTTATTTGCTAGATTTTTATTTTTATCCTATTACTTTGATAAGACATCTGATCTTGGCTTTTCCACAGCATTTAAAACTTTTGTATACGGAATTCAATTAGATTTTTCTTTTGCGGCTTATATAGCTTCCGTTCCTTTTTTGATTATCATTTTTTCAATTTGGGCACCTATTAAGTATATTAAATATCTTATCAAAGGATTTACATTCCCCCTTGTTTTTATTATTAACTTATTTATGTTAATTGATATTATTCTTTATAAATCTTGGGGAGTTCGAATAGATTCTACGTTATTAAATTATATCAATACTCCTAAAATAATGATGGCCTCTGTTTCTACTTTTCAACTAGTTGGAGGTTTACTTATATGGATTCTTATTTCTTTAGCTATTGTTTATGTTTTTAATAAAGTATTAGACAAAGCAATGAACCGTTTAACAAAAGGTTTTTTTTTGGAAGCCCCTGCGCTTCTCTTATTAATAGGAACTTTAATTATTCCTATTAGAGGTGGTTTTGCTAATATTCCAATTAATCAAAGTAATGTGTATTTTTCCACTAAAATGTTTGCAAATCATGCTGCTGTAAACTTTATGTGGAATTTTGCTAATACCCTTACTCATAAAATAGATAATAAAAATCCTTATGTCCATTATAAAACTGATGTTGCTAAAAACATCATTCAAAAAACTCAAAATGAATTATTAACAGGTTCAGATTCTATCTTAAAAACAAAAAAACCGAATGTAATTTTAATTATTTGGGAAAGTTTATCAGCCAAAGCTGTAGGTGCTCTTGGTGGCGAACCTGATGTAACCTCTAATCTAAATCGATTTGCTAAAGAGGGAGTTTTATTTACTAATTTTTATGGAAATGGAGATAGAACTGATAAAGGTATACCTGCTATTTTAAGCGGTTATTATCCACAACCAACTACGAGTATTATGAAAATGCCTCGTAAGTCTCAATCG
The DNA here is from genome assembly GCF_022347705.1 of Tenacibaculum sp. Cn5-46. Lineage (NCBI taxonomy): Bacteria > Pseudomonadati > Bacteroidota > Flavobacteriia > Flavobacteriales > Flavobacteriaceae > Tenacibaculum > Tenacibaculum sp. Cn5-46. The sequence goes on from NZ_JAKRGD010000005.1 coordinate 177,669, forward strand.
TTACCAATGCTAACTAAAGAAATGAAAAACTTAGGATATAATACTGGGTTTTATTATGGAGGCGATAGTAACTTTGGTAATATGATTACCTATTTGAGAAACGGAGAGATTGATAAAATTGTTGATGGTACTGAGTTTGATAAAGAAAACTGGAATTCTAAATGGGGAGCTCATGATCATATATTTTTAGAGCGTTTTCTAAAAGATTTATCGGACCCAAAATTAAAACAACCATTTTTCCAAGTTGCTTTAACATTAACAAGTCACGAGCCATATGAATTTCCTGATACTTATAAATTTGGAAAAGATTCTGAAGCTAATTTATACAGAAGTGCTCAAGCATATACCGATAAAGCCATTGGTAATTTTATTGATGCTGCTAAAAAACAACCTTGGTGGGATAATACACTAGTTGTTATTATGTCTGACCACGGACATCCTTTACCTGTACACAAAGGATATTTCAATTCTTCTATACGTTTTAAAATTCCTATGGTTTGGATTGGTGGTGCTTTAGCTAAGACAGGAATTACAATTGATAATTTTAGTGGTCAAAGTGATTTTGCTTATACCTTAACTGATTTATTAGGAGGAAATCCAAAACAATTTCAATTTGGTAAACACATTTTTAATTCTTCTGATAACCAATACGTACATTATGTATTTAACAAAGGATTCGGAACCGTTTCTAAAAACGGAACTTTTATTTACGATTATGTAAGTAACAAACCTGTTATTCAAAAAGGAAACTATCAAGCATTAGATTCGTTAGGAAGAGCAATTAGCCAAGAAGCTTATCAAGACTTTATAGACAGATAAAATAATTTAAAACAAAAATCCCAAGTTGTTTAACTTGGGATTTTTTTTGTTTACAGTAATAAATTTCTTACTGCCAGTTTTTTCTATCTTTAATAGAGCATCCTATAGCACGAGTGTTAGTTTTTGATGGCTTCTCTCCTTTTAACAAAGCATCAACTGCATTTTCTACAAAACGCTCAGAAACTTTAGCTTCATCACGAGAGCTATCGTCAATGGCACCAATGTACTCTACTATTAACTTACCTTTGTTTTTATTTAAAATATATACATGAGGAGTTTTAGTAGCTCCAAATGCTGGATATACTCTTTGAGCCACATCAAATAAATACGGGAATGTAAAACCTTTTTCTTTAGCTCTAACTTTCATTCCTTCAAAACTATCTCCCTTAGAAATTTTTGGATCGTTTGGATTGATAGCAATTACTGGATATCCTTTAGCTTTGTATTTCTTATCTAAAGCAATTATACGATCTTCATTTGCTACAGAATAAGGACACATATTACATGTAAATACTACTATAAATCCTTTAGCATCTTTAAAATCAGATAAAGAAACCATTTTCCCATCTACATTTTTAAGTTTAAAGTCAGAAGCAACATCTCCTACTTTATATCCTTTAGATTCGTTTACTGTAAATGCTGAGATTGCAGCCATTACAACGAATAGTAATACTATTTTAAAAGTTTTCATAATTAATTAGTTTAAAAAGGTTTGTAATTCATTTTTTAGAGTTTCATAATGAAACGGTTGTTCGTAAAACTTTCTTTTCTTAGCATTATAAATTAATGTTGCAGGTATAGAACCTGTCCAATTTTCAGCAATATCTTTAATCCAAAATTGTTCATTACTATCTTCAAAATGAATAATTTTCGATTGTAATTTTTTCTCTTTTATAAATGGTATTAGATTAGTTTCCAACTGCCTTGAAAAATCAAGACTTACTAAAACCACTTCAACATTTTTATCTTTAAATTCTTGATTTAATTTTTCAAATGCGGGTAATTCCTTCACGCAAGGTATACACCAAGTTGCCCAAAAATTAACTACATAAGTTTTTCCATCATTTTTATGCAATAATGGTTTTAACTGCTCATAATTTAATGTAGCAATTTTAATTTTTTCTTGCTGATTTTCAGCTGTTTTTTGCGTTTTTTTACAAGAGAAAAACACAAAAACAAGGAGCAATAAAAATCCTATTTTACGCATATGTTATTTTATTTGTCTCAAAATTAAATGATTAAACTATTCAATTTTGTGAATTAACGAAACATTAACAACAAAAAACCCGAAAGAAAATCTTTCGAGTTTATATATATTTTAAGTTACTATTATCCAAAAATATCATTCAATACTTTAGCTAAACGTAACCCTCCTTTTTGTAATTGCTCTCTAACTATTGGAAAGTAATCATAAGAATAACGGTAACGTAATTTATCACCAGACTTTGCAGAACCATAAACTTTTTTAGTAAGCTTATGTGTATCTTTCATCCAATCTAAAACACCACCTTTTTGAATTACTTTAATTTGCTCATTTGACAAACGTTTTGCATTATCAGCCAACTCAACATAACTCATATCCCATTTGTTAATTAAGTTCTCGTCCCATACTCTGTGCAAATTAGAACCTCTACCATGCCATTGTACTTGTATAGTATTTCCTCCTTTGTCTTCTTTTTGCCCAATATGCATTGGTTGGTGTAAATCTCCCATTAAATGTACCAACATTTTTAAGTAAAAACGTTTGTCTTCAACAGAACTATTTTCATCTCTTAAAGTTTTGATACACTCTTTAATACCTGTAATTAAATCTCCTTTTGGGTTTTTCTCTACATCTTCATAATTAGCATCTAATGGCATGTTTACATAATGCCAAGTATAAAACTTACCGTATTTTTTTCTATCAGATTTTATTTCATCTGCATAGGTTGATACAAAAGCTAAACTTTCTCCTTGTAATAGTTTATCAATATTTCTTTTAGCTCTTTTTGTTAAATGATTTTCTGCAATCTTTCCTGTCGCTCTATGACCTGTTGGTCCCCAAACATCTTCATTATTAGCTATAGCTGAAACACTTATAAAAAATGTGCTAAATAGCAGTAATACCTTGACTTTCATAAATAATTTTCTATTGATTTTCCGCTAAAATATAAAAATATTTACTCTAAAATTTGGATTTAACAAAAAAATATCTATATATTTATGATATCAATTTAATATCACTTTTAAATCAAAACAAAATGAAAGAAGAGAAAATTATAAAACCAGCCAATGGATATTTAATGTTTTTTATTGTTCTTGCTCTTTTTATAGGCGGGATCATTTTAACTATCGAAAGCGAAAATCCTGCATACATTTTAATGACAATTATAGGGTTTATTTTAGCCTTAGGATTCATCTTAGTAAATCCGAACTCATCAAAAGTGCTATTATTCTTTGGTAAATACGTTGGTACTGTAAAACAGAATGGATTGTTTTGGGCAAATCCTTTATATAAGAAGAAAACTATTTCTTTAAGAGCTAGCAATTTTGATAGTGAACGTTTAAAGGTTAATGACAAACTAGGAAACCCTGTAATGATATCTACCATTTTAGTTTGGAGAGTAACCGAAACCTACAAAGCAGCTTTTGATGTAGATAATTATGAGAATTTTGTTCGCGTACAAACTGATGCTGCAGTACGTAAACTAGCTAGCATGTATCCATATGATAATTTCGCTGACGAGGGTCATGAAGAAGATATTACGTTACGTTCTAGTGTAAATGAGGTAAGTGAAGCTCTAGAAAAAGAATTAGAAGAACGTTTATCTATTGCTGGGATTGAAGTTTTAGAAGCACGTATAGGTTACTTAGCTTATGCTCAAGAAATTGCTAGCGCCATGTTAAAAAGACAACAAGCTACTGCTATTATTGCTGCTCGTCATAAGATTGTTCAAGGAGCTGTAGATATGGTTGATATGGCTTTAGAAGAATTGAATAAAAAAGAAATCGTTGAATTAGACGAAGAGCGTAAAGCTGCAATGGTAAGCAACTTATTAGTTATTTTATGTGGAGATAAAGAAGCTTCACCAGTATTAAACACCGGAACATTAAGTCATTAAAATATGAAAGAATACAAAGTAACCATACCTAAATTAGGTTTTAAAAATAGAGTTAAGAAATACGAAGACTTGCTAAATCAACATGCTAGAGAAGGATGGATTGTGAAGCACATAGGACAAAATTCACCTATGATTATTTTCGAAAGAGATAAAAATAGATAGGAGTAAAAATGAAGGAATACAAAATTATACACCGAAAATTTAGTTGGAGAAATGGAAGAGAAAAATTTCAAGACGAAATAAATAATCATGCAAAACAAGGATGGCGTGTTGTAAATATTTATTCTATTAGCGATGGTTATGTTGAAGCACTTTTAGAGAAAGATAAAAACAGATAAAAATGAAAATATTTAAAGAAGAGCAACGATTTATTCAGTTATGGCTAATTGTACTTTTAGCTGTAAGTACAATTGTACCTTTAGTTATTATTACACAAGAATATCTAAATAATAAAATGAGCTTATACAATTTTCTAGGCACATTAGCTTTAGTTGTTTTTGCTTCTGGATTTATCTTCTTCTTTAAACTTAAAACAAGAATTGATGAGCAAGGGATACATTATCAATTTTTCCCTTTTCACTTAAAATTCAAACTCATTAAATGGAATGAAATTAACAAAGCGTATGTTAGAAAATACGATGCTATTTCTGAATATGGAGGCTGGGGAATAAAAAATATTTTTTGGAGAAAAAACGGTACTGCTGTTAATGTTTCGGGAAATATAGGGATTCAATTAGAATTAACTAATGGTAAAAAATTACTTATTGGCACTCTTAAAGAAGAAGATGCTAAAAGGGTATTGCATACTTATACAGAAAAAAACTAACAATCATGATACGAGTTCTAGCTTTCATCGTTATTTACACCTTAGGAATTGTTTTTTCCTACTCACAAACAAAATCTGAAGATATTATTGTTAAAAATGATAGCATTATACTTCCAGGAACCTTGACCTATAATGAAAACATCAAGCAACCTTTAATTATTTTTGTTCCAGGGTCTGGAAACCCAGATAGAAATGGAAATCAACCTGTTTATAATATAAAACCTAATTACATTAAACAATTATCAAATGAGTTAACTAAAAATGGTATTGCCTTTTTTAGATATGATAAACGAAATGTTCCTAAAGAAAACATTCAACATATATTAAAAAAATACGTTTTTTCGGATTTAGTTTCTGATGTTTCCACAATTATCAATCACTTTAAAGATGATAATCGTTTTTCTGAAATTATTTTAATAGGACACAGTCAAGGCTCACTTGTTGCCATGTTAGCAGCTGATAAAAATGTTAGTAAATATATTTCTTTAGCTGGCTTAGGTGAAAGCATGGACAAAACTATAATTAGACAAATTACTTCCCAAAGTACCGATTTAGGAAAAATAGCTACACAGCATTTAGATGAGTTAAAAAACACAGGAACAATAAAAAAAGTAAATCCTTTTTTAGTTTCTTTATTTGCAAAACGAAATCATCCCTTTCTATTATCCTACATGAAGTATGACCCTACTGAAGAAATTAAAAAAGTAAGTATTCCAATACTAATAATTAACGGTACCAAAGATTCTCAAGTTTTAGTAAAAGATGCCCAAGCATTACACAAGGCTAATACTAATTCTAAACTAACTATCATTAATGGTATGAATCATGTTTTAAAACACATAGAAAATGATAGCGACAATTTAAAATCATATACATCATCAGATTTTATAATTTCTCCTGAATTAATAAAATCTATAGTTACATTTGCGAAATAATAATTATGGCTAAAAAGAAAGCATTTGCACTCCGTATTAATGAAGACATGCTAAAAGCAATTGAAAAGTGGGCTTCAGACGAATTTCGTTCAACGAACGGACAAATCGAATGGATGCTTATGCAAGCTCTTAAAGAAGCTAAACGAGAGCCAAAAAAGAAAGAAGAGAACTAGATTATTTCTTAATAAAAAGTTAAAAAACTACTCAATAATATTGGGTAGTTTTCTATTTTGTACCTTTTGTGTTTTTAACTAAACCAAGCAATGAAAAAAGCATTTTCTTTTCTATTTTTATTTTTAGTCTCTACCCTATTCTCTCAAGAATTCTCAATGGATTTGGTAAAAAACATGAAACCAAGAAGCATTGGACCTGGTGGTATGAGCGGACGTGTAACTTCTATTGATGTAGTTTTAAGCAACCCAGATATTATGTACGTTGGTACTGCCTCTGGTGGTATTTGGAAATCTACTTCAGGAGGTATTAAATGGCAACCTATTTTCGAAAAAGAGCTAACTGCTTCAATTGGAGCAATAGCAATTCAACAATCAAACCCAAGTGTTATTTGGGCTGGTACTGGAGAGGGAAATCCTCGTAATAGTTTAAATGGTGGTTATGGTATTTACAAATCGTTAGACGCAGGAAAAACTTGGAAAGCTATGGGATTAGAAAAAACACGTCATATACATCGTGTTATTATTGATCCTACTAATCCAAACACTGTTTATGTAGCTGCAATTGGTTCTCCTTGGGGAGAACATAAAGAACGTGGTGTTTATAAAACTACTGATGGTGGAAAAACTTGGGAACAAATTTTATATAACAATACTAAAACTGGAGCTGCCGATTTAGTAATGGATCCATCAAATCCTAATAAATTAATTGCTGCTATGTGGGAACACAAACGCGATCCTTGGTTTTTTAAATCAGGAGGAAAAGGAAGTGGTTTATATATTACACATGATGGTGGAGACAACTGGAAAAAAATAACAGATAAAGAAGGCTTTCCTAAAGGAGATTTAGGAAGAATTGGAGTTGCTATTTCAAGAAGCAATCCAAATACCATTTATGCACTAGTAGAAGCAAAGAAAAATGCTCTATACAAAAGTGAAGACGGTGGTTTTAAATGGAAAAAAATAAACGATAAAAGAGGTATTGGTAACCGTCCTTTTTATTATTCAGAAATTTATGTAGATCCTATAAATGAAAATCAATTATATACTGTTTTTACTTATGTAAATAGCTCTATTGATGGAGGTAAAAACTTTAAACAATTAATGCCTGCTTATGGTGTTTCTAATGGAGTTCACCCAGATCATCATGCTTGGTGGATTCACCCAGAAGATGGCTCTTTCATGATTGATGGAAACGATGGGGGTTTAAACATTACTAGAGATGGAGGTAAAACATGGCGTTTCATTGGAAATCTTCCTGTTGCTCAATTTTATCATATTAATGTAGACAATGAATTTCCTTATAACGTTTATGGAGGAATGCAAGACAATGGTTCTTGGAGAGGTCCTGCCTATGTATGGAAAGCACAAGGAATAAGAAACTCTTATTGGCAAGAAATTAGTTTTGGTGATGGTTTTGATGTAATTCCAGATAAAGATGATTCTCAATACGGTTGGTCTATGAGTCAGCAAGGTTTTGTATCTCGTTATGATTACAAAACTGGAAATAATCACACAGTACGACCAACACATTCTGATCCAAAAGTAAAATTACGTTTTAACTGGAATGCTGCTATTAACTTAGACCCATTTAATAATTCAACATTATACTTTGGAAGTCAATTTGTACATAAATCAACTGATAAAGGTTTATCATGGGAAGTTATTTCTCCAGATTTAACAACTAACGATAAAAGCAAACAAAAACAAAGCGAAAGTGGTGGATTAACACTAGATGCAACTGGAGCTGAAAATCATTGTACTATTTTAGTTATTGAACCATCTCCACTAGAAAAAAACATGTTATGGGTTGGTACTGATGATGGTAATGTTCAAATAACACAAAATGGAGGTCAAACTTGGACTAATGTTACTAAAAACATCAAAGGATTACCTGCTGGTAGCTGGATAGCTCAAATAAAAGCTTCTAACAAAAACAAAGGAGAAGCTTTACTTGTAGCAAATGATTATAGACGTTTTAACTATACACCTTATGTGTATAGAACAAAAGATTATGGAAAAACTTGGGAACGAATTGTAGACAAAGATGATGTGGTTAGTTATACGCTTTCTATTGTTGAAGATCCAATAACTCCAAATCTTTTATTCTTAGGAACTGACGATGGTTTATACATATCTTTAAATGCGGGTAAAAAATGGACTAAGTGGACAAACGGATTTCCTACAGTTTCTGTAAAAGACCTAGTAATACACCCTAGAGAACACGATTTAATCATTGGAACTTTTGGTAGAGCTGCTTGGGTTTTAGATGATATCAGACCTTTAAGAGAAATGGCTATGAATACCAATGTCTTACAAAAAAACATTGTATTATTTGAACCTCCTTTTGCTTACCAAGCTAGTTACCAGCAACCTACGGGAAGTAGATTTGGTGCAGATGCTATTTACAATGGAGAAAACAGATCTCGTGGAGCTTTAATAGCTTATTATGTTAACAAACCAAAGCAACAGAAAAGCGAAAGCAAAAAGGATAAAAAAACAAAAGAGTTAAAAGGCAAAAAACCAACCATTAAATGGGATTCTATTAAGTTTGAAATATTTGATGGTGCACGTCTTATTAGAACTATAAAAAGAAAAGCTCCTAAAGAAAATGGTTTACAAAAAGGAACTTGGTATATGGATGAAAAAGGTGTAGCTAGACCATCTAGACGCATTCGTAAGTCTAAGAGAGAACCTAGTGGTGTTCGTGTAAAACCAGGAACTTATAGAATAAAAACAACTTTTGGCAACCAAACATCAGAGCAAAATATTATCGTTAAAAGCGATCCTAGATACCCTGTACTAAAAGAAAATATTGACGAAAAATATAGATTAAGTAAAAAGCTTGAAGGATACCAAAAATCTATTGCTCAAGCAGTAAAACAACTGGTAGAAAGTAAAAATACAGCAAAGAGTTTTAAAAGTAAATTAACTAAAAAAGACAAAAAGCTGTACAAAAAGGAAATTAAGGCTTCTACAGATATTATAAAAAAGATAGACACGCTTTTAAATGTATATCTAGGAAAAGTAGACAAACGTCAAGGAATTGTTAGAAGTCCTGAGGTAAATGTTAATCAACGAATTGGTACTGCACAGTGGTATGTGGGGAGTAAACCTAAAATTACTAGTACAGAAAGAACTTTAATTAATCAAGCAAAAGAAGCTCTACAGGATGCTTTAAACAGTACTAATAAGTTCTTTAGTAATGATTGGAAAACATATAAAGAAAATACAGAAAAAATTGTAATTTCTCCATTTAAAAAAGTAGAAACTCTCAAGATAGAATAATCTAAAAAAGCTACCTTAAAACGGTAGCTTTTTTTATAGAATCTACACTCTTAATCTGTTAAGAGAATTAAGCTTCCTATTTAGATTATAAAAAATAACCAAGAAAAATTGTAGTTTCGCTAACTGAAAACAAAACAATTAATTAAGTACCATGAAAAAAATCGCTTTTTTATTTATTATTCTATTTACTCTAAAAAATGTTGCTCAATCTAACCCTGAAAAAGAACTAGGTGCTTGGTATATGTACAATGGTTCTCATCAATTATCAGAAAAATTTAGCTTAAAAACAATGGCACATTTTCGTTTTTTCGAAATTGGTGATGATATGCAACAATTTATTGGACGATTAGGTGGAAACTATAAAATAAATAAAAATTTAAGCGCTACAATTGGTTACGCTTTTTTAAATACGGATACAACCTTTAACCTAGATGGAGGAGACTTTAACGAGCACCGTATTTATGAAGATTTTAATGTAAAGCATAAAATATCTAAGTTAGGTTTCGCTCACAGATTTAGAGCTGAACAACGTTTTTTCAATTCACAAACAGGACATTTTATCCGTTATCAATTAGGGTTAAGTTACCCATTATCATCAAAATGGTCTACTTATATCTATGATGAAATCTTTTTTGACTTTGATGGAGAAGCTTACAATCAGAATTGGTTAGGGTTTGGAGTTAAATACAAACTTTCAGATGCTGTAAAACTTCAGGTAGGCTATATGAATATTTCAAATGATGTAAGTCAAAGTTTTGATCGAATTCAACTAGGAGTAGCTATCAATACAAGTCACTTCAAAAAGAAATAAGCTTATTTTCATACTTTAGCAAAAAACTGATTTAAAATGAACACTCCTCTTTTTACAAATGATGCAATTGTATTTGGTATCCTAATGATTTCTTTAGGTTTTGTATTTTATACTGAATCTAAAACATCAGGATTTTGGCCTAAATTTTACAAAATTGTTCCTGGCCTTTTCATGGCTTACTTTATACCTGCTATTTTTACTACTTTAGGTGTTATTTCCCCAGAATGGGAAAGTTCAAATGCTGCCGGAGAAGTTATTAAAGGAAAATCTCAATTATATTATGTTGCAAGTCGTTTTTTACTTCCAGCTGCTTTAGTATTAATGACTTTAAGTATTGATTTAAAAGCTATTTTCAACCTAGGTTCTAAAGCTTTAATTATGTTTTTTACAGGAACTATAGGTATTGTTATTGGAGGACCTTTAGCTATTTTACTAATCTCAATATTTTCTCCAGAAACAGTTGGTGGGGCTGGTTTTGATGCTGTATGGAGAGGTTTATCTACCCTAGCTGGTAGTTGGATTGGTGGTGGAGCCAACCAAACAGCTATGTTAGAAATTTATAAATATAATCCTGCTAAATATGGAGGGATGGTTTTTGTTGATATCGTAGTTGCTAATATTTGGATGGCTATTTTATTAATTGGAATTGGTAAAAAAGATAAAATAGACAAATGGTTAAAAGCTGATACTTCAGCTATTGAGGAACTAAAAGAAAAGGTTTCTACATTTACTCAGGGAGTTAAAAGAAACCCTACTCTTACTGATTTTATGATTATGCTTGCTATTGCTTTTGGCACAGTAGGTTTTGGTCATTTTGCTTCTAAATTTTTAAGTACTCTTTTTAGTGACTTAGTAGCTTCTATTGAATCTCAAACATGGAGAAATGTATTCTCTTTCTTAGGTTCAGGATTCTTTTGGCTAATTAGTATTTCTACTATTGTAGCAATTATCTTATCATTTACCAAAGCTAAAAACTATGAAGGTGCTGGTGCAAGTAAACTAGGAAGTATTTTCATTTATATTTTAGTTGCTACCATTGGTATGAAAATGGATTTAACCATGATTTTTGACAATTTAGGTTTAATTGCAATTGGTTTGGTTTGGATGAGTATTCATGCTGGACTTTTAATATTGGTTGCTAAACTAATTAAAGCTCCTTATTTCTTTTTAGCAGTAGGTAGTCAAGCAAATGTTGGTGGGGCTGCTTCTGCTCCTATTGTTGCATCTGCTTTCCACCCTTCTCTAGCAACAGTTGGTGTATTATTAGCCGTATTTGGTTATGCTATTGGTACAGTTGGCGCTATATTATGTACAATTTTAATGGAATTATCAGCTACATTATAAGAGAATTCTGCATATTTGCAATCTAAAATTTAAACCTATTATAATAGATTATAATCTATTTCAGGTTTTATTCTAATTACATTTAACCTAACAAATAAAACAAAATAAACCAATGAAAAAACTTATCGCTATTTGTGCGTTCTCAATAATGGCTTTTGCTTGTTCTTCAAAAAAAGAAGGTAACATGGTTGTGAAAGGTCAAATTAAAGGGTTGAAAAAGGGTACGTTATATCTTCAAAAAATGAAGGATACTGTACTAGTTGCAGTTGACTCAATGACCTTGTTAGGTGACGATAAATTTATGTTAACCGACAATATTGATTCTCCTGTAATGTATTATTTAACTTTCAATGGTAATGCTAAAGATGAGCACATCATGTTTTTTGGAGAAAAAGGTAATATTACTATTAATGATAATATTGAAGACTTTGGTTTTAAGCCAGAAATAAAAGGTTCAAAGAATCAAGAAGTAATGGATAAATTCCATGAAATAGATAAGAGATTTAAAGAAAAGAATTTAGAGTTTATACAGAAAAATTTCGAAGCTCGTAAATCTGAAGATGAAGATTTAATCAAGCAAGTAGAAGCTGATTATAAAAAAATGATTCGTCGTCGTTTTTTATTTTCAACAAACTTTGCTGTTACCAATGCTGATAGCGAAGCTGCTCCATATATAGCTTTAACTGAATTATACGATGCTAACATTCAATTATTAGATACCATTAATAAAAGCTTAAGTGATAAAGTTAAGAACTCTGATTATGGAAAACGTTTACAAAAATTTGTTAACGATATTAAAGAGAAAGAAGCTAAATAGTTTCAATAAAATATAATTATAAAAAAACTCGATACAAATTGTATCGAGTTTTTTGTTTATCTAAATAACCTTGTATTACTTTTCAGAAGCTATATATTCATCTACCATAGTTTCTAATACATTTAATGGTAATGGTCCATTAGTTAAAACTACATCATGAAACTTTCTAATATCAAACTTATCACCTAAAGCATCTTTTGCTTTTTTACGTAATTCTAATATTTTAAGCATTCCTATTTTATATGCAGTAGCTTGACTTGGCATTACAATATGACGCTCTACCATTTTAATAGCATCTAACTCTGCATTAGGAGTATTATCTGTATAATATTTTATTCCTTCTTCACGAGTCCACTTTTTAGCATGAATTCCTGTATCTACTACTAAACGACATGCTCTCCATAATTCCATTGCTAAACGTCCAAAATCTGAATAAGGGTTTGCATAGAAGCCCATTTCTTTTGGTATAAACTCAGAATACAGTCCCCATCCTTCAACATAAGCTGTATAGCGTCCAAATTTTCTAAACATTGGTACTTCTTTTAACTCCTGTGCAATAGCAATTTGCATATGATGTCCTGGTATCCCTTCATGATAAGCTAAAGCTTCCATTTGATATGATGGCATACTTTCCATATCATACATATTTGCGTAATATGTCCCTGGTCTAGAACCATCTATTGCTGGTTGTTGATAAAATGCTTTTCCTGCCGATTTTTCTCTAAAAGGCTCTACTGCTTTTACTATTAAAGCTGCTTTTGGCTTTGTAATAAACAATTCATCTAAACGAGTTTTCATACTATCAATAATAAAAGTTGCTTCATCCATGTACTCTTTTCTACCCTTTTGAGAATCTTCGTAATAAAACTGTTGATCCTTTTTCATGAATTCGAAAAACTCTTTTAAAGTACCTTTAAAACCTACTTTTTTCATAATAGCACGCATTTCTTCATGGATTCTAGCTACTTCTTTTAATCCTATTTCATGAATTTCTTCAGCAGTTAAATTAGTAGTAGTAGTTCTTTTTAATGCATTATTGAAAAATGCTGATCCTTCTGGTAATTTCCATGCTCCGTCATCTGTACTCGCAACTTTCTCTTGCGCTTCTAATGTAGCTATTAAGTTTTCGTAAGCTGGTAAAACACTTTCCTTTAAAGCAGCTGTTCCTTTCTCAATAAGCTCCTTTTTTTGTTCAGCATCTATATCTAATGCATTAACTTTATTAGTAAAATCATTAAATAACGTACTTGGTTTACCTGAATTATCAAAAGGAGTTCCTTTTATTAGATTTCTAGAATCATCCAGCACTTTTGCAAATACAAACTTCGGAGGCATTATTCCTTTAGCCTCTCTTTCTTTTAAACCTTTTACTAATTCAGCAAATAAAGGTTTTAAATTATGTAATCGAGCTATATAATTCTCTGCATCTTTAACATCAGATACTTGATGCATATTGATTAAAAATGCAGGTATTTCTGCTTGCATACCATGCATTTGGTTTACTGGATACGTATGAAAACGGTATTTAAAATCAGCTATTTGATTTTCTAATTGTTGTTTAAATAAATCATAACTTAATTTAGCTCCTTTATCTAAAGCTTTTACATTAACAGAATCGTTCATCCACTGTAAAGCTTCCTTTGCATGTTCTAATTCTTTTTTTGCAAAATCGTCAGAAATATCATTCCATTTATCGGCATCTTTTTTTATCCCTAAATAAGTTTGGTACATTGGATGCCTATCTAAATTTCCTTTAAATTGTTTATCAAAAAAAGCATTTACTTTTTTAGATTCAGCAGCAATATCCTCTTTACTAAGAACCTCAGCTTTTTTTTCTTTTTTGCAGGACACTAACATTATTCCTACAAATAATGCTAAGACTGAATATGTTTTTATTTTCATGATTGATAGTTTAATATGCGGAAGATACAAAATAACTATCTCATAAAAATTGGCTATTTGTATTTTACAAACTTCTGTAAAAAGTCTTCTTTGTAAGCTCTTCCCAGAGGTAAAACTTCTTCATTTGAAATATAGACCTGATTCCCAGAAACTTTTTCTAAATAACTAGTATTAACTATATACGATTTATGTATTTGTACGAAAGACACAGGTAATTTGGTTAACCAATTTTTCATTGACTCTGAACTTAAATATGTTTTTTCAGTAGTAACAATCTCCGTGTAATCTGCATCTGATTTTATAAATATGATATCATTGCTACTAACTTTTACAAAATCGTAGCCAGATTTCAATAAAAAAGTATCAGCTACTTCTACTATTTTACTTTCTTTTCCTTCTGATTTTGTTGATAACATTGAGGTACTTTTATGAATAGCCTGAACAAAACGTTGAAATGAAAAAGGTTTTAATAAATAATCTACAACATTGTATTCATAGCTTTCTAAAGCATAATCTGAAAACGCTGTTGTTAAAATTACTTGCGAATTATTTTTTAGTGTTTTTAAAAAATCGATACCCGATATTTTAGGCAAGTGAATATCTAAAAAGATTAAATCTACTTCTTCTTTTTGTAAAAAAGATAATGCCTCTATACCATCAGAAAAAGTTTCTAATAATTTTAAAGAGCCTACATCGTTAATATACTTTTGTAAAATACGTTGAGCAGGTGGTTGATCTTCTACTATAATACATGTTCTCATAGACTATTCTTTTTTTGAAAGTTGTAATTGTAAGTTCACTTTATATGTTTGATTACTGTCATCAATTTTTAGTGAATACTTATCAGGATACAAAATTTCTAGTCGCTTCTTTACATTTGCTAAACCAATTCCTTGGGATAAGTTTTGATTATTTGAACTAGACAAAAAACTATTCTCACAAACAAAATCTAATACTCCTTCTGAATTTACTTGTATATCTACATTAATGCGAATATCTGTACTTTGACTAGCTGTACTATGCTTAAATGCATTTTCTATAAACATTAATAAAATTAAGGGTGCTATTACATAATTAGCAGGAATCTTTGATGTATTAAAACGAACTTCTCCTCTATTTTCTATCTGTAATTCATTTAAAGCTGTAAAATGTTTTAAATGTTCTATTTCCGATTGAAGTAACACAAAATCTTCCTTACAATCATATAACATATAACGCAATACTGATGAAAGCTCTAAAATAATTGATGGTGTTTTTGGTGATTGCTCTATAGCGTAAGCATATAAATTATTTAAATTATTAAATAGAAAATGTGGATTTATTTGAGACTTTAAAAAACGTAATTCACTCTCTTTTACTGTAGATTCTAATTTATCTACCAAGCCTTGTTTTTTATGTGCATCCCATCCCAATTTAAAACTTACTAGTATTACTATAATTGGTAAAATATCGAGAAGCGTAAAGAATACATTTGAAATATATTTACCTCGTTCTCCTGCATAAAATATTTTTTCTAATACAAATTCTTCTGATATGTATAAATATACTAATGTTAATACAATAGCTATTCCAAATTCCTTATATCTTTTTTTATAAAATAATGTAGGAATAAAAATATAACTTATAATAAACGATACTAGTGCATAATGTGTAAAAAACACTAATCTATCTAAACTAATATCTGGACTATGCTTATCAAATGAAAATAGGAAAAAAATAACTATCAATAATGATATTTGAAAAAGCCATTCTTTACGTTCAATCTTACTAAATAGATGTTTCATAACTCAAAAATAAATGAATCTTATATAGTTACACACAAGTTTCCTATAAACGGTTAAATATTACCGATAAACAACAAAATATAAAAAATATCAATACCTAAGTTGTTTAGAGGTTAGTATTGGTTGTTTACCGATTTTATTTTTCACACTACTTCTTTCTTTGAAAATTTGTTGTTCTAAAGTTTAAAATACAAATCATGAAACAATTTGGAATACTCCTATGCTTATTGGTTTTAGCTTTTCCTAAAACATATGGGCAAACAGATACCAAAACAATTAATGGAAAAGTTATAGAAAGTAATAACCAATTACCTCTTGAGTTTGTTACTGTAATTGTAATGGATTCTACAAAGAACACTCCTATTTCTGGTACTACTACTGATGAAACTGGAGCTTTTAGTTTAAAAACAACCGCTTCTAATTTTTATATAGAAGCTCGTTTTATTGGGTTCAAGACAAAAAAAATAACTCAATTTAATCGTAATGCTTCAATTATTAAACTACCAACTATTACCTTGGAAGAAGACTCTGATAAACTAGACGAAGTTATTGTTCGTGCTGAAAAATCTCAAACTGTTTTTAAATTAGACAAACGTGTTTTTAATGTTGGTAAAGATTTAAGTAGTACAGGAGCTAGTGCTTTAGAAGTATTAAACAATGTTCCTTCTGTAACAGTTAACATCGAAGGACAAATTAGCTTACGAGGTAGTCAAGGTGTACAAATACTTATAAATGGAAAGCCATCTGTTTTAGCTAGTGAAGAAGGAAATGCTTTAGGAAGTATTACTGCTGACATGATCGAAAGTATTGAGGTAATTACCAATCCTTCTGCAAAATATGACGCTTCTGGAACTAGTGGAATTTTAAATATCATTTTAAAAAAATCAGAAAAGAAAGGGTTAAATGGTTCCATCTCTTTAAACACAGGTATTCCTAATAATCACAGTTTAGGTTTAAGTTTAAATAGACGTACTGAAAAATTCAACTTATTTAGCCAAATAGCTTATGGTAGACGTACTTTCCCTAGAGAAGGAAATAGTTCTAGTACCAACACTACAAGCAATACTCGATTAAGTACCACTAGTGATAGTGATAAAAACGAAAACTTCTTTAATCTAATTTTAGGTACTGATTATCATATCAATGAGCATAATATCCTTACCTTATCTGGTCATTATGCTTTCGAAAATGAAAAAGAAAGTGCTAGTCAACTTTACAATTTACAAGATGCTTCTTTAACTACTACCGATTCTTGGAATCGATTAGAAGACACTAGAGCTACGAATCCTAAATGGGAATATGAATTACAATATAAAAAGGATTTCACAGATCATAAAAAACATAATTTATTATTTAGTGCTTTAGGTACTTCTTTCTCTAAAGATAAAACCTCAAACTTTAATAATAATGTGCTTATAGGTAGTATGACTAATGCTATTCAGGAAGCAAAAACTAACTTTGCTCAAAATGAATATACTTTCAAATTAGATTATACACGTCCTATTCGCGATAACTATATCTTAGAAATCGGAGCTCAATATTTATTAGACAAAGTAACCAACACTTATACCGTACGTGATTTTATCAATAATAACTGGGTTACCAACACTGGATTTAGCAACGTATTTGATTATAATCAAGGAGTTTTAGGTACTTATGCTACTTTTGCCTATGAAAATGATACTTGGGGATTAAAAGGAGGTTTACGTTTAGAGACAACGAACCTTACTACAAAGTTAATTACCACAAATCAGAACAATAAACAAAACTATAGCAACCTATTCCCTAGCTTTCATAGTTCCTACAAAATAAATGATGATTTATCATTACAAGCTGGATATTCTAAACGTATTTTTAGACCTAGTTTATGGGATTTAAACCCTTTTGTTTCTTTTAGAGATAATTTTAACCTTAATGTTGGAAACCCTAATTTAACTCCTGAATTTACCGATTCTTTTGAAATAACCACTATTTATAAATTATCAAAAGCATCTATTAATGCAGGAATATACCATAGAGCAACAACAGATGTAATTGAAGACATTACCACAATTAATAACAATGTTACAACTTCTCAACCTCAAAACATCGGTACTAATCGTGCTACAGGTATAGAAATAAACACTAAATATTCTCCTATTTCTTGGTTTAGCTTTACGTCTGATTTTAACTACAATACTTTTGTAAGGAAAGGGCAGTTATTAAACAATAATTTTGATTTCACAGGAAATAGATGGAGCTTGAGAGGAACTGGTAAAATTAAGTTTCCTGCTGGATTTACTTTAGAGACTACAGGAAATTACCGTTCTAAATTTAAAACTGCTCAAAGTACCATATCTGATAATCTTTTTATGGATTTAGGTATTCGTAAAAAAATGCTAAAAGGTCGACTAAATGCTAGTTTAAGTGTTCGTGATGTATTTGCTTCAAGAAACTACGAAGAAGTAACTGTTCAAAATAACTTTAATAGAACTGCCTTTAGTCAAAGAGGACGTTTTGTTACCTTAGGAATTAGCTTCGGTTTTGGTAAAGGAGAAGCTATGGAATTTTCTGGTCAGAAAAGATTTTAAATACTTTAAATAAAAAAGTTAGCCTTTAATAGGCTAACTTTTCTTCTTTTATATTTTAAAGGTTAGTAACGGAAAACTACTATGATTAGCTACATCTTCTGTTATACTTCCTTCAAAGAAACGAGCCATTCCTTTTCTTCCTTTTGTAGCAATAACTAACATTTCTACATCATTTGCATTCACATAGTAACGTAAGCCATCTTCTACAGTATAATCTGATACAATATGAATTTGCTCTTTACTAAAACTTACTTCTCCTAGTTTATCTAAAAATCTTTGAATTTTTTCTTTTAATTCTGAAGTACTTTTAAACTTAGTTGAAGGAGTTTGTACATATACTAAATCTATTTTAGTATCTAAATCTTCAAAAAACAACTTTGCTCTTAGTAATGGAGTTATATCATCGTCAGAGAAATCGCAAGCAAAAACTACTTTTTTAATATTCTCTACTATTGGTTTTTCTTTAATTACTAATACCGGTACATGTGCATAACGTATTACTTTTTCTGTATTAGAACCAATGAATATTTCTTTTAATCCACTTGCTCCTCTAGAACCCATTACAATTAAATCTACATCTTCTTCTCTCGCTAATTGATCTAACTCGCTAAAAATTTTAAAATGCTTTATTATTGGTGTTACTTTTATGCCTTTTAAATAATCTTTTTGTAAAAAATTGTGAAACTTTTTTTCTGCCAATTTTAAATAAAAGAAGGTTTCGTTTTGAGCATAACTTTCCGACTTACTAACGATAGCATTAGATAATTCTAACATGTGTACAACTATAATTTCTGCATTTGCTTGTTTTGCTAAAAAAGAAGCTGTTTCTAAGGCATATTCTGAATGATTTGAAAAATCAACTGGTACAATTATTTTTTTCATAAGTAAGATATTTAAGGTTTAACTTCATATCTAAATTACTAAACATACACCAAGAAAATTATGATTTTTATCATGTGAAGCTTTTAATGACAACCTTTTACAGATGACGCTATTTCATTGACTGGCAATGGAGAAACATAAGGTATTCCAAGCCCTAAACCTCTTAAAACAAATAATACTCCTATAAAAACAACCACATAAGGAATAGCTTGTTGAATTCTTTTGCGAACAAGTACGTTGGCAAAATTTCCTATATATACCATTGTAGTCATTAAAGGTATAGTTCCTAACCCGAAAAGAAACATGTATAAGCTTCCAGAAAGTGAATTTGTTGTAGTTAAAGCTCCAAAAACAGCCATATAAACCAATCCACATGGAAGAAATCCATTTAAAAAACCTATGGTAAAAAAAGTATCATTTCCTTTCTTTTTAAGTTCTTTTCCTAAAGCCGATTTTACTTTCATAACCAATCTACTTATTGGTTTTGAAAAATTATATTTTTGGAAGGTTTTGGGAAGTAAAATTATCAAAATCATTACAACACCAACCACAATAGAAAGCTGTTGTTGAAAGCCGAAGAAATAAAATCCTTTTCCCAAAAAACCAAACAACAAACCTATTAGGCTATAGGTAAATAGTCTTCCAAAATGATAACTTGTAATTTGAAAAAACTGTTTTACTTTATTAGTTCTATCTACGGGTAACATAAAAGCAATTGGACCACACATACCTATGCAGTGAAAGCTTCCCAATAAACCTAATATGATTGCAGAAATATGCATTAGTAAATTAGTTCTTTCTGATATAAATAATCTTTATTTTTGTAGTTCCAGGAAACAGTTATGTTCCAGCGACCACCTAACAAACGTTTCTCAGGCACGAGCAAATATGTATTGGAAAGTGAAATAGGCATTTCAAAATCCAGTTGCTTATTAGATGGTCTATATAGGAACACTTTTCCTTTTATATCCTTAGGATTAAATTCTGTTGGAAAATAGATTTTTAATCCTTCTTTTTTCTTTTCAACTCTTACATTTTCTTTTAATGCTTTCGCATTCTTTGTCGCATTTATACTGTTTTGATATGCTAATTCTTTTTGATAATATTTATCAGATACCAAATCGTGATTATAACTTTTTCCTGTACTCATGGTTATTACGAAATACATTATAAAACCTATAAATCCAATAATTGCGATTACTATGCCCGTGCCCCAGTTTAGTTTCATTTTTATTGTTTTTAGTGTCATTGTTCCTAATGACGTTATTATTATCTATAACTTCTTGGTCCTAAAAAATTTGTTTTAGTGGTTTCTATTAATTTATCTCCACTAAACACTCCTATTTTTAGTGTTACCTTTTCTTTTTTCATTTCAGATTGATGCAACTCTATAAATAATGTTCCCTCTGCTAATCCTTGCTTTGGAACTTCAAAATTTTGATGTGTTACTGTTTCTATTTTCCCTTTATGAGATAGTAACTTATAACTAACATCATCAATCTGTTTTGTTGTTTTATTAATTACTTTGTATGTGTAAATATTACTAATAACTCCATTTTCTTTGTGCTGATATAACTGTCCTGGTAATCTTAAAATAGTAGCTTCAACATCATTTCTTAAAAACAACATTCCTATTAAAACCGCTATTAAAATTCCCAATACTGCAGAATATCCTTTCATTCTTGCTGAAAACTTAAAAGGAGCTTTCTTTACTATATTCTCTTCACTTGCATAACGAATAAGTCCTTTTGGTAACCCCACCTTTTCCATCATGTGATCACATTCATCTATACAAGCTGTACAGTTTACACACTCTAACTGTGTTCCATTTCGGATATCAATTCCTGTTGGACATACATTTACACATTGGAAACAATCAATACAGTCTCCTTTTCCTAATGCTGCTCTATCTTCTTTTTTCTTAAATTTTCCTCTTCCTTTCTCACCTTCTCCTCGAACATGATCATACGCTACATTAATAGTTTTGTTATCTAATAAAACTCCTTGTAACCTACCATATGGACAAGCGATAATACACACTTGTTCTCTGAACCAAGCAAAGATGAAGTAAAATACTCCTGTAAAAATTAATAGCGAAATAAGCGTTCTAATGTTATCAAATGGATTGCCTGTTACATAATCTATAACAGTATCTCCTCCTATCAGATAAGCTAAAAAAACATTTGCTATTATAAATGAGATAATAAAAAAGATGAACCATTTTAAAACTCTCTTTTTAATTTTCTCAGCATTCCATGCTTGTTTTTCTAAACGTATTTGTTTTCCTCTATCTCCTTCAATCCAATATTCTATTTTTCTAAAAACCATTTCTAAGAAAATGGTCTGTGGACAAATCCATCCACAAAAAATACGTCCAAAAACTACTGTAAAAAGTATTATAAATACAACTCCAATTATCATTGAAACCACCAACAAATGAAAGTCTTGTGGCCAAAATGGAAATCCGAAAATATTAAACCTACGCTCTAATACATTAAATAGTAAAAATTGATTCCCTTTAATTTTTATAAATGGAGCAAGCAATAAAAATGCTAGTAAAAAATAACTCACATAGGTTCTGTATTTATAAAACCTACCACTTGGTTTCTTAGGATATACCCAAGAACGCTTACCTTCTTCGTTGATGGTACCAATACTATCTCTAAATTGTTCGTTCTTGGGTGTCTCCATTTTCTCCAATTAAAAACCAAATTTGTTATTAAGAGTATTATTTTACTGTATACTGTCTTTTGCTTGTTCTTCTACTTTTACTTCAGCAGTAGTTCCTTCTTCTACATATTTTTCTCCTTGAGGAGCTTTAGGTTTTGCTGGTGTTGTTCCTTGAAATTTCAAAATATAACTAGCAACCTTTTGAATGTCTTTTGGTTTTAATGTTTTACCCCAAGCAACCATTCCTTTACCATCTCTACCTCCATTGGTAATAGTGTTGAAAACATTCTTAATTCCACCACCTAAAATCCAATATTCATCTGTTAGGTTAGGTCCTATACCACCTCCACCATCAGCAATGTGACAAGCAGCACAGTTTAAATTATAAACAGCCTTACCTCTATTTAAATCGCTTTCTGATGTTAATACTGTTACAGTTTCTGCATCAATTACTGCTTCTTTAGAAGTTGATCTAAAAGCAGCTAACTCTCTTTTAGCTTGCTCAACAGATTGTACATATTCCATCTCTTGATTATCTGCTCCTAACATATGGTATCTTACTAAATACACACATCCGAAAATGATTGTTGCATAGAACATATACAACCACCATGGCGGTAAGTTATTATCCAGCTCTTTAATTCCATCATAATTATGATCTAGAATTATTTCTTCTTCCTCTTCTACTGCTTTGGCTTCTGTCCATTTATTAATTAACTTCTTAGCCCAAGCCCAATGATCTACTTCTTCTGGATTCACTCCATCCTTTTCCATTTGGAGCTGTTCAGCCTTTTGTTGTGCAACTATGTTTACTAATTCTTTCATTAGAATTACTAAAATCAACGCTACAATAGCTATCCATACTAATGGATTTTCATACAAGCTAAATGGATTTTCGTACGACTTTATTGCTGTCATCAATGCAAAAAGTGTGAATCCTATAAAAGTGATATATGCTGCTGATTGAAAATATTTTTTCATCTTCTTTTATTTTAATCGTTTAACGGTAAATTGCTCACTTTACTTATGTAATCTTTCTTGGCTGTATATACCCACCAAAACAGTACTACAAAAAATGTAAAGAATATAGTTAACGAGATAATTGGATATATTTCAATACCTGCAATAGTCTCCATGTGATTTTTTACGAACTTCAACATAATTTCTAGTTTTTAGCACTTAATTGATCTTCTACATCTTTTACCTTTATATCTGTACCTAAACGCTGTAAATAAGCTATTAAGGCTACAATTTCCCTATCTTTCATCTCTATGAAAGTTTGTCCATTATCTGCCGCATATTTTTTATCTGCTGCATAATTCTTTGCAAAATCAGGATCTTGGTGTAAGTTCTCTTGAATCTTAGCTCCTTGTGCTTCCATACTTGCTTGTGCATTCGCAATATCTTCTTCAGTATATGGAACTCCTAAACTAACCATCGCTTTCATTTTTCCTTCAGTACTACTCTTATCTAGTTTATTTCTTACTAGCCATTTATAAGCTGGCATGATAGAACCTGGTGAAGTACTTTGTGGATCATACATATGATTTAAGTGCCAACTATCAGAATATTTACCTCCTACTCTTAATAAATCTGGTCCTGTACGTTTTGATCCCCATAGGAATGGATGATCATATACAAATTCTCCTGCTTTTGCATACTCTCCATAACGCTCAACTTCTGATCTGAATGGACGAATCATTTGTGAGTGGCATCCTACACATCCTTCACGGATATAGATGTCTCGTCCTTCTAATTCTAACGGCGAATATGGTTTTACGCTAGTAATTGTTGGAATATTAGATTTTACTAATAACGTTGGTACTATTTGTACAATACCTCCTATTAAAATTGCTATCGTAGCATAAATTGTTAATTTGATTGGTTTTCTTTCTAACCAAGTATGCCATGTTTCTCCTTTAGTTCTATACTTAGATACTTTTGTTAATGCTGGTGCTTCTGCTAATTCATCTGTTACATTACTTCCAGATTTTACAGTTTTTACAACATTGTATAACATTACTATGGCACCAAGAATAAACATACTTCCTCCAATAGCACGCATCCAGTACATAGGTATAATTTCATTTACAGTTTCTAAGAAGTTACCATAAGTTAAAGTTCCATCAGGATTAAACTGTTTCCACATTGATGCTTGAACAAATCCTGCTACATACATTGGTAAAGCATACATAATAATACCTAAAGTACCAATCCAGAAATGGAAGTTTGCTAATGCTGTAGAATATAATTTTGTTTTAAACATTCTTGGTATTAACCAATATAACATACCAAACGTTAAGAAACCATTCCATGCTAATGCTCCTACGTGTACGTGTGCAATAATCCAGTCTGAGAAGTGAGCAATTGCATTTACGTTTTTAAGCGATAACATTGGTCCTTCAAAAGTTGCCATACCATATCCTGTAATAGCTACTACCATAAACTTTAAAACTGGATCTGTACGTACCTTATCCCATGCTCCACGTAATGTTAATAATCCATTGATCATACCTCCCCAAGATGGTGCTATTAACATTACTGAAAACGCAACTCCTAAATTTTGAGCCCAATCTGGTAACGAAGTATATAATAAGTGGTGAGGTCCAGCCCAGATATAAATGAATATTAAAGACCAAAAGTGTACTATCGATAATCTATATGAATATACTGGTCGATTTGCAGCTTTAGGCACAAAATAATACATTAATCCTAAGAAAGGTGTTGTTAAGAAAAATGCTACGGCATTATGTCCGTACCACCACTGTACTAACGCATCTTGAACTCCTGCATAAACTGAATATGATTTTAAGAAGCTAACTGGTAACTCTAAACTGTTAAAAATGTGTAATACAGCTACAGTTACAAATGTTCCTAAATAGAACCAAATAGCAACATATAAGTGACGTTGTCTTCTTTGTAAAATTGTCCAAATCATGTTAGCACCAAAAGCTACCCATACTAAAGCAATGGCAATATCTATAGGCCATTCTAATTCTGCATATTCTTTTGATGTTGTATACCCTAAAGGTAATGTTATAGCTGCTGCAACAATAATTAATTGCCATCCCCAGAAGTTAAAATTACTCAGGAAGTTACTTGCCATACGTGCTTTCAACAATCGCTGTAATGAGTAATAAACTCCCGCAAATATTGCATTACCTACAAAGGCAAAAATTACTGCATTGGTATGTAATGGACGTAAACGACCAAAACTTAACCATGAAATCCCATCAGTAATATTTGGGAATAAAAACATAAAAGCCAGCAACAATCCTACCGAGAAACCTACAATCCCCCAGAGTAGTGTGGCGTAAATGAACTTTTTTACGATTTTATTATCGTAATAAAATTGTTGCATCTCCATAATTTATCTAAATTTAATATCTATTGTTAGTTGTTAATTTTTGTTTTCTTTTACCAATTCATCATCGAAAAGCATACGAACAGAAGGCGTATACGAATCATCGTACTGCCCTTTTTTTACCGAAACGATAAATGCAATAAAAAAAACAATTGCCACTAAGATGCTTAGTGTAAGTAGTAAGTAAATAACGCTCATATCTTGCCTGATAATTATAGTACAAAGGTAGATTTGAAGCTTTTCTTAAAACATGATATTTGTCATATTTCAAACTTTTATTAGAGATTTATTTACTTTTTTTTCAAATAAATAGCTCTTCTTTTTTTTAAAACTTGCAACTATTTCAATTTTATTTATTTTTGGAAGTGCTTAATTAAAATAAGCTATGGATTAAATATTTATTATAAATGAAATGTATTTCATGTAATAATGTGCATGAGGAAAATTATTGCCCTCATTGTGGAGAAAAGAAAAATGTAAAAAGGATTACTTTCCCTTCTATGTTTCAATATGCTATATCTTCTATCATAGATATGGATAAAGGCTTTTTATTTAACGTAAAATCTCTCTTTACAAACCCCAAAAAAATAATCACAAATTATATTCTTGGTAAAAGAAAAGATATTTTAAATCCAATTTCTTTTTTAATTTTTTCTATAACTATATATTTAATCATTGAAACTTTGCTGAAAGTACCTGCTAAAAAAAGTACCATTACAAATGTTGACAGGGAAGGCCTTGAAAAAATAGCTTATTTTGGAGGAAGATTTATTAGAGTATATTTTAAATATTTTTGGGTTTTTACTTTAATTCCCTTGAGTTTTCTAACTAGAATTCTTTTTAGGAAATATAATTATTCTGAACATCTAGCTATCAACTCTTTTATTTTAGGTCAAATAACATTGATAGGGATATTAAGTCATTTGATTTTTAGAAAACCTATTATTATAGACCCGGTTATTTATATAGCATTAATACTATATATTTATATTGTCTTTAAAAATAAAAATGATAAAGTGGAAACAGCCATTTTATCATTTTTCACCATCTTCTTATTTATTATTATAATGATGGGGATTATTGTTACACTAGGTTATCTAAGTTAAATAGTCATAGAAAATAGTTTCGCTTCTGGTTGTTTTTCGTGTAATTTTTTATCAAACGCCATACAAATGTTTCGCACATACGGTCTTGCTTCTTCAGGAACTGTTAGCTTTTTATCCTCTATAAAAACTAGCTTATCCTCAATCATTTCTTCTAGTTTATTTAAATGCTCATTTACATTTTCTATTTGTAAATTTTCTTCTTCCCATGAAGTAGAAAAATGGCACATAATATTTAAAATATGCTTTCTTATTACTAAATCTTCTTTAGATAAAATGTGTCCTCGAAAAACTGGAATTTCACCTTCATTTACAACTTTTTGATATTCTTTTACAGTTTTTACATTTTGAGCAAAACCATACCATGAATCTGATATTGCCGACATTCCTAAACCAATCATTAATTGAGTTTTGTTAGCGGTATATCCCATAAAGTTTCTATGCAATGTTTTCTCTTCTGTTGCTTTATACAAACTATCGGTCGGTAATGCAAAATGATCCATTCCTATCTCTATATAGCCCATCTCTGCAAATAACTCCTTCCCTATTTCATATAACTCTCGCTTTTCCTCATTCTTTGGTAAATCTTGTTCATTAAAACCTCTTTGCCCCACTCCTTTTACCCAAGGTACATGTGCATAACTATAAAATGAGATTCTATCTGGTTGTAATTCTTTTGTTTTATTAATAGTGTGAATTACATTTTCTTTTGTTTGAAATGGAAGTCCAAAAACTAAATCGTGGCTAATTGATGTATATCCTATTTCTTTTGCTAATCGATGTGCTCTTTCTACATTTTCAAAAGGTTGAACTCTATGAATTGCTTCTTGTACTTTTAAATTATAATCCTGTACTCCAAAACTTACTCTAGTAAAACCTACATCATATAAAGTTTGTAATTGCTCTTTGGTTGTATTGTTCGGGTGTCCTTCAAAACTAAACTCGTGATTAGGATGTTTTTTTGCTTTTAAAAAGATTCCATCAATTAACTTTTTTAATTGTTCTTTCGAAAAAAACGTTGGTGTACCTCCTCCTAAATGGATTTCTTTTACTAATGGTACTTCATCAACTAAATCAACATATAAATTCCATTCTTTTAATACGGTTTCTATGTATGGTTCTTCAACTTCATGACGTTTTGTTATATGTTTATGACATGCACAAAACGTACACAAACTTTCACAGAATGGTAAATGAATGTATAAACTAATTCCTTCTGTTGAATTACTTTCTATAAACGATTTCTTAAAAGTTTCGATCCATTTTTCTTTTGAAAAAGTATTTTCATCCCAATAAGGTACAGTTGGATAACTTGTATATCTTGGACCTGGTATATTATATTTTTGAATTAGTGAGTTTTTCATTATAAAGTTCCTAATGCGATTTCTATCATTTCTTTAAACGTTTGCTCTCTTTCATCAGCTGTGGTTCTTTCTCCTGTAACCAGACTATCAGATATGGTTAATATTGACAATGCATTGACTTTGTGTTTAGCTGCCACTGTATACAAACCATTTGTTTCCATTTCTACACATAAAACACCATAATCTGCCCACTTTTTATAGCTTTCAAATTCATCTGCATAAAACTCATCTGAACTTAAAATATTTCCTGCTTTTATAGCAATTCCTTTTTCATTGGCTGTATTTAATGCTTTTTGAAATAATTCAAAACTAGCAGTCGGGGCATAATCAGCACCATTAAATCGAATAGTATTTAATCCAGAATTGGTTGATGCTGCCATTGCTATTACAATATCCCTAATACCTACTTCTTTTTGATATGAACCTGCCGAACCTACGCGGATTAAATTCTTTACACCATATTCGGTAATCAATTCATGAGCATAGATTAATGTACTTGGTATTCCCATTCCTGTTCCTTGTACCGAAACTCTCTTTCCTTTATACTCTCCGGTGTATCCTAGCATTCCTCTTACATCATTATAACAAACAGGGTCTTCTAAAAAAGTTTCAGCAATCCATTTAGCTCTCATTGGATCTCCTGGTAATAATACCGTTTCTGCTACTTCTCCCTTTACGGCCGCTATATGTACACTCATCTTAATATTTGTTTTTGTCTGAAATTCCTTTTGTTACTAAAGAAACTCCTGATGATGTTCCTAAACGAGTTACCCCCATTTCAATATACTCAACTGCAGTAGCAGTATCTCTTACTCCACCTGCTGCTTTTATTTGAGCCTTATCTCCAACTACTTCTTTCATTATTTTAACATCTTCAAAGGTTGCTCCTCCTGTTCCAAAACCTGTTGATGTTTTAACAAAATCTGCCCCTGCATTTACCGCTAATTGCGAGGCTATTTTTATTTGTTCTTTTGTTAGGTAGCAATTTTCAAATATTACCTTCAATATATTTTCTCCTATTGCTTCTTTTATCAATCTAATTTCATTCTCTACATATTCATTTTCTCCATCTATTAATTTTCCTACATTGATAACCATATCTATTTCTGAAGCTCCTTTTTCAATACATTTTTTTGCTTCAAAAATTTTAGATTCTGTATCCATAGCTCCTAATGGAAAACCTATTACTGCTGCTATTTTTATAGCAGAACCTTTCAATTCTTCTTTTACTAAGGTTACATATGAACCATTTACACAAACTGCACAAAAATCATATTCTTTGGCTTCTTCACATAGCTTTACAATATCTTCTTTTGTTGCTACTGCTTTTAATAATGTGTGATCTATATATTTATTTATTTGCATAATATTTTATTTTTATTCTAGTTATCTTCCTTAAAACATACAAAGATAACTGTACTCTTTTTTCTTTTTTTGAATTTTAAAACTTCTCAAAAGCCTTATTTAATTTTCTTTCCTATTAAATTTGTTGCCACTGTTGTAAACACTACAATACTAATAGAACTTAAAGGCATTAAAATTGCAGCTATTACTGGTTTTAATTGCCCTGTAGTTGCAAAATACAATCCTATAACGTTATATAATAAAGACAATAAAAAACTATATTTTATGATTTGAATTGCTTTTTTAGATACCTTGATATAATTTGCTATTTGATTAAATTTTGAAGCATCTAAAATTGCATCACAAGCAGGAGAAAATACATTTATATTTTCTGACAATGCTATACCAACATTACTTTGTGCCAATGCTCCAGCATCATTTAATCCATCACCAATCATAATTACACTTTTATCTTTTTGTTGTAATTTTTCTACATAAGACAATTTATCTTCTGGCTTCTGATTGAATAAAAATCTAGTATTCTCTGGTAAAATAGTTTGTAAATACTTTTTTTCTCCTTCATTATCTCCAGAAACAACCGCTAATTCATAATTCGATTTTAATTCTGAGAATAAATTATTCACTCCTTTTCTATATGCATTCTTAAAAACATACTTTCCTTTATAAGCATCGTTTATACTAATATGCACTGAAGTATCTAAATTTATCTGCTCTTCTATATTATTTACAAAAGATGATGAACCTACTTTTATTTTTATTTGTTTATAATTAGCTTCTATCCCCTTTCCAGTATGTTCTTTAAAATTTTCTATCGTTATTGTTTCTTCTATTAATGAATTATATAACATTCTACTTAAAGGATGATTTGAAGCTCTAAGTGTACTTTTCAATACTGTTTTTTCTAGCTCCTCTAAATCTGTTCCTTGATACTCAATTTTATTTTCTTTATTTGTAGTAAGAGTACCAGTTTTATCAAAAATTACTGAATCGGTTGCAGCTAATTGCTCCAATACAGTAGCATTTTTTATGTAAAACTTTTTCTTACCTAAAATACGTAACATATTTCCTAAGGTAAATGGAGCTGCTAATGCTATAGCACAAGGACAAGCTATAATTAATACTGCAGTAAATACATTTAATGCCTTAGATGCATCATAAAACCACCAGAAACTAGTTGCTATAATAGCTATAATTAAAATTGTAATGGTAAAATGTTGACTTATCTTATCTGTTAGTGTTTTAAATGATGAGTTTTTATCTTTTTGAAATACATCATTGCTCCACAATTGTGTTAAATAACTTTGTGAAACTGATGCTAAAACCTCCATTTCAATAATACCTGACAACTGTTTTCCTCCTGCAAATAATTTATCTCCTGACTTTTTTGAAACTGGAATTGCTTCTCCTGTAACAAAACTATAATCTATCTCTGCTTCACCATTTATTAAGATTCCATCAACTGGTATTAGCTCTTGATTTCTTATTAATAATCTATCTCCTTTTTTTACATCATATATCTGTGCATTTTCCTCTTTTCCTTCTGAAGTAAGCCTAGTAACAGCAATTGGAAAATAGGACTTATAATCGCGTTCAAATGATAGAAAGTTATATGTTTTTTGCTGAAAAAACTTTCCTAACAATAGGAAAAACACCAAACCAGTTAGAGAATCAAAAAAACCAGTTCCTAAATCAAAAATAATTTCAATAGAACTTCTAATAAATAAAATAGAAACTCCCAAAGCAATAGGAACATCTATATTCAGGATTTTAGAACGTAATCCTTTATATGCTGAAATAAAATAATCTTGTGCAGCATAAAAAACTATTGGTAATGAAAAGAAAAACATTAACCAACGGAAAACTCCTTTGTATTGTTCTAACCAAAATTCTGATACTTCAAAATACTCTGGAAATGAAAGAAACATTACATTTCCAAAGGCAAACCCAGCTATTCCTAATTTATAAATTAAGCTTCTATCAACCTTTTTCTTTCCTACTTCGTAATCTTCCAAAGAAATATATGGTTCATACCCTATGGAGCTCAATAATAAAACAACTTCTTGTAATGAAATCTCGTCTAAATTATATGTAATTCGTACCGTTTTCTTTGGAAAGTTAACTTGTGAGTTTATTATACTCTTTTGAAGTTTATGTAAGTTTTCTAATACCCAAATACATGAACTACAATGTATATGCGGAATATATAAATTAACGACTTGAGTATTTCCATCGTTAAACTCTAATAATTTATTTACAATAGATTCATTTTCAAGAAAATCATATTTCCCTTGAATCTCTTCAGGAATTGCTCCTGGATTGTTCTGAAAATCGTAATAACAAGTTAAATCATTTTCTGAAAAAATTTCAAATACTGTCTTACATCCATTACAGCAAAAGAACTTTTCTTCTACTCTAATTTTATCAGTATCGCACTCGTTACCACAATGAAAACATATCTTGCTTTCCATATTTACTCATTTGCCTGATACAAAGGTCGTTTTTTATGCAAGTAATAAACATGATATTTATCAGTTTTCGTTATCTTTGAAGTATGCTACAAAACTCAGAAACTCACACTAAATGTGAACAGTGTATTATTAGGCAATTCAACTCATTAAAGTCCTTAACAAAAAGTGAATTGATTAGGATTTCTGGGTGTAAAACGTCTAAAACAATCAAAAAAGGTGAACCTCTTTTTCAAGAAGGCGAGCATATAAACGGTATTTTTTGTATTAAAGACGGTCTCTGTAAGGTTTCTAAAATGAGTGATAATGGTAGAGATCAAATCATTCACTTAATCAGAAAAGGAGATATTATAGGTGAACGTAGTTTAATTAATGATGAAGTTTCAAATCTAAAAGCAGTAGCCGTTAATGATATGGAAGTTTGTTTTATCCCTAAAGAAGAAATAATAAAGGATTTACAGAATAATTCTAACTTCTCTATGGATATGCTTAAAAAAATGGCTTCTTCTCTTAAAAATGCAGATAACGTTATTGTTGACATGGCTCAAAAAACCGTAAAACAACGTTTAGCAGATACTCTTATTTTTTTAGATAGTGAATTTGAAAAAAATGAAGATGGTTCTATAGGTATACTTTTAACTAGAGAAGATATTGCTAATATTATAGGTACAGCTACAGAAAGCGCCATTCGTTTACTTTCTGACTTTAAAAAGAAAAAGCTAATTAATTTAAAAGGTAAACAAATCTTTGTTTTAAATATTCCTGGGCTTCAACAAATTTCTCAAGGTTTTTAAATAACAGATATATAATAAAAACAAAAAAATCGTCTTAATTAAGACGATTTTTTGTTTTATGCTTCTCCTGTTGTACCTCCAAAATTCATTGGAATAGGAACTTGCTCATAATCTTTTATTTCACCATGTGCTTGTTCAAACTTTCGAACATTTTCTGCTAATGCTTTAGATAATCTTTTAGCATGTTGTGGTGTTAAGATTATTCTTGATTTTACTTTAGCCTTAGGTACACCTGGCATTATATTAATAAAATCAACTATAAATTCAGATACTGAATGGTTAATTATAGCTAAATTACTATAAGTTCCTTCTGCAATATCTTGATCTAATTCTATATTTAATTGTGGTTCTTTATGATCTTCCATATTAAAATTTAAAAAAAAGACCTCTAAATTTTTAGAGGTCTTTGTATTGAAATTTATAAACTTTTTTCAATTTCATCTTTAGGCCCTACGATTTGACTATCGTAAGATCTCATTCCTGTACCTGCTGGAATTCTCTTACCAACAATTACATTTTCTTTTAATCCTTCTAATGTATCAACTTTACCGTTTACTGCAGCTTCGTTTAATACTTTAGTAGTCTCCTGGAACGACGCAGCTGAAATAAATGACTTAGTTTGTAACGAAGCTCTTGTAATACCTTGCAATACTTGCTCTGCAGTTGCTGGCTGTGCTTCTCTTGCTACTACTAATTCTTTATCTGCTCTACGCAATAATGAATTTTCATCTCTTAATTGACGAGCTGAAACTATTTGTCCTGGTTTTAAGTTCTCAGAATCTCCTGCATCCTCAACAACTTTCATTCCGTAAATAGCATCGTTTTCTTTGATAAAGTCGTTTTTGTGAATTAATTGATTTTCTAAGAATAAAGTATCTCCTGAATCAATAACTCTAACTTTACGCATCATTTGACGTACTACTACCTCGAAGTGCTTGTCGTTAATTTTTACCCCTTGTAAACGATATACTTCTTGAATTTCGTTTACTAAGTATTCTTGTACAGCAGAAGGTCCTTTGATATTTAAGATATCTATTGGAGTAATAGCTCCATCAGATAAAGGCATACCTGCTTTAATGAAATCGTTCTCTTGAACTAAAATTTGGTTTGATAACTTCACTAAATATTTAGTAATCTCTCCTGTTTTAGATTCAATAATAATCTCACGATTACCACGCTTAATTTTACCGAAAGATACAACCCCATCAATTTGAGCAACTACTGCTGGGTTAGATGGATTACGTGCTTCGAATAACTCTGTTACACGTGGTAAACCTCCTGTAATATCCCCTGCTTTACCAGACTTACGTGGAATCTTAACTAATGTATGACCTGATTCTACTTTATCACCATCATTTACCATTAAGTGTGCACCTACTGGTAAACTGTACGAACGTAAAGCATTACCATCTGCATCTTCAATAATTAATGAAGCAATAATTTTCTTATTTTTAGAATCAATCATTACTTTTTCTTGGAAACCTGTTTGCTCATCAATTTCAACAGTATAGTTAATACCTTGTTCTAAATTGTCAAACTTAACTTTTCCATTGAATTCTGAAACAATAACTCCATTAAATGGATCCCATTGACAAACTGCATCTCCTTTTTTGATTGATTTAAGATCTTTATCAAATATGATCGAACCATAAGGAATGATATTAGTACTTAATACTATGTCAGTTTTCTTATCAATGATTTTAATTTCAGCTGTACGAGAGATTACGATATCTACTTCTTTACCTTCGTTATCTTTACCTTTAACAGTACGTAAATCTTCTATCTTAACATTTCCATCAAACTTAGCTATTAACTTGTTCTCTTCTGAAATGTTTCCTGCTACCCCTCCTACGTGGAATGTACGTAACGTTAACTGCGTACCTGGCTCTCCAATCGATTGTGCTGCAATTACACCTACTGCTTCTCCTCTTTGTACTTTCTTTCCTGTAGATAAAGATTGTCCGTAACATTTTTCGCAAATACCTCTTTCAGATTCACAAGTTAATGCAGAACGTACTTCTACTTTGTCTACTCCAGCAGCTTCAATTTTTTCAGCTATAATTGGTGTAATTAACTCTCCTGATTCAATTAATAATTCATCAGTTTTTGGAGCATATACATTGTGTAATGATGTACGACCAGAAATTCTTTCACTTAAAGGCTCAACGATTTCATCGTTTTTCTTTAATGGAGTAATTTCTAATCCTCTTAATGTACCACAATCTACTTCATTTACAATAACATCCTGAGATACATCTACTAAACGACGTGTTAAGTATCCTGCATCGGCTGTTTTTAATGCGGTATCGGCAAGTCCTTTACGAGCACCGTGCGTTGAGATAAAGTATTCTAAAATCGATAATCCTTCCTTAAAGTTAGATAAAATCGGGTTTTCAATAATTTCTCCACCACTTGCTGTAGATTTCTTAGGTTTTGCCATTAATCCACGCATACCTGTTAACTGACGAATCTGCTCTTTCGATCCACGTGCTCCAGAATCTAACATCATAAATACTGAGTTAAATCCTTGTTGGTCTTCACGTAAACGCTTCATCGATAATTCAGTTAATCTGTTGTTTGTAGATCCCCAAACATCAATTACCTGGTTATAACGCTCTTTCTGCGTTAACATACCCATGTTATAGTTCATGATTATACCATCTACCTCTTTGTTTGCTTCAGCAATCATAGAGTGCTTTTCTTCTGGTATAATGATATCTCCTAATGAGAATGATAAACCACCTTCGAAGGCGTATTTATATCCCATGTTTTTAATCTCATCTAAGAATTTTCCAACTGCAGGAATATCAGTAACTTTTAAAATACCACTAATTACTCCTCTTAATGATTTCTTAGTTAAGACTTCATTAATATATCCTGCTGCTTCTGGTACAACTTCATTAAATAAAACTCTACCAACAGTTGTTTGTATGATCTTAACAACTGGTTCTCCGTCCTCTACATCGTTAGTACGAACTTTGATTCCAGCATTTAAGTCTACTCTTTCTTCATTTAAGGCAATAATTACCTCTTCTGGTGAATAGAAAGTTAACCCTTCTCCTTTAATAGGTACTTCTGGAGTTGACTTTCTTTCTTTAGTCATATAGTATAGTCCTAATACCATATCCTGAGATGGTACAGTAATAGGTGCACCATTTGCAGGGTTTAAGATATTATGAGATCCTAACATTAATAACTGAGCTTCTAAGATAGCCTCTGGTCCTAATGGTAAGTGAACCGCCATCTGATCTCCATCAAAATCGGCATTGAAGGCAGAACAAGCAAGTGGGTGTAAACGTATTGCTTTTCCTTCAATTAATTTTGGTTGGAACGCTTGAATACCTAAACGGTGTAACGTTGGTGCACGGTTTAATAAAACTGGGTGTCCTTTAATTACGTTTTCTAAGATATCCCAAACAACTGGTTCTTTTCTATCTATAATTTTCTTTGCAGATTTTACAGTTTTTACAATACCTCTTTCGATTAACTTACGAATAACGAAAGGCTTGTATAATTCTGCTGCCATATCTTTTGGCAATCCACATTCAAATAATCTTAACTCTGGTCCAACAACAATTACAGAACGTGCAGAATAATCAACACGCTTACCTAATAAGTTTTGACGGAAACGTCCTTGCTTACCTTTTAAACTATCAGATAATGATTTTAATGGACGGTTAGATTCTGTTTTTACTGCAGATGATTTACGTGTGTTATCAAATAATGAATCTACCGATTCTTGTAACATACGTTTCTCGTTACGTAAAATAACTTCAGGAGCTTTAATCTCCATTAAACGCTTTAAACGGTTATTACGGATAATAACACGACGGTATAAATCATTTAAATCTGAAGTAGCGAAACGACCTCCATCTAATGGTACTAATGGACGTAACTCTGGCGGTATAACTGGAACCGCTTTCATAATCATCCATTCTGGGTTGTTTTCTCTATTCTTTTGAGAATCTCTAAATGCTTCAACAACATTTAAACGCTTTAATGCTTCGTTTTTACGTTGCTTAGAAGTTTCAGTATTTGCTTTATGACGTAATTCAAATGATAACGTATCTAAATCGATTCTTTCTAATAAATCAATTAAACATTCAGCTCCCATTTTAGCGATAAACTTGTTTGGGTCTGAATCATCTAAATACATATTCTCTTGTGGAAGTGTATCTAAAATATCTAAATACTCTTCTTCTGTTAAGAAGTCCATTTTTTGTAATGGTTCTCCTTCAGCATTTTTAGCTTCTCCTGGTTGAATTACTACGTAACGCTCGTAGTAAATAATCATATCTAACTTTTTAGATGGTAACCCTAAAAGGTATCCCATTTTGTTAGGTAATGATCTAAAGTACCAAATATGAGCAACTGGTACTACTAAATTAATGTGACCTACTCTATCTCTACGTACTTTTTTCTCAGTAACTTCAACACCACAACGATCACAAACGATTCCTTTATATCGGATTCGCTTATATTTTCCACACGCACACTCATAATCCTTTACAGGACCAAAAATACGTTCACAAAATAAACCATCTCTTTCTGGTTTGTGTGTACGGTAGTTAATAGTTTCTGGCTTTAAAACCTCACCTCTTGATGCCTCTAAAATAGATTCAGGTGATGCTAAACCAATTGAAATTTTGTTAAACTTTTTAACAGTGTATTTTTCGTTCTTTCTTGCCATAATAACTAATGGATTCGAATTAAAAATTTGCCTCTTTAAGACGTATATTTAAAATGATTTATCATTAGGTAGAAAACATCCTACCTAATGATATTTCACTGTTTATTATTCCTCTAATTTAACGTCTAATCCTAAACCTTTCAGTTCGTGCATTAATACATTAAATGATTCTGGTAATCCTGGTTCTGGCATAGATTCACCCTTAACAATACTTTCGTATGTTTTAGCTCTACCTAATACGTCATCCGATTTTACAGTTAAGATTTCTCTTAAGATACTTGATGCACCATATGCTTCAAGTGCCCAAACCTCCATCTCTCCGAAACGTTGACCTCCAAATTGTGCCTTACCTCCTAATGGTTGTTGTGTAATTAATGAGTAAGGTCCAATAGAACGCGCGTGCATCTTATCTTCAATCATGTGACCTAACTTAATCATATAAATTATACCCACTGTTGCTGGCTGATCGAAACGTTTTCCTGTACCTCCATCATATAAGTATGTATGTCCGTAACGAGGAATACCTGCTTGATCTGTTAAATCATTAATCTCGTTAATATTTGCACCATCAAAAATTGGTGTTGCATATTTTTGACCTAATTTTTCTCCAGCCCAACCAAGAACTGTTTCATAAATCTGACCAATATTCATACGAGATGGTACCCCTAATGGATTTAATACTATATCTACTGGTGTTCCGTCTTCTAAGAAAGGCATATCTTCTTGACGTACAATACGTGCTACAATACCTTTATTTCCGTGACGTCCTGCCATCTTATCTCCTACTTTTAACTTACGTTTTTTAGCTACGTAAATTTTTGCAAGCTTTAAGATTCCTGCTGGTAACTCGTCTCCTACTGAAATTGTAAATTTCTCACGACGTAAAACTCCTTGTAAATCGTTTACTTTAATCTTATAGTTGTGTACTAATTCTACAACTAACTTGTTTAAGTCTTTATCTGTAGTCCAAGTACCGTGTAAATGTGTAAAATCTTCTACTGAATTTAACATTTTTTGAGTAAACTTCTTACCTTTTGGTAATACTTCTTCTCCTAAATCGTTAAATACACCTTGTGAAGTTTTACCAGTAATTAAAGCAAATAACTTCTCTACTAATCTATCTTTTAATCCTTCAAACTTAGATACGTAAGATGCTTCTAAAGTTGCAATAGCTTCTTTATCTCTAGCACGCTTATTCTTATCTTTTACTGCACGTTTGAATAATTTTTTATTAATTACTACTCCTCTTAATGAAGGTGAAGCTTTTAATGATGCATCTTTTACATCTCCTGCTTTATCTCCAAAAATAGCACGTAATAACTTTTCTTCTGGTGTTGGATCAGATTCTCCTTTTGGTGTAATCTTACCAATTAAAATATCACCTGGATTTACTTCTGCTCCAATACGAATCATTCCATTTTCATCTAAGTCTTTAGTAGCCTCTTCTGAAACATTTGGAATATCGTTTGTTAATTCTTCTGCTCCTAATTTAGTATCACGAACATCTAATGAATATTCATCGATATGGATAGAAGTAAAGATATCTTCACGAACAACTTTTTCTGAAATCACAATCGCATCCTCAAAGTTATACCCTTTCCAAGGCATGAAGGCTACTTTCATGTTTCTTCCTAAAGCTAATTCTCCTTTTTGTGTTGCATAACCTTCACAAAGTACTTGTCCTTCTTCAACTCTATCTCCAACTTTTACAATTGGCTTTAAGTTAATGTTAGTACCTTGGTTAGTTTTTCTAAACTTAATTAAGTTATAAGTGATTTCATCTGAATCGAAGCTTACCATTTGCTCTTCTTCAGTTCTATCATACTTAATAGTTATTTTATTTGCATCAACATACTCAACAACTCCAGCTCCTTCTGCATTGATTAAGATACGAGAATCTTTTGCTACTCTACGCTCTAATCCTGTACCTACAATTGGAGATTCTGGACGTAATAATGGAACTGCTTGACGCATCATGTTCGATCCCATTAACGCACGGTTGGCATCATCATGCTCTAAGAAAGGAATTAACGATGCTGATATAGAAGCAATTTGATTTGGTGCAACATCCATGTAGTCTACTTCGTTTGGAGTAACTACTGGGAAATCTCCACCTTCACGTGAAATTACTTTATCTTCAACAAAATCTCCTTGCTCATCAATTTTTAAGTTAGATTGAGCAAACTTCATTCCTTCTTCTTCTTCAGCACTTAAGTAAACATGCTCTTGCTTTAAATCAATGTTTCCATCAACTACCTTTTTATAAGGTGTTTCGATAAAACCAAGATTATTAACTTTTGCAAATACTGCTAAAGATGAAATTAATCCAATATTCGGTCCCTCTGGAGTTTCAATTGGACATAAACGACCATAGTGTGTATAGTGAACATCACGAACCTCGAATCCTGCTCTTTCTCTAGATAAACCTCCAGGTCCTAAAGCTGATAAACGACGTTTGTGAGTAATCTCTGCTAATGGATTTGTTTGATCCATAAACTGAGATAATTGGTTCGTACCAAAGAATGAATTAATTACTGAAGATAATGTCTTCGCATTAATTAAATCAATTGGAGTAAATACCTCGTTATCACGTACGTTCATTCTTTCACGAATTGTACGAGCCATACGAGCTAAACCAACACCGAACTGTCCAGCTAATTGCTCTCCTACAGTTCTTACACGACGGTTTGATAAGTGATCAATATCATCTACTTCTGCTTTTGAATTAATTAACTCAATTAAGTATTTGATAATTGTAATAATATCGTTTTTAGTTAATACCTTTTGATCTATATCTTCATTAAGACCTAATTTGGTATTCATTCTAAAACGTCCTACTTCTCCTAAACTATAACGTTGCTCTGAGAAGAATAATTTTTCAATAATTCCTCTTGCTGTTTCCTCATCTGGCGGTTCAGCATTACGTAATTGTCTATATACATGCTCTACTGCCTCTTTCTCTGAGTTTGTAGGATCTTTTTGTAATGTATTATGAATGATTGCATAATCTGCCATGTCATTATCTACCTTATGTAATAAGATAGTTTTTGCACCTGCATCGATTATTTCATCAATGTGTTCTTTCTCTATAATTGTATCACGGTCGAAAACAATTTCGTTACGTTCAATAGATACTACTTCTCCTGTATCTTCATCTACGAAATCCTCATGCCAAGTTTTTAATACTCTTGCTGCTAATTTACGCCCTAATACTTTCTTTAATCCTGCTTTAGAAACTTTTACTTCTTCCGCTAAATCAAAGATCTCTAATATATCTTTATCTCTTTCAAAACCTATGGCTCTGAATAACGTTGTTACTGGTAATTTTTTCTT
The DNA here is from genome assembly GCF_022347705.1 of Tenacibaculum sp. Cn5-46. NCBI lineage: Bacteria > Pseudomonadati > Bacteroidota > Flavobacteriia > Flavobacteriales > Flavobacteriaceae > Tenacibaculum > Tenacibaculum sp. Cn5-46. The sequence continues at coordinate 218,066 of NZ_JAKRGD010000005.1, forward strand.
TCTATCAATATAAGCATACATTACTTGATTGATATCTGTTGCAAATTCTATCCAAGATCCTTTAAAAGGAATAACTCTTGCTGAGTATAACTTGGTTCCGTTTGCGTGGAAAGACTGTCCAAAGAACACCCCTGGTGAACGGTGTAATTGAGACACTACAACTCTTTCTGCTCCATTAATAATGAAAGTTCCAGAATTAGTCATATAAGGAATAGTACCTAAATATACATCTTGAACTATCGTTTCGAAATCTTCGTGTTCAGGATCGGTACAATAAAGCTTTAACCTTGCTTTTAAAGGTACACTATGTGTTAAACCTCTTTCAATACATTCTTGGATGCTATATCTTGGAGGATCTACAAAGTAGTCTAAAAATTCTAATACAAATTGATTACGAGTGTCTGTAATCGGAAAGTTATCCATAAAGGTTTTGTATAAACCTTCTTCACCTCGCTCATCGGCTTTGGTTTGCAATTGGAAAAAGTCTTGGAAAGACTTCACCTGAATATCTAGAAAATCTGGATAATCAGTTCCTAACTGCGATGATGCAAAGTTAATTCTTTCAGTAGTGTTTATCGTTGCCAAAAGAGATGCTATTTTTAAATTAAAAATATTATTTTTTGAAACTTATCTGTTTCAATAATGCAATTTTAATTGCTTTTGATGGTTAAAAACCAACACTTTATAGTCGTAAAATCACAATTTTAAATTGTGATAAATAAAGAACGAATATATACACAAAATGGTTTAGGACTAAAAACATACGTTTCTAGTACCTAAACCTTAATTGTTTTTTCCCGTTTTAATTCGGGAGTATAGCTTACTTAAGCTCTACCTCAGCTCCTGCTTCTTCTAAAGACTTCTTAAGACCTTCTGCCTCATCTTTAGATACTGCTTCTTTGATTGGTGCTGGAGCGCTATCAACGATTGCTTTAGCATCTTTTAATCCTAATCCAGTTAATTCTTTAACTAACTTTACAACTGCTAATTTAGAACCTCCTGCTGCTTTTAAGATCACATCGAATTCAGTTTTTTCCTCTGCTGCATCACCTCCTGCTGCTGGACCTGCTACTGCTACTGCTGCTGCTGCTGGCTCAATACCATACTCTTCTTTTAAGATAGTAGCTAAATCATTAACTTCTTTTACTGTTAAGTTAACTAATTGTTCTGCGAAATCTTTTAAATCTGCCATTTTAATTGTTTTTTGAAATTTTATTTATTTTAGTTTATTAGTGCGCGTAATTATTTTTCAGATAACGTTGTAAGAATACCTGAAAGTTTGTTTCCACCTGATTGTAAAGCTGAAACAACATTTTTAGCTGGAGATTGTAATAATCCAATGATATCTCCAATAAGCTCTTCTCTAGATTTGATGTTAACAAGAGCATCTAATTGGTCATCTCCAATGTAAACTGCCTCTTCAACAAAAGCTCCTTTTAATAAAGGCTTATCTGATTTTTTTCTGAACTCTTTTATAACTTTTGCTGGTGCATTTGCAGCTTCAGCAATCATTATAGAAGTATTACCTTTTAAAACACTTTGTAAGTCTCCAAAATCTTTATCTGAAGCTTCCATTGCTTTAGCAAGCATTGTGTTCTTTACAACAGCCAATTTAACGTTAGCTTTAAAACAAGCTCTACGTAAGTTAGATGTAGTTACTGCATCTAATCCAGAAATATCTGCTAAATAGATAGTACCAGTATCTCCTAATTGTGCTGTTAAATCTTCTATTACTTGTAATTTGTCTTCTCTAGTCATAATTAAAAAGTTTTAACTGCCTTATGATACAGATTTTTCATCTACAGCAACACTAGGACTCATAGTAGAAGACATAAAAATACTCTTAATATAAGCACCTTTAGCAGCTGTTGGCTTTAATTTAATTAATGTTTGTATTAACTCATTTGCATTTTCTTCAATCTTCTTAGCATCAAAAGATACTTTTCCAATTGCAGCATGTACAATACCAGTTTTATCAACTTTAAAGTCAATTTTACCAGCTTTTACTTCTTGTACTGCTTTTGCAACATCCATAGTTACTGTTCCTGTCTTTGGGTTTGGCATTAAACCTCTTGGTCCTAAAATACGACCTAAAGGACCTAATTTACCCATAACGCTAGGCATTGTAATAATAACGTCAACATCAGTCCAACCTCCTTTAATTTTTTGAAGGTACTCATCTAATCCAACATAATCAGCACCAGCTTCTTTTGCTTCTGCTTCCTTATCTGGAGTAACTAATGCTAATACTTTTACGTCTTTTCCTGTTCCGTGTGGTAATGTAACAACTCCACGTACCATTTGATTAGCTTTACGAGGATCTACTCCTAAACGTACTGCTAAATCTACAGATGCGTCAAATTTTACATTTGTAATTTCTTTAACTAAAGCTGATGCATCTCCTAAGCTATAAACTTTAGATCTATCTATCTTAGCACGAGCTTCCTTTTGCTTTTTAGTAATTGCCATTTCTAAATATCTTTTAAAGTTTAAGCAGGTGCATCACCTGTTACTGTTAATCCCATAGAACGAGCAGTTCCAGCAATCATTCTCATTGCAGACTCAACTTCAAATGCATTTAAATCAGGCATTTTGTCTTCTGCAATTCCACGAATCTGATCCCAAGAAACGCTTGCTACTTTTTTCCTATTAGGTTCTCCTGAACCTTTCTTAATTTTGGCCGCTTCTAATAATTGTACTGCAGCTGGTGGTGTTTTTACAACAAACTCGAAAGATTTGTCTGTATAAACTGTAATCACTACAGGTAATACTTTACCTTGCTTGTCCTGTGTACGAGCATTAAACTGCTTACAGAACTCCATGATATTAACCCCGGCAGCACCTAAAGCGGGTCCAACTGGTGGCGACGGATTCGCAGCACCTCCCCTAACTTGTAGTTTAACTAATTTACTTACTTCTTTTGCCATTGTTTAAGATTTAATCAAGATATTTAAATTGGAAGCTTTAAATACCTCTAAATATAGGTGTAACAATTATATTTTCTCTACTTGCATGTAATTTAGCTCTAATGGTGTTTTTCTTCCGAAAATCTTCACCATTACTTCTAATTTACGTTTTTCCTCATTAACTTTTTCAACTGTTCCGTCAAATCCATTAAAAGGACCGTCGATTACTTTTACAGTTTCTCCAACTGAATAAGGAATTGCGACATTTTCATCTCTAACAGAAAGTTCATCAACTTTACCTAACATTCTGTTTACTTCCGATTTACGCATTGGCACAGGCTCTCCTCCTTTTGTTTCACCTAAAAAACCAATAACTCCAGTTACTGATTTAATTACGTGAGGAACCTCCCCTGCTAAGTTAGCTTCAACCATTACATATCCTGGAAAATAAACTCTTTCTCTATTTATTTTCTTTCCGTTTCTTACTTGAATAACTTTCTCTGTTGGGACTATTACTTGATTAACATAATCCGATAATCCAAAACGAGCAATTTCAGTCTCAATATAAGTTTTAACCTTATTTTCTTGACCTCCAACAGCTCTTACAACATACCACTTCATTACTGAATTATCTGCCGCCATAATCTAAAAATTATATCTAGTTAAATTGGTTAAAGAACCAGTCTAATCCAGTGTGAAAAAATTTATCAATACCTGCTACTGCTAAAGCAAAAACAATTGTAAATGCAGCAACCACTACAGTTGACTTTTGAGCTTCTTCACGAGATGACCAAGTCATATTTGTATTTAATTCTTCAAAAGAATCCTTGATGTATTGTATAAATTTATTCATGTTTTTATCCTTTTAACGAGCTACAGTATTTAAACCGTAACTCGCTTTGATTTTTGCACGGATTGAGGGACTCGAACCCCCGACACCTGGTTTTGGAGACCAGTGCTCTACCAACTGAGCTAAACCCGTATTTCATTTTGAAAGGAGCCTCTCTATTTAAAGAGACTCCTTTTTTTTATGCTGTAAACTAACTATTAATTAGTCTAAAATTTCAGTTACCTGACCTGCACCTACTGTTCTACCTCCTTCACGGATTGCGAACTGTAAACCAATGTTTAATGCAATTGGTTGGATTAAATCAACTGTAATAGTTAAGTTATCTCCTGGCATTACCATCTCTACTCCATCAGGTAAGTTAATGTTACCAGTTACGTCAGTTGTACGTACGTAGAATTGTGGACGGTAGTTATTATGGAATGGAGTGTGACGTCCACCTTCTTCTTTCTTTAAAACGTATACCTCAGCTTTAAATTTAGCGTGTGGAGTTACTGAACCTGGCTTACAGATTACCATACCTCTCTTGATATCTTCCTTAGCAATACCTCTTAATAAGATACCTGCGTTATCTCCAGCCTCACCTCTATCTAAGATTTGACGGAACATTTCAATACCAGTTACTGTAGAAGTTAACTTCTCAGAACCCATACCGATAATCTCTACTGGATCTCCAGAATTGATGATTCCTGTTTCAATACGACCAGTAGCAACAGTACCACGACCTGTAATTGAGAATACATCCTCGATTGGCATTAAGAAATCTTTTTCAGTATCTCTTGGTGGCTCTTCAATCCAAGTATCAACAGCTTCCATTAATTCTAAAACTGTATCAACCCACTTTTGCTCTCCATTTAAAGCTCCTAAAGCAGAACCAGCAACAACAGGACCGTTATCTCCATCGTACTCATAGAAAGATAATAAGTCTCTAACTTCCATCTCTACTAACTCTAATAACTCCTCATCATCAACCATATCAACTTTGTTTAAGAAAACAACGATACGTGGAATACCTACCTGACGTCCTAATAAGATGTGCTCACGAGTTTGCGGCATTGGACCATCTGTTGCAGCTACTACTAAGATAGCTCCATCCATTTGAGCAGCACCAGTTACCATGTTCTTTACATAATCGGCGTGACCTGGACAATCTACGTGCGCGTAGTGACGGTTTGCAGTTGCATACTCTACGTGAGAAGAGTTAATTGTTATACCTCTTTCTTTTTCTTCTGGAGCGTTATCGATTTGATCAAAAGCTCTTTGTTCAGAAAATCCTGCATCAGCTAATACTTTAGTAATTGCAGCAGTTAAAGTAGTTTTACCGTGATCTACGTGACCAATAGTACCAACATTTAAATGCGGTTTCGAACGATCATAAGTTCCTTTTGCCATGATTATTAATTTTAATTCTTAGTTAAATATATTTAGTGTTATTTTAAAACTCTTTTAAACTCTTTTCACTAAAAAAGAGCCAATGACCGGATTTGAACCGGTGACCTCATCCCTACCAAGGATGCGCTCTACCAACTGAGCTACACCGGCTTGGAATTTTAGAGCGAGAGACCGGGTTCGAACCGGCGACATTCAGCTTGGAAGGCTGACGCTCTACCAACTGAGCTACTCTCGCCTATTTAAAACCGCTAATTTAATAATTAAACCTAGATTTAAAAATCATTTTTTCAGTTTTAAAAAAGTGGGGAGAGCAGGATTCGAACCTGCGAAGTCGTAAGACAACGGAGTTACAGTCCGTCCCATTTGGCCGCTCTGGAATCTCCCCAAGATTTTCAATAAAATCTTATCCGTTTTGTTTAAGAACTTGAGCCGATGAAGGGACTCGAACCCCCGACCTGCTGATTACAAATCAGCTGCTCTAGCCAGCTGAGCTACATCGGCAATTGTTATAAAAAAACAATCCGCTATTTCTAACGGACTGCAAATGTATAAAGTAATTTTTAATTTTTAAAACTTTTTTGAAATATTTTTTATCTTTTTATGAAACCAATGAATCTCTATGTTTTTCTTTTGATTTTTTCAGGCTTCTTTTTAATGATTCAATCGCAATGCTGACACCCTCTTCAAAGGTTTTTGTTTGTTTTTTTACCATCAACTCATTCCCGGGAATGTTTATTTTAATTTCTGATATTTTATTTTCCTTTTCACTAGTATTTTGAACTTTTAAAAAAACTTCTACGTCTACTATTTTATCATGAAACCTTTCTAAACCTCCTACTTTCTTTTCTATGTAACTTATCAACTTCTTATCTGCTGTAAAGTTTACTGACTGCGTGAATACTTTCATAATTTTCAATCTTTAATTAGGCTCCCTAGGGTGAGCACTGTTATATACTTTCTTTATTTGCTCCAAGTTATTGTGCGTATAAACTTGAGTGGAGGCTAAACTTGAATGCCCTAGTAATTCTTTAACCGAATCTAATGACGCACCATTATTAAGTAAATGTGTAGCAAAAGCATGCCTCAAGATATGCGGGCTTTTTTTTGCTTTAGTTGACACCCTACTAAAGTACGCATTTATTATTCGGTAAACAAGAGTTTCATAAATTTTAACTCCCTTTTTGGTTATCAAAAGTTCAGCTACATTTTCCAACTCATAGTCTTTTTTTAAATCAATATACTGATTCAAAGTATCTAACACCGTTGGCAACAACATTATATATCTTTCTTTATTTCTTTTCCCTAAAACCTTTATAACTTTCTTAACAAAATCAACATCTTTCTCTTTTATATTTATTAACTCAGTTCTTCTTACCCCTGTTGAATACAATAACTCCACTATTAAACGATCTCTTATCGATTCAAAATCGGCACCTTCCTTCATAATATTCAAAACTTCTCCCACCTCATTTTGATCAAAAGGTACTTGTATTTTTTTTTGAACTTTTAATGCTTTATGCTTTGCCAAAGGATTTATTTTAACCTCTCCTATTTTTTGTAAAAAAGTATAGAACGTTTTTAAAGAGCTCATTTTTCTATTCACACTCCTATTTGAAATACCTTCATTTATCAAACTCACCATCCAAGGTCTAATTTGATTATAATGAATTTCCGTTAGTTTTTCATCTTCATATTCAACTACACAAAAATCTCTAAAAGCAATTAAATCAGTTTTGTATGCTTGAATTGTATGTTTTGAATACTTTTTCTCATGAGTTAAGTATTCTAGAAAAGCTTCTAATAACATCTGAAAGTTTATTTAAAATAAATGTACAAAAAAACCTGTATCGAAATCAATACAGGTTTTTATATCTTTAAAATAGCTTATTACTAACCTATTTCTTCTTTTGTTCTTAAGCTCTGAACGTAAGATGCTTTTATCTTCTGAGCACGCTTTACAACAGATGGCTTATTAAACTGCTTTCTGTCACGTAATTGTTTTAACGTTTTAGTGTTACTAAATTTACGCTTATAACGTTTTAACGCTCTATCGATATTCTCTCCTTCTTTTACTGGAATAATTAACATTTGTTAGCACCTCCTTTCATTGTAGTCTCTAAATTTATTATTTTAGGACTGCAAAGGTACTGAGTATTTTTTAATTAACCTGCAAAAAATTATTTTATTTTGGAGCCCAAACTGAGTAACTCTTTGGCGGCACTTGTATTTTAACCCACTTTCCTCCTTGTGTTACAGGTTCCCATGAAGAATGTCCAGTATAATCTTTAATTCTAGTATTTGACCAATTGGTTTCTATCCAACGCTCTTGCCAATGATTTGCATTGTTAATATACACTACTAAACCTGCATTATTGTGTCCATTTCTTCTTGCAATGTATTCATCATTGTCAGTATATAAGTTTGTAGTACTTCCACCTGCTAAGTTATTATGTATCCAAATTAAATTATTTAACCTTTCTTTATTTAACCATTCTTCATAATCTCTATAAAACATTGTTGGATACCCTTCATGTGTTAATATATATGCATAGGCTAACATTTTACCTCCATAGATTTCATTAGTATCGTGATTAGTTACAAACGTTACCGCTCTACTCGCATTTCTCTTCCATAACATATCTTCGTTTAACTTATTTAAGTTATTACCATCAAATGCGTCTTTCATTCTATAATAACATGCAAAATCAAATGCACTTGCTTCTGCTTGTCCTGACCACCAATCTAAAGTACCTGCATTTCCATCCCAGTACTCTCCAACTGTAAATCCTCCTACTTCATTTTTCCAATCTTTTACAACCCATGGTTCAAAACCTTTTACATAATCAAAACGCCAACCATCAAATCCCATTACATTTTTATAATACTTTGCAACCGATTCTGGATTTTTCCATAATTCATTTTGTACTCTTACTTGGTGATGTGATAAATCTGGAAAACCTCCAAATACCCCTGTATCATTATTAAAGTTATGATTCGGATGAAAATCGTTATAGTCTCTTATAAATCTTCCTGACATTGGTGTAAACTTAGTCCAATTTGGCTGACCATTAACTGGGTTAACTTCACTTTGTCCTCCACTGTTATGATTTATAACAATATCTGCTATAACACTTAATTTTGCTCCATGTGCTGTTGAAATCAAACTCTTTAATTCATCTTCTGAACCAAACCTTGTTTCAACACTTCCCATTTGATTATACTTTCCGAAATCAAAATAATCGAAAGGATCATAACCCATCGAGAAAGGTCCGTTCTGTGCTTTTGTTGCTGGCGGCAACCAAATAGCATCCATTCCAGCATTACTCCAATCTTGCACTTTACCTTTAACTGTGTTCCACCAATTTCCTCCTGCTGGCACATCCCAGTAAAATGCCTGCATCATTACTCCAGTTCCTATTGGCTTTAACCCTGGTCTTGCTGATGTTTGTATTATTTCTTTTTCTTGTGATTTTACATCTAATTCTTCTGATAATTCTGCTGAACATCCTAAGAAAACTGTTATGATTGGTACAAGGAACCAATGCTTTTTTTGAAGAGTTTTCATTTAATATATTTTTAAATTTGGTTTCAAGTTATACATTGAATTTCAGACCGCGAAATCGTTATAGCTCCGAAATCGTTTTCGTGTTGAAAACTTATTGACTTTTAATTTTTTCACCTCTCAAAAAGTTAATTCCACAAAAAAACCACTCAATAAATGAGTGGTTATTATTTTCTTATCATTTTGGTTTTAAAGTCAATATTTTAAAAAAATAAACTGACTCTTTTAAAAAACAATTAAGTCACTGGCTTATATTCTTTCTTATCGATTACCATTTTTGCGATACTGAATGTATTTTAGCTAAAAAGTTAATCTAAAAACAGTATTAAGTCGCTGGCTTATATTCCTTCTTATCGATTACCATTTTTGCGATAATCTCTTTTAAGATTTCAGAGGTACCACCTCCTATTGGACCTAATCGGCTATCTCTTAATAAACGTGCTAAAGGATACTCTTCCATATAACCATAACCTCCTAATAACTGTAATGCATCATAAATTACTTCATCAGCCATTTTAGTCGATAATAATTTACTCATACTAGCTTCCTTAACCACATAATTACCATCATTAAGTCTCTTTGTAATTGAATAGTTATATTCTTTACACATATCTACTCTACTTGCCATCTCAGCAACTTTATGACGTAATGCTTGGAACTTATCTAATGTTTTTCCAAAAGCTTCTCTTTCGCTCATGTACTGCACAACATAATCTAAAGCATATTCAGCTCTTGCATGAGCATTAACTCCCATCACTAGACGTTCTAAAGCAAAGTGCTGCATAATGTAGGGGAAACCTTTTCCTTCTTCTCCCATTAAATTTTCAGCTGGTATCACTACATTATCAAAAGCTATTTCTGCAGTATCTGATGCTCTCCATCCTAATTTATCTAATTTTGTAGATGATATTCCTGGAGTTTCTCTATCTACAACAAAAATACTCATCCCTTTATGCTTATCTTCTGGATTTGTTTTTGCGGCTACAACTAAGTAATCCGAATACACTCCATTTGTAATAAAGGTTTTTGATCCATTTATCACATAAGTATCTCCATCTTTTATGGCTGTAGTTCTCATTCCTGCCACATCACTTCCTCCAAATGGTTCTGATATACATAAGCATCCTATTTTTTCTCCATCTATACTTGGAGTTAAATATTCTCTCTTAATTCTATCATCTCCTTCTTTATTTAAGTGTGTCATTGCTAAATATGCATGCGCCCACATATTTGCTGCAAAACCTCCTGAGTTTATTTTTTGCAGCTCTTCTAAAAAGATTACGGTATAAAAGAGATCAAGGTTTAATCCTCCATATTCTTCTGGTTGATTTAAACCAAAGTATCCCATTTCTCCGAATTTCTTCCAAATAAAACGTTCAACTGTTCCTTCTTTTTCCCATTTATCTATATAAGGAGAAACCTCCTTTTGTAAAAACTCCTTAAAGCTTTGACGAAATGCCTCGTGTTCTTCAGTAAAATACATACTGTATATATTTTGTTGTTGTTTGTTTATTTTGCTTCCAAATATAAAACTATTCTCTCGTATTTATCTACTGGGAATCCATCTATATTTTTTAATTCTGATATATCTTGTAATTCTGCCACTTCATCTCTGTATTCAAAAATCTTTTTACATAAATCATAATCTATATATGGATTTTTAAGCACTTCTTTAAACGTAGCCGTATTTACATTTATTTTTTCAATCTTAGGTTTTCTATCTATTTTAAACTTTGATAAAATATCATTGATTATTTCTTTATCCAACTCCCAAACTTCATTCAATTGCTCTTTATAAGTAAATCCTTGTATCTTCTTTCTATATTTTAAAATACGTGCAGCAATAACCTCGCCAACTCCATTTATTGTTTCAAAATCTTTTTTTGTTGCTTTATTTATATCATTAGTTGAAACTAATTTTACTTTATTTTCAATAGTATTAGATTCTATCTTATTTCTATTAACAAGCAAAGCTCTCTTTTCTTTTTCCCGCTTATTTCTATTAACAACCCAATCTGGAAATTTAAAATATGGAGCAATTTTATTCAAAAGACTATCGGACACCTCGGTTACTTTTTGGAACTCTTTTTTAGAATTCACATATTTATTTAGGTTTCTATAAGCATGTAATCTATCTATTTCTTCTACAGACATCCCTAACTGATATCCTTTGTAATCCGTAATGTAATTTGGATTGAAAGGATATAACTTAAACTTTCTTTTTTCTATAGCTATTCTTTTTAAGCTGTCAATCTTATTTTTAAAGACTAATAACTCTTCTGTATCATTGTTAATTATGTCGTTTGAAGAAAAGTCTACGAACAAATAAACACTTTGCAATGTAACTATTAGTATTATTAAAAAGAAAATCCCATTTCTTTGGCGTTTGTTATACCAGAAATGGGATTTAATATTTTTCATCGTTTTTCTTTTTTAGCTTTTTATCGCATCAAGATAACGTTTTAATTGCTTTTTCACAATTGGGAATAAGAAATATAATCCTACCATATTAGGGAAAATCATCGCAAAAATCATTGCATCTGAGAATTTCCAGATAGATCCCATACTTGCTGCTGCTCCAATAATTACAAAAATTAAGAACAATACTTTATATGTTAAATCTGCAGCCTTACCTCTACCAAATAAGAATTTCCAAGATTGTAATCCATAGTAAGACCAAGAAATCATTGTTGAAACCGCAAATAATACTACCGCTATTGTTAAGAACACATTAGAATAAGGTATATATTGAGCAAAAGCTTTCGATGTAATTCCAGCTCCTTCATATGCTACTCCATCAATTAATACTGCTCCAGAACCGTTTCCTCCATATTGGAATACAGCACCATCTCCACCACCAAAGTTAAAGATAATAATTACTAAAGCTGTCATAGTACAAATAACCACGGTATCAATAAATGGTTCTAATAATGCTACTAATCCTTCAGATGCTGAATATTTAGTTTTTACAGCTGAGTGTGCAATTGAAGCCGAACCTGCTCCTGCCTCATTCGAAAATGCGGCTCTTTGGAACCCTACTAATAACACTCCCATTATGGTACCTACTCCCATTGCAGTAGGGCTAAACGCTTCTTTAAAGATTAATCCGAAAGCATCATCAATAAAACTAAAGTTACTAAATATAATATACAAACATGCTAATAAGTACATTACTGCCATAAAGGGTACAACCTTCTCTGTTACAGAAGCAATTCTTTTAATTCCTCCAATAATAATAATACCTACTAAAACAGCTAAAACTACTCCAATGATAGCTCCGGCACTTGTACTCTCTAATCCTAATAATTCTTTTAAAACTATTGTAGCTTGATTCGACTGTGCTGCATTACCACCACCAAAAGAACCTCCAATACAGAAAATAGCAAAAAATATAGCTGCTACCTTTCCTAACATTTCGAAACCTCTCTCTTTTAAACCTTTGCTTATATAGTACATTGGTCCTCCATATACAGTACCATCACTACCTACATCTCTATATTGAACTCCTAAAGTACATTCTACAAATTTTGTAGACATTCCTAATAATCCACAAACAATCATCCAAAATGTAGCACCTGGTCCTCCCAAAGCAATTGCTAAAGCAACCCCTGCTATATTTCCATTTCCTACTGTACCTGAAACTGCTGTTGCTAATGCTTGGAAATGCGAAACCTCTCCTTCTTCACTCTCATCTCTAATTGTTTCAATTGAATCTCCACCTGGAGTAACATCTCCATAAGCTGGTTCTACTACTGCATGATCTACTTCATCATACTTTCCTCTAACAACATTAATAGCTGTTTTAAAGTGAAGAATATTTGGAAATTTAAAATATATTGTAAAAAATAACGCACTTCCTACTAGTAATATTAATACAAAAGGAATTCCAAAAACTTGAAAGAAAATAGCGTTAAAAAAAGTATCAGCAATTGGTTGAAACGCTTCATCTATACGTTGGTCTAAACCTTTTTCTTGTGCAAATGTTAACATCGGTACTATCATTAGTAGTAACGTGAGAAGTTTTTTATTCATGATTTTTGTGTTGGTTTTTTTGAATTAGTAGCCCGCAATATCTTAAAAAAATGTACTTTCAACAAGTTTTAATCGTTAAATGTAATTTTTACTTGAGATTTATTTAAAATTTTAACGGTTTTTATTTATTTATTTTTAAGAAAACTCATATTAATTTACTAGAACAATTCTCTAAGTTTTATAATTTGTTCTGGACGACCTAATACAATCAAATTAGCTCCTGCTGTTAGTCTTACAGAAGCTTCTGGGTTAATAATATATTCTTTTTCTAAAGTCCTGTACCCTATCACAGTACAACCTGTTTTTTTTCGTAAATCTAAATCTAAAATAGTCTTATCTAAATATTCGTGAGGTAAATTATCAATAGCTATTTCTTCTAAATTCGCTGTAGTATCTCCTTCTATTGTTAACCTATCTACAAACTCAATAACATCTGGAGTAACTACCAAAGAAGCCATATGTGCTCCTCCTAACTTATCTGGCATAATTACATTATCTGCACCAGCTATTTTAAGTTTATTATAAGAAGTTTCTTTAGAAGCCCTACTTATTATTTTACAATTTTTATTTAACTGATTTGCTGTTAACACAACAAATAAGTTATCTGCATCCGAAGGCAAAGCCGTTATTAAATTACTAGCATTTAAAATCCCTGCTCGTATTAATGTTTCATCTGTAGTTGCATCTCCTTCAATATTCAGGATTCCTTTTTCATCAAGTAATTTAATTATACTCTCATCCTTCTCTACTACTACAAAATCTTTCTTATAACTATTTAGTTTTGAAATTGCTTGTTTCCCATTTCTTCCAAAACCACAAACTATTGTATGCCCTTGTAATTTTTCTATTTTTTTTTGCACTTTTTTTATTTTTAAACGGTGAAAAAATTGCCCACTTATTAAGTATTCTGAAAATGACGATACCGCATATCCGAAAATAAAAAGGCTCGATAATATTAATCCTATTGTAAAAACCTTCTCTCCTGTTCCAAATGGATGTACTTCACCAAAACCAATGGTAGTTATGGTTATTACAGTCATATACAAAGCATCAATAAAAGAGTAATCAAATAACAAAGCATAGCCAGCTACACCAATTGTTAAAATTAGTATTGAGAAAAAGATGGCTTTATATAACCTTGATCGAAATACCCTTTTTATCATAAATCAAATACCGAAGTTCTTTTTGTATAGATCATATCTTTCAATTTCAATAAAAATGCTAGAATAAGGTATACTCCAAAAGACAGTCCTATTGTTACAAAAGACATATAAATAAAAAACAAACGTACATTACTCGTTCTAATCCCTAAACGATCTGCAAACCTTGAAGATACTGCAAAACCATGTCGTTCAAAAAAATGACGTACCGAGTCAATTAATTTCATATTAATCCGTTTTTTATGGCAAGATACCAATTTACAGCGATTTGTTAATAACATCGGTATTAAAATAAGTTTGGTTTTGGTAACTTTGCTTTTTTCTGAAAAATAGGCACTTTGAAAGAACAAGAATACATTGAGGTATACGGAGCTAGGGCTCACAACTTAAAAAACATCGACGTAAAAATACCACGTGAAAAACTAGTTGTTATTACTGGTTTAAGTGGTAGTGGTAAATCTTCCTTAGCATTTGATACTATTTATGCTGAAGGTCAACGTAGATATATTGAAACTTTTTCTGCTTATGCTCGTCAATTCTTGGGCGGGTTAGAAAGACCTGACGTAGATAAAATAGATGGACTTTCTCCTGTTATTTCGATTGAACAGAAAACTACCAATAAAAGTCCTCGTTCTACCGTAGGTACTATTACAGAAATTTACGATTTTTTACGTTTACTTTTCTCTCGTGCCGCCGATGCCTATTCTTACAATACTGGAGAAAAAATGGTGAGTTATTCTGACCAACAAATAAAAGATCTGATTCTTAAAGATTTTGCCGATAAACGTATTGCTATTCTTGCCCCTTTAATCAAATCGAGAAAAGGACATTATCGTGAGTTGTTTGAACAAATTTCTAAACAAGGTTTTGTTCGTGTTCGTGTTGATGGTGAGATTAGAGAAATTGAAAAAGGAATGAAACTAGATCGATACAAAACTCACGATATTGAAGTAGTTATTGATCGATTAGTTGTTAATCCTTCTTCCGACAAAAGATTGGAAGAAACTATAAAAACAGCATTATATACTGGTAATAATATTTTAATGGTTATTGATGTTGATGATGAAAAACCTCGTTATTTTAGTAGAGAGTTAATGTGTCCTACATCTGGGATTGCTTATCCAAACCCAGAACCAAATACTTTTTCTTTTAACTCACCAAAAGGAGCTTGTTCTCATTGTAATGGTCTCGGAATTACTAATGAAATTAATCAATTAAAAATAATTCCAGACGCTAGTATTTCTATAAAAAATGGAGGAATTGTTCCTTTAGGAGAGCAAAAAAATAGTTGGATTTTTAAACAACTACAAAGTATTGCTGAACGATACAAGTTTAAATTAAGCGACCCTATTAATAAAATTCCTAAAGAGGCCATGGAAATTATTTTAAATGGTGGTAAGGAAAAATTTGAAATAAAATCTAAAGCTGCTGGGGTTACTAGAAAATATGAAATTGACTTTGAAGGAATTATTTCTTTTATTCAAAATCAATATAAAAACGCTGAAAGTTCAACTATAAAAAGATGGGCTAAAGGCTTTATGGATGAAGTTAAATGTTCAACTTGTGAAGGAAAACGACTAAAAAAAGAAGCGCTTCACTTTAAAATTACTGATAAAAGCATTAGTGATTTAGCGCAAATGGATGTTGTTGAATTAGCGAATTGGTTTTCTACCATAGAAGATAAATTAACTGAAAAACAACTAACTATTGCTTCTGAAATTTTAAAAGAAATTAGAACCAGAGTCCAATTTTTATTAGATGTAGGTCTTGATTATTTAACCATTGACAGAACATCTAAATCATTATCTGGTGGTGAAGCTCAACGTATTCGTTTGGCTACGCAAATTGGTTCTCAACTTGTTGGTGTTTTATATATTTTAGATGAACCTAGTATTGGTTTACATCAACGAGATAATGAAAAGTTAATTCAATCACTTATAAAACTAAGAGATGTTGGAAATTCTGTTTTAGTTGTAGAACACGACAAAGACATGATTGAACAAGCCGACTTTGTATTAGACATAGGGCCTGGTGCTGGACGCCATGGAGGTGAAATTGTTAGTGAAGGAACTTTTGACGATTTAAAATCTCATAGTACTTTAACTGCTGATTATTTGACTGAAAGAAAAGAAATCGCTGTTCCTAAAGAAAGAAGAAAAGGAAACGGGAACTTTATCAAGCTTACAGGAGCTACAGGTAATAACTTAAAAAATGTTAGTGTTACTTTTCCTCTTGGACAAATGATTTGTGTTACTGGTGTTTCTGGTAGTGGAAAGTCTACTTTAATTAACGAAACACTTTATCCTATTTTAAATGCTCATATTTATCGTGGTGTAAAAAAACCTATGCCTTATAAAAAGATTGAAGGTTTAGAGCATATTGATAAAGTAATTGATATTGATCAATCACCAATTGGAAGAACTCCAAGATCTAATCCTGCTACTTATACAGGTACTTTTGGTGAAATTAGAAGTTTGTTTGCAAAAACCCCTGAAGCTTCAATTCGTGGTTATAAACCTGGTCGCTTTAGTTTTAATGTAAAGGGTGGTCGTTGTGAAACTTGTCAAGGTGGTGGAGTACGTGTTATTGAAATGAACTTTTTACCTGATGTTCATGTAGAATGTGAAACTTGTCAAGGAAAACGTTTTAATAGAGAAACTTTAGAAATTAGGTATAAAGGAAAATCTATTTCTGATGTTTTAGAGATGACCATTAATGAAGCTACTGAGTTTTTCGAACACATTCCTAAAATATTCAGAAAATTAAAAACCATTAAAGATGTTGGTTTAGGCTATATTACACTAGGTCAACAATCTACTACTCTTTCTGGTGGAGAAGCACAACGTATAAAACTAGCTACTGAATTATCTAAAAGAGATACGGGTAATACTTTCTACATCTTAGATGAACCTACCACTGGTTTACATTTTGAAGATATTCGTGTTTTAATGGATGTATTAAACCGATTAACCGACAAAGGAAATACTGTTTTAATTATTGAGCATAACCTTGATGTTATCAAACTTGCCGATCATATTATTGATGTTGGTATGGAAGGGGGTAAAGGTGGTGGGCAAATTTTAACTACAGGTTCTCCAGAGAAAGTAGCTAAACATAAAACTAGTTATACTGCCAAGTTTTTAAAGAAAGAACTAAACTAGATTCTTAATCTAGTTTAGTTAATAACTCTTTAGCTTCTTTATGTTTAAAGTAGTTGTTTTCTATAATGAAATTCAACTCTTTTTTAGCTTTATCTAATTGGTTCGCTTTTATAAATAACAAGCTTTTATACCAATATCCTTTTTGAGCATCTAACAAGTCACTGTTTATTAAACTATTTAAAGTTTCTTCTGCTTCTTGAAATTTCTGAAGCTCTATTTGGCATACAGCTGTATATAAATAAAGAGAAGTCATGTTTTTGTTACTAGCTAACTCCTTTATAAAAATAGGTAAAGCTTCAGTATACTTTTTTTCTTTAAAATAAGTTTCAGCTTCTACTAACCCTTTAACAGCTTCTCCTTCTCCTCTAGTTACAGTTGAATATATTTCATTTTGTTGAATATACTCCGCATACAACTCATTTGGTGTAGATTTCACCGTAAAAAATAAGCTATACCCTACAAAAAGTAATGCTATACTGGCAGCTGCAAAAGAAACTAACTTTATTATATTTCTCTTAGGTTTCTTATACTCATTACTTGCTAGAGCTATAGACTCTTTAATATTTTTTATCTCATCACTTCTAAAAACACTCTCAAGTTCTTCAAGCTCATCAAAATTTACATTTTCAGAAAAACTCCAATCATTTTCATCTAATGTTTCAAAAAGCTGCTTTTCAAAAGCTACTTTTTCTCTTAAAGTAACATCATTAGCCATTTTCTCTAAAAAATCTTTTCTTTCATCATCTGAAAGTTGATCTTTTAAATATTTTTCTATTAAAATATCCTCTTCTAAACTCATAACTCTATTAATGAAGTATATCTAATATCATTTTTAATTAACTCTGTAAGCTTTTTTTTACATTTAAAAACTCGCTGTCTTACAACAGTTTCAGAACTATAATCTGTACTCTCTACTATTTCTGCATAAGGTACTTTTGCAAAAAAATATGATAATATTTTCCTACAATTTTCCGAAATCATGTCTAACTTTTCTATAAATAGCTCTTGTCTTTTCAACTCTAAGTATGCTAATGAATTATCTCGTTCTTCACTTACTAGTTCAATAACTTCATCATTTGTTACCTTCCTTTTATGTTTATTTAATTCTCTACGCCATAAATTTTTACATACGGTATACAAATACGCATTAAAGCTAGATTTTATTTCAAACTTCTCTTTCTTATATCTAACAGCAATTTGAAGTAATGCTTTCTGAAAAATATCTTCAGCATCAGCAATACTTCCTTTATTTTGAAGCACAAATTTTTTTACAGTCGTAAAATTCTCTTGATAAATAACAATTATTTTTTTAGAGTCCCCATCAACAAGTGCTTTTAAAAAAACGTCTCCCATTATTTTAAATAATTATTGATAGGCTAAAATAAACTTTTATATTTGAACTCGGGTAACTTTTTTTGTTCTTAGGAACAGAGAGGTAAGAAAACAAAACATTTTATTTTATGAAGAAATTGAATTTAACATTCAAGGTTACGCTATTGTTTATAGCTTTTTTAACATGTAGTTTTATTGCAAAAAACGACATTAATTTAACAACAGAAAAAACAACAACTTCAAAAGAAACGACTGTACAGTACACTAACAAAGTACTTATTATGCATCCTGCTGGTTCAACTGCTTCTGATAAACTTCAAACAAGAAATTGTATTGCTAGCAATGTTGGAGCTATTAGTATGGTAACTCAATGTCCTAACAACCCTAATGTAGAAATTATAACTTTTACTTGGGTACAAATACCAATAGGAACTTCTGGATTAAGTGGTGGTGATGATGACGATGATGATGAACTAGCTAATGGATATTTTAATACCGAAAATGGCCCTCAAATTATTTCAGCATCAGAATTAAATAATAGAATAGGTCGCTGTTCTAATATCATTGCTTATGGTATTGGTGTTTCAGATTGTTCTGGACCATTACCAATAGACCCTACTAATATAGGAATGTAAGAATATGAAAAATATACTATCCGCTTTTTTTATCCTATTCGTTTTTTTTCATGTGAATGGACAAACCTACACGGAAAAAAAGGCGGACAGTATATTAAATAGTATCCCAATAAAGGATACCAATTATGCTAAAATAGCCCATGACATTTCTTTTTATTTTTATAAGGAAAAAAAGGATTACCATTTAGGTATTAAATATGGTAAGATAGAAATTAATACCCTCGAACAAAATGAAATCAAAAACGATAGTGTTTATGCTAATGCTTTATACAATGTAGGAAAATTTCATTATAAATTAAAAGATTATCAAAATGCTATCACATATTACTCAAAAGTTCTTAAAACTAAAGACTTCCCTTTAAGAAAAGCGCAAGCCTATTGTGCCTTAGGAAAATGTTATCGAATCACCGGAGATCTCTATAAATCTTTCGACTATTATTTAAAGGGAATTCCTTTGATGAAAAAGTATGCCCCATTAAAAAATTTTGTTTCTCTTTCCATTGCCTTTTCTCTTGTTTGTAAAGAAATTGATTCTAAGAAAAGTAATAACATTGGAATTGTTTTTTTAAACAAAATAGATAGTATTTTAAAACTTAAGCCTGAACTAAAAACCCCTATTAAATATTACTCTCTCAATGTTAATTTAGCTAATCTGTATGCTTCTAAAAAATCTTACAATTATAATAAAGCCAAATACTATTATCTAAAAAACTTAAATAAAGCAACGTTAGAAAATAATAAATTAATTATGGCTAACTCCTACCTTAATTTAGGAGAGCTATATTTAAATAAGGAAAATGACAGTTGTTTATATTTATTAAAAAAGAGTACTCAATTTAAAGTTAAACAAAAAAGTATCACTTCTGAAGGCTATAGAAATTTAGCCAATTATTATACTTCAAAAGAAAATTATGATCTAGCTTTAAAAAACATAAATGAATCCCTTAACATTAGTTTTAACACTAAAAACAATAATATAATCCCCCAGTTATCTGATGAATCTTTATTAAAAGTTTTAGAAAAAAGAAATGTGTCAAGAGCTTTAAAGAGTAAGGTAGAGATTTTAATTCATTTGTATAAAGAGACTAAAGACTCTAATTATTTAGAAGAGGCTATTGAAACAGTTAATATTGCTGATAATTTAATCACAACAACCATAAACTTTAGTACTGAAAACAACACTCTTTTTTTATGGAGGCAAGTAGTTTCTGACATTTATACACTCGGGGTTCGAGTATCGTATTTACTAAACAGCAACTCTTTAATGTTTAGTTTTATAGAAAAAAATAAAGCTTTTTTATTAGCTACTGAAATTAGTAGTAATCTTAAAAATCTTAAACTTCCATTAGAAATAACTTCTAGAGATCTTACTTTCAAAAAAAACATTCTAAAACTAGAAAGTAATAAAACTAATAATCAAATAAAAGACTCCTTATTTAATTTAAAAGAGAAATATACTTTCTTTAAAGATTCTGTTAGTAGATTATACCCTCAGTATAAAAATTCTAAAAACCGAGAAATACTTTCTTTAAACCAAGTTACTGAGCAATTATCCGACAACGAAGTTATAATCTCTTATGCCTTAAATAGTTTGAATTATGGAAAAGAAAAAACTACTTTATTTGGTCTATTAATATCTAAGAAGAAAAATATTTCTTTTAAAATTAAAAAAGCTCCACAAGTTTTAAACTTATTAAAAAATTACAAAACACTTATTTCTAAGCCACTTACTACAAAAATTGAGTTAGATTCTTTTAATAAAGTTGCTTATTCTCTATATGAACTTCTATTTCCTTCAAAAGAAATTAGAGAGCATCTTCAAAATAAAAACATTACTATTATTCCAGACACCAATCTTGAAAACGTTCCTTTTGAAGCTTTAAACACGAATAAAAATGGATTAAATTATTTAATTGAAACATGTAATATTAGCTATGTATATTCTATTTCTTTTTCCAAATTTAATTCTAACATTCAAAGAAAAAACACAAATGATTTTGTAGGATTTGCCCCTATTGAATTTAAGGGTTCAAAAAAAACTCCTTTAAAACATTCGAAACAAGAAATACTAAATATCAATGAGTTGATTAGTGGAGACGTTTTCACAAATTCAAATGCAAGTAAAGAAAACTTTTTAAAACAAAGTTCTCAATCAAAAATTATTCATCTTGCTACGCATGCTAATTCTGAAGGCAATCCGTCTATTGATTTTTATGACCAAAAACTTGAATTACACGAACTATACACCTACAAGAACAATGCTGACTTAGTAGTTTTAAGTGCTTGTGAAACCAATTTAGGTGAAATTAAAAAAGGTGAAGGTGTATTAAGCTTAGCTAGAGGGTTCTTTTATTCTGGGGCTAATACAGTTGTTTCTTCTCTATGGAATGTAAATGACACATCTACTTCCTTTTTAATGAAGAAGTTTTACGAAAATTTAAAAAACAAACAATCTAAAATAGATGCTTTAAATAATGCCAAAAGAACTTATTTAGAATCTCATTCGCTATCTGAAAAGTCGCCATATTATTGGGCTTCCTTTGTTTTGATTGGCGATACTAACAATACTTTTACAACAAACTATTTTTATTTCTTATTATGTGCTTTTTTAAGCTTGGTCATACTTTTAATTTATCTTAAAAAAAAATATTAATATCAAAAAAATTACATTTTCCTTTTTTATTCTATTCCTCTCTTTTTTTGTAAATGGGCAAACTTATACAGAAAAAGAAGCGGATAGCATATTAAATAATACCCCAATAAAGGATACAAACTATGCTAAAATAGCACATGATATTTCCTATTTTTTCTATAAAAAAAAGAAAAACTATGATTTAGGTATAAAATACGGAACAATAGAAGTTAAAACATTGGATAGTTTAAATCTTATCAATAAAAATCACACCAATGCTTTATATAATTTAGGTCTACTTAATCATAAAAAAAAGCAATATAATAAAGCTATAGAGTTTTACAAAAAAGCTATAATCTCTAATGCTTACCCTCTAAAAGTTGCTCAATCCTACTGTAAATTAGGAGAATGCTTTTTTAGAAAAGGAGATTTTTATAAATCTGTTGATTATTATTTAAAAGGCTTACCTTTAATTGAAAAATATGGAACAAATAGATCAATGCTAATCCAATGTATTAGGCTATCAAATAACTGTAACAAAATGGATTCAAAAGAAGGTACAGATATTGGTATTCATTATCTTAAAAAAGCTGACAGCATAATTAAAAACACTCCTAACTATACAGTTCCATCCAATATAAAATATCCTTTATATAACTCTTTTGCAAACCTATACTCTCTTAAGCATAAATACAACTTTAAAAAAGCTAAATATTATTATTTATATAATTTAAAAAATGCATTAATAGAAAACGATAGTATAACCATAGCTAATACCTATTTAAATATCGGAGAATTATATTTAAATAAAAATAAAGACAGTAGTTTATATTTTTTAAAAAAAAGTTTAATATATGATGCTTTTTTAAAACTGGATTATTCTGAAACTTATCGAAACATAGCTAATTTTTATAAAAAAAAGAAGTTATTTAAAAAAGCTCTAAAAAATATTAATAATTCTATAAAATATAATTTTAATATTGAAAAAATTGAAGA
Source organism: Tenacibaculum sp. Cn5-46 (assembly GCF_022347705.1). Taxonomy (NCBI): domain Bacteria; kingdom Pseudomonadati; phylum Bacteroidota; class Flavobacteriia; order Flavobacteriales; family Flavobacteriaceae; genus Tenacibaculum; species Tenacibaculum sp. Cn5-46. Next base: position 240,721 of record NZ_JAKRGD010000005.1, read on the forward strand.
CATATACACTTTATCTACTCAAAAGTATATTAATACAAAAGATAAAAGATCTATAATCCAAGCTCTGAAGTCAAAAATAGAAATATTAGTACTACTTTATAATACAACCAAAAAGAAAACATTCTTAAATAAAACTATACAAACAGTCAGGTTAGCTAACAAAATAACAACAATTTTAATTAATTATAATACAGAAAGTGAAACTAAATTTTTATGGAGATTAGAAGTTTCAAAAATATTTGATCTAGGAATTAATGCCGCTTTTCTACTCAATAAACCTTCCATCATGTTTGAGTTTATAGAAAAAAACAAAGCTTTTTTATTAACCACTGAAATTAACAGAAATCTTAAAAATCTTAAACTTCCATTAGAAATAACTTCTAGAGATCTTACTTTCAAAAAAAACATTCTAAAACTAGAAAGTAATAAAACTAATAATCAAATAAAAGACTCCTTATTTAATTTAAAAGAGAAATATACTTTCTTTAAAGATTCTGTTAGTAGATTATACCCTCAGTATAAAAATTCTAAAAACCGAGAAATACTTTCTTTAAACCAAGTTACTGAGCAATTATCCGACAACGAAGTTATAATCTCTTATGCCTTAAATAGTTTGAATTATGGAAAAGAAAAAACTACTTTATTTGGTCTATTAATATCTAAGAAGAAAAATATTTCTTTTAAAATTAAAAAAGCTCCACAAGTTTTAAACTTATTAAAAAATTATAAAACACTTATTTCTAAGCCACTTACTACAAAAAACGAATTAGACTCTTTTAATAAAGTTGCTTATTCTCTATATGAACTTCTATTTCCTTCAAAAGAAATTAGAGAGCATCTTCAAAATAAAAACATTACTATTATTCCAGACACCAATCTTGAAAACGTTCCTTTTGAAGCTTTAAACACGAATAAAAATGGATTAAATTATTTAATTGAAACATGTAATATTAGCTATGTATATTCTATTTCTTTCTCAAAATTTAATTCTACCATTCAAAGAAAAAACACAAATGATTTTGTAGGCTTTGCCCCTATTGAATTTAAAAACTCAAAAAAAGCTCCTTTAAAACATTCGAAACAAGAAGTACTAAATATCAATGAGTTGATTAATGGTGATGTTTTCACAAATTCAAATGCTAATAAAGAAAACTTTTTAAAACAAAGTTCTCAATCAAAAATTATTCATCTAGCCACACATGCTAATTCTGAGGGCAATCCGTCTATTGATTTTTATGACCAAAAACTTGAATTACACGAACTATACACCTACAAGAACAATGCTGACTTAGTAGTTTTAAGTGCTTGTGAAACCAATTTAGGTGAAATTAAAAAAGGTGAAGGTGTATTAAGCTTAGCTAGAGGGTTCTTTTATTCTGGGGCTAATACAGTTGTTTCTTCTCTATGGAATGTAAATGACACATCTACTTCCTTTTTAATGAAGAAGTTTTACGAAAATTTAAAAAACAAACAATCTAAAATAGATGCTTTAAATAATGCCAAAAGAACTTATTTAGAATCTCATTCGCTATCTGAAAAGTCGCCATATTATTGGGCTTCCTTTATTTTGATTGGCGATACTAACAATACTTTTACAACAAAATATTTTTATTATTTATTGTATAGCTCATTAGGCATTTTACTGGTACTTCTTTTTTTCAAAAACAAACAGAAAAACTAAATTTTAAATTTCATTTTTATCAATCATTAATCATTTTTGTGATTTCCTACTTTAATCTGGGTAACAATTTTAAATATCAAGAACAAAAGAGTAAGAAAACAAAATATTTTACATTATGAAAAAACAAAATTTTAAATTTAGTTTATTACTTGTCTTATTAGCACTGTTTACTTTTAATTTCACCTATAAAGACAACTACTCTAGTAAAAAAACAAATTCTGTAAATGTAAAAAAAACACAACTTTACAGTAGAATTACCGTTACTTACAGCTCAGGAATTACTGCCAGTGAAAGAGATAATGCTAGAGCATGTATTGCAGGTATTTTTGGAAGTCCGGTTATAGAAATTGACCCATGTCCCTCAAATCCTTATGCTGAACTTTTACGTTTTCAAGACACTGGTTTTGATTCAATACCAACTGCTGGCTTAGAAGCAGGTAGCGATGATGATGACGATGAGCTTGATAGCACAAGTGGTATAAACCTTAGTGCATATGCTAATATTATAACTGAAAGTGATATTGCTTTAGCATTGAACTGTACTAATATTGTTTCTTTTTCTCCTCCTACTAGCTGCTCAACAATTAGCGATAAGAGAAATGCTCCTAGAGAATAATTAATTTTATTTTAAAAAAATGGGTAACAAACAATCAAGTATGGAACAGTATTAAAAAAACACTAAAAAAGAAAAAATCGTCATAAAGGGAATCTTGTTATGAAATAAAATTGAAGAAGTTTAGATTAAAAAAATTGCTATGAAAAAAACAAATCCAAATTACGCTCAACCATATATTTTTTAATTAAAATTAATATATTTCCAAAAACAAATCTTTTGTTTTTAATATTGCTATATACCACATTAAAAAATTTAACTTTTGAAAGACACATTAATCAATTTAGTACAGAGATTATTACAAAAAAATCGCATATCATTTGATAAAGAAGAACTATCATTTCAAATCCAAAGTCATCCTTCTTATCCAAGTTTACATGCTATAACTGGTGTTTTAGATCACTTCAATATAGAAAATGTTGCTGCCGATGTACCTGTTAATACAGAAACCTTATTACAATTACCCGATTGCTTTATAGCACAAGTAACTACAGAAAAAGGTAAAGACTTAATTGTAGTTGAAAGAAAAAAACTGGATTATACCTTGTATGATTCAGATAATAAAAAAGAAAAACTTTCAGAAAGTGATTTTCTTCAAAAGTTTACAGGAATTATTGTTGCTGTTGAAAAAACAGAAGAAAGTACTTCTGCTAAAACATCTTCAAATATAACAAGCGTTCTTGCACTAGGAGCTTTATCATTGTTAGCGCTGTTTATGGTTTATCAAAGTACTCCTTCTTTATATACAGTTGCTTATTTATTACTTTCTGTTGTAGGATTGGTAACTAGTATTGCTATTGTAAAACAAGAGTTAGGTTTAAAAACCTCTATTGGTGATGCTTTTTGTTCTGGAGCTGATGATAAAAAGGACTGTGATGCTGTTTTAACCTCTAAAGGAGCTGAAATTATTAAAGGATATAAATTAAGTGATTTTAGTATTCTATATTTTATTGGGTTAACGAGTTTAACATTCCTTCAAATAACAAATCCTGTTATTTCATATACTATAAGTTTAATAGCTATTCCAGTTACATTATATTCAATATACTATCAATATGCAGTAGTAAAAAAATGGTGTTTATTATGTTTAACTATAGTTGGAGTGTTATGGTTACAAGCTTTGACTCCTGTGTTAACTAATACTTACATCAGTAATTTTATACTTACAGATCTTGTACTATTTGGTTTTGTAGCAGTAGCTACTTGGTTAACTTGGTTCTACATAAAGCCTTTAATCACTGATGTGAATCAATTAAAAAAGGAGAAGATTGAAAATGTAAAGTTCAAAAGAAACTATACCTTATTTGAGAGTTTATTACAAAAAGCACCACAATTAAACACCCGATTAAACGATAGCAAAGAAATTGTTTTTGGAAACCCAAATTCAAGATTAGAAATTGTAATTGTTACCAATCCTTTTTGTGGACATTGTAAGCCTGTACATGAACATGTAGATGCTATTTTAAACAGGTATCAAAACAATGTAAAAATAATCATCCGTTTCAATATCAGTACTAAAGACAGTGCTAGTGATGTGGTAAAAATCACAAGTCGTTTACTTGAAATTTATAATATACAAGGAGCACCACAGTGTTTACAAGCAATGGATGAGATTTACAGTGGAGAAAAGCCTTCTGTATGGATTCAAAAATGGGGAGCGTGTACAGATGCTACAACCTATATTACTGAATTAGAAAAAGAAAATGTTTGGTGTAAGGAGAATGCAATCAATTTTACTCCAGAAATTTTAATCAATGGAAAATCGTTTCCAAAAGAATACAACAGAACAGATTTAATCTTCTTTATAGAAGACTTAGAAGAAAATAGTCAAGTTGTTATACCATTGAAAACGGTATCATAGAAATAACTTAAAAAAGCAAAGCCCTAAAAAAGGGCTTTGAATTAGAACAAAATTCTCTCGCGAAGAATAGACACAAAGGTGAGTGTCTTTAAATGTTCGCCGCAAAATAATTTTTTAAATATTGATTATGAAAAAAACAATCTTAAAACTAGGAAAAGTATTAAAAAAAGCGGAGCAAACTCAAATTCAAGGAGGAAGTCAAAGAAGACATTATGATCCAATATGTGATGGCTTAAATGAGACTCAGCATATGCCTGGGTGTCCTTGTTGGACAGACACTAATTGTAGCAACATGCCAACGTTTTATATAGATGAATTTGGGATCAAAACCCATGTTTTAAGATCAGGAACATGCCAATCTGGAACTTGTGTAGTGTAACTAAAAGATAAAAATAAATTCCCTTAAGGTAATTACACTTTATCTTAAGGGAATCAAACAACTATAAATATTCTTTGAAAAAATTTCCAAACTATAAACAAACTGAGGCCAAGGATTGTGGGCCAACATGTATCAAAATCATAGCTAAACACTATGGTAAAACAATTAACACACAACAGTTAAGAAGCTTAAGTGAAACCACTAGAGAAGGTAGTAGTTTATTAGGTTTAAGTGAAGCTGTTGAATCTATAGGTTTTAAATCTTTAGGGGTAAAACTTGCTTATAATAAATTATTAGAAGCACCATTACCTTGTATTGTACATTGGAATAAAAACCATTATGTAGTACTTTATAAAATAAAAAAAGATACCGTTTATATATCCGATCCTGCTCATGGACTCATTACTTTTACTAAAGAAGAGTTCATACAACATTGGATAGGTAATAATGCTGATGAAAACACTGAAGAAGGAATTGTTCTACTAGTAGAACCTACTCCTAAGTTTTATAGCGAAGAATTTGAAGAAGACGAAAAATTTGGATTCTCTTTCATATTCAAATACTTGTTCAAATACAAAAAATTTATTGTACAGCTAATTATAGGATTGTTAGCTGGAAGTTTATTACAATTAATCCTACCGTTTTTAACACAAAGTATTGTTGATGTTGGTATTGAAAATCAAGATTTAAATTTTGTTTACCTTATTCTATTTGCTCAACTATTCCTATTCATAGGAAAGGCTTCTTTAGAAATTATTCGAAGTTGGATTTTATTACACTTAAGTACCAGAATCAATATTTCTTTGATATCCGATTTCTTTATCAAACTAATGAAATTACCTATTTCTTATTTTGATGTAAGAATGACTGGGGATTTATTACAAAGAATCAACGATCATAAACGTATTGAGAGAATCTTAACTACATCATCATTAACCGTATTATTCTCTTTTTTCAACCTAATTATATTCAGTTTAGTACTTGGATATTATAGCTTACAAATATTTGGAGTGTTTGTACTAGGAAGTGTTTTATATTTTGGATGGGTACTTTTCTTTTTCAAAAAACGAAAAGAATTAGACTACAAACGTTTTTCACAAGTAAGTCAAGAGCAAAGTAAAGTGATTGAGCTTATCAATGGAATGCAGGAGATTAAACTTCACAATGCTGAAAGACGTATGCGTTGGAATTGGGAATATGTACAAGCTCGTTTATTTAAAGTAGCTACCAAGAGTTTAGCCTTAGAGCAAACACAAAGTGTAGGTTCTAACTTTATTAATGAACTTAAAAATATGTTCATCACAGTTTTATCAGCAAAGTTGGTTATAGACGGTCAAATAAGTTTAGGTATGATGATGGCTATTAGTTATATCGTTGGACAATTAAATGGACCAATTACTCAACTAATTAACTTTATGAGGGATGTACAAGATGCACAAATATCAGTTGATCGATTAGGAGAAATTCACAACATGGAAGATGAAGAAAATCCAAACGATGAGAAAGTAACTAATATTCCAAACAATGCTGCTATCACATTAAAAAATATCTCTTTCAGATACACAGGTGGATTAGAACCAGTACTTAAAGATTTATCACTAGAAATACCAGCGAATAAAACCACCGCTATTGTTGGAGTTAGTGGAAGTGGTAAAACAACACTAATGAAATTATTACTGGGTTTTTATCAAGTAGACAAAGGAGATATTATGATTAATAACTTCAATCTAAAGAACATCTCACAAAAGGAATGGAGAAGAAATTCAGGAGTGGTTATGCAAGAAGGATACATTTTTAATGATTCTATTGCCAAAAACATTGCTGTAGGAGAAGATTATGTAGATAAAGAAAAGTTAGCTCACGCCATTGATGTAGCCAATATTTCAGATTATATAGAAGGACTTCCTTTAGGATACAATACCAAAATAGGTAGTGAAGGAAATGGATTAAGTACAGGGCAAAAGCAACGTTTATTAATTGCACGATCTGTATACAAAAATCCGAAGTTTTTATTTTTTGATGAAGCAACTTCAGCTTTAGACGCTAACAATGAGAAGGTGATTATGGAGAAGTTAAATACATTTTTTGCTAACAAAACAGCTGTAGTAATTGCTCACAGATTAAGTACAGTAAAGAATGCACATCAAATAGTTGTATTAGACAAAGGAAATATTATAGAAAAAGGTTCACATGAAGAACTTATAAAATTAAAAGGAAGCTATTACCACCTAGTTAAAAACCAACTAGACTTAGGTAAATAACATTATATAAAGATATTCTCTCGCGAGGAATAGACACAAACCTTGAGTGTCTTTAAATGATCAAGGATTTAAATAAATATTAAATCATATAGTTATGAAAAAATCAATTTTAAACTTAGGAAAAATTTTAAACAAAGCGGATCAAAAAGCAATTAATGGTGGAGGAGAAGTATCTGGAGTATGTAAACCAGAATTCACTATTGATATGAATGGAGACAAAATATTTACCTGTGAAGGTCATTGCTGTGTACCAACAACAAACGGTGGATGTACAGTTACAATTGAAGCATGTAATATAAACGGTATCGGAGTCTAATTTTTATGAAGAGGAATACTAGTATTCCTCTTCTTTTAAAACTAAAAATATGCCAAGAGAAATAGAAGACATAGAAATTCGTAGTGAAGAAGTACAAGAGATATTAAGCCAAGTACCCAATTGGATGATACGTTGGGGAAACACTTTGTTTTTAGCATTAATTCTTATGCTTTTATTCATCTCATGGTTTGTAAAATACCCTGATGTAATTACCTCAGAGGTTATGGTTACTACATCATTTCCTCCTGAAAAAATATATGCTAAATCAACAGGACAATTTGAAGTGTTTTTAGCTAATGAAGGGAAAAATGTTTCTAAAAATGAAGTGCTAGCTGTAATCGAAAATAGCGCTTCTTATAAAGATGTTTTATTATTAAAAAACACTGTAGATACTATTAATAGAGATAAAGATAAATTTTCTTTTCCTATTGAAAAACTTCCTCCTCTACTTTTAGGTGACATTACAAGTAGTTTTTCGCAATTTCAAAACGACTATACAGAATATCTTTTAAATGAAAAACTAACACCTTTCAAATCTGAAAGTTTTGCCAATACAACTTCATTAATAGAAGCAAAAGGGAGATTAGTAACTTTAATATCTCAAAAGAAAATAGATCAAAAAAAATTAGAAATCCAAAAAAAAGACCTTGAAAGAAGTAAAGGTTTATATGAAGAAGGAGTAATTTCTGCTAAAGAAAAAGAACAAAAAGAAGTAGATTATCTACTTTCAGAAAAAGCTTATAAAGGTTTAGAGACTTCCATATCACAAATTAGAGAATTGATTAGTAATTCGGCAAAAAACTTACAAGGAACCTCTATAAAGAAAACACAAAACGATGTCCGTTTAAAAAACAAGGCAATTCAATCATTCTTACATTTAAAAAAGGCTATAAGAGATTGGGAGAAACAATATGCATTAACTTCTTCTATCAATGGAAAAGTATCTTTTTTATCATTTTGGAATAAAAATCAAACAGTAAAAACAGGAGAATTAATTTTTATTGTAATTCCTACAGAAGACAACTCGTTTATAGGAAAGATAAAAGCTCCTGCTGCCAATTCAGGAAAAATAAAAAAAGGTCAAAAGGTTCAAATCAAACTATTAAACTATCCATCGGATGAATTTGGAGAATTAAATGGAACTATCAATTCAATATCTCCAATACCTAACGAACAAGGAAACTATTTAATAGATGTAAACTTACCTCAGGACTTAAAAACAACTTATGATAAAAAAATAGCTTTCAGACAAGAAATGAAAGGAACTGCAAATATTGTAACCGAAGATTTACGTTTGATAGAGCGCTTTTTCTATCAACTTAGAAATATTATTAAATAAAGAGCTCTCTTCATAATCTAAAAGAGCAACTTAAAAAAGTTGCTCTTAATTTTTAGTCAATAAATTAAAAATTGACTAACCCCTTTAATATTAAATTTATTATTAGTCTAAATTTCTCTCAAAATAAACGTAAAAGATAAATTATTCAATAATGTAAAGTTTAATGGCAAATAACTTCCTCTACCGTCTGTGTACAATACAAGACCATCACTATACATCTTTTTTATATTCTCATTAAGTCTCCACAAACAAATAACTTTATCATTCCTCAAGAAATAATCTGTAAGTGTATGTCCGTTACTTAATACAGTGTTTTTATTAGGCAAGTATAACTCCCAATTATTTAAATTAATAATTTTATTAAGGTATGATTGATAAAGTACTCTTTCTCCTAATATTCCTCCCCACTTTAAAGGGTCTGGATCTAAACTTGTGGACGTTGGAGGGTCTGTATCACCAGATTGTGGATTCCTATGGTAATTATATTTATTAAACTGTTTATGAAACTCTATTTCAAATGGATTTGAATCAATAACATTATCATCCATAATATCAGACAACCTTATTTCTGTTATACTAGAATCTGCAATAAGATTATAAAAATAATCCCTTGCAGCCTCATTTTCAATAAGCGTTTTACCTATTAAAAAAGATGTCATAAACATTAATTGTTCTACTTCCTGATTATTGAAAGCTTGAAAAGGCTTTAAATTACTTCTGTTTGCCCTATTTTGTTCTTTTTCAATTATTTCTATTTCTTCATTATTTACGTTACAAGAAATACAAACAACTAATACAAAAAAAAGCAGTTTTAAAAACTTCATATTCTTTTTTTTTTGATTATTTCCTCAAAAATACATTCGATATATTAAGTTAAACCAAACAGTTCAAATTCGCTTGCAATAAATTCAAATTCGTTTTTATTTTCTTAAAACAATGTTTTTAAAACCATATCTTTTCTTCTCGTAGCAACTGGAATTTGTTCACCTGTTTTAGTTATTAAAAATCCATCATTTGTATATTTTGTTATATATGCTTTATTTACGACAAATGATTGATGACACTTAATAAATCGTTGTTTATCAAGTAACTCTTCAACTTTTTTCATTGGTTTAGAAATAACTATTTTCTCTTCAAAAAGATAAAATGTTGTATAATTCCCTTCTGACTTACAAAAGAGAATATCTTCAAAAGAAACTAAATGTTGAGTATCTAAAGTCTTTAAAACAATCTTACGATGCTCTCCTTCTCTATAATAATGGTTGGCAATATTTATAGAACTCCCATTAGTGCTTTCTTTTTCTACAGTATCTATTGCCTTACTTACTGCTTCTTTAAATTCATCTTCATCTATAGGCTTTAATAAATAATCTAAAGCTCCTAATCTAATAGCCTTTATAGCATGCGAGTCAAAACCAGTAATAAAAATTATTTTAAACTTAATTTCATCTAAAGAGGATAAAATATCAAAGCTTGTACCATCTCCAAGATCAATATCCATAAAAACTAATTGAGGTTTGTACCTTTTTATTTTTTCTATTCCTTCTTTTACTGAAATAGCTTCATCAACAATAGATATTTCATTTTGAAAATCTTGGAATACCCTTTTTTTCAAATTTTCTCTTACGTGCCTTTCATCTTCTACAATTAGTGCTTTTAACATGCTTAAAATATATTATATGGGATTTTTAATTCTACTCTAGTACCTGTTTCTTTATTTTTTTTCGCCACTGTATTTTTATTCAAAATAACAATTCCTTTACCTGTCATTTTTCTTAAAAACTCATCTATTAATTTAACTGATGATCTATTGTCAATATTATTTTCATCTATACCAACTCCATCATCGTCAATAACACAATTAATATACTTTTTAGAAAGTTGAAGCTGAATTAAAAGACTTCCTATTGAGTCACTCTTTCTAAATCCATGAATGATTGCATTTTCTACAAAGGGTTGTAACAGCATCGGTGGAATTAAAATTTCATCTTCAGTGTCAATCTTATTTTCAATTCTATAATCAAATCTCTCTGGAAATCTAAACTGTTGTAATTCTATATAATTCTGCAATGACTCTAATTCATCTTCAATAGGCACATAATTTTTTGTTGAATTTTGAAATATAGATCTTAATAGCTTAGAAAACTTTTGAATATATCTTATTGACTTCTCGCTATCTTCTTCTATCGTATTTTTTATTAGACTTAAACTGTTAAACGTAAAATGGGGATTCATTTGAGAACGTAATAATCGCTGTTGTAATAAAAAATTCTGTTGCTCTATTTTAAATCTTCTTTGCCTGTACAAGTTCAAAATTAATACTCCTGTTACAATAGCTATTAATAATAACAAGGTCAATATATATTGATTTCTTTCTAGTTTAAGGCTTTTAATTTCTGCCTCTTCCCTAGCCTTTTCAGAGATTATTTCTTTTTGATGAGATTTTTTTAAAGCTTCTAACTCACTATTCATCCTATTTGCATAGCTTTTCTCTTGAAAATCATTTATTGAATCTAATTGTGCTAAAACTTCATCTATACCTTTTCCTCTTTTTGATAAAATTTCCAAGTTAGTTTTCAAAACACTTCTTTGATTTGTAAAACCAATGTCCTCTATACCTAAATCATAAATAGAGTCAATATATTTTTGAGCTAAATCAAGTTTTTTTAATCTTATAAACGATTTAGATAAATTTAAATAACTGTTAGCTTGTCTAGTTTTAGTTAAATAAGATGGTAAATTTTTCGAAAAAGCTAACGCCTTTTCAAATGCAGAAATCCCTTTATGAAATAAATCATTATTATAATAATAAAAACCTAATGCTCCATATAGTTCATACCTTGCTGCTGTTTTCAAATTATCCTCATACTTAAGGGTCTTTTTTAATTCCTCAATGGCTTTATTCTGTTCATTTAAACTGCTAAGAATGGTAGATCTTCCTATCTTCGCCATTACATAATTAGTTGTGTCTCCTACTTTTAAAAGCATTGTCGTAGCTGAATCACTTGCTATTAACGCCTCTTTAAATTGTTTTAATTTTGCTTTAACAATTTGTTTAAAATAATACACATAGGCTTTATTCTTATAATCTTTGTTATCTAATAGAGATAGTAGCTTTTCATTTACTCCTTCTCCATTTAAATAATCATTTTTGTACGTAAAATACGTTTGTCTTAAAGCTCTAAAATATAAAACTTCTCTATTGGATTTTATTTTACTTTCTGAGAAAGAGGTTGCTTTATTAAAATTACTTATCGCTGAATCGTACTCTTTTAAACGAATATCATATTTTCCAGAAGTATAATAAAACTCAGCTTTTAATGAATCGGATAAATTACCTTTAGGAATACTCTTCAATAGATTTAAATAAAGTTCTAACGAATCTTTAGGAATACTTCTTTTTATTTTATTATTAAAAAAACTAGGTGATTTTGGTAAAACTTTTTCTTGAGTTTTCTTACATGAAATAACTATTAAGCAACATATTATTATTATTTTTCTTTTCATATTGTTCGGGGTACAAGACAACAAAGCTAATTATTTTCTCTCCAATTCCTCTATTCACTTTTTCATTTTAAGATTATATTAATAAAGACCATATTATTAATATTTAGTTACAACTCTTAGAATCTATTGAATTCATACACAACATAATGCAAATAATTATTTAAATTCTTCGGTTATGAAACAATTACAATCAAATATGAATTAATCTTAAAATACACTTCATTCTCAATTACTTTCGTTAACAACTCATTTTATTTAAATAACCAACAAGACCTTAAAATCCTTGAAAGACACATTAATCAATTTAGTACAGAGATTATTACAAAAAAATCGCATATCATTTGATAAAGAAGAATTATCATTTCAAATCCAAAGTCATCCTTCTTATCCAAGTTTACATGCCATAACTGGTGTTTTAGATCACTTCAATATAGAAAATGTTGCTGCCGATGTACCTGTTAATACAGAAACCTTATTACAATTACCAGATTGTTTTATAGCACAAGTAACTACAGAAAAAGTTAAAGACTTAATTGTTGTTGAAAGAAAAAAACTGGATTATACATTGTATGATTCAGATAATAAAAAAGAAAAACTTTCAGAAAGTGATTTTCTTCAAAAGTTTACAGGAATTATTGTTGCTGTTGAAAAAACAGAAGAAAGTACTTCTGCTAAAACATCTTCAAATATAACAAGCGTTCTTGCACTAGGAGCGTTATCATTGTTAGCACTGTTTATGGTTTATCAAAGTACACCTTCTTTATATACAGTTGCTTATTTATTACTTTCTGTTGTAGGATTGGTAACTAGTATTGCTATTGTAAAACAAGAGTTAGGTTTAAAAACCTCTATTGGTGATGCTTTTTGTTCTGGAGCTGATGACAAAAAGGACTGTGATGCTGTTTTAACCTCTAAAGGAGCTGAGATTATTAAAGGATATAAATTAAGTGATTTTAGTATTCTATATTTTATTGGGTTAACGAGTTTAACATTCCTTCAAATAACAAACCCTGTTATTTCATATACTATAAGTTTAATAGCTATTCCAGTTACACTATATTCAATATACTATCAATATGCAGTAGTAAAAAAATGGTGTTTATTATGTTTAACTATAGTTGGAGTGCTATGGTTACAAGCTTTGGTTCCTGTGTTAACTAATACTTATATCAGTAATTTCATACTTACAGATCTTGTGCTATTTGGTTTTGTAGCGGTAGCTACTTGGTTAACTTGGTTCTACATAAAGCCATTAATCACAGATGTGAATCAATTAAAAAAGGAAAAGATTGAAAATGTAAAGTTCAAAAGAAACTATACCTTATTTGAGAGTTTATTACAAAAAGCCCCACAATTAAACACCCAACTAAACGATAGCAAAGAAATTGTTTTTGGAAACCCAAATTCAAGATTAGAAATCGTAATTGTTACCAATCCATTTTGTGGACATTGTAAGCCTGTGCATGAACATGTAGATGCTATTTTAAACAGGTATCAAAACAATGTAAAAATAATCATCCGTTTCAATATCAGTACTAAAGACAGTACTAGTGATGTGGTAAAAATCACAAGTCGTTTACTTGAAATTTATAATATACAAGGAGCACCGCAGTGTTTACAAGCAATGGATGAGATTTATAGTGGAGAAAAGCCTTCTGTATGGATTCAAAAATGGGGAGCATGTACAGATGCTACAACCTATATTGCTGAATTAGAAAAAGAAAATGTTTGGTGTAAGGAGAATGCAATCAATTTTACTCCAGAAATTTTAATCAATGGAAAATCGTTTCCAAAAGAATACAACAGAACAGATTTAATCTTCTTTATAGAAGACTTAGAAGAAAATAGTCAAGTTGTTATACCATTGAAAACGGTATCATAGAAATAACTTAAAAAAGCAAAGCCCTAAAAAAGGGCTTTGAATTAGAACAAAATTCTCTCGCGAAGAATAGACACAAAGGTGAGTGTCTTTAAATGTTCGCCGCAAAAGTAATTCTTTAAATATTAATTATGAAAAAATCAATCTTAAAGCTAGGTAAAACTTTAAACAAAGTAGAACAAACTGAAATTAATGGAGGTACAATTGGCCCTAGTTTTCCTTGTTATTGTAACGGAAGATATGTGGGGCAAGTTTCTTCTATTGAAGAGTGTTGGAATGCATGTCCTAGTGTTGCTATAAAATAACATCTCTAAAATACTAATCATGAAAAAATTAATTTTAAATCTAGGAAAAACTTTAAATAAATTAGAGCAAAAACAAATTAATGGAGGTAGAAAATTTTGTGAATCACATGAAGATTGTGGTACAGGTTGTTGTAACACCTCTCGTTTTTGTCAAATCTTTGGAGTTCCTGGGCCTGGAGGTCTTTTATGCGACGGAAGCTTATCCTTTTAAAAGATTTTATTAAACAAGTAACTTTTATTCAATATATTGATTATGAACAGATAATAAAACTCGACTTTTAAAATTGTTATTATCCACACTCATATTCTTCTTATTGAATAAAAGTACTTCTAAAAATAAGACATTGACAACTTAATTCAACTTCTTTTTTTATTTACTCAAAAAAGGGATGAATTTTTATAAAAACATTTAAAATTTATACTCTAAGAAAATAGATTTTAAAAATATCTTCTCGATATTTGAAATCGTATGAAAAAATTTCCAAACTATAAACAAACCGAGGCCAAGGATTGTGGGCCAACATGTATCAAAATCATAGCCAAACACTATGGTAAAACAATTAACACACAACAGTTAAGAAGCTTAAGTGAAACCACTAGAGAAGGTAGTAGTTTATTAGGTTTAAGTGAAGCTGTTGAATCTATAGGTTTTAAATCTTTAGGGGTAAAACTTGCTTATAATAAATTATTAGAAGCGCCATTACCTTGTATTGTACATTGGAATAAAAACCATTATGTAGTACTTTATAAAATAAAAAAAGATACCGTTTATATATCCGATCCTGCCCATGGACTCATTACTTTTACTAAAGAAGAGTTCATACAACATTGGATAGGTAATAATGCTGATGAAAACACTGAAGAAGGAATTGTTCTACTAGTAGAACCTACTCCTAAGTTTTATAGCGAAGAATTTGAAGAAGACGAAAAATTTGGATTCTCTTTCATATTCAAATACTTGTTCAAATACAAAAAATTTATTGTACAGCTAATTATAGGATTGTTAGCTGGAAGTTTATTACAATTAATCCTACCGTTTTTAACACAAAGTATTGTTGATGTTGGTATTGAAAATCAAGATTTAAATTTTGTTTACCTTATTCTATTTGCTCAACTATTTCTATTTATTGGAAAGGCCTCTTTAGAAATTATTCGAAGTTGGATTTTATTACATTTAAGTACCAGAATCAATATTTCTTTAATATCCGATTTCTTTATCAAATTAATGAAATTACCTATTTCTTATTTTGATGTAAGAATGACTGGGGATTTATTACAAAGAATCAACGATCATAAACGTATTGAGAGAATCTTAACTACATCGTCATTAACTGTATTATTCTCTTTTTTCAACCTAATTATATTCAGTTTAGTACTTGGATATTATAGCTTGCAAATATTTGGAGTTTTTGTACTAGGAAGTGTTTTATATTTTGGATGGGTACTTTTCTTTTTCAAAAAACGAAAAGAATTAGACTACAAACGTTTTTCACAAGTAAGTCAAGAACAAAGTAAAGTGATTGAACTTATCAATGGAATGCAGGAGATTAAACTTCACAATGCTGAAAGACGTATGCGTTGGAATTGGGAATATGTACAAGCTCGTTTATTTAAAGTAGCTACCAAGAGTTTAGCCTTAGAGCAAACACAAAGTGTGGGATCTAACTTTATCAACGAACTTAAAAATATGTTCATTACAGTTTTATCAGCAAAGTTGGTTATAGACGGTCAAATAAGTTTGGGTATGATGATGGCCATTAGTTATATCGTAGGACAATTAAATGGACCAATTACTCAACTAATTAACTTTATGAGGGATGTACAAGATGCACAAATATCTGTTGATCGATTAGGAGAAATTCACAACATGGAAGATGAAGAAAATCCAAATGATGAGAAAGTAACTAATATTCCAAACAATGCAGCTATCACATTAAAAAATATCTCTTTCAGATACACAGGTGGATTAGAACCAGTACTTAAAGATTTATCACTAGAAATACCAGCGAATAAAACCACTGCTATTGTTGGAGTTAGTGGAAGTGGAAAAACAACACTAATGAAATTATTACTTGGGTTTTATCAAGTAGACAAAGGAGATATTATGATTAATAACTTCAATCTAAAGAACATCTCACAAAAGGAATGGAGAAGAAATTCAGGAGTGGTTATGCAAGAAGGATACATTTTTAATGATTCTATTGCCAAAAACATTGCTGTAGGAGAAGATTATGTAGATAAAGAAAAGTTAGCTCACGCCATTGATGTAGCCAATATTTCAGATTATATAGAAGGACTTCCTTTAGGATACAATACCAAAATAGGTAGTGAAGGAAATGGATTAAGTACAGGGCAAAAGCAACGTTTATTAATTGCACGATCTGTATACAAAAATCCGAAGTTTTTATTTTTTGATGAAGCAACTTCAGCTTTAGACGCTAACAATGAGAAGGTGATTATGGAGAAGTTAAATACATTTTTTGCTAACAAAACAGCTGTAGTAATTGCTCACAGATTAAGTACAGTAAAGAATGCCCATCAAATAGTTGTATTAGACAAAGGAAATATTATAGAAAAAGGTTCACATGAAGAACTTATAAAATTAAAAGGAAGTTATTACCACTTAGTTAAAAACCAACTAGATTTAGGTAAATAACATTATATAAAGATATTCTCTCGCGAGGAATAGACACAAACCTTGAGTGTCTTTAAATGATCAAGGGTTTAATCAATTTTTTAATTATTTAAAAATGAAAAAATCAATTTTAAACTTAGGAAAAGCTTTAAATAAAGCAGATCAAAAAGCAATTAATGGAGGATTATCTTTAGCTCATGGAGGGTATCAATGTTGTAATGCTTGGGGCTGTGGAGCATGTGTAACTGGATCAAGCGAAGATTGCAGTGGTTATGGTGATGATGTTTATGGTCAACACTGTACTGTTAGCGGTGGAGGCATTGGTGGTGGAAACGTAGTTTTCAAATAATCACTTCTTTTGTCCTTTACTGAGCAAAAGCTCGTAAAATGGAGATTTTAAAATTCAAAAACATAATAAAATAGTAGTTATTGTTAATTTCAATATCGTTTATCTTTTAGTTATGTTTGTTTCCCCGAAATCTTAGGAGAAAAAACTCGTAAAGTTTTAAACTCCATTAATTGAATAAATTTATGAGAGGTGTTTTTTTAAACACCTCTTTAAAAAATAAACAATAAAATATGCCAAGAGAAATAGAAGACATAGAAATTCGTAGTGAGGAAGTACAAGAAATATTAAGCCAAGTACCCAATTGGATGATACGTTGGGGAAACACTTTGTTTTTAGCATTAATTCTTATGCTTTTATTCATCTCATGGTTTGTAAAATACCCTGATGTAATTACCTCAGAGGTTATGGTTACTACATCATTTCCTCCTGAAAAAATATATGCTAAATCAACAGGACAGTTTGAAGTATTTTTAGCTAATGAAGGGAAAAATGTTTCTAAAAATGAAGTGCTAGCTGTAATCGAAAATAGCGCTTCTTATAAAGATGTTTTATTATTAAAAAACACTCTAGATACTATTAACAGAGACAAGGACAAGTTTTCTTTTCCTATTGAAGAGTTTCCTCCTTTATTATTAGGTGACATTACAAGTAGCTTTTCTCAATTTCAAAACGATTATACAGAATATCTTTTAAATGAAAAACTAACACCTTTCAAATCTGAAAGTTTTGCCAATACAACTTCATTAATAGAAGCAAAAGGTAGATTAGCAACTTTAATATCTCAAAAGAAAATAGATCAAAAGAAATTAGAAATCCAAAAAAAAGACCTTGAAAGAAGTAAAGGTTTATATGAAGAAGGAGTAATTTCTGCTAAAGAAAAAGAACAAAAAGATGTGGATTATCTACTTTCAGAAAAAGCTTATAAAGGTTTAGAGACTTCCATATCACAAATTAGAGAATTGATTAGTAATTCGGCAAAAAACTTACAAGGAACCTCTATAAAGAAAACACAAAACGATGTCCGTTTAAAAAACAAGGCAATTCAATCATTTTTACATTTAAAAAAGGCTATAAGAGATTGGGAGAAACAATATGCATTAACTTCTTCTATCAATGGAAAAGTATCTTTTTTATCATTTTGGAATAAAAATCAAACAGTAAAAACAGGAGAATTAATTTTTATTGTAATTCCTACAGAAGACAACTCGTTTATAGGAAAGATAAAAGCTCCTGCTGCCAATTCAGGAAAAATAAAAAAAGGTCAAAGGGTTCAAATCAAACTATTAAACTATCCATCGGATGAGTTTGGAGAATTAAATGGAACTATCAATTCAATATCTCCAATACCTGACGAACAAGGAAACTATTTAATAGATGTAAACTTACCTCAGGACTTAAAAACAACTTATGATAAAAAAATAGCTTTCAGACAAGAAATGAAAGGAACTGCAAATATTGTAACTGAAGATTTACGTTTGATAGAACGCTTTTTCTACCAACTTAGAAATATTATTAAATAAAGAGGTCTTTAATTATAGAAAATAACTAAATTAGCAAGCTTGCTAAAAAAGTAATTTTTAAGCAACGTAAATTGTTACATTAATATAAAAGATAATGAGTATGAGTCCGAACGATGACAGAAAAATTAGAGAGAAATTACAACAAAAAACTTGGAACGAAATAAAAACAAATGATTCTTGGGCTATTTTTAAAATAATGTCTGAGTTTGTTGAAGGATATGAGAAGTTAAGTAAAATAGGTCCTTGTGTGTCTATCTTTGGATCTGCTAGAACAAAAACAGATCATCCTTATTATAAATTAGCAGAAGAAGTAGCTTTTAAATTAACTCAAAATGGATTTGGTGTAATTACTGGAGGTGGACCAGGAATTATGGAAGCTGGTAATAAAGGAGCAGATAGAGGAAATGGTACTTCGGTAGGTTTAAATATTGAACTTCCTTTCGAACAACATGACAATCCTTGGATTGACCATGATAAAAACTTAAACTTTGATTACTTCTTTGTTCGTAAAGTAATGTTTGTAAAATATTCACAAGGTTTTGTAGTTATGCCTGGTGGATTTGGTACAATGGATGAACTTTTTGAAGCTATTACTTTAATTCAAACTAATAAAATTGGACGTTTCCCGATTGTTTTAGTAGGTAAGAAATTCTGGAGTGGATTATTAGACTGGATCAAAAATACATTATTAGAAGAAGGAAATATTAGTGAGAAAGACTTAAACTTATTTAGAGTTGTAGATACTGCTGATGAAGCTGTTGAACATTTTAATAAATTCTACGCTAAGTATGATTTAAAGCCAAACTTCTAAAAAAAATATTTATATTTAAAGCTCGTTGAATGTTCAACGAGTTTTTTTTATTTTCAATTTGAAACAGAAACTGCTACTCTTTTTGCCTTTCTTTTATTTGTTCTGTAATTCTTTAACAGCACAAACAAATTCAATAGAAATTAATGCAAAAATAGATGTTGAAAAAGACTTACTCAAAATTCAACAAAAAACTATTTTTTACAATAAGTCTTCAAAAAAATTAAACTCTATTTTCTTACATAATTGGGCTAATAGCTTTAGAAATAACGAAACTCCATTAGGTAAAAGATTTGTTGAGGATTATAAAAAAGAATTCTACTTTTCTAAAAAAAAAGATAGAGGGTTTACTAAAATTCAAAACTTAACGGTAAACTATCAACAAGTTTCCTTTAAAGAAAAAACAGCTCATCCAGATATCATCGAAGTTCTTTTAAATAATACGCTGAACCCAAAAGACAGTATTGTTTTATCAACTACTTATACAATTAAAATTCCCAACTCAAAGTATACTGGTTACGGAAAAACAAAATCTGGATACCATCTACGTTTTTGGCATATAATACCTGCTATTTATAATAAAAAATGGCAGTTAATGAGTAACCTAAATATTGACGATTTATATCAAGACCTTAGCGACTATAAAATAAGTATTGATGTCCCTCAAAAATATACAGTTGAGAGTAATTTATATCAGTATAAAACCCCAAAAGAAAATTATACAGAATATTATTTAATAGGAAAAAGAAAAAAAGATATCATCATAAATATCGATTCTATAAGTAGATTTAAATCTTTTAAAACAAAGGATAAGGAAATTAAAACAGATGCTTTTATAAAAAGCATTCCAAGTGAAACTACCACTAAAATAATCAATCAGCAGATTAAATTTATTGAAAGTTATTTAGGAAAACACCCACACACAGAAATTTTTGTTGACGCAAATACTACTAATAAAAACTCATTACATGAAATTTATGGACTCCCAAGATGGTTAAAACCTTTTCCAAAGAATTTTAGATGGGAAATAAACTTTTTTAAAGCTCTTACAAAAAAATATATTGATGATGTATTAATTTTAAATCAACGAAATGATTATTGGCTTACTGATGGTATACAAACTTTTTTGATGATGGAGTATATCAAAAAAAATTATCCAAAAATTACCGTATTAGGAAAGTACTCAAAATATTGGCCAATAAAAACGTATAACATCGCTAAACTTAAACAAAATGATAAATACTCTTTTGTTTATCAATTCAGTGCACGAAAATTTTACGATCAAGCATTAGATATACCTGCCGATTCTCTCTCTAATTTTAACAGAAAAATTGTTAGTAAATATAAAGCAGGTTTGGGATTACTTTACCTTAAAGATTATATTGGTGGCGATACTTTAAAAAACTCATTAAAGGAATATTATTTCAAACAACAATTAAAACTAAGTAACAGTAAACTTTTTGCTCAAGTTCTTCAAAAAAACACTTCTAAAAATTTAGATTGGTTTTTTAATGACTATATCAAAACAAATAAAAAGATAGACTACAAAATAGACAAAATTAAAGAAGCTAGTCACAAAGATTCTCTAGAGGTAACCATAAAAAATAAAAGAAGCTTTTCGGCACCAGTTGCTCTTTATGGAATTAATCAAAAAAAGATAAAATATAAAAAATGGTTTGATGGTATCGATTCAACTAAGACTATTAAAATAAAAAAAGGTGATTTTAATAAACTAGCTTTAAATTATGAAAACATTTATCCTGAATATAATTCTTTGGATAATTTTAGAAAAACCAACAATAGCCTTATCAATAAGCCTCTACAATTTCGTTTCTTTAAAGATGTAGAAAACCCCTATTATAATCAGTTGTTTTATTTTCCAGATTTTAAATACAATTTATATGATGGACTTATACTTGGAGTTGATATTAACAATCAATCTGTAATAAATCATAATTTTGAATTTCGACTAACTCCAAACTTTAGCACAAGAAGTAGAAATTTTACAGGCTCTTTTTCTTTTTCCTACAATCATTTCTTAAAAGAATCAAAAATATATAAAATACGTTACGGTGTAAGAGGTAGTAATTTTCATTATGCTCCAGAATTAGAATACAACACCTTCTCTCCTTTTGTAAGTTTTCAATTTAGAAGAAATTCACTTCGTGAAAATGGCTTGAGACTTTTAATTGCTCGTATGGTTAGAGTTAATAAAGAAGTACTGCCTAATGAACCTAAAACTGATCGCGACAAATACAACGTTATTAATTTTAGATATATCCATTCCAATTTTGATGCAGTTAATAGAACTTTATATGCTTTGAATACTGAATTTAATTCTAGCTTTACTAAAATTTCAACTGACATACGTTATCGAAGATTTTTCTCTGAAAATCAAAGTTTTGATATTCGTTTTTTTGGAGGTTATTTTATATCTAATACATCAGATGGAGATTATTTCAGTTTTGGCTTAAATCGAGGATCAGATTATTTATTTGAACAAAACTTATTTGGACGTTCAGAAAACGAAGGAATATTCAGTCAACAATTTATTATTGGTCAAGGAGGTTTTAAATCTAAATTTAGTGAACCGCAATTTGCTAATCAATTAATAACTTCAATAAATACTAGTGTAAGTGTATGGAGATGGGCAGAAATCTATAACGATTTTGCCATGCTAAAAAACAAAAACACTTCACCAAAATTCTTTTACGAAAATGGAATTCGTTTAAACTTAGTGCCAAATATCTTCGAATTCTACTTCCCTATTTACACAAATGAGGGATTTGAAGTGAATAAAAAAGCATATCCAACCAAAATTAGATTTATAGTTACTACAAATATTGACAGAATTTATAACTTTTTAAGAAGAGGATTATTATAAATACTTCAACAAAATCTCTTTTTTATCTTTTTTTTTGAAGAATATTCAATAAAAATTGAAATTTTTAAATTTCAACTAAAAAAACTATCTTTGTGTCGATACCAAAACTAGATGATTATGACGCAAAAGACCGAAGTAGCTAACACTCAACAACTTTCTTTTCAAGATTTTAAAAACGAAGTTTTAAACGACTATAGAATTGCTCGTATTAGTAGAGAATGTAGTTTATTAGGACGTAGAGAAGTTTTAACAGGAAAAGCAAAATTCGGAATTTTTGGTGACGGTAAAGAAGTGCCACAATTAGCAATGGCAAAAGCTTTTAAAAATGGAGATTTTCGATCTGGTTATTACCGTGATCAAACTTTCATGATGGCTATTGATCAATTAACTCCACAACAATTTTTCGCAGGTTTATATGCACATACTGATATAAACGTAGAACCAATGTCTGCTGGACGTCAAATGGGAGGTCATTTTGCTACACATTCTATTGATGAAAATGGTAATTGGAAAAACTTAACTGCTCAAAAAAATTCATCATCAGATATTTCACCTACAGCAGGTCAAATGCCTCGTTTATTAGGTTTAGCTCAAGCTTCTAAAATTTACCGTAATGTAAAAGGTTTAGAAAATCAGACGAATTTTTCAAATAAAGGAAATGAAGTTGCTTGGGGTACAATTGGTAACGCAAGTACATCAGAAGGGCTATTCTTCGAAACAATAAATGCTGCTGGAGTTTTACAAGTACCAATGGTAATGAATGTTTGGGACGATGAATATGGAATTTCGGTACACGCTAAACACCAAACAACTAAAGAAAGTATTTCTGAAATTTTAAAAGGGTTCCAGAAAGAAAACGATACAAACGGTTATGAAATCTTTGTGGTAAACGGTTGGGACTATGTACAATTAATTGATACTTATAATAAAGCATCAAAAATTGCGAGAGAACAACATATTCCTGTATTAATTCACGTAAAAGAATTAACACAACCACAAGGACATTCTACTTCTGGATCTCACGAAAGATATAAATCACCTGAGCGTTTACAATGGGAGCAAGAGTTTGATTGTATAGCTCAAATGCGTAAATGGATTTTAGAATTTGAATTACAAGATGAAAAAGGTGGTACCTTAAAATTCATAGAATCAGAAGAAGAATTAATTAAGATAGATAAAGAAGCTAAAAAAGAAGTTAGTAAAGCAAAACGTGATGCATGGAGTGCTTATACTAATGAAATAAAAGCTGAAGTAGCTGCAGCTGTAGAGTTACTTGAAAGAGTTGCCAATAAAAGTAACAATAGTTCATTTATTACTAAATATAAAAATGACTTAGCTGGAATTGCTGAACCAATTAGAAAAGATATTTTAGTTGCTACTCGTAAAAGTTTACGTTATTTAAAAGATGAAAATTTTGCTGAAAAAATAGAGTTACAAAACTTTATTAAAGCAGCTATTGATAATGCAGCAGTAAAGTATTCTGCTCACCTATTAAGTGAAACAGAACTAGCTACACAAAATATTAGCTCTGAAGCTCCTACTTATGGAAAAGAAAAAAAGTTAGTAGATGCACGTATTATAATGCGTGATAATTTTGATGCTATTTTAAAGAAGTACCCAGAAACTTTAATTTTTGGAGAAGATGCTGGTTATATTGGTGATGTAAACCAAGGATTAGAAGGGCTTCAAGAAAAATATGGAGAATTAAGAGTTTCTGATACAGGAATTCGTGAAGCAACTATTTTAGGACAAGGTATTGGAATGGCAATGAGAGGTTTACGTCCTATTGCTGAAATTCAATATTTAGACTACTTATTATATGCTTTACAAATTATGAGTGACGATTTAGCAACACTTCGTTACCGTACTTTTGGAAAGCAAAAAGCGCCATTAATTATTAGAACACGTGGTCACCGTTTAGAAGGAATTTGGCACTCTGGATCTCCAATGGGAGGAATTATTAATAATGTTAGAGGAATTCATGTATTAGTTCCAAGAAACATGACCAAAGCTGCAGGTTTTTACAATACTTTATTAGAAGGAGACGATCCGGCTTTAGTAGTAGAATGTTTAAATGGATATCGTTTAAAAGAAGAATTACCAACAAACCTAGGGGAATTTAAAACACCTATTGGAGTTGTTGAAACTATAAAAGAAGGAACAGATATTACTATTGTATCTTATGGTTCTACTTTAAGAATTGTAGAAGAAGCTGCTAAAGATTTAGCGCAGGTTGGTATTGATGTTGAAATTATTGATGCTCAAAGTTTATTGCCTTTTGATTTAAATCATGATTCTGTAAAATCTCTTGCTAAAACAAATCGTTTATTAGTAGTAGATGAAGATGTACCAGGTGGAGCTTCTGCATATCTATTACAAGAAATTGTAGAAAACCAAAATGGTTACAAACATTTAGATAGCAAACCAGAAACTTTAACTGCAAAAGCACACAGACCTGCTTATGGAACAGATGGAGATTATTTCTCTAAACCATCTGCAGAAGATATTTTTGAGAAAGTTTATGAGATTATGCACGAAGCTAATCCTCAAAAATTTAAAAATCTTTACTAAGGTTTTAAAGTTTATAAATCAAAAAAAGCGATTTGGAATTTAAATTCTAAATCGCTTTTCTATTTATTTTTATACAATCTAATTGAGGCTCTTACTCTTCGTTAAATAAATCTAAAGTTTTCTCAATAGCTTTATCAAATTTATCCCACATTTCATCAGAGGATAAATCGGCATTAATAAACTTCTTATTAAACTTTGAACTCAACGTAAAATAAATATAGCCACCAATCATTAAATGAAAAGCGTGTTGTAGTGAAGAATCTCTATCATTAATAGCAAATATTTTTTCCATTTGCTTATTTGTATACTTAAATAAATCTTTTGTTTCTTCCTTATTTTCAATAAGCTGCCATCTAAGAATTTCTTGAGTAATTTTATTATTTCTTAACTCCTTAGTTCCTTCTTTTGTAAATCGCTTTAAATCTTCAACACTACTTTTTTCTTTATCATCAACAAGATGTAAAGGTTTAAAAAAGTCGCCACTTTTAGCATAGTTTAAAAGCAAACCTTTTAAACCTCCGTAGTATCTATAAATAAGTTCTTTAGAAACACCAGCTTTTTTAGCTATAGCATTAATCCCTACTCCTTGCGGACCTTTTTTTTCCAATAAACTAATAAAAGCATCGTATATTTTTTTTTCAGTTGCGGCTCTATCTCTCTTCATCTTAATTAATTTATTAGAGATACCAAATATAAGTAAAGATTAAAGAGCTGCAAGATTTAAAACTATACCTAAATTAACACCACTTTTTTGCAATGGAGGATACGTTTCTTGCATAAGTTGAAACATATAAGGCAAAGGCACATTTTTAAACGTACCATAATCTTCCAAATATTCCATAAAATTGACATTACCGCTTAAATCATATTCTTGAAATAAAGAATCGTGTTCTCCGTCAAAATCTAACGCTTTTACACCTAACTTCTCACACAAACTTTGATTAAATGCAGGAGTAGCCTTGACCCAATTATCATTTAAAAAAAGCTCTACATAACCATGAGGAACTAACACATCGTTTCCAAACTTTTCAACTATATCTTCAACTGCAATATGATTTTTCACTTTAGCTAACCCCAAACGAGCAGGAATATCTTGCGACCTTAAAAGACTTATATAAATAATTGCTTTATCTAAACAATGCCCCGTTTTTTGGGTGCTAATTAATGATGATTTCCAATCCTCTTCTATTAAACTAAATCTGTAAGGGTTATATGGCCATTTATCTCTTACATAATAGTAAGCTTTAATTGCAAAATCTTTTTTAGTTAACTCCTTAAAATTATCATCTACCTCTATCAAAAGATTTTGTAGATTTTCATGCAAAAAATCAAAATTGAAATTTTCTGTAGTATACTCCTTCATTTATATTATTTTAAAAACAACACCACAAAACAAATAATTCAACAAAATAAATAGCTAAAAATTAAATTATTCACTATTTAAACTATAAATTAATGTAAAGTTATTTTCAAAAGTAAAAAATAATTTTAAATTTGTAACCACTTAGTCACAATAAAAAAATTAAAAGAAATATTTTTTTATACATAATGTTACCACAAGGTAACTTTAAAATTAAAAAAAATGGAAGCATACATTTACGATTCAGTCCGTACTCCAAGAGGAATTGGAAAAAAAACAGGAAGCTTATCGCAAGTTAGCCCAGTTCAATTAACAGTAACTTTATTAAATGCACTTAAAACAAGAAACAATTTAGACACTAGTTTAGTAGAAGATGTTATTTTAGGCTGTGTTACTCAAGCTGGTGAACAAGGTGGTAATATAGCTAAAGTAGCTGCTCAGGTTGCAAATTACGGAAATCATTTAGCAGCGGTATCCTTAAATAGATATTGTGCTTCTGGTTTAGAAGCAGTAAATCAAGCGGCTGCTCGTATTCGTTCAGGTTGGTCTGATTTAATAATTGCCGGAGGTGTAGAATCTATGTCACGTGTACCTATGGGAATTGACGGTTCTGCATGGGTAATGGAACCAGATGCTGCCTTTGGAAAGTTTGTTCCTCAAGGAATTTCTGCCGATTTAATTGCTACTAAGTATGGTTATTCAAGAAAAGATTTAGATGCTTTTGCATTGATTTCACAACAACGCGCAACAGCAGCACGAAGCGCTGGAAACTTTAAAAAATCAATCATTCCTGTAACTGACATTAATGGTTTTACACATCTAGACCATGATGAATATATACGAGAAAAGACTACTCTAGAAGGTCTGGCTAACTTAAGACCTGCTTTTCAAAAAATGGGTGAAATGCTTTTCAATCAAACTGCTTTAGATACCTATACTGAAATAGAGCAAATTAATCACGTACATCATGCAGGAAACTCATCAGGTATTGTTGATGGGGCTGCTTTAATGCTTATTGGTTCTAAAGAAGTAGGCGAAAAATTAGGTTTAAAACCAAGAGCTAAAATAAAAATGGGAAGCATTATTGGTTCAGAACCTTTAATTATGTTAGAAGGCCCTACTCCAGCTACCAAAAAAGCTTTACAAAAGGCAAATATGGAAGCTTCCGATATTGACTTATGGGAAATTAATGAAGCGTTTGCTGTGGTTCCATTACGTTTAATGGAAAACATGAAAATTGATCATTCAATTGTAAATATAAATGGAGGTGCCATAGCAATGGGGCATCCTCTTGGAGCAACTGGATGTATGATCTTAGGAACTGCTTTAGACGAATTAGAACGTCAAAATAAACAAACTGCACTAGCTACTCTTTGTGTTGGTGGAGGTATGGGAATTGCAACTATTATTGAACGTATTTAAAAGAAAAACATGCAACATATAAAATATACAATAGACTCAGATGGAATTGCATTTATTACATGGGATGTAGCCAACAGCCCAGTAAACATAATGAATCAAGAAACCATGAACGAATTCTTTACTACCGTTACACGTTCTGTAAATGATTCTGCTGTTAAAGGAATTGTAATTAATTCTGCTAAGCAAGACTTTATAGCTGGTGGAGATCTTAAATGGTTTTTAAATTATGACAAGTCTCGTGAAGAATGTTTTGATATGCTTATGGAAACTCACAAAGCAATGCGTTTGTTAGAAACCTCAGGAAAGCCGGTAGTTGCAGCTATGAATGGACTAGCTTTAGGTGGTGGTGTAGAAATAGCTTTGGCTTGTCATCATAGAATTATGGTAAACCACCCTAAAAATAAAATGGGCTTAGTAGAGTGTTCTGTAGGTTTATTTCCAGGAGCTGGTGGTACACAACGTTATTTACGTATGCTAGGTGCACAAAAAACTATTGAGTTCATAACGCAATCTAAAAAATTAACAGCTGAACAAGCATTACATAACAAATTAGTAAACCAAATTTGTGAACCAACTGATGATATTAATAAGCTGGCTAAACAATGGATTTTAGATAATCCAAATGCTTGTCAACCATGGGACGACAAACATTTTGTAGTTCCGGGAACTCCAAATGGTGTTGGACAAATGTCGGGAATTACAGAATTCTATTCCGTTTCAAATGCCATGGCATACAAAACTACCCATGGAAATATGCCACATATAAAAAATGTATTAAGTGCTATTTATCATGGAGGTTCAACAAGTATAGACAATGCTTTAGAAATAGAAGCTCGTTATTTTGTTGATACTTTATTTTCTAAAGAAACTAAAAATATTATCCGTTCATCGTTTATTTTTATTGGTGATGCTGCTAAAGGAAAAGCTAAACCCAAAGGTTTTGAAAGAGCTTCTTATAAAAAAGTAGGTGTTTTAGGAGCAGGAATGATGGGAGCAGGAATAGCTTATGTAACCGCTAAAGCAGGTATAGAAGTAGCTTTAAAAGATGTATCGATAGAAAGTAGTGAAAGAGGAAAATCATATTCAGAAAAAATAGAGCAAAAAAAATTGGCTAAAGGACGTACTACCGAAATAAAAATGAATGCTCTTTTAGAAAAAATTAAACCTACAGATAAAGTAGAAGATTTAGCCGATTGTGATTTAATAATAGAAGCTGTTTTTGAAAACGAAAAACTTAAAAATTCAGTTACTAAAGAAACTGAAGCTATTATAAAACCAGAAGTAATTTATGCTTCTAATACTTCTACAATTCCAATAACAACCTTAGCCAAAGCTTCTGTTAAACCAGATAAATACATTGGATTACATTTCTTTTCACCAGTGGACAAAATGCCTCTAGTAGAAGTTATTGTGGGGAAAGAAACCTCAGATGAAACCTTAGCTGCTGCGATAGATTATGTTACTAAAATTAAGAAAGTTCCAATTGTTGTTAATGACGGTAGAGGCTTTTTTACTTCTAGAGTTTTTGGAAAATTTGTTAATGAAGGAATCGCAATGCTTTCTCAAGGCCTTCCTCCTGCTGTAATTGAAAATGTTGCTAAAAAAATTGGAATGCCTGTTGGTCCATTAGCTGTTTCCGACGAGGTAAATCTAAAATTAATGCTAGATATCATGGGAGAAGACCCTACCCTATCTGACTTTGAAAAAAAGCTAGAAAAAACCATTTACGATATTACAACCATTCATAAACGAACAGGAAAAAAAGAAGGAGCTGGTTTTTATGAGTACCCGAAAGAAGGGAGAAAATATATTTGGGAAAACTGGAAAACTATATTCCCTGTAAAAGAGGAATATGATGAAGAAGAAATAGGTAAACGTTTATTATTTGCCATGGTAATAGACTCTTATAAATGTTTAGAATCTGGAGTTTTAAAAGAACCTAAAGATGCTGATATTGGTTCAATATTAGGCCTAGGTTTTCCTATTTATACCGGTGGGGTTATGTCTTATATAGATTATATAGGAGCTAATGAATTCTTAGCATATTCAGAAAAGTTAGCTCGAAAACACGGTGAAAGATTTAAGCTACCAGAAAGTTTAAAAGAAAAAATTTCAAAAGCTGAAAACAATAGAATCTTTTACAAAAATTAATTTTTTAACCTAAAAAGTATCCAAATGTTACAAAATATATTATTAGAAAGAAAAATATACGCATCAGAAGAACATAGTATGATGCGTAGCATGATACAAGATTTTATAACGAATGAAGTAGAGTCTCAAATAGAACAATGGGAAAAAGATGGCATGGTAAGTAGAGAAATTTGGCAACGTGCTGGTGAATTAGGATTACTGTGTATGGATATGCCAGAAGAATATGGAGGTGCTGGACTAGACTTTACTTTTAATGCATTAATGATTGAAGAATTTGCTAGAAAAAATATTTCAGGACCTGGCTTTTCTTTACATTCTGATATCATTGCCCCTTATATTTTAAAATGGGGAAATGAAGCACAAAAGAAAAAGTATTTACCTATTATGGCTACGGGTAAAATCATAACAGCCATAGGTATGACAGAACCTAACTGTGGATCAGATTTGCAAGCCATCAGAACTACTGCAGTAGATAAAGGAGATCATTATTTAGTTAATGGACAAAAAACCTTTATTACCAATGGATATATGTGCGATATGGCCGTTGTAGCAGTAAAAACAAATCCTGGTACAGCTGAAGAAGGAGTATCTTTATTAATTATGGAAAGTAAATGGGAAGGTTTTGAAAAAGGAATACCATTTAAAAAGATAGGAATGAAAGCCCAAGATACCTGCGAATTATTTTTCGATAATGTAAAAGTACCTAAAGAAAACTTACTTGGAAAAGAAGGACAGGGTTTTAAAATTATGATGACTGAATTGGCTAGAGAGCGTATGTCTGTTGCTATTTCTGCTATTGGTGGCGCACAAGGAGCTATAGAAGACACTCTTTCATATACCTCAACTCGTACTGCTTTTAAACAACCAATTGCTGGTTTTCAAAACACTCAATTTAAAATGGCTGAATGTGCTACTGAATTACAGTTACACCAAGCTTTTGTAGATAGATGTATTGAAGATTTAGCACAGCATAAATTATCTGCTGAAAGTGCTTCAATGGCAAAATATTCAGCAACCGATATGCATGGTAAAGTTGTTGATGAATGTTTACAATTATTTGGAGGTTATGGTTACATGTGGGAATATCCTATAGCACGTATGTATGCCGATAATAGAGTAGCTAGAATTTATGCAGGGACTAATGAAATTATGAAATTATTAATAGCTAGAGGATTATATAAAGAACTATTTCAAAAGTTAAAAGCTATGAAAAAAAATCACAAATAATTTTCTCTAAAAAATAACCAATATGATGACTATTAACGATTTTCCTATTCAAACTTATATAACAGTCCAATGGGGCGATATGGATGCTTTTAGACATGTGAACAATGTAACCTATGTTAAATGGGGAGAAACTGCTCGTATTGAATATTTTAAAAGTATCGATTTTTTCAATTCTGCTCCTGAAGAAATGGAATTTGCTCCCATTTTAGGTTTTCAATCTGTAAAATACATAGCACCAGTAGTATATCCTGATATTATAAAAATTGGGACTATTACAGAAGAAATAAAAGAAGATCGGTTTATAATGAAATCATATTTTTTTAGTGACACACAAAATAAATTGGTTGCCATACAAACTCATGAAATCATAGTTTTTGATTATAAAAACCACCAAAAAATCCCAGTGCCTAACACCTTAAAAGAGTTAATTAAAAAAATTGAAGAATAGTTCATTATGCTACCATTAGAAGGAATAAAAATTATAGACTTTTCACGATTATTACCAGGTCCATTAGGCACACAAATATTAAAACAATTAGGTGCTGAAGTTACTAAGATTGAAAGTCCCAAACGTATGGACTATACTCGATATTATGAACCAAAAATCGAGCAAACTTCTACGATGTTTTATACACTAAATTATGGTAAAGAAGCATTGGTTATAGATTATGAAGAAGAAAAAGGTTATTCAAAAATTATTGAGTTAATTAAAGAAAGTGATGTTTTTATAGAACAATTTAGACCTGAAGTGATGAAAGGGTTTCGCTTAGATTTTGATACTGTAAAAAAAATAAACCCAACCATTGTTTATATTTCAGTAACTGGTTATGGGCAAAACTCAAAATTTAAAAACAAAGCGGGGCATGATTTAAACTATATAGCACAAGCTGGCTTATTAGATTTGAATAAAGACGAAAAAGGAAAACCAATTATACCAGGCTATCAAGTAGCAGACATTGCTGGTGGATCGTATATGTTAGTTGCCGCTTGTACTACGGCATTGTTAGCCAAACATAAACAACAAAAAGCACAGTATGTAGATGTAAATTTATCAAAAGCCACCATGCCTTTAAATGCAATAGCACAAGGTATGGAATATCAAGGAGCATCTTATAAAAAAACTCCAATTCTAAGTGGTATGATGGTAAACTATAATGTTTATGAATGTGCCGATAAAAAATGGATTGCGCTTGGAGCCTTGGAAACTAAATTTTGGAATTCTTTCTGTGATAAAATAGATGAACCTTCTTGGAAAACAAATAATCAGTTTGATTTAATTACTGGTGCATTTGATAAAACATTACTGGAAAATTTATTCTCAAACAAAACCAGAGACGAATGGGTAGACTTTTTTGAAGACGAAGATATTTGTATTTCATCGGTATTAGAAATTAATGAGTTAATTGATTTTCATACTAAAAACAATACTGATGTTTTTGAAAAAGTTATGATTGATGATAATGAAATGTATATGTACAAAGCTCCTTTTTTAATTACTAACTAAATATGTTTTTTAAGTAAATTATTTCCAATAGCACAATTTATACAACGTTTCTTTACACAAAAATTATTTCTAAGTTCTAATAAAGCTTGACTTTCAAATGCATTTTTAGCGATCAATTTCAAGTCAGAGAACTTAGATATTATTGAATTCTTCTCTGGTTTTATCTGCTGTATTAGTTTTAAAATCTCTTCTTCATTCAATATTCCCTTGTATTGTTCATACACAAATTTTAAGGGGATAATTGTATTGATTAGAAGTAAATCAATAAATGACTTTGTCAACCTTTTTGTTAGCTTTTTTGAAGTTGTTTCAAATGTATAATGTGCTTGCCAAAAAGCATTAACCTCAACAGATAATAAATCGTAAAAATCTTCTTTCCTATTTAACTCTAAAAGTTTAGAAAATAAATTTTGGTATTTATGAAATAATGCAACCAGTTGTGCTATCCGTATTGTAGGAAAATTATTGGGACGCATTCTAAAGAATTGAAACTGTTTATTATGAATGGAGGTTAATTGATATTTATGTTTTAAATAATCATACTCATTCTTTAAACTAAAGAAATATTCATTCTCAACAGTTTCTTCAAAAAAACCTGCTTGACCAAACAACAAAGCAGATAACTGAAATTCATTAAATCTAACCTTCTGTAGAATCGAAAAATCAAATGATTTCGCCAATTGTAAAAAGGCATCTCCATTCACTTTTAATCCAAAGTTTTTAGCTAACAACTGAAACAAAACTGCTTCAAAATCATTTTTAGAATTCGCTAACAATTCTTTTATTAAAATCGATTTATTCTCTAATCGCTCAAAGTATAATCGTTCTAACCAATTTTTAATTAAAAATGCATCAACATCTACAATTTGATTTTCACAAGAAATCCATTGTAGTTGTTTTGAAAATAGCTGTTCATAATTTTTCATCACATTTTCATGAACTAATTCTTTAAGTTCTAAAGTAGGAAGCGGTAAGTTATTTTTCATAAACACTTCAGCATCATGATTCCAAACAATATGTAAAATTACTGCATCGTAATTTTCATCTTCTTCATGTTTATGCGCATACCAATCGGAGGAATTGATATGAATTTCAACATTACCAATCCATAATTGATGGTTTATTTTTAACTGAGCATTTAAAAAATCTGGTCCAGAGTTTTTATTATGCATACCCGATTTAACAATCTGAATACTTTCATTGTGAACTGATTTCAAATTAGTTATATTAAATAATTTGTATTGCCACAAAAAATGTAGAAATTCCTCTTTCATAACCGTAAATTAGCAATTCTTTTACGACTATTAAGATATGAAAAATTTCACTAAATCGCTTTTTATCAGCGCATTTCCAGTTTTCGCTTTGATTATTTTTATAAAAACAATCGCTAATGCAAACTTTAATAGTAGCAATATAGGCTTACTAATTTCTTCAATTACAGTAGTTATTTTCTTTGCTATGTTATTTATAAAACCAGTAGCAAGAACAACCAAAAACTTAAGTTTCTACTCAACATTTATTGTTATTGGGTTTGCTCTGAATCTTTTCAATTTTGAGCAAAAAACATTGGTTATTTCTGTTGGTTTGGCCTTAGGATGGTTAGCTTATTTAACTTGGTATTCTTCCTTTAATTCAAGAGATACAAGCATTTTGCAAGAAGGTAAAACACTTCCTGACTTTGTATTAGAAAACGAAAACTCAGAAGAAATTACGCTAAAAGATTTAAAAGGTGATTTTAAAATCTTTTTATTCTACAGAGGAAATTGGTGTCCATTATGTATGGCACAAATTAAAGAAGTCGTTGCTCAATATAAAGAACTAGAAAAAAGAAATACAACTATGGTTTTGGTAAGTTCACAACCTCATAAATTCACTAAGAGTTTAGCAAAAAAACATAGCGTTCCTTTTAAGTTTTTAGTAGATGTAAAAAATAAAGTAGCTAAACAGCTAGGTATTTTACATGAAAATGGATTACCAGCAGGCTTTCAAGTTTTTGGTTACGACTCGGATGTAGTGTTGCCTACTGTAATTATTACTGATGAAGACAATAAAATTATCTTTGCAGACTTAACTGATAATTATAGAGTAAGACCAGAACCAGAGACTTTTATTAAAATTATAGATCGTTATAAAAGATTAAATTGATTAAACTATCAATTATTGTAATAAACAAATCATTATTTTTCTTAATAGCAATTGTAATTTTGTTCTCAAATAAATTCGAAAAAATGAATAGTATAGAAAGTTTAGAATGGCGTTATGCTGTTAAAAAATTTGACGAAAATAAATCACTTACCGAAACTCAAATAAACACCTTAAAAGAAGCTTTTAATTTAACAGCTACTTCATATGGATTACAACCAATTAAAATGGTCGTAATTCAAAATAAAAAACTTCAACAGCAATTAGTAGAACACTCTTGGAACCAAGGTCAGGTTGCACAAGCATCACATGTATTGGTTTTATGCATCCCTAAAGAATACACAGTGAAAGATGTTGAAAGTTATTTTACTTTGGTAAAAGAAGTAAGAAATACACCTGATGAAATTTTAAATCCATTTAAGGAAATGCTTAGTTCTTCAATAGCAAATAAAACTTCAGAAGAATTGAGAAGTTGGAATAAAAATCAAGCTTATATTGCTTTAGGAAATTTAATGACCGTAGCAGCTAATGAGCAAATAGATTCTTGTCCAATGGAAGGTTTTATTCCAGAGAAGTATGATGAAATCTTAGGTTTAGACAAACACAACTTAACATCGGTTTTAGTATTACCAGTTGGATTTAGAGCTGAAGATGATTATATGAAAGACCTGAAAAAAGTTCGTAGAAAAACAGCAGAAGTTGTTATAGAACTATAATCTATATAATTTAAGTTATGAATTGCGAATGATAAATTTAGTACATTCGTAATTCATAATTTAACGGTATGCAACCACTACATATATTACTCCTTATTCTAGCCTATTTTGGTGTATTAATTCTTATCTCATACATCACAGGAAAGTCGGCAAATAACAATACATTTTTTAAAGCAGATAACTCTTCTCCATGGTATTTAGTAGCCTTTGGTATGATTGGAGCGTCACTCTCTGGAGTTACATTTATCTCCGTTCCTGGTTGGGTAGAAGGACAACAAATGAGTTATATGCAAATGGTATTCGGCTACGTATTAGGATATGCCGTTATTGGACTGGTATTACTTCCACTCTACTACAAACTAAATCTAACTTCTATTTATACTTATTTAGAAGATCGTTTTGGTAGATATTCATACAAAACAGGAGCTTCATTCTTTTTATTATCAAGAACAGTTGGAGCGGCTTTTCGTTTATTTCTAGTAGCCAATGTTTTACAATTAATTTTGTTCGATGCTTACGGAATACCATTTTGGGTAACTGTAACTATTACTATTTTATTAATTTGGTTATATACATTTAAAGGAGGAATCAAAACCATTGTTTGGACAGACACTCTACAAACTTTATTCATGCTAATTGCCGTAGGTGTTTGTATTGTAATGATTAAAGATGCAATGCAAATAGAAAGTTTATTCTCTTATATTTCAGAAAATAAACTATCAAAAATGTTCTTTTTTGACGACCCTAAAGCAGGAA
This sequence comes from Tenacibaculum sp. Cn5-46, assembly GCF_022347705.1. NCBI lineage: Bacteria > Pseudomonadati > Bacteroidota > Flavobacteriia > Flavobacteriales > Flavobacteriaceae > Tenacibaculum > Tenacibaculum sp. Cn5-46. The sequence continues at coordinate 276,907 of NZ_JAKRGD010000005.1, forward strand.
ATTATTTTTGGAATCGATTCTTTTCTGGTGCTTTTATAGCAATTGTTATGACTGGATTAGATCAAGACATGATGCAAAAAAACTTAACCTGTCGTAACTTAAAAGATGCACAAAAAAATATGTTTTGGTTTACCATAGTATTGGTTATCGTTAACTTCTTCTTTTTAGCTCTAGGAGTTTTATTAACCGACTATGCTGCTTCAAATGGTATTGATGCTCATAAAGATAATTTATTCCCAAGTATAGCTATGAGCGGTGAATTAGGTATAGCTACTTCCCTATTTTTCTTATTAGGATTAATAGCAGCAGCTTACTCAAGTGCCGACAGCGCCTTAACCTCATTAACTACTTCTTTTAGTATTGATATTTTAGAAATTGATAAAAAAGAAGACGGACAAGAAAAAGAAAAAATACGTAAAAAAATACACGTATTATTCTCATTTATTTTAATCGCAACCATTTTAGTTTTTAAATATTTTATTGCTGATGCTAGTGTAATTGCTAAAATATTTCAATTTGCAGGATATACTTATGGTCCATTATTAGGGCTTTATGCTTTTGGTTTATTTACCAAACTAAACGTAAAAGACAAATTGGTTCCCTATATCTGTTTACTTTCTCCTGTACTTACTTATCTAATAAGTATCTATAGTAAATCAGAATTAAATTTTGATTTTGGTTTCTTTGTTTTAATCTTAAACGGACTAATAACTTTCTTAGGCTTATTAGCTATTAAACAAACTCGTAATGCCTAAAAAAGGGAAAGGAAAAGCTAAAAATACTGTTAATAAAGCGAAACATACACGCTTAATGAAACAGAAAGAAAACAAGGTAAAACTTGAAAAGCAACGTAATAAGGAACGTTTAAAAGCATTGATTAAAAAAATAAACGAACAGAAAAAAAATGACAGCACAACAGATAATACATAAATTCAATTTAACAGAACATCCAGAAGGCGGTTACTTTAATGAAACTTATAGAAGTAACGGAATTATTAAAAATGAAAATTTAAGCTCAGAATTTGTTGGTGATAGAAATTACAGTACTTCTATTTATTTCTTATTAACTTCTGATAAATTTTCCGCTTTTCATAAAATAAATCAGGATGAAATTTGGCACTTTTACAAAGGCACTACCTTAAAACTTCATATGATTTCTCCTAAAGGAGATTATTCTTTTGTGTTGATAGGAAATGATTTAGAAAATAACGAACAACCACAGTTTGTTGTACCAGCAACCTATTGGTTTGCTGCTGAAGTTATTAAAGAAAATTCTTACGCATTTACAGGTTGTACAGTAGCCCCTGGGTTTGATTTTAACGATTTTGTTTTACCTAAAAGGGATGAATTAATACAATTATTCCCTCAACATGAAGCAATAATTACAAAGCTTACTCATCATTAAAACAAAACTATTTTAATTAGGCCAACTTAATCATCATTAAAAAATTGCTATAAAATGAAAAAGTTCATCCTACATTTACTAATTATAGTTAGTATTTCATGTAGCTCACAAGAATCAATAATTGTAAAAAAAGAAAAAATTGATTGGAAAAACTATAAGGGTTTGTTTCAAGATGCTGAACAAACACAATTCAAAGCTCAATTTAAATTTTTACAAAATGTAAAATTATATGAAATTACTTACCTAAGTGATAGTTTAGAAATTCAATCGTTTGCAACATTTCCCAAAAAAGAAGGAAAATATCCAGTAATTATATTTAATAGAGGAGGAAATAGAGATTTTGGCGCTTTATCATTAACCAAAGAAAAACATAAACTTTTCTTCCCTCCTATGTTCTCTAAAATAACAAATAACGACTACATTGTCATTGGTTGTAATTATAGAGAAAGTGGAAAAAGTGAAGGAAAAGATGAATTTGGAGGAAAAGACGTTAATGATGTACTCAACTTACTCAAAGTTGTTAAAGAGTTTCCTAAAGCCGACACGACTAGAATTGGAATGTATGGTTGGAGTCGCGGAGGTATGATGACCTATTTGTCATTAACCAAAACTAGTAAAATTAAAACTGCAATAATAGGTGGAGCTCCCACAGATTTAACAATTATTGATAGAGCTGACATGGAAGTAAATGTATATGCGCCACTTATTCCTAATTATTGGAAAAACAAACAGGAAGAATTAAAAAAGAGGTCAGCTTTATATTTTGCAAACAAATTTCCTAAAAATATTCCCCTCCTCATACTACATGGTGATGCTGATAAAAGGGTGAATGTATCAAGTCCAATTAAACTTTCAAAAGAGTTGGATAAATATAATATCCCATATCGCTTAAAAATATATAAAGAAGGTAACCATGGCTTAACAAAAAATAAAAAAGAGGTAAACAGAGAAGTATTAGATTGGTTTCAAAAACACTTAAGGAACTAAAAAATAGGCCATGAAAATATACTATTGGATTATTAAAAACTTACATCTTCTCATTTCATTAGGTATTGTTGTGCCAACTGCAATTATATATGGTTCACCATCCATTCTACCTCAACAATTAGATATCCAAGTTAATACAATAGACCTTTCAAATATGCTAAAAGCTATTATGGGTTTATATATTGGAATTTCATTGGTATGGATTTTAGGTATTTGGAAAACACAATATTGGAAAAGAGCTACTAAATTAAACATCTTATTTATGTTAACTCTAGCAATAGGACGAGGATTGAGTATGATTACAGATGGAATCCCTACAAATGGTTATATTTTTGGAATTACAGCAGAACTATTACTTGGTTTATTTTCTATTTATCAGCTTAGAAAATATAATTGTAAAGAAAAAAAATTGCAAAATCATAAATAGAAAAACTTATAGATTAAACTAGGAAATGGTATAGGAAGAATAATTGATGTATATTTAGTTCCATAACTAACAAAACTTTAACTATTCTGCCCCTATGATTCAATCCTACAAGAAAAAACCAACACTACAAGAAAAATACGATACTATAATTATTGGCTCTGGAATGGGCGGACTTGCTACTGCTGCTATTCTTGCTAAAGAAGGTCAAAAAGTATTAGTCTTAGAAAGGCATTATACAGCTGGTGGTTTTACTCATATTTTTAAACGAAAAGGTTATGAATGGGATGTAGGTATACATTATATAGGAGATGTACAACGAGACAAAAGCATTTTAAAAAAACTATTCGACTATGTAAGTAATGGCGACCTAAAATGGGAAGACATGGGAGATGTTTACGATAAAATTATTATTGGTAATAAACAGTATGATTTTGTAAAAGGTGTAAGGAACTTTAAAAAACAAATGATTACTTATTTCCCAGAGGAAGAGCAAGCAATTAATAAATATGTTGACACTGTTTTTGAAGCCGTAAAAGCGAGTAAAAACTATTATATAAGTAAAACACTTTCTACAATACCCAATGCAATTGCAGGTGGGTTCTTGAGAAAACCATTTTATAAGTATTCTGACAAGACCACCTATGAAGTCCTTCGAGAAATAACCGATAATGAAGAGCTAATAAAAGTGCTAACAGGACAATATGGCGATTATGGATTACCTCCTAAACAAAGTAGTTTTTCTATGCATGCGTCCGTAGCACGTCATTATTTTGATGGAGGAAGTTATCCTATTGGAGGTTCCTCACAAATTGTAAAAACAATAGATCCTGTTATTGAAGCTGGTGGTGGAACTATATTAGTAAGTGCTGAAGTAGATGAAGTTCTTATAAATAAAGGCAAAGCTATAGGTGTACAAATGAAAGATGGTAAACAAATTTTAGCGAAAAATATTATTAGTAATGCCGGACTCATCACTACTTACAATAAACTATTACCTACTAGTATTGTTAAGAAATATCAATTAAAAAAGCATTTACAAACGGTTAATCCATCCGTAGCGCATGTAAGTTTATATATAGGACTAGAAGGTACTCCTGAGGAACTTCAAATACCAAAAACAAATTATTGGGTATATCCAGCCAAAGGAGATCACGATACTTGTGTACATAATTACTTAGAAGATTTATCAAAACCATTTCCAGTAGTATATATGTCTTTCCCTGCTGCTAAAGATCCAGATTGGAAAAATAGATATCCTGGTAAGAGTGCTATTGATATTATTACCCTTGTTCCTTATGAAATGTTTGAAAAATGGAAAGAAACCTCATGGAAAAAGAGAGGTGACGATTATGAAGAAATTAAAGAACAAATAGCCCAACGTCTTTTAAAAGAATTGTATAAGCAACTACCACAAGTAGAAGGAAAAATAAAACATTATGAATTATCTAGTCCGCTTACAACTGAGCATTTTGTCAACTATCAAAAAGGTGAAATTTACGGATTAGACCACAGCCCTTCTCGTTTTAGACAACCTTTCTTAAAACCAAAAACACCTATTAAAAATTTCTATTTAACAGGACAAGACATTGTCACAGCTGGTATAGGAGGCGCATTATTTTCTGGAGTATTATCAGCCACAGCTGTAACAGGAAAAAATCTCTTAAAAAAAGTACTATAACATCTTAGTTAAAATAATAAAATAAGCACGTTTGTTAATTGTATACAAACGTGCTTATTTCTTTATAAACTCTTCATTTCTTTACAACAAAAAAGTAAGGTTTTCCCTTACTTTTAGTATGGTTTTTTACATATCCTTTTACTTCTTTTCATTTAATTTTAAATAAAAACAATACATACGCTTATAGCAAACAAACCATAACTAACTAAAAATCAACAAAAACCATGAAACAACTAACCCTTCTTACAGTATTCATAGGACTATTAATATCCTGTAATAGTAAGCCTCAAAAAGAAACAGTAACAACCAAAAAAGCTGTACCACCAGAACTTTCTACTGTTAATTTACATAAAGCATCAACAGCTAATTATATACGAGGAATAGATATTTCCGACTTTCAATCAAACATCAAATGGGAAGATATTAAAGAGTTTGAAGTAAAATTTGTTTTTGTAAAAGCTACTGGAGGAAAAGATTATATCGACCCGAAATTTTTCGATCATTGGAAAAATGCAAAACAACAAAAATTAAAAAGAGGCGCTTATCATTTCTACTATACAACAGACAGCCCTGAAGCACAAGCTGAATTTTTCTCTCAAACCGTTTTAAAATTATCGGATAATAAAGACCTTCCTCCTACTTTAGATTTAGAAACTCGTGGAGTAAACTCAACAATATCTGTTGAAGAATATCAAGAAGGAGTAAAAACATGGCTAAAAATAGTAGAAGAAAGATTTGGTAGAAAACCAATAATTTATGCTTCTACAAATTTTGCAAATCAATATTTAAACAATCCTTTCTTTAGTTCATATCATTTATGGGTTGCGAATTACGATACTGAAATTCCAGAGATACCATCAGCTTGGCAAAAAGTTAGTTGGACTTTTTGGCAAAATAGCGATGACGCCCAAATAATTGGTATTCCTGGTACAGTTGATCATGATTATTTTAATGGAACCATGAAAGAGTTGAATCAATTATAACTATCAACATCTAATAAAACACTGATTTTAAAGCGTTAAAAAATCTAAATAACTAAATCTTATAAGTACATAATTTAAAAAAATACAGAAACATCTTTTTAAGTTAGGATTCCTTACTATATTTGTAAAGCAATAAAACATTAAAAAATAGAACAGTATGAGTAAATCAATTTTTTATCACGCAGGATGTCCTGTATGCATCAGTGCAGAGCACGACATTATTAATCTAGTTGGAGAGCAAAATGTAGAAATAGTTAATATTGGTGAAGACCGAGGTAGAATTCCTGAAGCAGAAAAAGCAGGAGTTAAATCGGTACCAGCATTAGTAACACCAACAGGAAATACTTTACATATTAACTTTGGAGCTTCCATGGCAGATGTAAAAGGCTAATTTTTTTAAATCACATAGTTAGGATTCCTAATTTAATTAGAGTCCTAACTATTAAAACAAATCAAATGAAAACAATACTATCAATACTAACAGCAATACTATTTTTAAGTACCAGTATTTCTTGCGCTCAAAAGAGTAATTACAACAACAACGATTTTGCAATTAAAAATGTCAATGTAACACAGCACTCCGACTTAGGAATCACAGTTTGGGAAATAAGTGTAAATGGAACGGCAGGAAAAACAGTTCCTATCAAAAATGGTCAACTCGATGGTGCTCCAGTACTAGGTTACGTATTCCCAACGAGTTTAAAACCAACAGATGTAGGTTTTAATCAAACAGATGGAATAGTAGCATTAGCTTTGACTTCACATCCCGATTTTGATGATACACCTCTTTGGGACGAAAACAATGATCAAATTTATAATAACGATGGTGTTATCTGGCATCCTCATTGGGTAATATTACACCAAGACAAAAGAGTTGTGGGAGGCTTATCGGTTAAACAATTTAAAAAAGCAGATAAAACGGTGGTTTTACCACCAACAAATCCTGGAATGCCTATGTATATGGATTCCCCAGGTTATCCAGTTACCACAAAAGGCAATACTATAAAAGTAGTAGTTCCAAATTACCGTATGAACAATCAAACAGATTTCAATTACGATGGCGTAACTGCTTTTATGAAAGTAAATACAAGTAATAAAAACTTACCTATGTTAGGAGTTTATGAAGTTTTTAGTGTAGCAAGTGGTAATTTATCTCTTCCTTATAAAGTTAAAAAGTAAAATGATGAAAGTAGCAGTTTGGGACACCTATGTACAAAGAGAAGATGGTAAAACAATGCATTTTGACATTCTAGTACCAGATTATATAACCGAAGAACAAACCATATTCAATTATGGTATGAAATATTTGAAAACAAAACCTTTTAAAACGGATCAATTAACTACAAATGAATGTCGTCTTTGTCATATAGAGCAGGCCACAGAAGCCATGATTATTGCAATAGAAAAAGACAACTATACAATTATAGAAATGGAAAATTGTAATTAATTTAATTAGGATTACTAACTTTGCCTGTCGAACAAACTTCGGCAGGCTATTTCAATGAATAACAGTAATTTCAATCCAGAAGAGCAAGAAAATAATATTTCAAGTAAAATCGTTGCAGGTTTAGAACGAGTTTCTGAAGTATTTAAAATCTTATTGTGGGAAAAAGCCAAGTTGGTTGGATTAAGTCCTATTCAAATTCAGATACTTATATTTATTACGTTTCACAAACAACACTTGTGCAATGTAAGTCATTTAGCTAAAGAGTTTAATGTAACAAAACCAACCATTAGCGATGCCATAAGAGCCTTAGACAAAAAAGGAATGATTATTAAAGATTATTCTTCTGCTGATAGTAGAAGCTATGCTATTATGCTATCAGATAAAGGAAAAGAAATAGTACAACAAGTACACGATTTTTCAAATCCTTTACAACAGCAAATAAATCTTTTTAATCAAGAAGAACAGGAAAGTTTATTTGATACATTAAGTACACTGATATATAAGTTAAATAAAAATGGTATTCTAAGTGTACAACGAACTTGTTATGGCTGCAAGTTCTATGAGAAAAAACAAGATTCGCATTATTGTAATTTACTGAAAAAGAAATTATTAAAATCAGAAATACGATTGGATTGCCCTGAATTTGAAGAGAAAGTTTAGCTTTATTCATAATACAACATAAACAACATCATTGATTCTAGAAAAAACATATCGCCCAAATGCACCATTGAATTATTTTGTGGATATGATATGGATAGGAAAAGCTTCTAATTTAAACCTAAAGTCTAGTCATCATGCTCCCATGTTTACCGAACTCATTTTTAATTATGGTGATACGTTTAAAGTAGAAGGTCAGAATACCGAGACTACATCAAACAAAGGACATCATCAAATTATTTCTGGATTAAAAACAACACCTTTTCAAACAACTGTATCGGGAACCTATGGTTCGGTTGGACTACTCCTAAAACCATTTTGTTATGGAATGCTCCTTCGTAAATTCGATAGCTCCTTAATGAATACTATTTCAGAAATATTGTATGAACATGTTTTTAATACAGAAACACCTAATTTAGACTTAGCAGAAAACTATTTATTAAAGCTGTTTGAACAATCACAATTAGATACGAACTTACTAAAGTTTGAAGAATATCTTTCTTCAGAAATACTAGAAAAAGGAACACTGAAAAACTTCAATCATTCAATCCCTCTTTCACAAAAAAGCTTCATTCAAAAGTTTAAAAAACATTATTTATTGACTCCAAGTGAATATATAAAGTTAAAAAAAGTAAATACTGCTATTCACTTACTAAAAAACAGAACTTCAGAAAAACTAACAGAAATTGCTTTAGCAGCTGGTTTTTACGATCAATCGCATTTTATAAAACTCTTTAAAAAGTTTTATGGGAGCACACCAAAAGAATTTACAAATACAATTCAAGGGTAAATTCTGTACAATTATTTGCAACAGCTATCAACTAGTTTTGCAATCAAATAATAAAACTTTCTAATATGAAAACAAGCAATCAGGTATTTATAGCAACAAGTTTAGACGGATATATAGCAGATAAAAATGGAGGAATAGATTGGTTACACTCAATACCAAATCCAGATAATTCAGATATGGGTTATGCAGATTTTACATCGCAAATAGATGCCTTAGTTATGGGAAGAACAACCTTTGAAACAGTTTGTGGCTTTGATATCGATTGGCCTTATACTAAACCTGTATATGTATTAAGCAATACCCTAAAAGAAGTTCCAGAAGATTTAAAAGACAAGGTATTTTTGGTTAAGGGGGCATTAACTGAAATACTCGCTCAAATTCATAAAAACGGACATCATAACTTATATATTGATGGAGGGAAAACAATACAAAGTTTTTTAAAAGAAGATTTAATTGATAGTATGATTATTACTACGATTCCTAAGCTATTGGGCGGTGGATTTTCTTTATTTGGTGAACTTTCTAAGATGTTAGATTTTGAATGTACAGAGGCAAAAGTTTTTTCAAACAAAGTGCTACAAAGCACATTTATACGTAAAAGATAAGTCGAATCATTGGGAATGTGATTCAGTTAAAATTTTAAGAATACTTTAAAATTTTGTTAAGTTTCTTGCTAATTAATTCGGTGTATTTTACAGCTTACAAAACACTAAAAATTATCCCCAATGAAAAACTTAAGCATCTCCCTACTTACGCTTAGTACTATTGTATTGATGAGTTGCAACTCAACTCCAAAAAAAGAAAAAAACTCAATAAAAGAAGAAGCTACAGATTCAAGAACTGTTCAAATTAAACTAGGAATTACGGGTAATAAAATGTCTAAAGAATGGAAAGAGGCATTACGTAATAGAAAGAGTAGCAAAGTACTCGATTCACTTTCGAAAGTAGAAAAAGAGCTTACTAATGAAGAACAAGAGTGGATAACTTTAATCGAATCTAAAGCAAGTAAATGGAATACAATTAGGGACTCTATAAAAGTACCTTTTGAGAATATCAAATTGAACGATACAGTTACAGTTCTTTTAGGATATCAAGGAGGAGATGATGCTTTTACCCCTAATGTAAAAACCATTTGTCTCGATGTAAACACTTTACAAAGAGAATATGGATCGGCGAAAAAACCTGTAAATGACAATAGAATTGACCGAATATTTGCACATGAGTTTACTCATTTATTACACAAAGAATGGGCTACTAAAAACAATCTAAGTATTAATACATTTAAAGATCAAATATTATGGGAATGTACCTTAGAAGGCTTTGGTATGTATCGTTCAATGTCTAGTAAATGGTTTCCAAAAGGAGATTCTTTATCAGCTACCTCTAAAAAAACGTTTGATAATTTATATCCAATATTTGCAGAAAAAATTATAAAAGTATTAGGTCAACCCAATCTTACTGAAGAAGAAGAAAACGAGATACATGCAAACCTATCGAGAGGGCCTATGAAAAGAAAATGGGGAGCATTACCAGTAGCAGTATGGTTAGCAGCTGAAGCTAAAGGAAATGATAAAAACCTTATAAAATGGGTAAACAAAGGTCCTGATGCTATTGTTCTATTAGCCGAAAAGTATTTAACAGGAGAAAGTAAAGTTGCTTTTGATGAATTCTTAAAAAACAACAAAGACTCTCACTAATTAAAAGATGTTTTTTACTATTAATTATTTTCACTCTAGACAAAATATAATTTTGACTCTAGTGAAAGTTTTATTTTCACTAAAGTAAAGTAAACGTTTCACTCTAGTGAAAATAAATTTTTGCTTCTAATGGAAATTTTATTTTCATTAGAAGCAAAATTGTTTTTAGAACTAAAATAGAATAAGTACATTGGACTCAAAAATTGCAAATAGTATGAAAAGAATCTTATCAATAATTATTATAGCCTTAGTAATTAATAATATCCAAGCTCAAAAAACCGTATCAATACAAGCAAAAGGAAGCTTAGAGTCACCAAATCCTTGTGATTGCGTGGAAATATCTGAAATTACCAATAAGCACAATCCTGCCGATATACTTAACGGGATGGAAAAGTGTATTAAGAAAAAAGAGTTTGATAAGGCTGCTAAACTTTTTGCAATAGCCGGTGTATATGGAAAATACGACTCATATCGAGTAAAAGACAAGAGTGCTCATCAAGCATTATTGGTTCTTCAACAAAAAGTTCTCTTAAATGTGAATGAAGATGAAAAGAACAATGTAATTGCAAGCCTTAACAAAATACTTAAAAAAGGCTCTGAAGAACTGAATAAAGTTTGTCAAGAGATTCGAAAAGTTGGAGCTCCCAAATACCATCCAAAGTATATGATTCAACATGGGATTCAAGCATTTATAAAAAAAGATGGCAACGGATTATCTGAGAATTTTAAAAGTGGCGAATCATGGAAGCTAGCTTTAAAAAGTTATTTACATTGTGATGAATAAAACTTGTTAATCAAACTATAATAATATAAAACAAATTGAAAATGTTTAAATGGTTTAAAAAGAAAAAAAGCACAGAATCTAAAAGCAGCAATGGACCTGATTTTAATGATATAGATAGCAACGACAAGGCTTTCAACTTATTTAAAAAAGGAGAATTAACTAAAATTCATCTAATACCTGTAGAATTTGGAGGTGAAGACAGTAATATTAACATTCTTTATGTTCCTGAATTTGTTAGTGTTTTAAAAATGCGATTCGATCAAATGATTGAAGATTTGTTAATTGAAGGAAAAGAGTTAAGTTATTCAGCCAATCCAGAATATAAAGGAAAAAGCTTTATCCCTTCTGCTTTAAAAATTAGTGTTACAGGCGACTCTGAGTTTACAGAAGTTATTGAAATTTGGTAAACAATAGTTTAAACATTCTATTAAGTTTATGATAGATAATCAACTAACTTACATATTACTTGGGGCAATTGGACAATTGATATTGTGGTTATCGTACAAGATTCTTAAAAAACAGAAAATATATTTTAGTCTTTTGTTCCTAACGATTTTGATAGCTTTATTTGGTTATTTAAATATTGATAGGGAATCATTACAAATGACAAATGGAAATGCTGCCCAGTGGACTCTTTTTCCTTTACTTTTCATGATTTATTATTGGATTTTCCGTCAATTATTTTTAAAAATATTTAAAAGTGAACCACTAATGGTAAGTTACATGGAAACATATTCAGCTGAAGCTGCTTACAGAGGTTTACATATAGGTGACTTAATCTTCACCTTATCAACACTAATGCTCCCTTTTTTAACAACTTTACTATTTTAAAACAAAACCTTATGTCAAAAAGAAAATCATTCTGGTACAGCATTATATTAGAGTCAGCAATGATAATATTTAGTGTATTTATTGCTTTATTCATTAACGAATGGAAAAATGAAAAAAATGAGGCTAAAAGGACTGAATTGATAGTTCAAAATATCAAAAGTGAAATCCAAAACAATAGAAAAATTATACAAAACATCATTGGATACCACGAAAAGATAATGAACAACATTAGTCAACCTGACAATAAACAAATACTCGAACAAAAGTTTTTCAAAAATGCTTACTTTTCAATAGGAGAAATAGCTCCGAAAGGAATTATACAAGAGCATTTTCATGATATTGCCTGGGCAGTAGCTAAGGAAGACAAAATTACCAATCGAATCTCTTTGGAGGAATCTCAAGTACTTTTTGCTGTTTATGAACAACAAAACCTTATTAAAGGAACAATAAAAGATATCATCAATTTATTAACCTCACGTGAAGTCCATAAAATAGAGTTGGTAAGTGAAAACGTGATTGTTTTTAAAATATTAATGAATGAGTTAATTGGACAAGAAAAAATGCTAGAAACTAATTATAAAAACGCATTAGCACTAATTACAAAAAGAAAAAACAAAAGTTAACAGCAAACAAAAAACAAACTCTATGAGAAAACTAATATTTGGAATAGTAACCTTAATTGCTATTTCTTGCGTTGAAAAACCAAAAAAGGAATTTTCTTTAAAAGGAACAACCAATGGAATGGAAGAAGGAACAATCCTTTACATGGAAAACAATAACGATCTAATAGATTCAACAAAAATTCAAAACAATTCCTTTACTTTTAATACCAAGCTACCTAAAGCCCCTTTTCAAGTAGTTTTACGAACAAAAAATTTTTCCCATTATAGATTTCTGTGGTTAGAAAACAACCCCATGACTTTTAACGCAACTCAAACAGATTTTAGCAATGCAATTGTAACTGGTTCTAACGAAGAGAACTTAAGTCAAACCTTAAAAAAAGAAACAGATTCACTTTCTAGAGAAGAGAGTTTAATAAAGAACTTTGAGTTTGTTGATAAAAACCCTAATAGCATCAATAGTGCATATATACTCTCAGTTTTTTCAACAACTTGGGGAAAAGAACAAACAAAAAAACTATTTGACCAATTTTCAACAGAGAACAAAAATTCTGAATACGGAAAAAGCATTGCTAAATACATTGAACTAAATAAAAATCCAAAAATCGGAGAAAAGTATGTCGATTTTGAAATGGAAGACACCAATGGAAAAATAAGAAAGCTATCTGATTTCAATGGTAAATTGGTCTTATTAGAATTTTGGGCCTCTAATTGCTGGCCTTGTAGACAGGAAAACCCAAACTTGGTAAAGACTTATGAAACATTTAACCCAAAGGGATTCGAAATTTTTTCTGTATCTAAAGACATAGAAAAGGAAGACTGGTTAAAAGCAATTGAAAAAGACAAATTACCTTGGTTACAAGTTAGCGATTTAAAAGGCAGTAATAATTCAGCTTCTTTAATCTATGGTATTAATGGAATTCCTGATAATTTTTTGATTGACCAAAATGGAATAATAGTTGGACGCAATTTACGTGGAGAAAAATTAAATGAAAAACTGAGTGAATTATTAAATTAATTCCAGTTGCTAACAATGGTTATAAATATTTAAAAAGTAAAAATGACATTCGACCGAACAGGAATAATACTATACACTAAAGAGTATCTAAAATGTGTTGACTTTTACCAAAACGTTATTGGGCTTTCTAAAATGTTTGAAACCGAATATCTTACTTGTTTCAAATTTGGAGAAGCATACCTTATGGTAGAACTTGATAGTGAACAAACTGACAAGTTAGACAAAACTGAAAGAATAAAAACTTGTCTTAGAATGAATGTTAAAAATGTAAAAGAATTAGCAGACAGACTGAAGAATAATAATACACCTGTAGACTATCAAGAGCATACATGGGGAACGGTAGCTAAGTTTTTTGACCCTGATGGTAATTTGTGTGCATTTAAGGATAGTGACAAATTTGAAAAACAAATCGAAAATTATACCCGTAACATCAACTAAAAGACACAGGTTGAAAAACCAAATATTTTCAGCATCAATCTCGTGAGCAATGCTCACTCGAGCGAGTGAGCTTTACTCACCCGTACCTGTGAAAGATACTCACTCGAGCTTGTGAGTCTTGCTCACTCGTACGAGTGAATAACACTAAAATAAAAATACAAGCTCTCATACTTAACTTATTTGTAATACTAACATAGAATTAGTACATTGAACTCGTAAAAATTGTGAAAGCAATAGTCCCCTATTCCTTTTATTTTTAAATACAATACGAAGTTATACATTCTTAACGGATACCCGTAAAAGAATGCTATAGGCTATACTTACTTTAGCATTAAATAGCTGTTAAATAAGCAGACTATTAAGAACTAAAAGTTCCGCATAGCCGACCAAAATAGACAAATAAAAGGAATAAACACCCACATACAAATAAGTTAGAACAAATCCGAATAAACTAAATAAATGAGCGAAGAAATCAAAGAAAAAGAAACTCCAAATAAAACAGTCAATCATATTTATGAACAATTTATTCAAAACATAGAAAGCGTTGAAGCATTCTATAATACTTTTGCTATTAAAGCACTAGAGCATGACAAATTCATATTAGAATCTAGAAAAAATCATTTAGAAAGTGTTATTCTAAAAACATTCGGAGAAAAAGGTCTTGACGATTTCATTAAGGAAATTGAAAAAGAAGATATTGAAGACAAAACATCTATGAAGGAAATAGAATCAAAAGATGACACTAGCGATGAAATTCCTGAAGAAAAGTTAGATGATTTAATTTATGAAATGTCGAAAACCCCGAAACTACATGAAAAAAATTTCGAAATACTTTCAAACGGTACATTCCTAATTCTTAACAATCATTTTGAATATTTATTTGCAGATTTACTGACTTTTCATTTCACTTCAAACAAGGCTGTATTAGAGGAAAAAAATATTTCGATATCACTAAATGAATTAAAAAATTATTCTTCAGTAGAGGAAGCCTATAATGACATTCTTTTCAAAGAAGTCGAGAAAATATTATTAGACTTATCGTTTGATGAAATCAAAAATTATTTCAAAAAATTGGATGTTAGTCTTTCAGAAGAACTTATCAATTGGGAACTAATTAACGAGGTACGTGAGAGAAGGCATTTAATTGTACACAATAATTCAATAGTCAATAAAAAATATATAAATCGTACTAACAATTTATTTAACCATGCGTTAGGAAGTCAACTTAAAATAGAAACTAAGTACTTACGCAAAGCTATTTCAGAAATAAAGTTAGCAGGAATTGTATTAACTATGAATTGTTGGGGTAAGTGGGATAAAGATAACATCACTAATGCTATTGGTGAATTAATGGATTTAACCTTCGAACTTTTAAAAAGTAATCAAAATGAACTTGTTCTAAAAGTATGTGAGTATATAAACAAAAATATCAAACCAAGGAATGACAATGAAGAATCCTATATTTTACGAGCAAAAGTCAATGATTGTATTGCGTTAAAAAGACTTAAGAAAAATGATGATTTAGCTAAGAAACTCAAAGTTTTTAGAACAAGCTCGCTATCACCTATTTTCAAAATTGCAAAACATTTGTTGAAAAATGAACATGAGCAAACAATTCCATTAATTAAACAAGCCATTATTGTTGATGATTTAATATTAGACGATTTCTTGGAATGGCCTCTCTTTGAAGATTTGAGAAAAGATGAAAAATTTAAAGTTGAAGCAGAAGAAGAATTTAAAAAAAACTTGCTCTAACAATGGCTACAAGTAATTACTTGTTCTTGCTTACTTACTAAGTTAGGCGCTCCCCTACGCAACTACTCATAGCCAATACTGCTGCGTGTCAGCTACCAAAAACAGAGAATGAAATTTAAAATTGGAATTTTAGCTTTATTATTTTCTTTTAATTGCTTTGCTCATAGAGACAGAGTAATCAGAAAAACATATGGTAATGTGAAAATCTATATGAAAACAGGATTTGAATATTCTGACATCGATAAAATTCAAATTATTGGTCAATTATCAGAAAAGTTATCTGAACGTTTGCATTATAAGGACACAATATTTATCGAATATATCCAGGACTACACAAACGAATATGATAATGATTTGTATCTATTGGAATTCAATAATTCTAATTATAAAATAATTGATGGAATAAAATCTGAATATACAATTAAATCAAACAATTCTGGATTGTCTGTTAGAATTTACGCAGACCGAATTAATATTGTTGAAGTTTTAAAACTTGTAGAATTTACTATAACTAATAAGGAAAAAACAAACTCTTATCTGACTAAAAAAGAAATTGGTTTTAATAGGTATAAAGAACAACATTTGAGTGCTATTGCAACTGATGACAAAATAATTGATAAGATTTACTCTTCAAAATCTAAATTAATTAAAGAATTGATTAACAAAAGGTTTTTAATTAAAGAGCAAGACAATTATGGAATTGAAATTTATTGGATGAACGATAAATATATTTTCGAATACAATCATATTTATAGTGATAAACAAGAATTTGTGTTTGAATTAAAAGACTATTTTTATCATAAGTATCTTAATGCAAATGATATTTTAATTTTCTTAGACAAAAACTCTTTTTACTATTTAGACGGAACTAATGATAAGAAAAAAGAGTTGATAAAAATGGACAATAAAAGCTATGCGCCATTAATAACAATAGATTTCGGAAATAAAGTTTTGTTTCATCCATTTAGAAACAGAAACGAATTAAGCATATTTCTAAAGGATAAAAACAAAGTAATATCGAAATTTGAATAACAAAAACTGAACGTACAACAATGGCTATAAGTAATTATTTATTAGAATATTAGCAAATTGAAGCCCTTAACCGACGGTTATGAGAGACCATTACTCCTTCCCAAACTTTTTCTCTAATAGTTTACGTTCCCAATCCTTATCAAAAAAATTGAAAACCTTAATAGAATATATTCCAATTACAAGAAGCCAAGAAAACAAAGTCCATACTAATAAAAGCCAGTTAGAACCATCTATAAAAACAAGTATTATAGGCAGTAACATACTTAACAATGCAATAGCAACAAGCTTGTACAACCCCTTAACTTTTTCAAGATAAGCAGTCTCTTTTTTTAATTGAGCAACATCAATTTCCTTCTTCACATCGGTTATGGTAGTTTCAAAGACAGCAGCTAAAGATTTTAAAGACTCTAATCCCGCATTTTCACCATTCTCAATTCGCTGAATGGTTCTTACACTTAGTCCACTCATAGTCGCTAATTGTTCTTGCGACCAATGACGTGCTAATCGCATTTTTTTAAGATCTCTTATGGTATTCGTATCACTAGTCATTCCTTTCTCAGACATGTATTAAATTGTTTTCTGCAAAGATAAACATCAATCACACTTTAGCCTTTATACCAATAAGACTCTAAGCTGACAGTAACATGACAATACTATGACACTTACAATAAGAAAACAATAAAATAAAAAACTGAAAGCAATTTTATCTAATTTTGCACTTAGGTAGATAAAAATAGATGATAGAGAATTTTATAAATCAATTAGGAATAACTGAGGAGGCATTACAAAATGAACTTCGAGAAATTGCTAGTATAAGTACGCACCAAAAAGGAGAATTCATCATTAAAAACAATCAATACATAAAAGTGTTAAAAATTGTATTGAAAGGAAAAGTACGAGTATACCAAGAAAATGAAGACAGAGAAATTCTTATCTACTATTTAAATGCTATGGAAGCCTGTACCCTATCGCTTTCTGCTTGCTTTGAAGATTGTAAAAGTACCGTAAATGCCATTGTAGAAGAAGAATGTACCCTGATAAACATTCCAGTACGATTTGTAAGAGATTGGAACTTTAAATACAAATCCTGGAACACATTTACTACCAAAACATTTAGAGAAAGCTATAATCACTTAATAAATCAGTATGCCAATCTAGCCTTCCAACCCTTAAAAGATCGTTTGTTCGATTATCTCCTTGCTAAGGCAGATAACAATATTGTAAAAAAATCACACCAAGAATTAGCCAGAGAATTAGGAACTACAAGAGAAGTTATTTCCCGCTTATTAAAGAAATTAGAAAAAAATAATCAACTTCATTTAGGACAAAAAGAAATTGTTTTACTAAATAATTCCTAAGCTTGTGACAAAAGGCACAGGTATGCCGTCTACAATCTATTTTTCTTTGTATCGGATATAAAACACAATAGATATGAGAAATTTAAGAGCAAGAATACTTACGGTATTATTAGGAGTAAGCGCCTTAACTTTTGGACAAAACACCCAAGCATTTTCAGCATACAAACCAACAGCACAACATAAAGTAGCCTTAGAAGTATTAGAGGCAAGCAAAGAATGGATTGCCAACTTTAACAAAGGAAATGCAAAAGCATGTGTAAATGGCTATATACAAAATGCGGTAATGAATGCCCAACCGTTTGGAGTCAAGAAAGGGAAAAAAGAAGTATCAGAATTTTGGACGCCTTTTATACAATCGGGAGCAACCAATTTAATTTATACCAATGTACAAATAGAAGTAGCTAATAAAACAACAGCTTTCTTATCGGCAAACTGGAGTATGAATGTAGGTAGAGGAATTATTTATCAAGAAAAATGGGTAAAAAAAGAAGGTAAATGGTTACTAAGCTACGATAACTTTGAGGTTTTAGAGAAATTTAAAACACCACAAGAAAATAAAACAAATCCAATAGCAAGTCATATAGCATTAGAAGAAGTAATTAAAGCATCGATAGAATGGATTCAAGGATTTAATGCAGGAAAAGGAGCAGTATGCGGTAATGGATATTCAGAAAAAGCAACCATGAATGCAGTACCATTTGCATCATTAAACGCTAAAAAAGGCATTCAAGGATTTTGGACACAATTAATAGCCAAAGGTGCAAAGAACTTAATCTATAACAATCCAATATTTACAGCAAAAACGGCCAACAGTGTTACTTTATCATCACAATGGAGCATGAATATTGGAGAAGGAAAAATTTACCTAGAAAAGTGGGAAAAGGTAAGTGGGGAATGGTTGTTAACTTATGATGAATTTCAAGTATTAAAACAATACTAATAATTCATATACAACAACCGTAAACAAAAAATCCCGAGTATGATACTCGGGATTTTTATATAGTATAGGTTTAAACTATTTATCAATTGATCCTAAAACACGTTTCATAAAATTATTCAACGCTTCTTTTTTAGGGGTACCATCTTTTACCATTTTATCAACCTCAATAGCACCGTACATATTCGATATTAACTCACCTATAACGTCTAACTCCTCATCTTTTAAAGAAGGAACTTCAGTTAAAGCTTCTAAAGTTTCAATCGTTTCTAGTACGTAATCTTGGTCGTTTTCTTCAATAAAAGAAGTTAAGTGTTTAATAACTGGTAATTTCATATTATTATTTTGTCATTGCGAAGCAAATAGAATTTGCTGTGGCAATCTGTTAGTTTAAAAAAGATTACTTCACTACGTTCGTAATGACGTTTTATTATGCTACTACTTCGTTTACCAAGTCTTTTAAAACATCAAACTTGTTCGTTTGAACTTGGTTTACAAATTTACCATCTACAAAAGTTGCAAACGTTGGTAAGTTACTTACATCTGCTAACTTTCTACTTTCAGGAAACTTTTCAGCATCAACAATTACAAAAGCAGTATCTTCATTTTCAGAAGATAACTTTTTAAATTTTGGCTTCATAATACGGCAGTTACCACACCAAGTAGCCGAAAATTGTACTACTACTTTTGAGTTGCTTGAAAC
The DNA here is from genome assembly GCF_022347705.1 of Tenacibaculum sp. Cn5-46. NCBI lineage: Bacteria > Pseudomonadati > Bacteroidota > Flavobacteriia > Flavobacteriales > Flavobacteriaceae > Tenacibaculum > Tenacibaculum sp. Cn5-46. The sequence continues at coordinate 296,454 of NZ_JAKRGD010000005.1, forward strand.
GATTTCTGTTAAATTATCTTGACTTAATTCTTGTACCATAGTTTATATTGTTTCCGAAAGGAGCTCGTGCTCGACCCCTTCACTTATCTCACACGAACTTGATTCCTTTCTTTTATTATTATATTAGTTTACAGCTAAATATTCTGCAGTAGCTTTGGCGTTAGGTTGCATTGCTTCTTTACCTTCTTCCCAGTTTGCTGGACAAACCTCACCTTTTTCTTGTACGTGAGTGTAAGCATCAATTAAACGTAAAAATTCGTTTACGTTACGACCAACTGGCATGTGGTTTACACCTTCGTGAAATACAGTTCCTTCTTCGTCAATTAAATAAGTAGCTCTATAAGTAACGTTATCACCTTCAACTTGTACAGTTTGAGTAGCTTCGTCAAATACTTCATTAGTAATATCTAAAATACCTAAGATTGAAGATAAGTTACGGTTACTATCTGCTAATAAAGGATAAGTAACACCTTCAATTCCTCCGTTATCTTTAGATTGGTTTAACCAAGCAAAGTGTACTTCAGGAGTATCACAAGAAGCTCCAATTACCATAGTGTTTCTTTTCTCAAACTCACCTAAAGCTGCTTGGAAAGCGTGTAATTCAGTAGGACAAACAAAAGTAAAATCTTTTGGGTACCAGAATAATAATACTTTCTTTTTGTTATTTGCTGCTTCTTCTAAAACATTTAACTTAAAAGTATCTCCCATTTCGTTCATTGCATCAACGCTTAAATTTGGGAATTTCTTACCAACTAATGTAGCCATTTTATATTATTTTAATGATTAAAAATTTTTTTACAGCGGCAAAGATATTTTATTCTTCAAGCTTTAAAAGCTTAAAAACAACTTTATTTTTTTATTCCACTATAGGTTTTTTCGATGTGGTAAAAAACAGTCAAAAAAGGCCTCCAAAAAATCGCAAATCTGCGCTTCGTTACATAAATAAAACCAATCACTTAGGGTGTCAACCATAAAAACAAACAATCGCAATAATAACATTAACTTATAATTAAATAAAAAATATAGATAAAAATTATTCAATGATTTATCGTAAATTTGAGTGCAACAACTTACAAAACAATATATTATGGAAGATAAACACGCACACGGGGCTTCTGGAGACATAACAAAATGTCCATTTATGGGAGGAACTCAAAAAGAAACTGCTGGAGGAGGAACTCGAAATAGAGATTGGTGGCCCAACGAATTAAAGTTAAATATTTTAAGGCAAAATGCTGCAAAATCGAACCCTATGGATCCCGATTTTGATTACGCTGCTGCCTTTAATAGTATAGACTATAATGAACTTAAAAAAGATTTGATTGATTTAATGACTGATTCGCAAGATTGGTGGCCTGCCGACTATGGTCATTATGGTGGATTTATGATTCGTATGGCTTGGCATAGTGCGGGGACTTATCGAGTTGGAGACGGTCGCGGAGGAGCTGGTTCAGGAACACAACGTTTTGCTCCTTTAAATAGTTGGCCAGATAATGGAAATTTAGATAAAGCACGTTTATTACTATGGCCTGTAAAGAAAAAGTATGGAAATAAAATTTCTTGGGCAGATTTAATGATTCTTGCAGGAAACTGTGCTTTAGAATCTATGGGCTTTAAAACATATGGTTTTGCTGGTGGTCGAGAAGATGTATGGGAACCAGAACAAGATATTTACTGGGGAAGTGAAACAGAATGGTTAGGAAATGAAGATCGTTACGCTGACGGTAATTTGGAAAGCGATTTAGGAGCTGTACATATGGGACTTATTTATGTAAATCCTGAAGGTCCAAACGGAAGACCTGATCCGGTTGCCTCTGGAGTTGATATCAGAGAAACATTTGGACGTATGGCAATGGATGATGAAGAAACGGTTGCTTTGGTAGCAGGTGGTCATACCTTTGGTAAAGCGCACGGAGCTGCAAATCCAGATACTTATGTAGGTGCAGAACCAGCTGGAGCTGCTATAGAAGAAATGAGTACAGGTTGGAAAAACAGCTTTGGAACAGGAGTTTTAGATGATGCAATTACTAGTGGTATTGAAGGAGCTTGGACGCCAAATCCTACACAGTGGGATCACGATTATTTTGATGTATTATTAAATTACGATTGGGAATTGACTAAAAGTCCAGCCGGAGCACATCAATGGACACCAACTGCTGCTTCAAATGCTCGAATGGCTCCAAAAGCTGGTGATCCTAACGGAAAGCAAGCCTTAATGATGACTACTGCCGACATGGCTTTGAAAATGGATCCAGCTTATTTAGAAATTTCAAAGCGTTTCCATAAAGACCACAAGGCTTTTGAAGATGCTTTTGCAAGAGCTTGGTATAAATTAACGCATCGTGATATGGGACCTGTAGCCTTATACTTAGGACCTGAAGTTCCTACTGAAGAATTAATTTGGCAAGACCCTATTCCAGCTGGAAATATCTTATCTGATGCTGAAGTTGCTACTTTAAAAGCTAGCATTGAAGCTTCTGGATTATCAATTTCACAAATGGTAACTACAGCATGGGCATCTGCTTCTACTTTTAGAGGTTCGGACAAACGTGGTGGTGCCAACGGTGGACGTATTCGATTAACTCCTCAAAAAGATTGGGAAGTAAACAATCCTGCTGAATTGGCTAAAGTTTTAGCAGTTTATGAAGGAATTCAAAAAGACTTTAGTGGAACTGTTTCTATTGCCGATTTAATTGTGCTTGGTGGTTCTGTTGGTATTGAATTAGCTGCTAAAAATGGCGGACATACCATAACTGTACCATTTACTTCAGGAAGAGGTGATGCTTCTCAAGAACAAACCGATGTAGTTTCTTTTGGATATTTAGAGCCTAGAGCCGATGGTTTTAGAAACTTTATAAAAAGTGATTTAAATGTTGCTGCTGAAGAACTATTAGTTGATAAAGCAAACCTATTAACACTAACCATTCCTGAAATGACCGTGTTGGTTGGTGGATTACGTGTTTTAGGAACGAATTACGATGGTTCAGACTTTGGTGTATTTACGGATGCTGTAGGAACATTGTCTAACGATTTCTTCACCAACATTCTTGACTTTACCTACACTTGGAAAGCAGCTTCTTCTAGCGACAAAGAATTTATTGGTAGAGATAGAAGAACTGGAGCTATGAAATTTTCAGCCACTAGAGCCGATCTAATTTTTGGTTCTAATACAGAACTAAGAGCCATTACTGAAGTATATGCTGCCGATGACGCAAAAGAAAAATTTGTAAGCGATTTTATTGCAGCTTGGACCAAGGTAATGAACCTTGATCGCTTTGATTTGGATTAATCAGAAGTTCAAATATTATTTTTCCTTGTTAATTACAGGGAAAGATTACTCTTAAAGAAAAAGGCTAGTTAAATCTTATTTAACTAGCCTCTTAACTTTTTATTAATAGTCTATTTCGTGACTTAATAAATCGTTAGGATCACATGGTCCTTCTTTAATAGTTGAAGTTTTAGTTCTTGGATCTTCAGTTACACAGTGAACATCTCCTCCAGAAATTTTTTGTTGCATTTCTCTACTTAAAACTTTTCCTAAACTTAAAAATTCTTTTTTCATAATAAATATTTAAAAAATTATCAATTCTTGATCATTTTAAGACACTCAAGATTTGTGTCTATTTTCGCGAAAAATATTTTCTTATATCATAAAAGGCTTCATTAAAAATCAACCTATATTAACCTTAATTAATGCCATAGAAATAACCGCAAACACAACACTGTTTCGTTACAAAACAGTCATGTTATAATTAAAAAAATAAAAAAGAAGCTTTTAGTATAAATTCATAGCATTCTTTCTCATATGGCTCAATTTTCGATTCAATTTTACGCCAAAAAACTGTAAAAAACAAAATTTATTTTGATAAAATTATGTTATAATTCTAATTACGAAAACCCCAAACCTTTTAACTCTTAAACATCAAATAGTTACACAACAAACCTGCATTTTACAAAAAAAACAAAAAACACAACCTTTTTATAAAAATATTTAAACTCAACTTACAACTTTAAATATTGATTAATTTCTTTAAATATTTCATAGGTATACTAATAAAAAAAGGAGGCTTTAACCTCCTTTTATTTTATTTACTAGCAAACAATTTTACATCGTTTTTGGAAACTGTTTTTTCTCCTAAAATAATTAACCGTTCCACTACATTCCTTAGTTCACGGATATTTCCAGTCCAATCGTATTCTTGCAATAATGTTATTGCTTCTTTAGAAAACTCTTTTTTTGGCATCCCTTGTTCGTTAGAAATCTTATCAGCAAAGAAGTTTACCAATAAAGGAATATCACCTCTTCTATCATTTAAAGCAGGAACTTTGATTAAGATTACTGCTAAACGGTGATATAAATCTTCACGGAAACGTCCTTCAGCTATTTCCTTTTTTAAGTCTTTGTTGGTTGCAGCTACAACTCTAACATTTACTTTAATATCTTTATCCGAACCTACTCTCGAAATTCTATTTTCTTGTAAAGCACGTAATACTTTTGCTTGTGCAGACAAACTCATATCACCTATCTCATCTAAGAAAATAGTTCCTCCGTTAGCTGCTTCAAACTTACCTGCTCTATCTTTATTAGCTCCTGTAAACGATCCTTTTACATGACCAAATAATTCACTTTCTATTAATTCCGATGGAATTGCAGCACAGTTTACCTCAATCATTGGTGCTTTTGAACGGTCTGATTTTTCGTGCAACCAGTGTGCTACTAATTCTTTTCCGGTTCCATTAGGTCCAGTAATTAAAACACGTGCATCGGTAGCGGCTACTTTTTCAATAATATCTTTAATATGAGTAATTTCATCACTCTCACCAATCATTTCGTAGCTCTTACTCACCTTCTTTTTAAGGCGTTTGTTCTCTACAACTAACTCTGTACGATCTAAAGCATTACGAACTGTATTTAATAACCTGTTTAAATCTGGCGGTTTCGATATATAATCAAAAGCACCTAAACGCATAGTATTAACAGCAGTATCTAAATCACCGTGACCAGAAATCATAACCATTGCAGTTTCAGGTTTTAGCTTTTTTGCTTTTTCTAATACCTCAACACCATCCATTTTTGGCATTTTAATATCGCACAATACCAAATCGTAATCTTTATTCTTAATCATTTCAATTCCAGCCAAACCATCTTCAGCCTCCTCCACTTCATAAGCATCATTCTCTTCTGTAATGATTTTTTTTAAAACTCTACGGATTGCCGCTTCGTCTTCAATTATTAATATTTTTGACATCTTCAGTTAGATTTTTATTCAACTTACTTATAATTATATCTTCATTATTTATAAAAGTCTCTTCCTCATACTTTATAAAAATGAATTTATTGTTTTTCTTTTTAAAGCGAATCAAAGACTGTTCCTTTATTATTTTGAAATCTAAAAAATCTTCCCATTTATAATTCTCAAAATAATTCCACTTTTTAGAAATACCTTTATCCGTTATGTAAAATACATTTTCTACCCCAAATAACTCACTTATTATTAGAGATGTAAATAATCCGTAAAATAAAGCAGAACTCGTATTTTCGATCAGAAAAAAATGAGCAAACTTTGTATTTAATTTAAAATTAATTTTTGATAAATATCCTATATAAACTACAGTAAGTATCAAAAATATGAAAGAAGTTATGTATCGGTTATAGAAAAGTTCTCTTTTTCCTAATTTTAAAAAACTTTCTTTATTTCTATAAAATTTTATTAACTCATATACTTTCGATACTACTATAAGTGCAAATAGAACTGTAAATATTTCTATAGATTTTTTTACTTCCCAAGTACTAAAAATAAAGAATAAAACTAAAATTAAATAAAACGAGATTTTTAATATACTTCTTCTTTTCATTAAATCTTTTTATTTATCAATCTACCTCTTTCTTCTCTTTTCTCTTACGTCTTTTGTCTCCTAATCTGTCATCTGTCTTACTCTTTTATAATATGAACATCTCTTTGCGGAAATGGTATAGAAATATTATGTTCTCTAAACAACTGATCTATTTTAAATCGAATTTCACTTTGCGGAATTAATGCTTGAAAACTATCGTTTAAAGTAAAAATCAACTTAAACTCTAATGCACTCTCTCCAAAGTTTTCAAATACAACTAATGGCGCTGGATATTCTAACACTTTTGGATGTTCGTTAGCAGCTTTTAACAACAGTTCTTTTACCAATTGAACACCACTACCATAGGCCACACCTACCGATACACTTTCACGAGTAGTAGTTCCGTTTTGAGTCCAATTATATAAACTATTCGATAAATATTTATGATTAGGTATTACCAGTACTTTGTTATCTATGGTTACTGCTCTAGTAGTTCTTAGTTTTATTTCCTCTACTCTACCTACTTTTCCATCAATCTCAATAATATCACCTACATGTACACTTTGATCAACAATAATGAAAATACCAGAAATGATGTCCTGGAACAAGGTTTGTAACGCCAAACCAACACCAATCAATAATGCTGCCGATGCTGCAAATATGGCTGTTACATCAACTCCAGAAGTGTTTAAAGTAGTTAGAAATATAATAATGTAGATAAACCAACTTGCAAAAGAAAAAACAGTATCAAACTTATTCTTATCCTCTGTTTGCAACCTTCTTTTTACAAACCTCTTAAAATACTTTAATAAAGACGATGCTAAAATTAATACAACTATAAGTACTAAAATCGATTTTACGCTTATACCTATTTCTTTATTAAATTGAAAAGTATAGTTAAGTATTTTATTAAGTTCTTTCACGAAAATATATTTGTAGTAAATATATAATTTTAGTTAAAAAAAGCAGCTATCTTTTTCTGATAACTGCTTTTTACTATTTTGTTTTTATCCGTTGTATTTAATCCATTTCCATAAATCTTTATAGCTTGGTTTCTTACCATACATTAAAATACCTACTCTATAAATCTTAGCTGCTACCCATACAATTAAGACAAACGTAACAACTAATAACAACATCGAAATTGCGATTTCCCACCAAGCAACTCCAAATGGAATACGCATTAGCATTACTATTGGCGAGGTAAATGGTATATATGAGAATACCACAGAAACTGGTCCATGAGGATCGTTTATTACAGTTGCGAAACCAACATATACTCCTAATATTAATGGCAACATAATTGGCATCATAAATTGTTGTGTGTCTGTTTCATTATCAACAGCAGCTCCTACAGCAGCAAATAATGAACTATATAACATATAACCTCCTAAGAAATAGAAAATAAATAGTAAGAACATTTTTAATAATGGTAACCTAAATATTTCCTGAATAATCATTTCTCCTTTGCTTCCAGCTGCTTGTTGCATAGCCTCCATTTGTTCTGGCGATACTTTTGCTGTTTGCATTTCCATCATATCTATTCCTAAGAACGAAGATGCTATTAAACTAAACACAAAGAATAAAATACCCCAAATAAAGAATTGTAACAATCCTGCCGAAGCATTACCTATAATTTTACCTAGCATTAACTGGAAAGGTTTTACTGAAGAAACAATTACTTCTATAATTCTACTTGTTTTCTCTTCAATAACACTTCGCATTACAGATGTTCCATAAATCATTACAAACATCATTAATAAATATCCAGCTATGGCTCCTACTCCAATTTTTAATCCATTGATTAATTTAGACGACTTCTCTCCTGAGAAATTAAACATCTTAATGTCTGATGAAATTTTAGATGCTTTTATATGTTCTAAATCTATTCCAAACTTATTTAACTTCTCGTTTCTAAGTTTCTTTTCAATTTTATTCTCTAAGCTTGCCATGATAGTCATACTAGGCGAATCTTTTGAGAAAAACTCAATTGAGTTTGCTAATATTTCTAAACTATCTTTTTTAGGAATGTATAAAGCTCCGTAGTAATCTCCTTCTTCAACTTTCTTTTTAGAATCGTCGAGACCTAAAGCTGTAAAGTCTTCATATTTTACAGTTTTTGAATCTTTAAATACATCTTTTGCAAACAATCCTGACTCGTCTACAAAAACGATTTTTTTAACTTTCTCATCGTTTTTCTTCATTAAGAAAAACACCAATGCTCCCATACCAATCATTAGTAAAGGACTTAAGAAAGTCATTACTATGAATGATTTATTTCTAACCTTAGCAATAAACTCGCGTTCTATAATTAACTTTAATCTACTCATAGCTTAACTGTTTTTATTTACTGCCTCAATAAAGATATCGTTGGCACTTGGTATTAATTCTACAAAATGTTGTACTTGTCCTTGTGTTGTTAAATACGATAATAAATCGTTTGCTGTATTTCCTTCTGTTAATTTTACGTTTAACTTTAAACCATCGTTTAATAATCTGAAATCAGCAGGTAACACTTTAAAGTTCTCTTTTAGTTTCGCTTCTACCTCTTTTCCGTTTGAAGTATTTAAACCAACTTGAAAAGTATTAGTTCTAAACTCTTTCTTTATATCATCTAATTTACCGTCTAATATTTTGTTAGACTTGTTAATTAAAGCAATATAATCGCACATTTCCTCAACACTTTCCATTCTGTGCGTTGAAAAAATAATCGTAGCTCCTTCGTCTCTTAATTGTAAAATTTCTTTTGCTATTAATTGTGCATTGATAGGATCAAACCCTGAGAAAGGCTCATCAAAAATTAATAATTTAGGTTGGTGTAAAACAGTTACAATAAACTGTACTTTTTGAGCCATTCCTTTAGATAACTCTTCAATTTTTTTACCCCACCAAGCACCTATATCAAACTTATCAAACCAATATTTTAAGCGTTTTTTAGCTTCCGATTTACTCAATCCTTTAAGCTGTGCTAAGTACAAAGCTTGCTCTCCAACTTTCATACTTTTGTACAAACCTCTTTCTTCTGGTAGGTATCCAATGTGCTCTATGTGGTTTGGAGCTAATTTTTCACCATCTAAAATAACACCTCCACTGTCGGGCATTGTTATTTGATTAATAATTCTAATCAAAGATGTTTTTCCTGCACCATTAGGTCCCAAAAGACCAAAAACACTTCCCTTAGGAATGTGCATAGATACATTGTTTAATGCAGTATACTCCCCATAGCGTTTTACTACATTATTAATTTCTAATAAATTATCCATAGATTTTAAAGTTGATTAATTGGTTGCTGTTTGTCAAAGAACAGCTAATGACAAACTTACATATTTTATATAGATTAGTATATTTCTTTTCCATTTTGTTACACTGAACATTTCTTTTTTATTATAAAGAACCTTAATTAGTTAGTTTTCTAATTACCCACTCCAAAGGTCCTTGTTCCTTTTTTTGTGTCCACAAATAAGCAAACACTATACATAAAAAACTAAACAATAAAGCATAGGTAAAGGAGAACGTAATTGAGTAACTCCCCATATTTTCTGGATTTAAAACAGCAACTATTCCCATTCCTATAACAACATGTGCTACATAAAATGTCAGGGCTAATTGACCTGTGCTTTTTAATACCTGAACAATAAAATGCTCTTTGTATTTATTTGAAATTAAAATACATATTGAGATTACTCCTATAGCGAAGCTACTTCCTGCAATCATATAAAAAGGTAAAGGAGGCATAGGACTCGTTCCTAAAACCTGACTTAACTCATTAAAGGTTTCAGTATTTCCTTCAGAAAATATATAAAGTAGAGTTTTAGAGACAATCACCGTAATTACAAAAACGCTCATACTGACAATCATTGATTTCTTAACAAATCTTTGGTTTGCTAAATTCTGTTTTCCAAACCAAAGACCAATTAACATAAAAGATACCCAAGGAATAACTGGATGAAAACCATTGTAAAATAGATTCCTCGTAAATCCGGATAGTGTCCAAAAATTATGATATTCAAATGTTTTATAATCCCAGCCAATATCATAATCGAAGAATAGCATAAGAACTGGATACAAAAGTATAATCGCTCCAGCAACAAGTAATATTTTTGATTTATCAACTGTTAAAAACAATACAGTTAGAAGCATATAGATTCCATAGAAATGTAGAATATCAGCAATCCAAATAGGCAAATACACTACACCTATTATAAATAGAAAAACGGCTCTTTTTATAATTTTGTTTCTAACAATATGAAGCTTTTGTTGATCTCTATTTTGAATACTTGAGTTAGACATAAATGCCAACCCTACTCCTGCTAATACCACAAAAGTAGCAGCAGCTTTTCCTTCAAATAAGCTTGTAAAGTATTTTAATGTCTGATTTCCATTATTTCCAAACGCAACTTTAAAATTAACTATAATCATTCCTATTACAGCCAATGCTCTTGCCACATCAATACCAATTATACGTTTCATCATATACAATTTAAAACTACTAATTAGTAAGCCCTTAGTGCCTTTCGTTACGTTATCTGTATGTTAATTTTATTATGCACGCATAACTTTTTTGCAAAATACTATGCATGCATAATAAATTTTTATATCTTTGACAACGATGGATAAAAGTAAATCAATAGATCACCAATTAAGAGCTACTTGGCAAGCTGTTGCAAAATTGTATAACGAACAAGCTGCAAAGCACGATAGTACAATGGCAACTGCTTTTGTTTTATTGAACATAGATTATGAAAACGGTACGCCTTCTACAGCCTTAGGCCCTTTAATGGGAATGGAACCTACTAGTCTTTCTCGTTTATTAAAAACAATGGAAGATAAAGGGGTTATATACAGAGAGAAAAATCCTAATGATGGTAGAAGTGTTATTATTAAGTTAACCGATTATGGTAAAGAAATGCGAGAAGTTTCTAAAGGCCATGTATATCAATTTAACAATAAAGTAAGAGAACATATTACTGAAGAAGAATTGGAAAACTTCTTTAAAGTAACAACTACAATAAACAAACTTATTACAGACAAGTTAATATACGATAATGATATTGACAAAAAAGCTGTATAAAACAAACCAACAAACAAATGACAAGAAGAATTAAAAAAGTAGCAATTATCGGTTCTGGTATTATGGGAAGTGGTATTGCATGTCATTTTGCCAACATTGGCGTTGAAGTCTTATTATTAGACATTGTTCCTAGAGAACTTAACGACAAAGAAAAAGCAAAAGGATTAACGTTAGAAGACAAAGCTGTTCGTAATCGTTTGGTTAATGATGCTTTAGCTGCTTCGTTAAAATCGAAGCCATCTCCTATTTACAAAAAAGAGTTTGCTAGTAGAATTACTACTGGTAACTTAGAAGATGATATCGCTAAGGTTGCTGATGTAGATTGGATTATGGAAGTTGTTGTAGAGCGATTAGATATTAAAAAAATCGTTTTTGAAAAATTAGAAAAGTACCGTAAGCCTGGTACTATTATTTCATCAAATACTTCGGGGATTCCTATCAAATTTATGAATGAAGGAAGAAGTGAAGATTTCCAAAAGCACTTTGCTGTAACTCACTTTTTTAACCCTCCTCGTTATTTAAAATTATTTGAAGTTGTTCCTGGACCTAACTGTAAGCAAGAGGTTACTGACTTCTTAATGGATTACGGTTCTAAATTCTTAGGAAAAACTTCTGTATTAGCTAAAGATACTCCTGCTTTTATTGGTAATAGAATTGGTATTTTCGGAATCCAATCGTTATTCCACCAAGTAAAAGAATTAGGATTAACTATTGAAGAAGTAGATAAATTAACAGGACCAGTTATTGGACGTCCTAAGTCTGCTACTTTCCGTACTGTTGATGTTGTTGGTTTAGATACTTTAGTACATGTTGCTAATGGTATTTACGACAACTGTCCTAACGACGAAGCGCACGAATTATTCAAGTTACCAGATTTCATCAATACAATGATGGAAAATAAATGGTTAGGAAGTAAAACTAAGCAAGGTTTCTACAAGAAAACTGTTAACGCAGAAGGAAAGAAAGAGATCTTATCGTTAGATTTAGATACGATGGAATATCGTGCTAAAAAACGTGCGAAGTTTGCTACGTTAGAATTAACAAAAACTATAGATAAACCAATTGATCGTTTTAAAGTATTAGTTGGAGGAAAAGATAAAGCGGGTGAATTCTACCGTAAGAACTTTGCAGCAATGTTTGCATACGTTCAAAATAGAATTCCAGAAATCTCTGACGATTTATATAAAATTGACGATGCCATGAAAGCTGGTTTCGGATGGGAAAATGGACCTTTCGAAATTTGGGATGCTGTAGGTGTAGAAAAAGGTATCGAATTAATGAAAGCTGAAGGAAAAGAGCCAGCTGCTTGGGTTACTGAAATGCTAGCAAAAGGATCTAAATCTTTCTATACAGTTAAAGATGGAGCTACTTATTACTATGATGTAACAGCAAAAGCTCAAACTAAAAAACCAGGTCAGGATTCGTTCATCATCTTAGATAATATTCGTAAAACAAATGAGGTATTTAAAAACTCAGGGGTTGTTATTGAAGATTTAGGAGATGGTATCTTAAACTGTGAATTCCAATCTAAAATGAACACTATTGGTGGAGATGTTTTAGCGGGATTAAACAAAGCAGTTGATTTAGCTGAAAAAGACTTCCAAGGATTAGTAATTGGTAACCAAGGAGCAAACTTCTCTGTTGGTGCTAATATTGGAATGATTTTTATGATGGCTGTAGAGCAAGAGTATGACGAATTAAATATGGCTATCAAGTATTTCCAAGATACAATGATGCGTATGCGTTATTCTGCAATTCCTACAATTGCTGCTCCACATGGTATGGCTTTAGGTGGTGGATGTGAATTATCATTACACGCTGATAAAGTTGTTGCTGCTGCTGAAACTTATATGGGATTAGTAGAATTTGGAGTTGGAGTTATCCCTGGTGGAGGTGGTTCTAAAGAAATGGCATTACGTGCCTCTGACACTTTCCGTAAAGGAGATGTACAATTAAATGTATTACAAGAGTATTTCTTAACTATAGGTATGGCTAAAGTAGGAACTTCAGCATATGAAGCTTTCGATTTAGGTTTATTAGAAAAAGGTAAAGATGTAGTTGTAGTAAATAGAGATCGTCAAATTGCAGAAGCTAAGAAACATGCATTGTTACTAGCTGAAGCTGGATATACACAACCTGCTGCTCGTAAAGATGATGTATTAGTACTTGGAAAACAAGCATTAGGTGCATTCTTAGTAGCTACAGATTCTATGCAAGCAAGTAGATTTATATCAGAACACGATCAAAAGATTGCAAACAAATTAGCCTATGTAATGGCTGGTGGAGATTTATCAGAACCAACAAAAGTTTCTGAACAGTATTTATTAAACCTTGAACGTGAAGCATTCTTAAGCTTAGCTACAGAACGTAAAACGTTAGAGCGTATTCAACACATGTTAAAAACTGGTAAACCATTAAGAAACTAAAAGATGAAAACAGCATATATAGTAAAAGGATATAGAACCGCCGTAGGTAAATCTAAAAAAGGTGCGTTCAGATTTAAAAGAGCTGATGAGTTAGCTGCTGAAACAATCGATTATATGATGAAGCAGTTACCTGAGTTCGATAAAAAACGAATTGACGATGTTATCGTTGGTAACGCAATGCCAGAAGGTTCTCAAGGATTAAACATGGCTCGTTTAATTTCTTTAATGGGATTAAAAACTGAAGATGTTCCTGGAGTAACTGTAAACCGTTTCTGTTCTTCTGGATTAGAAACTATAGGTATGGCAGTAGCAAAGATTCAATCTGGAATGGCAGATTGTATTATTGCTGGAGGTGCTGAAAGTATGAGTTCTGTACCTATGACAGGATTTAAACCAGAATTAAACTACGATATCGTAGCTGATGGTCATGCTGATTATTACTGGGGAATGGGAAATACAGCCGAAGAGGTTGCTCAGAAATATAACATTTCTCGTAAAGATCAAGATGAGTTTGCTTTAAACTCTCACTTAAAAGCATTAAAAGCTCAAGAAGAAAATCGTTTCCAAGACCAAATAGTTCCTATTGAAGTTGAAGAAACTTATGTAGATGCTAATGGTAAAAGAGCTACAAGAAAATTTACAGTAACAAAAGACGAAGGTCCACGTAAAGGATCAAACATAGCTGGATTAGAGCGCTTAAAACCAGTATTTGCTGCTGGTGGTAGTGTTACAGCGGGTAACTCTTCACAAACAAGTGATGGAGCTGCTTTTGTTATGGTTATGAGCGAAGATATGGTTAAGGAATTAAACCTAAAACCAATAGCACGTATGGTAAGTTATGCTGCTGCTGGTGTTCCACCAAGAATTATGGGAATTGGACCAGTTGCTGCTATTCCAAAGGCGTTAAAACAAGCTGGATTAAAGCAGGAAGACATTAGCTTAATAGAATTGAACGAAGCATTTGCTTCTCAATCATTAGCAGTAATTCGCGAATTAGGACTAGATGCAGACATCATTAATGTAAATGGTGGAGCAATCGCTTTAGGACACCCATTAGGTTGTACTGGAGCTAAATTATCAGTTCAATTATTTGATGAAATGCGTAAGCGTAACATGCAAGGAAAGTACGGTATGGTAACTATGTGTGTAGGTACTGGACAAGGTGCTGCTGGTATTTTCGAATTTTTAAACTAGGAATAAGATATAAGTAATGAGTATTGAGGTTTTTCTCTACTCCTAAAAAAATAAATTTAAAATCAAAAAAGTAGTTAGTAACTCAATACTCACTACTGATTACTAAAATCTAAAAATATTATGTCAGAATTAAAGAAAGATATTTTACGTGGTGGGCAGTTTCTTGTAAAGGAAACAAACTGTGAAGATGTATTCACTCCAGAAGATTTTTCTGAAGAGCAAAATATGATGAAAGAAGCGGTTAAAGAATTTAACGACCGTGAAATCATTCCTCATAAAGAGCGTTTTGAAAAGAAAGATTATGCCTTAACTGAAGAAACTATGCGTAAAGCTGGTGAATTAGGTTTCTTAGGTGTTTCTGTTCCTGAAGCTTACGGTGGATTAGGAATGGGATTTGTTTCTACGATGTTAACTTGTGATTATATTTCAAGTGGAACTGGTTCTTTTAGTACTGCTTTTGGTGCACACACAGGTATTGGAACAATGCCAATTACTTTATATGGTACAGAAGAGCAAAAGCAAAAATTTGTTCCTGCTTTAGCAATGGGTGAGCGTTTTGGAGCTTACTGTTTAACTGAACCAGGAGCTGGATCGGATGCTAATTCTGGTAAAACTACTGCCGAATTAACTGAAGACGGTAAACATTATAAAATTAACGGACAAAAGATGTGGATTTCTAATGCAGGTTTTGCTGAAATCTTTATCGTTTTTGCTCGTATAGAAGATGATAAAAACATTACTGGTTTTATCTTAGAATATGATAAAAACAATCCTAACGGGGTTACTTTAGGAGAGGAAGAGCATAAATTAGGTATCCGTGCTTCTTCTACTCGTCAGGTATTCTTTAACGATACATTAGTACCAGTAGAAAATATGTTATCAGTTCGTGGTGGTGGATTCAAAATCGCTATGAACGCATTAAACGTTGGACGTATTAAATTAGCAGCTGCTTGTTTAGATTCTCAAAGAAGAATTATTGATCACGCTGTAAATTACGCTAACGAACGTAAACAATTTAAAACTCCTATCTCTGAATTTGGAGCTATTAAAATGAAATTAGCAGAAATGGCTACCAATGCTTATGTTGGAGAGTCTGCATCGTATAGAGCTGCTAAAAACATTGAAGATAGAATCGCTATCCGTGAATCAGAAGGAAACACACATCAAGAAGCAGAATTAAAAGGTGTTGAGGAATACGCTATTGAATGTTCAATCTTAAAAGTAGCTGTTTCTGAAGATGTTCAAAACTGTTCTGATGAAGGAATCCAAGTTTACGGAGGTATGGGATTCTCTGAAGAGACTCCAATGGAATCTGCTTGGAGAGATGCTCGTATTGCTCGTATTTATGAAGGAACTAACGAAATTAACAGATTATTATCTGTAGGAATGTTAGTTAAGAAAGCCATGAAAGGTCATGTAGATTTATTAAATCCTGCTATGGCTGTTGGTGAAGAGTTAATGGGTATTCCATCTTTTGACACACCAGATTATTCTGAGTTGTTTGCAGAAGAGAAAGAAATTATAGCAAAATTAAAGAAGGTATTTTTAATGGTTGCTGGTGCTGCTATCCAAAAATTTGGAACTGAGTTAGAACAACACCAACAATTATTAACTGCTGCTTCTAATATCTTAATTGAAATTTACATGGCAGAGTCTGGAATTTTGAGAACTGAGAAAAACGCAAAACGTTTTGGTGAAGAAGCTCAAAAAGAACAGATTGCAATGGCGAAATTATACTTATACAATGCTGTAGAAATTATTACTAAAAACGGAAGAGAAGGAATTATCTCTTTTGCTGAAGGTGATGAGCAACGTATGATGTTAATGGGATTAAAGCGTTTTACAAAATATGCGAACTATCCTAACGTTGTTGAGCTACGTAATACAATTGCAGAAAAGTTAAAAGCAGAAAATAAATATTGCTTCTAAAAAGAATAAAATAGTTTATCTCATTATGTAATTATTATATGATAAACTATTATTAAAAAGCTTCTATAACTTTATAGGTTTTAGAATTTAGTTGTTTGTTTAAAGATCGTTAAATTAGTTTTTAGCGGTCTTTTTTATTTATATTTATTTTCCAAGACTCTTAATTCATAAAATGTACTTTATAAAACAATTTAATAGCCTTACCAAACTCATAGCTTTTATAGCTTTATCCATAGTTTTTTCTTGTAAGAAAAATCACCATAACTTATCCCCTGTAAATTATGCTCAATTTGAAACATTTGTAAAGCAAACTGGTTATAAAACTGATGCTGAAAAATATGGATGGTCTATAGTACAAGTAAATGTTTATGATTTTAAAAAAGTTGATGGTGCCAACTGGAAAAAACCTGATGGTATAAACACCATAAATTCTAAAGACTTACCTGTAACTCAAGTAAGTTATAACGATGCCATAGCCTACTGTAAATGGTCTGGTACTCGACTGCCTAATTATGATGAATATTGGGAATTAATTAAAACAGATAAAAGAGTAGTTGTTTCTGAAAATGAACTCCCAATATCTCCTGTAAACGAAGTTAATATTTTAGGAAATGTATGGGATATAACCGAAACTAAAAGAGGTGATTTAGTTAGACTTGCTGGTGGCTCTTTATTTTGCTCAAAAACAACTTGTCACGGTACAGTAAAACAAAGAGAATTGTTTGTAGATAAAGAAACTGGTAATATTCATATAGGCTTTTCTGTTATTAAATAGAGACAGACTTTATCTTTGCAAATAAAATTCTTGACTTTTGAAAGAGCTATTTAATTTCCTTTTTTATTCTGGTTTTAGTTTATGTGTTTTATTAATTATTTTAATTTTAAAACGTTTACATCAGCATTTTTCTAACAAAATTCTAATTGGAATATTTTTTTGCTTATTAATTTTATTTCTAACCTACTCGTCATATTATTTAGAATATACAAACCTCTCTTTTTTTATAACACCAATTGGAACTATAGCTCCATTAGCATTAGGCCCTCTCCTATTTAACTATATAAAATCTATATACAATTCTACAATTGATACCAAAAAGACTGTTAAGGATTTGATTCCTTTTTTTATTGGCTTTTTATTATTTAGTATTCCAAGGTATTTTTTACCAAACCTCAGCAGTAATTATCAAAACAATATTATTCTACTAAGCTTTATCATTCCTTTTTTGGGTTATGGATACTTTATATATTATTTATTCCTAAGCTTTAAGCTTTTAAAAGCAAATAGAAAAAAGGTAAAAGAAAACTATTCTTACATAAAAAACATCGATTTAAAATGGCTGTCAATTTGGTTATATGGACTGATTATTTTTGTTCTTATTGATGGAATCTCTGGTGGATTGTTACTTGTTTATTCATCTTTAAAATTTGTATTAGCTTTTAATCTCCTATTCTTAACTACCTTAATATGGTATATTGGATATTATGGTTTGAATCAAACACAGGTCTTTTTATTGCAAAGAGAATTTAATAAAGAAGAGAAAGTTCTTAAGACACCAGTAGAAGAAAAAAGCAAAATTTATAATTTTCCTGAATTGAAAGAAAAACTAGAAAAGCTTTTTGAAACAGACCAAGTTTTTAAGAAACAAAACCTTTCTTTGAGGGAAACGGCTTCACTATTGGAAACTACCGACAAAAAACTTTCCAATTATTTAAACACCGAACTGAATACTACTTTTTACGAATATGTAAATTCTTATCGAATTCAACATTTCAAGAAAAGTATTAGCAATGGTACTTCAAAAAATTTAACCTTACTGGCTATTGCTTTTGATTCTGGTTTTAACTCTAAAGCTACTTTTAATAGAGTTTTTAAACAGCAAGAAGGAATAACTCCTTTACAATTCAAAAAAAGTTTAGAAAAAAAAGTCTCATAGCATCTAATGAGTCGATTTGCGTCTTGTTTATCAGTTGTTTTGCTCAAAATTTAAATGAGTAAACAATTATTATGAACACAACAATTGACACTAACACGTATCGAGAAACGAACCTTAAAAAAGCAAAAAAATATACTCTTTGGTTGTTAGGAATTTCTTGGGGAATCGGATTCTTATTTTTAAATATCCTTGATTTTTCTAATCTTATTTTTAGAACAATATTTTCATTGGTCTATGGTTTTTTACCGGCAATAGTTGCTATCATAATTAATAAAAAAGAAGGCGGCAATTGGAAATCTCTACAATTTTTTAAACCATCATTAAAAGGAAGTTTATTAGCTGTACTAATCCCCTTAAGCTATGTTACAATCGGATTTTATTGTCAAGTAGAATTAGGATATCGATTAACTCCTGATTGGTCTATTCTTGGAGGTACAACAGAAATAATTTTATTAATTGGGTTAGGTTATTTAGCTACCAGTATTTTAGTAATGGGAGAAGAGATTGGATGGAGAGGTTACCTACAAGAAAAGTTATTTAATGCTTTTGGCGAAATAAAAGGGGTTGTTATTCTAGGACTAATTTGGGCTTTTTGGCATTTACCAGTTGCTTTAAAAGGATACAATTTCCCAAACTATCCTTATTTAGAGGCTTTTGTTACTTACCCTTTAGTATGTATTGCTTTCTCTTTAATTATAGCTTACTTAGGCTATAATAGATATTCAATCTTTATTGCAATTTTAGCACACGGAGCTAACAATCATTTTAATGCTATTGCAATTTCTGTTACTGAATTAAAAGATGAATTTTCTTTTGCAATGCTTAGCAACTTTATATGTCTAGACTTAATTTTAATATTTGGGTACTTGTATTGGAAAAAACTCAAAAAGGCAAAACAACAAGCTATGGAAAAAGCTTAGTGGGGAAACAACTATGAAAAAAGAAGACTAAAAAAAGATCATCAAATAAAATTTGGTGGTCTTTTTAATATAAAATAACTTTAAACACCCTTTGAAACTTAAATGAAACTCTGATGATAAACATAAATAATGCTTTTGAAAGCATCCAAAATTACTTTTCTCCCAAAATAATTTCTGAGGTAAACGATCAATTTGTTAAACTTGCTAAAATTAAAGGAGAAGATATTCCTTGGCACAATCATGAAAATGAAGATGAGTTATTCTATATCATAGAAGGTTCTTTATTAATGGAAATTGAAAACGAACCTAGTTTTACAATGAATAAAGGTGATTTATATGTAGTTCCTAAAGGTGTTAATCATCGTGTTTCTTCAGAAAAAGAATGTTTTATTATGCTTATTGAAAGTAAAACAACATTACATACAGGTACTGTGAAATCTTCAATTACAAAGTCTCTTGATGATCAGAAATACTAAAATAAAAAGAGCCTACAATGAGTAGGCTCTTTTTTATAATATAAATTCAAACTTTTAATTGCTTCTTATAATTACATCTCCATTAAAATTCTTGAAAAGTAATTCTGGTCCTCCTCCATTAATTGCTCCAGTAATCCAGTTTTCTACTTTTACTCTGTATGCATTTCCTTTTTTAGAATTTCCTTTAGTCACTTTAGCTTTTGATGGCTTAGCTTTTAAATCAAAGTCAGTATAAATTTCTCCTCTATCTGATTTAATTTTTACATCAGCTTTTAAATTCTTTGGAAAAGTTACATCGATATCCCCATTTAAACTACTAAAGGCCATTGCTGTATTGGGTGTTACTTTTTTAAAGTTTACTACAATATCTTTATTTAAAGCATCAGCACTCACAGAACCACTAATATCTTTTAAAACAATTCCACCATTTGTATTACTAATATCCATTGCTCCTTCTACATTTTCTACATAAATAGAACCTTGATTTACAGTAGATATTTTTAAAGAAAACTTTTTAGGCACTTTAATCTCAAAATCAATAGTTGCTACTGGAGAACTTTGAATACGAACTGTATTATCTAATTCTTCTACTTCAAATTCCATTGATTGATTTGAAATCTTCTTTAATCCTGATTTTCCTCTTCTACTACTGCTATGTCTATCTTTCCTCCTATTGCCTGTAACCACAACTTCATTACCATCATACCCTACTACTTTTATAGATCCTCTAACAATTCCCATTTTTAAAATTCCTGCTTGCTTAGAATTACTTAATGGAATATTTACTGTTTCTTGTGCTGTTAAATTGAATGCAAATAAAAACAACACATTAAACACTCCTATTTTTATATTTTTAATACTCATTTTTTTTAATTTTTAACTATTGCATCTCCATTTAACTGATCAAAATGTAAATGTACATTTCCGTTCCCTATTTTAAAATGCTTATTGGATGCTATCTTATATTTTGTTCCTTTTTTTCTACTCTCTTTTACCTTTTTAAACCTTGGTGTTGTTTTTTCTAAATCAAAATTGGTGTAAAAACCTCCATTCATTGTTTTATAACTAATTGTTGCATTTAAATTATCTTTAAATTTTATATTAATATCACCATTCAATGAACGATACCAGCTCTCCTCTGTTGGGTTTTTACTATAAGTAATATTAATATCTTCATTTAAAGCATTAACATCGGTTTTCCCTGATACGTTTGTCATATCAATTGCTCCATTAATATTTTTTACTATTAATAATTTACCATGCACATTGGCTACTTTAATATTTCCATTATTTACTGCCTTTATATCAATGCTCGCATTTTTAGGCACTTTAATCTTATAGTTTAATGTGTATTTATACATACGTTTCTTACGATGCTTATAATTCCTTCTATAATTAAAGCTAAATTCTCTATGATCAAAACTACCCGTTTTTAAATCGAAGTTTGAATATGGTGAATCTAAATAAACATATAAAGCATCATCTTTTTTGGCAGATTTTACACCTATTTCTTCTTTCCCTTTTGCTAATTCTTCTTTTGTATCTGCTGAAATAATCTTCGTAACTTCCAACTTAATGGTATGTCCATTATATCCTTCTACATCTATTGATCCGTATACATTATCTACTACCAAAATATTATCTGATGACACTCTAGAAAATTCTAATTCTTTGGTAATTCTTTCAGTACTTTTAAGCTTTTTGTCTTTTTGATATCTCTGTGCCGATATTGTTGTTATTCCACATAATACAACTCCTGCTATTATTGGTTTTAAAAATTTCATAAATACTTATTTTTTGATGAATGACTTGGTTGATTTCAGTAAAAAGCATGCCTAGGATTTGCCATTTACATCAAATACATATTTAAATTATTTGTTGAATACTTTCTTTCATTTTTTCTTTTGCAGCTTCATTAACATCTTCTTCATCTATTAATTTTTCAAATGATTTTACTGCTTTCTTTTCTTGTAACACTACCATTAAATCGGCTAATGCTATTTGTACTAATGGTGATTTTTGGTGTACTATAGAAGCAATCAAACCTTCTCTAACCATTGACAAATCTGTATAATTTGCTAATGCTTCAACTGCCGATAATCGTACATTTACATTTGCGTCTTTATTTAAAGTTGTAAACAATGCTTTAATAACGGTTTCAGTAGCCGAACTTAATTTGTTTGCTTCGTTTACCGCTTGTAACCTTTTATTGGCCGAAGGCTGTTCTAATAATGCTAATACTAATTGTGAACGTACATTTTCTGTTTCTTTTTGAGCATATTTAACTTCTTCAATCAAAGGCTTTTTTTCTGTATTTAACTCCTTTCCTATAAAAAAACCTACTGTTAAAATTGCCAAGGTATAGGCTAATTGTTTAGGAAAACTACTTTCAAAAAGGCTAGTAATTTTGCTAAACACAGATACTTTTTTTAAAGCTTTTTCTGAGGCATTTAACATGGTATAAAACTTCACATCCATGACTGTGCTTGGTTCTGGAATTTCTTCTTCACTTCCACTCCAAAAAACTTGCATTTGTTCAAACTCTTCTTGATATTGTGGATTGTTCTTTAAATATTCCTCAAAAACTTTTCTATTCTCTATTGATAAATTATCTGAAATATAATCCATCATCATTTCTTGAAACTCTTTATAATTCATCGTATTATCTTTTTTCTAAGGTTAGGTATATTTCTTTTAATTCAAACAATGCTCTATGAACTTTGGTTCTTGCTGCTCCTTCTGTACATCCAATAATTTCTCCTACCTCTTTATATTTTAATTCTTTAAACTTACTTAGTGTTAAAACTTCTCTTTTCTCTGATGATAATTGTTCCATAGCTCTTTTAAGAATTGTTTTCTTTTCTAAAACTTCCATTTTTTGCTGAAAATCATCCGAATGATTTAAGTTATACCCTACTTCATCAATATCTTGATGTTGATGTTTTTTTTGCTTTCTGTAATAATCATAACCTTCATTTCGAGCTATTTGAAAAATCCAAGTGATAAATTTGCTTTCTTCCGTGTACGTATGCTTGTATTTTAAAACTCTTACAAACACATTTTGTACTAAATCTTCACTTAATCCGGCATCTTTATTCATATGATAGAAGTAACCAAACAATCGTTTCTTATACCGCTCGTACAATAACCCTAGCTTATGATGCTCTCCGTTTTTTACTTTCAGCATTAATGCGTTATCTGATAGTGTATTCAAGTTTTTGTGTATTAGTTGATTTTTATAAACAGATATACTGTTGTTTTTTAAAAACGTTACAAATTACTTCTTTTTATTTCATTAATTTTTTGCAACATCTTTTTAGCATTTCCTCTTGTTCCCCCCAAAGCAATAGCTTTTTCATAATTCTTTTTTGCTTTGTTATTTTCTTTATTTACAAAGTAAGCCTCCGCTAGACTATCAAATGTATTAGCAGAATTAGAATATTCTTTCGTATTTAACTTAAAAACATAAATCGCTTTTTCTAATTTATTTTGATTTATTAACTGATAACCAACACTATTAATGATTCCTTCTAAATTTATAGCAGGATAATTTTTTTCAGTAATTTCAAGCTTCTTTTTGATATCAACTTCTTCATCAGTTAAAATAGATTGCATCCATTCTTCATATATCAAATTATTTATATCTACAATATCTTCCTCTAGCAGACTTACAATATGATTTATAATATTATCAATATTGAAATAATTTCCTAAGCCATTGGCAAAAAACAGAATACTTAAATTATCATCAGGAAAAACTCTGTAAGCTGTTACTAAGGAGCCTGAAAACCCATAAGACTTATGATTGTTTAATACTCGTTTATCCCAACTATAAGCAAACTTTTTTGTAGATTTTTTATATGAAAACTCTTTCCACATTTCTTCTTTTGTTTCTTTTTTAAGAAGTTGATTTTTTTTCAATCGATTATTCCATTTTATAAACTCATCTATAGTAATATTTAATCCATTTGCTGCCAGCATATAACGCCCTTTCAAACTTGAATGATCTATTTGTATTTTACCGGTTCTAAATGGAAAATAAGGAGTTACTCTATTAAAAACAATATCTTTTGAATTAGAAGAAAAGAATACATTTTCACGTTCGTTTTCGAATTGGTTTTTAAGAATAAAATCTTCTAATTTTTCTCCAGAAACTTTTTCTATAATTTGCTGTAAAAGCCAAAAATTAGATTGATTATAAGCATATTTTTCTCCTTTATCAAACTCAATTTCTCTTTTAAAAACAGCCTCTTTTACTTCCCCTTCTGTAAGCTTCTCTATTTCGGGAAAACTACTCATATCTGGTAATCCTGATGAATGCGTTAATAAGTATTCAAGTTCTATACTTTTCCAGCTTTCAGGAATACCTTCTATATATTTCCCTACCTTATCTTCCAATGACAGTTTACCTTTTTCTATTAGTTGAAAAATAGCAACAGCAATAATAGGTTTGGTTAATGAATATACCCTAAAAATAGATTCGTTTTTTATAGGAACATTGTGCTCTATATTAGCCCTTCCAAAATTTTTTCTGTAAAGGATTGAATCTCCTTTTAAAATAGCTAATGAAATTCCTGGTATATCATGTCGCTTCTGAATATGTGTTACATAGTTTTCTATAGCTTCATTTTCCGTTGTATTTAAAGACTCTTTTTTCGTTTGTAGCGAACAGCCCATCAATAACATTGAAAATAATAAACCACTTATTTTCAACACTAAGTTTTGCTTTTTCTTCATTTATTTTTTTGATTTTTAATTTTAGCTAACATCTTTTTAGCATTTCCTCTTGTTCCCCCCAAAACAATAGCTTTTTCATAATTCTTTTTTGCTTTATTATTTTCTTTATTTATGAAATAAGCCTCCGCTAGACTATCAAATGTATTAGCTGAATTAGAATATTCTTTCGTATTTAACTTAAAAACATAAATCGCTTTATTTATTTTCTTCTCCTTCATGAATTGATATCCCAAACTATTTAATACACTTTCATAATTAATAAAAGGATACTGCTTTTTAACTTTGCTAAAATCACTTAAGGCTAACTGTTCTTTTTTTAATAAAAAACTCTTTTTAAGCGATTTGAAAACTAATGGAGTTACATCTTTTAAATTTTCATCTATCAATCCAGCAATAGCATTAGTCACTCGTTCTATTGGATAGGGAGTACTATAACCGTTAGTTAACCAAATTATGGATAAGTTTTTGCTTGGAATTCTTCTATAATTTACCAAGCCTCCTCCGTTGAATCCGTAAGTTGAAAAACCATTCAAGTTTTGTAAATCCCAACCTCCTTCAGTAAAACCTTTGCCTTTTTTATATGTAAAAGGTGCTAACATTTTCTTCTTACTACTAATCTTTAATAAACTTTCATCATTTAACTTTTTGTCCCATTCAATAAACTTATTTAATGTTATGTGTAAACCAGCTGCTCCATACAAATACTCGGGAACTTTGAAATAAAAATTTTTAAGTTGTCCTTTCTTATTAGGCTTATATTCTGATATTCGATGTGGAATAATTTCTTGAATATTTGAAAATCTAGCTTCTTTATCATTGCTATCAAATTGGTCTTTTAAAATAAATTCCTTAAAATCTCTTTTAGAAATCTTTCTTATGATTCTATTTAACAACCAAAAGTTTGTTTGGTTATAATCCGCTTTATCTCCAGGTTTGAATCTTTTTTCTTTTTTATAAATATCTTCTGTAATAGCTTTTTCATCGCTATCATCCTCTAATTCAATCACATCTGGAAAACCTGATGAATGCGATAAAAGATGTTTAATTTTTATATGCTTCCAACTTTGTGGTAAGTCTTCTAAATATTTTGAAATCTTATCTTCTAAGGAGATTTTATTCTTCTCTATTAATTGAAATATACCTACTGAAACAAAAATTTTAGAGAGTGAATGCATTCTAAACAACGATTGTTCAGAAATAGGAATGTTATACTCTAAATTAGACTTTCCTTGGTACTTTTTATAAATAACTTTTCCATCTTTGAGTATCGCAATTGCTGTTCCTGTAATTCCATACTTTTTAGTTACCTCATTTATATAATTATCTATGGCTATTTCTCTTTTTTGAGCTAAATGATTGCTTTGACTATAAACTGTGAATATTGCCAATAAGCAAAAGCTAAATGTCAATGCTTGTTTTATTCTTTGAAATCGTAATTTAATCATAGTTAGATTTTTAATTGATTAAACAGATATACTTTACTTTCATAAAAACGTTACAACAAAATAGCTCATTACAGTTTTTAAATTCCTGAGAAAATGTATTTTTGAATTTTACCAAAACAATCTGATGAAATTAAATCCATCTGTAGAACATCATACTATTATAGCCATTGTTTTAACTATTTGGGGCTTTTTGTTTAGCATTTTTGCTAGACCCTTTGAGCATGGTTATATGGATTTAAAAATATGGCTAAAAGTAAGTACAGGATTTAGTCTAGCCCTATTTATAAGTTATTTTATAATAAGTATCCTTCAAAAAAAACTATTTAGTAAAGAACAAAAGTGGTCCTTATCTTATGAAGTTTACATGTACCTTATCATGTATACTTTGTATACTATAATTACATACACATTTTATAGAAGCCCTATAATTAAAGGGATTTACTACTTTCCCGACTTTTTTTTCAAAATAAGCATCAATATTATTCTAATTATTACGCCGATTATTATTATCGCAAGAAAGTATGTATTAAAGTTAATTCCTAAAGAGGGAACAAAGGAAATCGTTATTAAAGGAACTAATAAGTTAGATTTTCTAAAAATTAAAGAATCAGAATTAGTTTGTGTTTCAAACTCTCAGAATTATGTAGAAATTTTTTATCTAGAAAATGAAGAATTAAAAACGAAATTAATTAGAAGTACATTGAAAAAAATTCAAACAGATTTTGACTTCTTAATTCAAATTCATCGTTCTCATTTAATCAATCCAACACACTTCAAATCTTGGAAAGACGCCAATGCTATTTTTGTAACACAAATAGAACTACCTGTTTCAAAAAGCTATAAAAACAATCTTTTAAGTCTATAAAATTCGTACCTAAAAAGTACATTTTCGTACCATGCGCCTTTATTTTAACCAAAAAAAACAGGTTTTATACCTTATCCAATTTTTATAACTAAATACACATTTTTTGATTCTATTTTGGGAATATCAAAACTTAAAATTCAATCAAAATGAAGAGATTATTGTGGCTTATTTTTATATGCCTTTGTTTATTTATTGGTATTACAAGACCCTTAAAATATTTTTTAGCTGATGGTCCTATAGACTTACTAGCAATGAAACCTCAAGAAGTACTAAACAGTCTAATTTATAAAATTTCATTTTTTGTTCATATTACTTTTGGAGGAATTGCTTTACTGATTGGATGGATACAATTTTCTGAAAAAATTAGAAAAAAATATATAAAGCTTCATAGAATAATTGGTAAAATTTATGTGGGCTCAATTTTCATTGCTGGACCTGTTGGATTTTACATTGGCTTTTTTGCCAGAGGTGGATTACCTACAGAAATAGGATTCACATTTGGTGCTCTTATATGGATAGTTGCTACCTACATGGGGTATAAAACTATAAGAAAAGGAAATATTGAAGCTCATAAAGAATATATGACCTATAGCTATGCAGGAACATTTGCTGCTGTTACTTTACGATTCTGGTTACCATTGTTAATTTCAACTACTAGAAACTTTGACCTTGCTTATGGAATTTCTGTATGGTTAAGTTGGATACCTAATATTTTTGTTGCTTATTTGATTGTCCATAAAAAAGATACTGTGCTCTATTACTACAAAAAATATAAAATTGAAACTATTTTAAAAGGAAGCGCTGCAATTGCTGTTATTATGGTAATATTATCATACACTAGTATCCAAACTTGGTTTTATAACAAACCTTCTTTTAAAGGAATTGCTTTAGAAAAGAAAACTATTGATCAATACTCGTATTTTACTACAGAAAAATTTAATGAAATAGATAACTATTTAAAAGAAGAATCTGAAACAACGAGTATGATGGTGCTCGAAAACGGTAAGGTAGTATATGAATACGGAGATGTTTCTGAAATTAGTGATATTAAAGACTCTAGAAACGGTATTGTAAGCTTACTTTTTGGAAAATATGTAGAGAATAACACAATCAATTTACAAGAAACCATTGGAGCTAATAATGTTACTGAATATAACGGATTATTATCTATTGAAAAGCAAGCAAGTATTGAAAACTTACTTACCTCTTCATCGGGAGTTATATATCCTAAAAATCAACGATACCTTTATACTTTTCCCAAAGTTAGAAAAAGAGGTATGGTAAAACCTGGTGATTATTTTATGGTAAACAATTGGGATTACAACGTTGCCAGCTATATTCTTGAAAATAAATCTAGAAACCACTTTCACAGAGAAGTTGAAAATCAATTAGCAATTCCTCTAGGTTTTGAGGATTGGCATATCAAAAACCAAAATCAAACTAGAGACTTAAAAAAATCGATGTTTACATCTTATGAAGTTCATATTTCTACACGTGATATGGCCAAAATAGGACAACTTTTACTTCAAAAAGGTAAATGGGATGGAAAACAAATTTTTTCTAAAAATTGGGTTACTAAAATTACATCAACATTTATTTCAAGAGATTCAGTAACAAGTAGAATTCGGAGAGATATTTCAAGTCCAATGCAACAATCTTATGGATATTCTTGGTGGCTTTTTGAACGCTTTTATGACAATCCAGATTTTGAAAATGCTTATACTTCTTGGGATGAATCAGGTCAATTTATTACGGTTATACCTAAGAGAAATGTGGTAATCGCTCATAAAACGAAACTAGATTACCTAACACACACTAAACTTTCAGAGAGAACTAAAACCCCTTCTTGGCGTTATTGGTGGATTATAAGAAAACTTATGTTGAATAGAAAAATGATTGTTGAACTCTCTCCAGAAAAATCTGCTGATGAAATTATCGAATTTATAAAAAGCGAATATAATACAGACTCAGAGTATGCAATTTCTGAACGTTTGATTAATGAATATGGACAATCATTAGCTGACAAAGGAAACTATTCTGATGCTATAAAGTTTTTTGAACTCAATTTAAAATTATATCCAAACCATGGATATTATACGCATCGAATTTATAATTACTATGGTAATAGTTTGGTAAAATTAAAGAGGAATGAAGAAGCTCTGAAAGCTTTTGAAGAATCATTGAAATTAAATTCAGATAATCCAGAAGCAAAAAAAATGATTGAACAATTAAAACCATAAAAAAAGCTTCCCAAATTGGGAAGCTTTTTATTTCATATAAAACCGAACTTTATTCTAAAGCTCCTAAATAACGCTCAGCATCTAAAGCCGCCATACATCCTGTACCTGCTGCTGTTACCGCTTGACGATATTCTTTATCTTGTACATCTCCTGCTGCAAATACTCCTGGTAAATTTGTTTTAGTAGATTTACCTTTGGTAATTAAATATCCTGTTTCGTCCATATCTAATACATCTTTAAATAATTCTGTATTAGGCTTATGTCCAATTGCAATGAATACTCCAGTTACTGGAATATCAACTTTATCACCAGTTTGGTTGTTTACTACACGTACACCTTCAACAACATTATCTCCTAATACCTCATCAATTTCAGTATTATACATTACAGTAATGTTTTCTGTTTTATTTACACGGTGTTGCATTGCTTTAGAAGCACGCATATAATCTTTACGTACTAACATTGTTACTTTATTACATATGTTAGCTAAGTATGTAGCCTCTTCTGCAGCTGTATCTCCAGCTCCAACAACTACAACATCTTGTCCTTTATAAAAGAAACCGTCACAAGTAGCACAAGCAGAAACTCCACCACCAATTAAACGTTGTTCACTTTCTAGTCCTAAATATTTTGCAGTAGCTCCAGTAGAGATAATAACTGTTTCTGCTTCTAAATCTGTAGAATCATCTACAGTTACTTTATGAATTCCTCCTTCTTCTTTAGAAAACTCCACTTTAGTAGCTAATCCAAAACGTACGTCAGTTCCAAAACGCTCTGCTTGATTTTTTAAATCATTCATCATTGCAGTACCATCAGTTCCATTTGGATATCCAGGAAAGTTATCAACTTCAGTAGTTGTAGTTAACTGTCCTCCCATTTGCATTCCTGTATACATAACTGGTTTCATATCAGCTCTTGCTGCATATATTGCTGCAGTATATCCTGCTGGCCCAGACCCAATGATTAAACATTTTATTTTTTCTGCCATCTTCTAAAAAATTTTATGATTACAAAAGTAATTTTTTTTAAAATATATCAAGTTTTTTTAAAATATATTTTCGCTATTAGACGATAGATTACGCCTATCTTACAAAGATTTATTTTTTTTTACTTTTTTTGTTTGTAAACAAAGAATTTTTTATACATTTGCAACCCGATAATCATTCGGGGCGTAGCGTAGCCCGGTTATCGCGCCGCGTTTGGGACGCGGAGGTCGCAGGTTCGAATCCTGCCGCCCCGACAAAAACCTTGTTAATCTTATGATTTTCAAGGTTTTTTTTAGTTTTACTAGCCAAGTATTTAAAATCGTATTAGAGGTTTCTAAAACGATTAAGTATTTTTTATTTTTAAATGAAACTATATAACATCATAACAAAAGTGACCTATTCGGTTACCTTTTCGATTTAATTCCCCTATACAAGTATTAACTAATAATGGGAAAATTATGATAATCTTAAACTCCTTTAATATTCTATTTTGATTAAATATTTTACCCCAGTAATGTACAGTGCCATCATAAGGTAACCAGTTTTTTGTTGAATCTATTTGTTCTTGAAATAATTCCATCTTTTATTTTCTTAAAAAACAATCTAAAGTGTGGTCGTTAATCATTCCAATAGATTGCATATAGGAATATACAATTATTGGTCCAACGAAACTCATTCCTTTCTTTTTTAATTCTTTAGAAATCTGTTCTGCTAAAGAAGACGTAACCGGCAATACTGTTGCATCTTTGTAATGATTAATTATGGGTGTATTATTTATTTTACTCCAAATATATTTACTAAAAGAACCAAATTCTTTTTGAATTTCAATAAACACTTTTGCATTTTTAATAGCAGAGTTTATTTTTAATTTATTGCGTATAATTCCTTTATCATTTACTAGTCTGTCAATATCTTTTTCAGAATATTTGGCTACTTTTTGAACATCAAAATTATCGAATGCTTTCCTGTAATTTTCTCTTCTTTTTAAAATAGTAATCCACGATAAACCTGCTTGAGCACCTTCCAAAATTAACATTTCGAATAAGGTTCTATCATCATATTTTGGAACTCCCCATTCGTTATCGTGATAATCTTGATAAACAAGATCGTTACTACACCATTTGCACCTTTTTAATTCTGTTGTGCTTTCCATAATTTATATTTATCAGTCATACAATGACCACAGGGTCTAAAATCATTTTCTTTAGCTTCTTTTTCGGTTTTAAAAAACATTCGGTTTTGAATTTTCATACGTTTGCCTGATTTACATTGAAGTGTACCGTATATTTTCAATCGTCTATTTCCTCCAAGAGTAATTTCTTTATTTTTAATTTTGAGAAACAGCTCTTTTTTATTGATGTCTGAGTGTTTAATCATACAGATGTTTTTGCAGCTTCCCAACCTAAAATAGCTTTCTTTCTGATTGGATTCCAACGATAACCACCTGTTTTACCAGAAGATTGAATGACTCTATGACAAGGAATTAAATAAGCAATAGGATTACTTCCAATTGCTGTGCCTACCGCCCGTTGTGCATTTGGTTTGGCAATTTTTTTTGCAATTTCTCCATAGGTTGCTAATTTCCCTTTCGGAATAGTTAATAGAGCTTCCCAAACTTTTAATTGAAAATCTGTACCTTTTAGATGTAATTTTATTTCACTAAGTTCTTCCCAATTATTTAAGAAAACCTTCAATATCTCCTGTTGAATTTTGTCTACCTTTTGTTCGTAATTTGCATTTGGAAAGTTGTTTATTAAAATTTGTAGAGCTTCTTCTTTATTATCTACAAAAGCAATATGACATATGCCTTTTTTAGTAGTGGCAACCAAAATATCACCAAACTGAGTTTCTGCATAACTATAGTTTATATTTAAAGTTTTCCCTCCATTTTTATATTCTCCTGGTGTCATTCCTTCTATGTTTATAAATAAATCGTGTAAACGACTGGTACCTGAAAGTCCTGTGTCTAATGCAGTATCAAATAATGTGTTTCCATCTTTTTTAAGCTTGTTTTTGGCATAATTTAAACTTAAATATTGAATATACTTTTTGGGTGAAACACCTACCCAATCTTTAAATAACCGTTGAAAATGATGAGGACTTAAATGTATATGTTCGGCAATATCATCTAAAGAAGGTTGTTTTTTAAAATGCTCATCTAAATATTCAATAGCTTCTGCTATTTTATTATAATGATATGTGTTTTTATTATCTGACATGGTTACTGTTGATATGCTTCTCGTTCTTTATTTAATTCTTCAATTAACTCATCAATTTCAGTTTTAGTTGTATTGTAATTTGTAATACAAGCTCTAAATGTTGGAATGTTTTTTATGGGATAAACCGATAACCAAGATTTTCCTCTAGCTAAGATATTATCTAAAATGGTTTTGGTGAAATTCAAATCCGATTCCAATTGTTCATCTGTAAAACATACTACTGGTAATTCGGTATTATTCTTAATAATCCAGTTGTTTTCTATCAGTTTTCTCCTCAGATACTCACCTATATTAGCTTGATGATCGATTGTTTTTTCATAACCATTCCAACCATAAAATAATAAAGATAAATACACTTTTAACCCAATAAACCGTCTTGACCATTGAATAGAATGTGAGAAAGGTTCAATAATTTCCAATTCACTAGCTTCTTTAGGCATATATTCTGTTGTTATTCTAAATGTTTTATTAAGGATTTCTGAGGTAGAAGTCAAAAATATACTTGTCCCCATAGGTACAGACATCCATTTATGTGCATCAAAAGTTATAGAATCTGAAACAGAAATACCATTTAAGTTGTGTTTTAGTTTTGAACTTAAAACCGCAGCTCCACCATAGGCTGCATCAACGTGAAACCATATGTTATGTGTTTTGCAAATTTTAGATATACTTTCTAAATCATCAATTGTTCCCGTCCCAGTTGTTCCTGCTGTACCAATAACCATTAATGGACTATGTATTGAGGTATTAAGATTTATGATTTCTTTCTCTAATAATTGAGTGTCGATTTTTAAATCTTTATTAGTAGGAATAGTTTTCACAAAATCATATCCTAATCCTACAATTTTTGCTGCCTTTTGTACAGAATGGTGTGCTTCTTGAGAACAAAAAATAATTGGTTTTTTATCTAAACCAAACATACCATTTTTAGCAAAATCTGGATACTTATTGTTTAACGCACATAAAACAGCAGTTAAATTTGCTTCGGCTCCACCTGTAGTAAAAACACCATCAGCATTATTTTTATCGAACCCGAATTTTTCAATAAATTCTCTTATTACGTGTGCTTCTACTTCAACAGCAAAAGGAGCATGACTCCAAGCTGCTAATTGAGGATTATATGAAGCAGTTATAAAGTCTGCGATAATTCCAGCAAAATTCGCACGAGGATTGAATAAACCAAAATAGTTTGGATGTGGTGTATGAACCGAATAATTTTCAAGACCATTAATGATATGTTCTATAGCATTTTTTGGATTATTTCCTGAAACTAAATTTGGAGTTTCTACTAAATTCCGTATTTCTTGTACATTTAATTCAGGCGTAGTATTGTAATCTTTGGTGTTAGCGTAAAAATGCTCTACTTTATCTAAAACAGTATGTAATATTTCTTTTCGCTCTTTATAGTCAAAATCAAAATTCATTTTCTGTATCGTTTATTATTTTAACAAAACTCTGAAATCTTTAATCATTGAAAAACCCGTTTCTTGCGGTTTTACGGAAACATAATTTATAAAGAGACATTAACTTTTTAGATTAATATAGAGCTTAATTTAACTCATCAATTTTAAGATATGAGTAAATCATTTTGCCTAATTACTCTTAATTAATAATATAGTTATTTAAAGAATTTTAGCGTACGAAAGGAATTCTTTTTTGCTTCTTTTATATTTCTAAGCCACATGTTAGCAAACGATATATGACTGTGCAACATTCTTTTATTACATTCTTTAATACTTCCATTTTCAAAGGGTGATATAACTGTATTAAATCCCATATAATCATTTTTATAACTATAAGGGAAAATTACATTATCCGATTTATTTTGAATAAGTAAGAAACACATTTCGGGGTCAGCCATTAAATCACCATTCAGTTTTCCGTAATGAGCAAAAGAATAGTTCCCATTTGGATTCCTTGAAAAACTAAGAAGTTGTAAATAACTGATTTTAAACATTGTAAATATATAGGAAGTAATCCTACCTTTTTTATCAAAAACCTTGTTAATTTTATGATTTTCAAGGTTTTTTTAGTTTTACTAACCAAGTATTTAAAATCGTATTAGAGGTTTCTAAAACGATTTTACCAAAACCATTTGGAATTCTTTTTATAGGAATCCTAACCTGTTCTTCTTCCAACGAAACCGATGTTATATATTCGTATTTATCTATTCCCCCATATTTTGCTTCGTTATATGTACTAAAATATAATTTAGCTTTTCCTTTCTTAACTAGACTTTTCCATGTTATAAGAAAACTATCTTTTTCTTTTTTAGCTTCTAAATTAATTACATCTACAAGATTTATCAACGACACTCCATCAAGCTCTCTTCTAATATTATCTGGTATTTCTAAATTCAAAAAATCAGTTATCGTAGGAAAAATATCCACTATAGCTGGTATATAATTTTTAAAATAAAAATTTGTTTTTTTAGTATTCGTTACAATCCATGTGCTTCTTTCTCTACGGCTTTGTCCTCCATGATCTTTACCTTCTTTTTTATTTCTTCCATGATCGGTTGTTACAATTAATAACCACTCTTCATTATTCAATTTCTCTCGTTTTTTTATAGCATTCCATATTTTTCCAACTAACTTATCTTCAAAACTCACAGCTGCTTCAAATCGCTTACTATCTCCATAACGATGTCCTATATCATCAGAAAACTCAAGATACACCCATGAAATATCTGGTCCTTTTTCTACAATTGTCTTTGCAGTATAATCAGCCACAGTATAGTCGATGAGTTTCATAAAGTTTCTTCTCTTATCATGTGGAAAATTTATAGTGTCATTTTCCAAACCGTCAAAAGCATAATCTACTTTTATAAAATTTGTAGCTTTTAAACCATCTCCTACTAACTTAGTTCTATTATCCAACCAAGAAGAAAACACTCCTATTGTTCCTTTTGGTCTTTTATCTTTAAAAAGTTTAAAAATAGTTGGGTAATTATAATTAGGTAATTTAATGCTGTTTCCCCATACATTATGTTTATTAGCCCAAGTTCCTGTGAGAAGGCTATTATAACCAACAGCTGAAATAGTAGGTGTTTCTGAATAAGTTCCTTTACCTCCGCCAACATAAGCATCAGTATAACTCCCTTGTAAGCTAATACTATCTAAATATGGAGTTTTTGATGATTTAAGTTGATCTGTTGAAATTCCATCAACAATAACAAATACCACTTTTTTAACAATAGAGTCTTTATATATTCTATTCGCATTAACTATTGAATGAAATAGAAAAAACACTAGCGACAAAACATCTCTTCTCATAATTAAAACTTTAACTGTTTTTATAATTTGTATTAAACAAATATTTTTTTGAGTGGAGATTTAGCTAGAATATTTGCTAAGATTAATAAATTTAGTAATAGTTTAAGGGAAGTTTCTATCTATTACTTTTCGGTACAATATATAAATTTATTTACGAGAATTCTTAACCTTATAAAAACAAAACAGCTAAGAAACTATTAAACTAACACTCATGAAAGTCTTTTTAGTAAATTTGCATTCAATCATTATACTTTATCGATGAAAAAAGAATGCTGCAATTTAAATGAGGTTATTCAGGAATTTTACAATTTTCTAAAAGCCTATGTTTTAGGTAAGGTTAAAAATAAGCAAGTTGCAGAAGACATTGTACAAGAGGTAATGATCAAATTAGTTGAAGCACATCATAAATCGCCACAAGTAGACAATATTAAAGCTTGGCTATTTCAAGTTAGTAGAAATACAATATTTGATTATTTCAAAAAACACAACATTGAAGCTAATTTTGATAATGATTGGAAAATAGAAAGCGACGACTCAAATGAAAACTCAAAAGTTATTGTTGCTGATTATATCATTCCTATGATTGAGATGTTACCATCAACATATGCAGTCGCTTTGAAAATGAGCGATATTGACAACATTCCTCAAAAAAATATCGCTACTAAACTAGGTTTAGGACTTTCTGCTACTAAAATGCGTATTCAAAGAGCACGAATTAAATTGAAGGAACTTTTTATAGAATGTTGCGATATTGAATACGATAAAAATGGAGCTTTTGCAGGTTGTGTTATTAAAAAACATTGCGAACCTTTACATCAAATAACAAAGAACTTAGAGAGTAAATCTTCTTCATAAAGCATAAATTTACACCATATAGAAAAGCCTTGTAACCTAATGATTACAAGGCTTTTTAATTTTTATTTGAAATATTTTTCAAAAACTTGTGTCTTTTTACATACTACTTCAGACTTCATAATAAAGTTTAATATTTAAAACAATAATTTATGAATACTGAAATCAAAATTTTACACTCGTCATGTTGCGCTAAGGGATCTCCTATAAAAGAGCAACTTGAAGGAATCGCTAAAGAAAACAACCTAAACATTTCTATTGAAGAACTTTCAAAATTAGAAGACACAATGGTTTATGGTACAATGATTTTTCCTTCATTAGTAATCAACGGAAAAGTATACGATTACAAAAAATACAATACTAACGATAAACTATTATCTCTATTAAATTAATTTGAGTATGGAAAAACTAACACAGTTTCTTTCTACAATTGCTGATTATCTTGTTTACGATTTGTTTGGTATAACTCAAAATAGTGTATTTGGTAATGCTCTTCACTATTTTTTAATTGGTTTTACAGAAATAGTAATTCTTGTAATTCTTGTTACCTATTTAATGGGAATTATAACAAGTTATTTACCAATGGACAAAATTCGTGTATACCTAGAAAAGAATAAGAAATCTGGCTTAGGAAACATAATGGCTTCATTACTTGGTGCTATTACTCCATTTTGTTCTTGCTCATCTATTCCACTATTTGTGGGAATGATGCAAGCAAGAATTCCTTTAGGCATTGCACTGTCTTTTTTAATAACTTCTCCGTTGGTAAATGAAATTGCGATTGCAATATTTTGGGTTACATATGGATGGAAAGTTACCGTTATATACGTACTTACAGGTATTATATTAGGTGTAGTTGGAGGAATTTTATTAGAAAAACTCGGAATGGCAAAATATGTAGCTAATTGGGTGAAAGAATTAGGTGAAAGTAAGGCGGAAGCTACTAAAGATACTAGAACTTTTATGCAACGATTACCTGAAATTAATAATGAAGCATTGACTACATTAAAAAAGTTAGTTCCTTATATTTTTCTAGGTTTAGCCATTGGTTCTTTTATTCATGGATATGTTCCTCAATCCTTTTTTGAAACTTATATTTCAAAAACAAATCCATTTGCAGTTCCTATAGCAGTTTTACTAGCAATTCCTCTATATATAGATGCTGTTGGTGTTTTGCCTATCATAGAATCGTTAATAGAAAAAGGGGTGCCATTAGGTACGGCTATAGCTTTCATGATGGCATCTATAGGACTCTCATTTCCAGAAGCTTTGTTACTAAAGAAAGTAATGCAAAAAAAACTAATCATTGCGTTTTTTTCCACCATTGGAATTGGAATGATCATCTCTGGATTTTTCTTTAACCTCATTTTTTAAAATCAACTTATGAAATCAATTGTATCATCAATAAGCGCAATTTTTGTTGCCATAGCTGCTTGTACATGCTGTGTTGGACCTTTAATGGCTTTGGCTGGAGTATTGGGTGTGAGCGCATCGCAATTAATTTGGCTATCTAGTATAAAAAATTATCTAATTACTTTTAGCTTAATAGCTATTAGCTATAATCTTTACAGGGCCTATTACCCAAAAGCACAGCAAGAGTGTTGTGATATGAATCAATACGAAGCCTTATCTAAATTAAATGAAAATGAGAAAAAAGCAGTGTCTTTCTTTCAATCTAAAAAGTTTTTATGGGCTGTAGCCATCATCACAATTATTATTCTAATTCTACCTTATTTATCTAATTAACTAAATAAACCATTATGAAAATTCAAAACCTATTATTAATAATCGCAGTATCTTTAATATTTTTAGCTTCTTGCCAATCACAGAATAAAACAAATAAAGATGCTAAAGTTAAAGAAATTGCAAAGTCTGGAATTATTACTAAAACCTATACTTTAGAAGGATTTAAACAATCATGTTGTACAGGTATTGTAAACTATTCTTTAAAAGAAGTGAACGGATATATAAAATCGGAAGCCAATGTTAAAAATCAACAGTTAACTGTCTGGTTTGATAACAAAAAATGTGATGAACGAGCTATCAAAAAAGCAATTAATAAAACCCCTTACAAAATAGTAAACTCACTATAGAGTAATGAATATTTAAAATATGCAATAGACATGAAAATATATGATGTAATAATAATTGGCGGTGGACAAGCTGGATTGTCTGTTGCATATTTTTTAAGACGCACCAATTTAGAATATCTAATTCTAGATAGGAATGATAAACCAGGAGGCTCATGGCTCCAAACATGGGATAATTTAAAGTTATTTTCTCCTACAGAATACAGCTCACTTTCTGGTTGGGCAATGCCAAAAAGCGAAAATGAATATCCTACTAAAAAAGAATTCATAAGCTATTTAGAGAAATACGAGTTACGTTATAATTTCCCTATTCAAAGGAATACAATAGTTCATAACGTTACAAAAGAAAACGATCTATTTCAAATAGAAACGAACCAAGGAATCTTCTATTCAAAAAAATTAGTTAGTGCTACTGGTACTGCTCAATTTCCTTTCACACCTTCTTATCCAAATCAAGAAAAGTATACAGGAATTCAACTTCATTCTTTGGAATATAGAAACACTTCAAACTTTAATAATAAAAACGTTTTAATTGTTGGTGGTGGTAATTCGGGCGCTCAAATTTTAGCAGAAGTTTCAAACGTAGCAAACACTAAATGGGTTACTTTACATCCACCACATTTTTTACCAGACGATATAGATGGACGTTATTTGTTTAATGAAGCAACCCAAACCTTTTTCAATAAATCAGACAGTACTAAAAAGAAAAAGGCATCACTGTCTAGTATTGTAATGGTTGAAAGTGTAAAAGAAGCCAGAACTAGAAATGTGTTAAATGCTGTAGCTCCATTTGAATCTTTTTATGAGGAAGGGGTGATTTGGAAAGATGGAAGCAAAGAAAAATTTGATATCATTATATGGTGTACTGGATTTAAAGCTAACCTAAATCATTTAACCTCTCTTAATATTATTGAAAACAATCGTATTAAAACCACACATACTAGGTCTATAAAAGAACCCAACCTCTGGTTAATAGGTTATGGTAACTGGACAGGATTTGCTTCTGCTACTATTTATGGAGTAGGAAAAACTGCCAGACAAACTGTAAAAGAAATTCAAGAAACAACATAAGCTCAAACTTATTATGAAACTCATTTTTTACACTAAATGGTAAAATGTCCATAAATACCTTCTTTTTGTACACCTATAAAAATATCCAGCGCTTGTAGTTTTGCAATATAAATACAAGACTTATGGAAAATATTAAATTTGAAGTTATCATAATTGGAGGCGGTCCTGCTGGACTAAGTGCAGCATTAGTACTAGGAAGAAGTAGAGTAAATACACTTATTTTAAACACCGAAAAACCTAGAAACTTTGCAACTACGCTTTCTCATACTTTTTTAACACAAGATGGCAAACATCCAACAGAAATTTTTAAAGCTGCCAAAAAAGACATAGACAAATACCCTTCTTTAACATACAAGAAAGAAAAGGCTATTGATGTTAAAAGTTCATCAAATGGTTTTATTGTAGAAACAGAAAATGGCACTTATAATTCCAAAAGAGTAGTTATTGCTTCAGGCTACAGAGATGATGTAGAAGGCTCTGGAATAAAAGGACTTTCTGATGTTTATGGAAAATCGGTATACCCCTGCCCTTTCTGCGACGGATATGAATTAGCAGATAAGAAATTAGCAGTATTTGGAGGTGCTGAAATTGCTCCTTTCTTTTCAACAGTAGTTACACATTGGTCTAATGATGTAGCACTTTTTACAAATGGAGATATAATCCCTGATAAAGAATTTGCTTTTGAGTTAGAACGAAAAGGAATACAAGTGTTTCAAGACAAAATAAAAACATTGCATTCAACCGAAGGTAAACTTCAAAAAGTTGAACTAGAAAATGGAAAACTTATAGAAAGAGAAGGTGGTTTTTATAGAGATATGAAAGTTGTAGAAAGCACCAATTTCGCTCTACAATTTAATATTCCTAGTGAACCTGGGCATTTTGGATTAACAAATTATATTGTTGATGAAAATAGAGAATCTGACGTAAAAGGACTTTATATTATTGGAGATGCAAGAACAGGTTGGAGCGGAATAGCACCTTCTGTTGCTGAAGGTTACGAACTAGGAGCATCAATAACTGTTCAAATTTCACAAGAAAATTGGAATAACAAATAATCATCTATTATAATATCGTATGAAAGATTTTTGGAACGAAAGATATAATCACAATGAATGGGCATATGGTAAAGAACCTAATGCCTACATCAAAGAAAAACTGCCATTATTTAATGCAGGAAAAGTACTGTTTCCTGCCGAAGGAGAAGGTAGAAATGCAGTGTATGCAGCTACTCTAGGATGGAATGTTTCTGCTTTTGACTATAGTTTAAAAGGCAAAGAGAAAGCAGATAAGTTGGCACAACTTAATAATGTTTCCATCGATTATAAAGTTCAAGCATTTCTTGAAGAAAAATATAAGCAAGATGAATTTGATATGATTTGCCTCACTTCTGTTCATTTTGAACCTAAAATTAAAGCTGAAATGCATAAAAGACTCGATAGCTACTTGAAAAAAGGAGGCTATATTATACTAGAAGCATTTAGTAAAGAACATCGAGAAATTAATAAAAAAAACCCAAAAGTTGGAGGACCATCAAGTGAAGAGGAAATGTATTCTCTTGAAGAAATTAAACGTGATTTTTCCAATTATGAAATCATTGAATTAAAAAATAAAAACACCTATCTTCAAGAAGGACTGTATCATATAGGAAATAGTGCTGTTATTCGATTTATTGGGAAAAAGAAGTAAGTATTCAATTAAATAATTGTATTTTATAGAAGTTTAAACATTGTAACCGTGAGAAAAAAGGAATTTACAGATTTACCTATTAGAAGTTTTGAAGACAATGCTTTTACACCGAAGCAGGTTTCTAAATTTGAAATAGATAGAATGACTGGAGAGAATAATGGTAACCAAATCATTGTTGAACCTCATCGACACGATTATTATCATATCATGTTTATAAAAAAAGGGATAGGCAAACATTCTATCGATTTTAAAACTTATGATATAAAACCCAATATGATGTTTTTTGTTTCTCCTGGTCAAGTACATTCTATAGAAACAAGTATAGACACCGAAGGTTATGTAATTTCATTTGATTCTGGTTTTTATCATTTAGGAGACAGCTTTCAAAAACTTTTAGACTTTCCTTTCTTTCATTCTATAAGCAATTCTCCTATTATAAATATAGATAAAGAAAACACTAAAATTCAAGCCGCTTGGGATGAACTATATGAAGAATATAATGCTAGTACAAACGATAAAAACAATATTTTAAGAGCTCTTTTTGAAATATTACTTATTAGATCTTCTAGAATATACGATTCTCCTACAGAATCTGAAAAACCAGCTTATTTAACCTATCAATTAAGAAAGTTAGAAACATTAATAGACAGGCATTTTAAAGAACTTCGATTATTAAATGATTATGCCGATTTAATGCATATTTCTCCAAGACATCTTAATAATTTATGTAAAAAAGGGTTAAATAAAACAGTAATGAACCTTATACATGAGCGTACTTTAACAGAAGCTAAAAGACTCTTATTATTTACAAACAATTCTATTTCGGAAATTGCATATGAACTTGGGTTTACAGACACTTCTTACTTTATGCGATTTTTTAAAAAACATACATCTTTAACTGCCGATACTTATCGCAACCAAAACAACATAGTATAGTTTTTTAACCCTTTTGTACTTAATTACCTCCTAAAAGTCCATCGTCTGCACTTATAGCTAGTAATAATTTTGCTTATCACTAAAAACAAAATTTGTGAAAAGTAAAATATCAAGTCGAGCTGCTATGGCAGTTGTGATAGCTAATATGATTGGAACAGGTGTTTTTACAAGCTTAGGATTCCAATTAGTTTCAACAAAAAACACGTGGAGTATTATACTTCTTTGGTCATTGGGAGCAATTATGGCTATAAGTGGAGCACTCTCTTATGCTGAATTAGGCACAAAATTAACTCGCTCAGGCGGTGAATAC
Organism: Tenacibaculum sp. Cn5-46; assembly: GCF_022347705.1. Taxonomy (NCBI): domain Bacteria; kingdom Pseudomonadati; phylum Bacteroidota; class Flavobacteriia; order Flavobacteriales; family Flavobacteriaceae; genus Tenacibaculum; species Tenacibaculum sp. Cn5-46. The sequence continues at coordinate 338,951 of NZ_JAKRGD010000005.1, forward strand.
CATTTTTTATCAGTTGTATATAATAAATTTGCTGGCTACCTCTCTGGATGGGCTTCATTAACTGTTGGTTTTGCTGCCCCTATTGCACTCGCTGCTATGGCAGCTGGTGCATATACAGAAAAATACTTTGGTATAAACGACAAGTTAATTGCTTCTATTCTAATAGTAGTTGTCTCTTTATTTCATATGTTCAATTTAAAAAGAAGTAGTCAATTTCAAAACACTACCACCTTTATAAAAATTCTGGTAATTTTTATATTTATTGCTATTGGGCTTTTCACTCCCTCAGAGGCTACTTCATTTGACTGGAGTAATCAATGGCAAAATGAAATCTTACTTCCTTCTTTTGCTGTTTCTTTAGTATACGTTTCCTATTCGTTTTCTGGATGGAACGCTGCAGCTTACATTGTAGATGAAATAAAAAATGTAAACCGTAATCTCCCCATAGCACTTATTGGAGGAACACTTTTGGTAAGTATTTTTTATATACTTCTTCAAATTGTTTTTCTAAAACAAGCTCCTATGTCTCTACTTATTGGACAGGTAGAAATTGGGCAAATTGTTGCGGATAATATTTTTGGTAGTATTGGAGGAAAAGTTATGAGTGGTCTCATTGCTTTTATGCTTGTATCTAGTATTAGCGCTATGGTATGGGTTGGGCCTAGAGTAACCAAAGCAATGGCTGAAGATTATCAATTATGGAAATTTTTAAGTAAGACAAATAAAAATGGAATTCCAAATAAAGCAATAATACTTCAAGCTATTATTTCTCTTACAATGGTTTTTACAGGGTCTTTTGATCAAATTTTAACCTACAGTGCTTTCATTTTGCAATTATTCGTTTCATTAACAGTTCTAAGTCTCTTCTTTATTAGAAAAAATAATGATTTATCAGGCTATAAAAGTCCTTTATTCCCTTTACCTCAAATTATATTCCTCCTAATCAGCTTATGGATTTTAATCTACTTGCTAGTAGAACAACCTATAGAATCACTTATAGGTATTGGAATTTTACTTCTAGGAGCATTGAGCTTTCTTTTCAATAAAGCAATAGAATCTAAAAAAATAAAAACTTAAAAATAAAATGAAAAATATACCTACTACAAACATTCAAAAATTAAATTCAAAAACTAAAGGGGTTACACTTGCTATTTTAGGAGCTATTTTAATGAGCTTCGACCCTATTTATATTCGATTTTCTGGCGTGAGTGGTTTTAACACCATATTCTTATTTGGTTTATTTACAGCTATTTCAATGTCTATTGTTGTCCAAACTTCAGAAAAACGTAGTATTATTCAAGTTATCAAATCTGATGGCTGGCCACTTATAATTTCAAGTTTATTAATGTTAGGAAGTGCCTCTTCATTTGTTTTAAGTATAAAAAACACTTCCGTAGCTAATACTTTCATAATTCAAGGAGCAACTCCTGCTGTAGTTTCTTTATTAAGTTGGATTATTTTAAAGGAAAAAACCAATCGTAAAACATGGTTAGCAATATTTTTTGTTGTTTTAGGAGTTATCATTGTTGTTAATGGTTCTTTTGGTACAGGAAACTGGAAAGGAGATTTACTTGCATTGGTTTCTGTATTCTGTGTGGGACTTATCTTTACTATTCTACGTAAATATCCAAGTGTAAATAGATTAGCTCTCGTTGGTCTAGGTGGATTCTTTATGGCTTTAGTAATGTTCTTTTTTTCCGAACCATCTAATTTCTCTACAAACACCTGGTTAGTTATGGCGGCTATGGGGTTATTAACAGCTCCTTTAGGAAGAGTATTAGGAATGAAGTCTGTAAGATTTATTAAAGCTTCAGAAGCATCTTTAACATTAAAACTTCAAAATGTCTTAGCTCCAGTTTTAGCTTTTATATTCTTTAATGAAATTCCTAATCGAGATAGTTTAATTGGTGGTACAATCATTTTGGTAACTATCACTTTATATACCATTAGCTTAATAAGAGAATCAAAAACTCACAAATAGTGATACTTTCTCTTTCTCATCATTCAACGAACAATTTTTAATTCTAGAACAAATGAATAAACTTTCATTAATCTTTTTATTTATTTTACTCACATTTTATCAGATAAACTATGGTCAAATTAATCAATCAGAAACAATAATTTCTGGACATATAATTAACAAAGGAAAACACTTACCGTATGTAACAGTAAGCGTAAAAAACACCACTATAGGAGATATCACAAATAATTCAGGACATTATCAACTTATAAATGTTCCAAGTGGAAAACAAACTATAGTTGCTCAATCTATGGGTTATAAAACCCAAGAAAAAACAATAGAAATAAAATCGGGGGAAACCTATATTTTAAACTTCGAATTTGAAGAAAGCAAACAAGAATTAAATGAAGTAATCATTGAGGGAAACAATAAAGTTTCTAAAAGGATAAAAACTTCAACTATTGTGAATACCTTAGATTCAAAGCTTTTCACTGCCACCCAATCGGTTACTATAAGTGAAAGCTTAAACTGTTCGCCAGGACTTAGAATGGAAACTAATTGTGCTAACAGTGGTTGGCCTCAATTAAGAATGAATGGCTTAGGTGGTGAATATTCTCAAATATTAGTAAACAACCGCCCAATTTTTAAAGGTTTTGCTAGTGTTTTTGGCTTAGAAATGATTCCTACTAGTATTTTAGACCGAGTAGATATAAGACGTGGAGGCTCTACAATATATGGAACTGGTGCTGTAGCAGGAACCGTTAACCTTATGCTAAAAGACCCTCATTTTAATTCTTTTGAAATTGGTGTAAATACTTCTTTTATAGGAGCAGGTGTAAAAAATACTGGAGGAGTTTCAGAAGAATACTCTACCAATTTTAACGGTTCTTTAGTTACCGATGATTACAAAACCGGAATTACTTTATTTGGGTTTCATAGAGACCGAAAAGCTTTTGATGCTAACAATGATGGTTTTTCAGAAATCCCTATGCTAAACAGTACTACTCTAGGAGCTCGTCTATTTCATAAATTAAACGAACAAGGAAAATTAACTATTGATTTTTTTAACCTAAAAGAAGACCGTCGAGGAGGTGGAGATTTTAACACCCCTGTAAATAAAGCTAATATGGCTGCGGCTGTAACCCATAATATTTCTACTGTTTCAATAAATTATGAACAATATATTAAAGAGAAAAACTTATTATCAGTTTATCTTTTAGGACAATCTTTAAAAGCTGATGCTTTTAGAGGTTTAAGAACAGCTTATGGAATTTATGAAAATATAAGAGAGCGATCTTATGTATTTGGTACACAGTATAAATTAAATTTTGAAAAAAATAGCATCTTATTTGGACTAGAAAATAATGGAGCTATACTTACAGATAATCAAATATTACATTCAGAAACAAACCCTAACTTAATAGGAAATAACACAAATATAGTAGTAGCAAACCAAGGAACTAATACAATATCTATATTTTCTCAATACGACTTCAACTGGCACAAGTTTAAGGCATCATTTGGCGCTCGTTTTGACTCTTATAAAGTAAAAGATAGAGAACATAATAGTTTTAATAAATCAGGAAGTGTATTTAGTCCTAGATTTACATTAAAATATGATTTAAAAAAATATTTGCAAGCTAGGTTAAGCTACTCAAAAGGCTATCGCTCCCCTGAATTACGTGATGAAGATTTACACATAGAAATATCAGGATCTAACAGTATTGTAAATAAGGTAAGAGCAGACTTAGACAAAGAAACGAGTAATAGTTATACAGCTTCTTTAGATTTTAATAAAAAGATAAACAACACCTACCTTAGTTTTCTTTTAGAAGGTTTTTACACCCAAATAAACAATCCTTTTGCTACTAGTTACTCTACTCCTGACAACAATGGTGTTATTACCGCAACTAGATTTAACTCAAATCAAGAAGCAAAAGTAAAAGGAATAAATATTGAAATGCAAATAGTGCCTTCTGAAGCTATTAGTTTTCAAGCTGGTTTTACAATTCAGAACAGCAAATATGAACAACCTCAAGCATTCAATGAAAAACGTTTTTTCAGAACCCCAAATCACTATGGATATTTTATGCTTGATTGGAACTTATCTCAAAAATGGACCATTTCAACTAATGGTAACTATACAGGAAAAATGTTAGTTCCACACTTTCCAAAACAAGAGCTTAGAACCTCTAAACAATTTTTGGATTTAGGTATAAAATTACGTCGAAATATTGCTTTAAAACAAACAACTTTACAAATATACACTGGTGTAAAAAACATATTTAATAGTTATCAAAATGACTTTGATGAAGGGCTTAATCGTTGGCCAAAATATATCTATGGACCTTCAGCTCCTAGAACTATATACCTAGGTATTAAATTCGGGAATTTACTATAGGTTAAAACTGTAAAAAAGTACATAATAAACTTACTTTTTGAAACAAAGAGAACTTTACAAAAAACAAAACTTTGTATCTCAAAACATAAGAACAATATAACATGAAAAAAACAAAGAGTAAATTAACAATCCCCAATCTTCTTTGTCTTGTATTAATAACATTTACTGGTGTAAACTGTAATGCTCAAAAACATGGTAAACATGGACAACACAAACATTTACCAGCTAAAGAACTTGCTAAACATCTAGATGCAAAAGATAGAGATAGCTGGCAAAAGCCTAAAGACGTTCTAGCGCTAATAGGTGACTTAAAAAATAAAAAAGTATTAGATATTGGTGCTGGTACTGGCTATTTTTCTTTTAAAATGGTAGATGCTGGGGCTAATGTAATTGCTGCAGATGTTGATAATGATTTTATAGAAATATTAAACCATAAAAGGAAAGAGAAAAAGGTTTCTTCTAAAGCAATGGAAATTAGAAAAATTCCTTTTAACACACCTGATTTAAAAAAGGAAGAAGTAGACATCGTATTAATTGTAGACACTTATCATCATATAGAAAATAGGGTTGATTATTTTAAAAAGGTGAAGTTTGGAATGCAACCAAATGGCAAACTAGTTATAGTTGATTATAAAAAAGATAAATCAATTACCGATGGTCCATCATATGAGATGAGAATTAAAGAATCTGATGTTATTCAAGAATTAAAAAAAGCTGGTTTTGTCGATTTTAAAATCAACAGTAATTTACTTTCTAAACAATACATAATAGAGGCTTTTTTAATTCCACAAAAAAAAGTATCTGAAGCTGAGTTTTTAAAAGCATATTTTAATAAAGAATACGCCAAAGATGAATACTTATATGGTAAAAAACCTGACAAATATTTAGCAAAAATATTACCTCAACATAAACCTGGTAAAATATTATTTCCTGGTGAAGGAGAAGGTAGAAATGCAGTTTTTGCTGCCAAACTAGGATGGGATGTTACGGCATACGATTATAGTACTGAAGCTAAGAAAAAAGCATTAAAATTAGCAAAGGCAAATAATGTAAATATTAAATATACTGTACAAGATATTGTAAATGCTTCGTATCCTAAAGAATCTTTTGATGCTATAGCTTTCTTATTTATTCATTTTGCTGGACAAGAGCGCATTGACATAAATAAAAAAATGGATAAGCATCTTAAAAAAGGAGGTCTTTTAATTATTGAAACTTTTAGTACAGATCACCCAAAAATTAGCAAAGAAGGACCACAAGAGATTCCTTATCTATATGATAAGGAAAGTATTTTAAGAGATTTCCCTAATTATGAAATTATCGAATTAAAAGTTGAAACAGATATTTTATTAGAAGGTAATAAAAGTGAATTTAAAGGCTCAGTATTAAGATTTGTAGGTAGAAAAAAATAGGTTTAATTATTGATAGCCCCTTTTTGAAAGTTCATGTGGTATTTAACTATACCCATGAGCTTTTTTCATTAACAAAACTTCAACAAGTCTCATTTGTAAAAAAGTACATAAAGAACCAACTTTTGTGAACTAATTAACCTCTCCATGCTCTCTAATTTTGTACCAACAATTAGAAACAAGCAAATATGAAGGTTTATAAGATAATAACAGTACTAATAGTTCTTATTTTATTTTCTGTCACAATAAAGGCACAAGATAAATTTAGTTTAAAAGAAGCTATAAACTATGCAAAAGAGCATAATAGAAATATCATTATTTCTCAAAAAGATATAGAAATAGCATTAAAAAGAAAGTGGGAAACAACAGCTGAAGGACTTCCTCAAATAAATGCAAATGCTACTTATAATTATTGGTTAAAACAACAATTAAGTTTAATTCCAGGAGTAGTAGCACAACAACCAGATAAAGATTTTGTTCCAATTGCCTTTGGCACTAAACACAATGCAAATGGTACCATAACCATTAAACAAAAAGTATTTGATGGTTCTTATTTAGTAGCACTTCAATCGGCTAAAGTGTTCTTAGAAATTTCTAAAAACCAAAAAGAAAAGTCACTCACAAAAATTAAAGAACAAGTAACACTAGCCTTTGTTAATGTTTTAGTTGCTAAAAAGGCAATCGCTATTACTAATCAGAACATAAACAATCTGAAAAAAAACTTATACGAAACAAAAGAAATGCTACTAAATGGTTTAGTAGAGGAAGAAAATGTAGAACAACTTGAAATAACTCTCGGAGAACTTCAAAATAATTTAATAAGTATTGAATATCAAAAAGAAGTAGCCAAAGACTTGCTTAAAGTTTTAATAGGCAAAGACATTAATACTTCTATTCAGTTAACTGACAATTTAGAATACCTACTGTCTGAGTATACCTCTAACACTTTGAATAATTCGGAAATTGGTTTAAACAACAATATTGACTTTCGTATTGCACAAAACAAGGTAAAAGCAAAAGAACTACAATTGAAACTTGAAAAATCAAAAGCTCTCCCCTCTTTAGATGTATCCTTTCAAACAGCTATTGCTGGATATGGTAATAATTTAAATGCTACACTTCGTACCACAGATATGTTAACCTCTAATTTATTTTTGGTAAACTTAAACATACCCATTTTTAGCTCTTTTAAACGTAGTGCTAGTACTAAAAGAAAAAAAATAGAAGTCTTTCAGGCTAAAACAGCTTTAAAAGAAACACAACAACAACTATCTCTAAAACTTACTCAAGCAAAAAAGGCTTTTGATTTAGCTATTAAAAAGTTAAGTACAACAAAACAAAATTTAGACTTATCTGAACGAATAGCCGATAAAAATCAAACAAAATTCAACAATGGAATTGCTTCAAGTTTTGAATTAAGACAAGCTCAAACACAATTATACGCAACACAACAGGCATACATACAAGCTATCCAAAACCTTATTAGTAAAAAAGTAGAATTAGAATCATTAGTAAACAAATAAAATTATGCAACGATACATATATATAACATTGGTAACAGCATTTTTAATATCCTGTGGAGGTGAAAAAAAATCCAATCATAATACACAAAACTTAGCTCAACTTCAAAAGTCAAAAGCTGAACTTTCGAAGCAAAAATCTGAAATTATCAAACAGCTAAAATTAATAGAGTCTCAAATAAATAAGTTAGACACTTCTAGAAAAATCGATTTGGTTTCAGTAAAAAAGATAACTCCTGAAAATTTCAATCATTATTTAGAAATTCAAGGAAATATAGAAACAAAAAAAAATGTATTAATATATCCTGAAGTAGCTGGATTACTTGAACACGTTTATGTAAAAAAAGGGCAACATGTAAAGAATGGGCAGCTATTAGCTAGCATAAACGATGGGGGTTTTTCACAGCAAATTAGTCAGTTTGAAGTACAAAGAGATTTAGCAAAAACTACATTTGAACGTCAAACCAACTTATGGAAAAAAAAGATTGGATCAGAAATTCAATATTTACAAGCCAAAACAAATTATGAGTCGAAAGAAAAAGCCTTACAACAATTAAAAGAGAGGTACTCTAAAACTCAAATTAAAGCCCCTTTTTCTGGTATAATTGACGACATTATAAAAGAGCAAGGTACTATTGTTAGTCCAGGAGCTAGCTCGGAAGTTTTCAGAATTGTCAATCTTCAAAACATGTATATAGAGGCTGATATCCCAGAAAGTTATATTCAAAAAATAACTATTGGAAAACCTGTTGAAATTAATATTCCGACATTAGGAAAAACCATTACTTCTAAAATTCGTCAAGTAAGTAATTATATACATCCTGAAAGCAGAACATTTTCTATTGAAGTTCCTATTGCAAATAAAAAAGGATTAATCAAGCCCAATCTAACTGCACAATTAAAGATTAACGATTACAATAACTCATCTGCCTTATTAATTCCTAAGAATATTATTTCTGAAGACCGTAATAATATACCAAACGTATTTATTGTAAAAAACAAAGCAGGAAAAGAGTTTGTTGAGAAAAGGCAAATTGTTACTGGAAATAGTAAAGAAAACTTAATAGAAGTTATAGAAGGTTTAGAAAATAACGACCAAGTAGTACTTGATGGAGCTAGAAAACTTAAAGCTGGACAAGAAGTGAAAATCTTAAAAAATTAATTCATAAGATGGAAAAAAACAATAAACTATATAAAGAATTTGGGTTATCCTCTTGGGCTATAGAAAACAAAACCACTGTTTGGGTTATTATCGCTCTAATATTAGGTTTAGGTTTGATTGCCTATTCAAGCATGCCTCGTGAAAATTTCCCTGAAATTAAAGAAACTAAAATTTACGTTAGTGCTATTTACCCAGGAAATACAGCTGAAGATATTGAAAAGTTAATTATTGACCCTTTAGAAGAAAAACTTAAAAACGTTAGTAATGTAATAGAAATAAAATCTACAGCGCAAGAAGATTTTGGGATGCTCATTGTAGAGTTTGACGATAAACTTACTATAGAAGGAGCTAAACAAAAAGTAAAAGACGAAGTAGATAGAAAAACAGCTAGTGAAGATTGGCCTACTTTTAACGGAGCTAAGGTAGAACCTAATATTTTTAATATAAATATTGCAGAAGAAGCTTCTATTTTAAATATAAATATTGCTGGAGATTATCCTGTTAATGAATTACAAGATTTTGGAGAATACTTAGAAGATGAAATAGAGAACTTACCTGAAATTAAACAAGTAGATATCAGAGGTGCTGAAGACCAAGAAATAGAAGTCGCCGTAGATATTTACAAAATGATGGCAGCTAAGATTAGCTTCAACAATGTAATTAATAGTATCAAAGGAGGAAACATAACAATCTCAGCTGGAAATTTAATTAATAGCGGACAAAGACGTACTATTAGAATGATAGGAGAAGTAAAATCTCCAAAAGACCTTAATGATTTTGTAGTTAAATCAGATAATGGGTCCGTTTATTTACAAGATATAGCTACAGTTACTTTTAAAGATAAAGACAAAACAACTTTTGCCAGAGAATTCGGTAGCCAAGTAGTAATGCTAGAAGTAAAAAAGCGTTCTGGACAAAACATGGTTGCTGCTGTAGATAAAATCAAAGTTCTGGTAAAAAATGCTCAAGAAAATGTACTTCCTAAAGACATTAAAATAACATTAGCAAATGATCAGTCTCAAAAAACAATGACTGAAGTAGATGATTTAGTAAACAATATCATATTTGGTATTATGCTGGTTGTTGGGGTATTAATGTTCTTTTTAGGAATTAGAAACGCGCTATTTGTTGGGTTAGCTATTCCTATGTCTATGTTCTTATCTTTTATAATTATAGACTTATTAGGCTATACCTTAAATACTATGATTTTGTTTGGACTGGTAATGGGACTTGGTATGCTAGTAGATAATGGAATTGTAGTAGTAGAAAACGTATACCGTTTAATGGAAGAAGAAGGAATGTCTCGCTTTAAAGCTGCAAAACAAGGTATTGGAGAAATAGCTTTTCCAATTATTATATCTACAGCAACAACAGTAGCTGCTTTTGTTCCATTAGGTATGTGGCCTGGAGAAATGGGAGAATTTATGATTTACTTCCCTGTAACTCTATCTATTGTTTTAGGTTCGTCTCTTTTTGTTGCCATTTTTATCAATTCAATGTTAGTTTCTCAGTTTATGAAAACTACAGAAAAAAAGATTCCTTTAAAACAATTGGTTAAAACCTCAATTATATTAGTTATTCTAGGGATTCTAATTCTTATTGTAGGTAAAGAAGTAAGAAGTTTAGGTGTAATACTACTTTTTTCTACAGCAATGTTATGGGGATATCGTTTCTTATTCTCTAAAATGATTATATACTTTCAAACTAAAATTTTAACTACGATAGAAACTTGGTATGAACGTATGCTTATTAAAGTATTAAGTAAAAAAATGCCAGCAATTACGCTCTCTGGAACATTCGCTTTATTAATCATAATTTTTATGATGTTTGGAGCATCAGTAGATGAAGGCAAAACTAAAATTGAATTCTTTCCAGATAATATTCCTTTTCAGATTATAACTTACATAGAATATCCTCAAGGAACAGACATTACAAAAACAAATACCATTACTAAAAAAATTGAAAACCGTATTTATCAAATAATAAATCAAGATAAATATTTAGACCCTAATGATAAATCTAGAAACCAACTTGTTGAATCTGTAGTTTCTCAGGTAGGTCGAGGTGCAGGAAATCATCAAGTAGACGGTTTTTCAGATACAGAACTTCCTCATAAAGGAAAAATTACCTTAACAATGAGAGAGTTTAAATATAGAAATGGGTTAGACTCAAGAAATTTGCGAAAAGAAATTCAAGAAGCCATTGTTGGTGTTTATCCGGGTGTTGCCATTTCTGTTGAAAAAAACATTGATGGTCCTGCAGCTGGTTACCCTATAAACCTTGAGCTTTCAGGTAAAGATTACGAAACATTAATTGAAACTGCTGAAACTATGAGGGATTTTATTAACACCAAAAGCATTCCTGGTATAGCTGAATTAAAAATTGATGTTAATAAAGGGAAACCTATAAAAGAGGTTATTATCAATCGTAAAAAAGCAGGAGATTTAGGGATTAATGCCGACAATTTAGGAATGCAATTAAGGTCTTCAATCTTTGGTGCTAAAGCAGGTATTTACAAGAAAGACGGAGATGATTACGATATATATGTTCGTTTCAATAAAGACAACAGATATAATACCTCAGCTTTATTTAATCAGAATATAACATTTAGAGATGAAAACTCTGGAGCAATAAAAGAAGTTCCTGTCTCTACCATTGCATCACAAATAAATACCTCAGGTTTTAGTGCTATTAAACATAAAAACTCAAAACGAGTTGTTACTATGTACTCATCATTAGCTCCTGGTTTTACAGATGCTGGTCAAGTAGTAACAAAAATAAGAGAAGAAATGGAGTCTATAAACCTTCCAAAAGGTGTTTCTATAGACTACACTGGACAAATTGAAGAAGAAGCAAAAGAAATGGCCTTTTTAATGGGAGCTTTCTTTACTGGGTTGGCACTTATCTTCTTAATTCTTATCTATCAATTTAATTCAGTAACAAAGCCAGGAATTATCATGATTGCCGTTTTCTTAAGCTTTATAGGGGTTTTTGGTGGAATTCTAATTTCTGGAGCTTCGTTTGTAATATTAATGACCATGCTAGGTATAATTTCATTGGCAGGTATTGTGGTAAATAATGGTGTAATTCTCTTAGACTATACGCAGCTTTTGATAGATCGAAAAAAGGAGCAACTTAATATTTCTAATAAGAATACTCTTGACTTAACCGAAACTATTAAAATGATTGTCAAAGGAGGAAAATCAAGATTACGTCCTGTGCTATTAACTGCTATTACCACGGTATTAGGACTAATGCCATTAGCTTATGGTATCAACATCAATTTCTTTACACTATTTTCTGAATTTGACGCCAATATTTATGTTGGTGGAGATAATGTTGTCTTTTGGGGACCATTAGCTAAAACAGTTATTTATGGATTAATAGTAGCTACATTCCTAACACTTGTTATTGTTCCTGTATTATTTATGTACGTGAATAAAGTTAAAATATGGAAAGCTAATAGAGCTTTATAAACCTTCATCAAATTTACCAAGCCATTCACAAGAATAATCTCAATTAAAAATTATAATTAAATGAAAATTAACTTAAAGCAAGTCAAGTTAACTTTTAGTATCATCTTAATAGGATTCTCAATTACTATTTCTGCTCAGTCGCCTTCACAAGAAGAGTTTTTACCTATAAATCCTCCAATAGATTTTGAAGTATTTGCTTCTAAAGAAATTTTAAGTATTCAAAATGTCTTTATGAGACCATTAAAAAAAATGGAAAAGTTTAGCGTTTTTAATATGCTTACATATTCACAGTTTTATGAAGATAAAAATGTTGTGTTTGTTGGTTCTACCACACTAAACTATGAAGTGGCTAAGAACCTTAGTATTTCAGGAGGAATAGCTACAAATTCTATTGATGGAATTCATCCAATTTTAGGTATAAATTATGCTTATGTAAGTAAAGAAATGTTACTAATCCTAGCTCCATCTATTGATTTAATAGACGACAAAAGTCTTGAGGCACTTTTTTTATATGAATACAAACCTCGTTTATCTAAAAAAACCAGCTTATATACCAGAATTCAATTCTTATATAATCATAACATAAGACAAGATACTCATAACAGAAGCTATCTTAACTTAAGACTTGGGCTAAGTTTTAATAATATTTCTATAGGAATAGGTTCAAACCTAGATGCCTTTGGACCATTCAAAATCAAAAAAGAAAACTACGGTTTATTCGCTAAGTTTTTGATTTAAAAACAGCATCTACAATAAAACTTAACAAGAAAAATAACATCGAATTATGAAGCAAGAATCTTTAAATCATTTTATAAAAGAATTATCAAAAGTATGGGGACCTCTAACTTCAGACTTAACTAAAAAAAGTAAAGAACTAGTAGAAGAACTAACTCAAAATTGTATTGGAGAAAGTTGGGTAGATCAACTACTAAAAGAACAACTTCCTTTTAAAGAAATATATAGAAGTGAAGAACACGGATTTATATTAATGGGACATGTAGAAAAAAAAGGAGAGTTTAGCCCTCCACATGATCATGGAAGTGGTTGGGTAATTTACTCAACGGTAATTGGTCAATCCAAAATGGGACTTTTTAATCGTGTTTTTCATCCCGATGGCACCATGGATATTGTCCAAAAAGACGACTACATTTTAAACGCTGGAGAATGTAATGTATATCTACCAGGAGATATTCATGATACTTATACTCTAGAAGACAACACTCTAATGTTGAGACTTACAAGCTGTGATTTTTTACAAGAGCTAAAAGAAGGAAGACTAGTTAGATATACAAACAATCATAAAAAATGGTAGTCTTCATTTTAAGACTATTTCATTAGTAATAATATTAGAAAAACTCATTTTTAGTTTGTAAACAACTATAATTAGTTAGATGATAGGGTAATAGTTGTTCTAAAGCTCATGTCGTATTTAACAATACGCATGAGTTTTTTGCTTTTACTGAAAATATATTTTTTTGTGTAAATTCGTAGTTATGAGACTCCCTAATTGTTTCAACTAAACGTAGATAATATGAAAACACTTCAACAATGGTTTGATGATTACGCAGTTAGCCATCAAAACGAAACAAACATTACGATACATTTTATTTGTGTTCCTGCAATATTTTTTAGCATTGTAGGAATATTCATGAGTATTCCTTCTCAATTTTTAAGTAATTTATTCCAATTAAACAATCCACTTGTTGAAAACTGGGCTACTGTAGCTTTGATATTCGTATTAATTTTTTACTTGAGATTATCTTTTTCAATGTTTCTAAAAATGTTAGTTTTTTCTATTCTATGTATTGTAGGAAATTTCTACTTAGGAAAATACGTTCCGTTACTATATACCTCAATAGCTATATTCGTAATAGCTTGGATTGGCCAGTTTTACGGACATAAAGTTGAAGGAGCTAAACCTTCATTTATTAAAGATTTACAGTTTTTATTAATTGGTCCAGCTTGGGTAATAAAAAAAATGTTTAGTTAAAATTAAACAACTATATTTTCCTAGAAAGCCTCTTAGCAATGTTTGTTTTAGCAAAACAGAATATTAAGAGATTTTCTGTAAATTCGTGGCTATGGAATTACTTTTTTTAGGCTTGATAGGCGGTGCTGTAGCCTCATACTTTATTTTTCAAAAATTTTCTTCGGTTAGTAAAAGAAACCTAACAGAAAAACAATCTGTTGTGCTATTAGATAAAATTAAGAAGGTATCAAAACTAATTACAGTTGAAGGAGAATTTGCTGAAATTTATCATCATGAAAACACCAAAGAAAAATTCCTTGGTTTATTTACTAGTAAGAAAAAAGCAATTATATTAATTAATGCTAAAGTTCATATCGGTTTTGACTTTAGAAAAATTGTTGTACAAACAGATACTAAAAAAAAGACATTAATTTTATCGGAATTTCCTAAACCTGAAGTTTTTTCTATAGAGCCCAATCTTCGTTTTTATGATATTCAAAATGGATTATTAAATAAGTTTAGCTCAGAAGATTTAACAGAAGTTAATAAGGAAGCTAAAGAACATATACTTCAAAAAATTCCAGAAAGTAACTTAATGCAAACTGCTAACAAAGAGGCTTTAGATGCAATTACTCTTATGGAAAATCTAGTTGAAACTATTGGATGGAAGTTAGATTACAGTGCTTTAGAATTACCTTCAGATAATCAAAAGCTTATAGAATAAGTATCACATTGACACTAAACAAACTATATAAATATTTTAAACTCATAATACTATCTTCCCTTTCTCTTTGGGTTTACTATTTTATTAGTAATGCTAGTTTTATAAAAGAATATCAAATTATGATGGATAATAGTGACGTTAGTGATGGCTTACTGTTTTTTATTTTTATAAATATTATTAAGTACTTTTCTCTATTATTTGGATTAGTTTCAATTATCTTCATACCTTACAAAATCTTTACTTCTAAAAAGGAGTATACTTAAATAGTATTGCTAATATAAAAGGGACAAAAAATGATAACTATTTCTACAGATAAAAACCTACTTCAAATTGATGTAATTCATTCTTTTTTAACCAATTCGTATTGGGGAAAAGGAAGAACTTTGGCTCAAGTAGAAAAAACAATTGAAAACTGTCTCTGCTTTGGAGTGTATAAAAATGGAGAACAAATTGGTTTTGCAAGAGTGGCTACGGATTATACTGTTTTTGCCTATCTGATGGATGTTTTCATTTTACCAGAACATCGAGGTAATGGATATTCAAAAAAATTAATTGCTACTATAACGCAAGCAAAAGAGCTAGAATCGTGTGGTACTTGGATGTTAAAAACTAAAGATGCTCATGGTTTATATACACAATATGGTTTTACCGAATTGAAACAACCTGAAACAGTACTCGAACGTATTTTGAAATAAATTATGGATATAGAACAACTAAGAGATTATTGCATTAATAAAAAAGGTGTTACAGAACATTTTCCTTTTGATGAGGTTACTTTAGTATTTAAAGTAATGAATAAAATGTTTGCTTTAGTAGGCTTAGATAGTTGGGAAAAAGGAGACACTAAAATGAATTTAAAATGCGACCCAGAATGGTCGTTAGAACTTAGAGGAGAATACGATAGTGTAAATCCTGGTTGGCATATGAACAAAAAACATTGGAATACAGTTCATTTAAACAACGATGTTTCAGATCAACTTGCTTTTGAACTTATAGATCATTCTTATGACTTAGTTGTAAAAAGTTTGACAAAAAAATTACGCGAAGAACTTCATAATTCATAATGAGATGAAAAAGAAAGAACTTCGAGAGATTTACAAACAAAAAAGAAAAAGTTTATCTAAAACAGAAATAGAAAATTTTGAACAAAACATTTACACTCAACTTTTCGAAATTGACTTTTCTACCTATAAAAACATCCATATTTTTCTTCCTATAGAAAAACAAAAAGAAGTTAACTCCTACCCTATTATTGAATTTTTAAGAAAACAAAAAAAAACAATTATTATTAGTAAAAGTGATTTTAAAACCAACACTTTACAACATTATATTTTTAACAACTCAACCACATTAGAAATTAATAAATATGGAATTCCAGAGCCTATCAACGCTATTGAATTTGATGTTAAAAAAATAGACCTCGTATTTGTTCCGTTATTAATTTCTGACAAGCAAAATTTCAGAGTTGGTTATGGTAAAGGGTTTTATGATCGCTTTTTATCAGATTGTAAAAAAGATATTTTTACTATTGGGCTTAACTTTTTCAAACCAATTGATAAAATTGAAGATCTTAATAAATTCGACTTTCCATTAAATAAAATCATATATCCAAAATAAAAAAACCTGCTATAAAAGCAGGTTTTTTTAATATCTATTTCATCTAAAAATTATCCGTTCATAGAAATTAAGAACTCTTCGTTATTTTTAGAGAATTTAATTCTTTCGTTAATAAACGACATCGCTTCTACTGGGTTCATATCTGCTAAATATTTACGTAATACCCACATACGCTGTACAGTTTTATCATCTAATAATAAATCATCACGACGTGTACTAGACTTAATTAAGTCAATAGCTGGGTAAATTCTACGGTTAGAAATATTACGATCTAATTGTAGTTCCATATTACCAGTACCTTTGAATTCTTCAAAGATTACCTCATCCATTTTAGAACCAGTTTCAGTAAGTGCTGTAGCTATTATAGTTAATGAACCTCCATTTTCAATATTACGAGCCGCTCCAAAGAAACGTTTTGGCTTGTGTAATGCATTAGCATCAATACCTCCCGATAATATCTTTCCAGATGCAGGAGCAACAGTATTATATGCTCTTGCTAAACGAGTTATCGAGTCTAATAAGATAACAACATCATGACCACATTCCACTAAACGCTTCGCCTTTTCTAAAACTATATTTGCTACACGTACATGTTTATCTGCAGGCTCATCAAATGTAGAAGCCACTACCTCTCCACGAACATTACGCTTCATGTCAGTAACCTCCTCTGGCCTTTCATCAATTAATAAAACAATTTGATATACTTCTGGATGATTTGCCGCGATAGCATTAGCAACATCCTTTAATAACATTGTTTTACCAGTTTTAGGCTGTGCTACAATCATACCACGTTGCCCTTTTCCTATAGGAGAAAATAAATCGATTATTCTTGTAGATAAAGAACTACCTTTTTCTGCTAAATTAAATTTATCTTCAGAGAATAAAGGTGTTAAGTGTTCAAACGAAACACGATCTCTAACTATATTTGGACTTAATCCGTTTATTTTTGACACTCTAATTAAAGGAAAGTACTTCTCTCCTTCTTTTGGTGGACGTACATTTCCAAGAACAGTATCTCCAGTTTTCAATCCAAATAATTTAATTTGAGATTGAGATACATAAATATCATCAGGAGACGATAAGTAATTATAATCTGAAGAACGTAAGAAACCATATCCATCAGGCATCATTTCTAATACACCTTCACTTTCAATAATTCCATCAAACTCAAAATCAGGGTCTCTATATTTATTCCCACTCTTATGATGTGGTTTATTAGAGTTCTGGTTCTTATGCTTATTCCCTCTATTATTTCTTTGTTGCTGCCTGTTAGCATTTGAATGCTGGTGCTGTTTTTTGTCTTCAACAGGTTGCTGTTTAGCTTCAGAAGATTGCTTTTTTTGTGCAGCTACTGGTTTTTTAGCTTCAACAGGTCTCTTTTTTGCAACATTTTCTTTTTTAGTTTCAGTTTTCTTTTCAACAGCTTTTGCAGGAACCTCTACTTTTTCTTTTTTAGTTTTAGCTTCTGTTTTTTCTACAACTTTCTTCTCAACCTGCTTTTTATCAGCAGTTTCAGTTTCAGTCTTAGCTATTCTTTTTCTCTTAGTCTTTTCAGCTTTTGGCTTTGCTTCATTAGCACCGGCCTCGGCTTGTGCGTCTAAAATCCTATAAACTAAATCTAATTTTTTTAACTGACTTACTTTAGTTAAACCAATAGTTTTAGCTATGGCTTGTAAGTCTGTTAATTTTTTAGTTTTTAATTCCGAAATTTCGAACATTCGTAAAAATAATTAAGTTATATAATTCTTTTATTTATAGAAAAGAATTGAATTTTATTAAGTTTTTTAATGATTGCTATATTATATAGGGGCTATATAATAGTTTAATGCGCGGTTACTTATACGACAAATATATACAAATATTTTAACTTGTAATATTTCTTTTTAAAAAAAGAAATATTACATTTGCTACCCCAATAAAAAACATGATACAAAGAATACAATCTATATATTTATTAGTAGCCGCAATTATTTCTGGCGGTTTAACTTCTGTTTTTAGTTTATGGACTAATGCAAAGAATAATACTCCTATATATATAATGGATTTATTTTCTGGAGCTTCTATAATAGAAAATGTGACTCCTGTATTATTTTTTACTTCAGCCATATTAGCTATTGTAACTTTGTTCTTATTTAAGAACCGTCAGTTACAATTTGTATTAGGGCGCTTAAACATATTGATAAACCTTTTTTTATTAGGGATATTGATATATCTATCACAAACATTATCTGGAGAAGCTTTAGTTTCTGAGAAAGGTATTGGGATGTTCTTTCCTGTCATTGTTATTTTGCTGTTAGTTTTAGCAAATAAAGCCATTAAGAAGGATGAAGATCTTGTAAAATCTGTAGATAGATTACGATAAACCTAACATCTTAGTATATTTAGTGCGAAAAAACCGAGATTCTTAATCTCGGTTTTTTATTTTTGTTATATACTCAATCATTGAGCCTTAGAAACTTAAACGTTAAAGAAATGTTAAAGAAAATAGGGTTAACCCTAATCAGATAGGGAAAACCCTGAGATACGTTTAGGGGTATTGAGTATTGTACACACCGCTTATATACTATAGATTTGTAAATGTAACAACGATGGATTACAAGATAAAAGTTCACATAGCTGATGACCATAAAATCTTAATTGATGGAGTTATCGCTTTATTAAATACCGAAGACAATATTGAAATTGAAGGCTATTCCTTAACGGGAAGACAAGTAGTCAATTGGTCGGCTAACAACCATGCAGATGTTTTGGTTTTAGATATTAATATGCCAGAAATGGATGGTATTGAAGTTTTAAAAACGTTTAAACAACGTAATACAAAAATTAAAACGATAATACTTTCAAGCCTAAGCGATCCGAAACTAGTACAGGAAATGGTACTACTAGGCGCTAACGGATTTGTAGACAAAAGCTGTGCTAGCGATCATATTATAGATGCAATTAAGACTGTTTATAATGGTGTTCAATATTTTAGTGATGATATTAAAAGTAAATTACTAGAATTATATATGTCTGAATCTAAAGCTGAAGAGCAAGAAGCACCTCATAATGATTTGACGGAGAGAGAAGTTGAGGTATTGAAGCAAATAGCTTTAGAAAAAAGTTCAAGTGAAATAGCTGAACATTTAAAAGTAAGTATTAAAACGGTAGAAACATATCGTAGAAATCTATACAAAAAATTAAAAGTTAAAAATGTAGTAGGTTTGGCGATGTACGCTGTAAAAAACAACATAGTATAGGTATAGAAACCCTTCAATTATTTTTCTTTAATCCCCCAAATAAAAGAAAATGTCCCCCGCAATCTATACAATACACTTTATGGTGTGCGTCGCTAATAACTATCTACTTTATATAAAATATTAAAATATAGCGGTGTACGTGTTTGCAATAACACAAATTAGAAAAACCCTTCATTTTGTTTTCTTTATACCCCCTAAAATAGAGCGTCCCCCGACACTATCTATATTTAGTACACCGCTTTTTCTTTTCACCCCTTAAATAACATAACAATTTAAAACATTACATCATGAACAAATTCACTCCATTTATCCTAGCATTAAGTATCATTTTTGGATCTTGTTCTTCTAATGAAAATGAAGGTCTTATCAACACACAAGAAAATTTATTAAAATCATACACCCTAAAAAGAGATGCCAATGGTGCTTACTCTATTGATTTTAATACCACTAACAATACAGATGTGACTACAGTTAAGAATGTAGACTCATCTAATGAAATCATACTATCTAAAGCAAATCATAATACAGCTAAAAAACACAGCAATGATTTTACCATCGAAAATGATCAGCTAAAAATAGGTTTTTTAGAATCTAATAAAGGGAATCGAACAAAAATTTCTATTGAAGATGAAAATATTACCTTTGCTAAAGGTGGTGTTACAGAGTTTTTAAACTCTTATAGTATTACTAAAAATGAAGATGATACTTTTTTGCTTGATTTTAAAGTGAATGACAATGTAGTTACAGAGTTTATTTACAATAACGATTCTGAAACTTATGAAATTCATTTATCAAAAGGAACTACAAAAGAAAAGGATTTTTCTAGACAATTAAACATTCCACGTACAGGCATACTAAAAGTTAATTTTGTAAACCATAAATACTTTGAAAAAACTGCTGATTTTGCACAAGTTTCAGAGAAACCAAAAGTTGAAATAGAGTGGGATATTTAATATACCTTACACAAAATTTATTTTTAAATGACGTATTCCAATAAAATAATAATTCTTTTTATTCTTATATCATCATCATTAAAAGCAAGTGCTATAAATGTAACTTTCAATTTTTTTTACCAAGACAAAAAAATTATTAAAAAAGATACGTCATTTCAATATGTAAATAATTTATATATAGAAAAAAAATACCCAGAAGCATTAAAAGAAACTCTTATATTATATAATAAAGCTAAAGAAGAAAATAACTTAACTCTCATGCATAAAAGTTCTGAGTTATTAGGTGAAATATATAGAAAGTCTTTTAATTATAATTTATCTTTGAAGTATTTTAAAATTTCGTTAGAATATCTTATAGAAAAAAACAAAGGTATTAACGATAACTTTAACAACAAGTCTTCCATCAACTTACTAGCTAAAAGTTATTTAAAAATTGGCGCTACATATTTAAAAATTTATAAAGACTTAAAGCATAAAAATAATAACGCCACTTATCAAAAGCTAATTGATATTGGAGTATCTCAAAAAAACGAACATAAAGTTGAATCTTACGAAAAAATTTCAGCTCTTAAAGATAGTGCTTTACACTTTTTTTCAAAAATTGAATCACTTCCTCCAATTAATGACGAAGTACTGAGATATAAAGCTAGCTCTCACATCAACTTATCTGCTATTTATCAAATAGATTCTATGTATGTAAAGGCTAAAAAATTTGCTTTAAAAGCAATTAAAATACATAAAGACAGAAATGATAAAATTAAGTTAGCTAGATCTCAAAATAATTTAGGAAATATATTATTATTAACTGAAGAATTTAATAAAGCAAAAAATACGTATACTGAAGCCATTGAAGTAATAAAAAAAGACAATTCTGAAAAAGCCACTAAACTAAAAGCCAATTTATACTATAATTTAGCTTGGGCTATGAGAAAACTAAAAGACTACAAAGCTTATGATTTTCAAGAGTTATCATATGAAATAGAAGATGTTTTAAGGGAAAAAGACATAAGACAAATTGTAAAAAAAATCGAAGCTAATCATAATGAAAATTTAGAACAACAAAAAATCAATTTAGTTAAAGAGCAAAGAAAATTAGAAGAAGCACAACAAGCCAAAACCACTTTACTTTTTGGTGCTTTAAGCTTGTTAGTTATCGTTATTTCTGGAGTAGTGATATATAATTACAAGTTACGACAAAGCAACTTACAATTAAAACTTTCTGAATCTGATTTACTGCAACAGCAAAGTATAGAAAAATTAAAGTCAGATGCACAAATAAAAATATTAAATGCTACCATAGACGGTAAAGAAACTGAACGAAAACAAATAGCAGAAACCTTACATGATAACGTAAGTGCATTACTATCGTCTGCAAACATGCATTTAAGTGCTACTAAAAAACAATTTAATGGAGATGCTCCTCAAGAAATTGAAAAAACTCGAGAAATTATTTTAGAAGCCTCTCAGAAGGTAAGAGATTTATCACATAACCTAATCTCTTCCATTCTATTAAAATTTGGTTTAGAGTACGCTTTAAAAGATGTTGTAAAAAAATATTCAAATAGTGAATTAAAATTTGAAGTTAAAGCAAATAACATTAGCAGATATAATCAGGAATTTGAAATCAAAATATTTAATGTTATTCAAGAATTAATAAATAACATTATAAAACATAGTAATGCAAGTAGTGCAGAAATCATATTAAAAGCAGAGAATAATCAACTAACTATTCTTGTCAAAGATGATGGGGTAGGTTTTGCTACCTCATCTTCTTCTATTAATGATGGTATTGGACTAAATCAAATAGAAGCTCGCATTAAAATGATGAGCGGTAAACTTGCCATTGATTCAGAACCTGATAAAGGAACTGAAGTTTTTATACTAGTTCCAATACAGCAACAAAAAGAATACGGTAGTTTATCCTCTGTGAGCTAATTCAATTACTTCCATATTCGTAATAGCTCCTTTATCTATTTCAAAACGTAACATAGTTCTTACTTTATGGAAACCATGATTCCCCGCAGCTCCTGGGTTTAAATGTAATAGCTTAAGTTTTTCATCAAATTGAACTTTTAAAATATGAGAATGTCCACAAATAAAAAGCTTTGGACGTTCTCTTTTTAACTCTTCTCTAACTCTTATGTTATACTTATTAGGATATCCACCAATATGAGTAATCCACACAGAAACACCTTCAACAACAAATTTATTATCCAAAGGAAATTCAGCTCTTGCATCTTTATCATCAATATTACCATACACCGCTCTTAAAGTTTTGTATTTCTTTAGAGTATCAGTAACTTTTAAATCACCAATATCACCTGCATGCCAAACTTCATCTGCTTGTTTTACAAACTTCAAAATTTGATCATCAATAAAACTGTGGGTGTCGGAAAGTAATAAGATTTTTTTCATTACAACAAAACTAACAAATCTCTAATATTAGCACATACAAACTTCAAAAAAACACTTAATTACTATATAAAATAACATCAGAGCATTTTATTTTTTTAAGCCATAAAACTAAGTTTATAATTTCATAATTTAGCTTTTTAAAATTTCATTTTATTTGAGGTATTTTATCGAGTTAGCTTACAACGGAAAAAGCTATCATGGTTGGCAGGTACAACCAGACGCAATAACAGTTCAAGAAAAAATAAACAAGGCTATTAGCACAGTACTTAGAGAAGAAATAAGTATTGTTGGTGCTGGTAGAACAGATGCTGGCGTACATGCTTCTCAAATGTATGCGCATTTTGACACTGATAAAAAACTAGACGACAATTTTGCCTTCAGGTTAAATTCTATTTTACCAGATGATATTGTTATATTTAATACTAAATTAGTTCACAACGAAGCCCATGCACGTTTTGATGCTAGTAGCAGAAGTTATGAATATAAAATTTGGCTTGGTAGAAATCCTTTTTTATTAGATAGTTCATGGCAATTATACAATCAAAAATTGAATCTTGATTTAATGAATCAAGCAGCTGCAATTTTATATGAGTATGAAGACTTTGAGTGTTTTTCTAAAGTAAAAACAGAAGTTTACACTTTTAATTGCAATGTAACCAATGCAGAATGGGTTTTAAATGGAAATGAATTAACATTTCATATTAGTGCTAACAGGTTTTTACGTAATATGGTGAGAGCAATTGTTGGAACTTTAATGGATGTAGGACAAGGAAAAATTACAATTGACGATTTTAGAAAAATCATAGAAAGTAAAAATAGAAGCAATGCAGGAACATCTGTTCCAGCAAAAGGATTATTTTTAACAAAAGTAGCATACGATTATATATAGTGAGTACATCAACAGGAAAAGCATTTGACATTAAAATTTTTGTAAGACTAATGAGTTTTGCAAAAAAATACCGCACCCGATTTATTATAGCAGCAACTTCTACAATATTACTTGCTGGTTTTGCTGTATTAAGTCCAGTTATATTAATGACTGCTATTGATGATTTTGTTGCAAACAAAAATCAAACAACCCTACTATATTACACAATAGCAATGTTTGCAGTATTACTTATTCAAGTATTATTTCAATTTAGTTTTATTTATTATGCAAATTGGGTAGGACAGCATATTATAAAAGATATTAGAACAAAAACATTTAGAAAAATACTCGATTTTAAAATGGGGTATTTTGATAATTCATCAGTGGGTAAACTAGTTACAAGAGTAGTTTCTGATATTGAAACCATCGCAAACTTCTTTACTCAAGGAGTTTTTATGATTGTTAGTGATATTCTTAAAATGATAGTGGTAATTATCGTTATGGCATTTACCAACTGGAAACTAACTATAATAGCATTGGTAACATTACCTGTTTTAATTTACGCTACCAAACTTTTCCAAATAGCAATAAAATCAACATTTCAAGATGTAAGAAATCAAGTAGCAAACCTAAATGGATTTGTACAAGAAAGAGTTACAGGGATGAAAATTGTTCAGCTTTTTAATCGTGAGAAAATTGAATACCAAAACTTCGTAGAGATTAACAACAAACACAAAAAAGCACATATAAAAACAGTTTGGTACTACTCTATCTTCTTCCCTATTGCTGAAATTTTATCGTCAATTGCTATTGGATTAATTGTATGGTATGGAGGGTTACAAGTAATAGACAATAGCGCCATATCTGTGGGAGCTATTATTGGGTTTATCAAAATGGCTCAAATGTTATTTAGACCACTTCGTCAAATTGCCGATAAATTTAACCAATTACAAATGGGAATTGTAGCAGGTGAACGTGTTTTTAAAGTAATTGACACAGAAAGCTCAATTAATAAAGATGGAAATATTACAGCAGACTCTTTAGAAGGAAATATTAATTTTAAAGATGTTCGTTTTAGCTACATTAAAGGAGAAGAAATATTAAAAGGTATTAGCTTTAATGTTAAAAAAGGAGATACTGTTGCCATTGTAGGAGCTACTGGAGCAGGAAAATCAACAATTATAAACCTTATCAACCGTTTTTACGAAATTGATAGCGGTACTATTTGTATTGATACTATTCCAGTTGAAAATTACGAGATTAATTCTTTGCGTAAAAAAGTAGCAGTAGTTTTACAAGATGTTTTTCTGTTTTCAGATACCATCTACAATAATATTACTTTAAAAAATGAACATATTTCTCTTGAAGAAGTTAAAGAAGCAGCCAAACAAATAGGTATTCATGAATTTATAATGAGCTTACCTAACAATTATCAATACAATGTTAAAGAAAGAGGAGCAATGCTTTCTTCTGGTCAACGACAATTAATTGCTTTTTTACGTGCATATGTTAGTAAGCCTAGTATTTTAATTTTAGATGAAGCAACTTCTTCTGTAGACACTCATTCTGAACAAATGATTCAATATGCTACAGATAAAATAACTAAAAATAGAACTTCTATTGTGATTGCTCACAGGCTTGCAACGATTAAAAAATCGGATACAATTATTGTAATGGACAAGGGTGAAATTGTAGAGCAAGGAAGCCATACAGAACTGCTTAAAAAGGATAATGGTTACTATAAAAATCTTTACGACAAACAATTTAGCACAGAAATTATTTCATAAATAATTTGTTTAAGAGACTCAAAACAATAAATTTGTTACTCAATCAATTTAAACTAAAAATCAATTAATCATGAAAAAAGTAATTTTATCTGTATTTGTTGTTGGAGCTTTATTAGCAACTTCATGTAAAAACTCAAAAGAAGAAACTAAAGCTGCTACAGATGCTGCTGTTGAAGCAACTGAAAAAGCTGCTGAAGCTACTACTGAGGCTGCTACTAAAGTTGTTGAAGAAGCAGAAGCTGCTGTAGAAAAAGCTACTGAAGCTGTTGAGTCTGCTTTAGAAGGAGTTACTATCCCTAGTTTTGACAACGAAAAAGTAGATGCATACGTAAAAAGTTATGCTGCTTACGCAAAAGATTATATCGATGCAAAAGGAGATGTTCTTAAGAATACTGAATTAGCTAAAAAAGGTGTAGAATTAGCTGCTAAAGGAAAAGAAATTGTAAGCTCTTTAGATGCTGAAACTGCTAAGAAATTTAATAGCGTAATGACAGCTATCCAATCTAAAATGGCACCAGCTAAATAATTTTAGATTTTTATAAAAACTAAAAAGCTCGCTAAAGCGAGCTTTTTTTATGCAGTTAAATCTTTTTGTAATTTCTTAAATAATTCTTCTGGAGTTTTATACAATACAAACTCTCCATTATTTATATACGATATTTCACCTGTTTCTTCTGACACTAATAAACAAATTGCATCAGTTTTTTCAGTAACACCTATCGCTGCTCTATGTCTTAATCCAAACCTAGAAGGAATTTTGGTACTATCTGAAACCGGTAAAATAACACGAGTAGCAATAATGTAGTTATCTCTAATAACTGTAGCACCATCATGTAAAGGGCTATTTTTATAAAAAATACTTTCTAGTATTGCCTCATTTACCAGAGCATTCATTTTATCTCCAGTATTAATTAGAAAATCTAAATTATTCGTTTTTTCAATTACTATTAAAGCTC
The DNA here is from genome assembly GCF_022347705.1 of Tenacibaculum sp. Cn5-46. Taxonomy (NCBI): domain Bacteria; kingdom Pseudomonadati; phylum Bacteroidota; class Flavobacteriia; order Flavobacteriales; family Flavobacteriaceae; genus Tenacibaculum; species Tenacibaculum sp. Cn5-46. The sequence continues at coordinate 365,407 of NZ_JAKRGD010000005.1, forward strand.
CAGTTTTAGTTTTCGATAAATTAAAACACGCTTTTAAAATTGTTTCAATATCAATTTCTGAATTGATTTCCGATTGTAAAAATTTTAATTGATTTAAAAACCCACGTTTCGTAGAAAAATTAGTAGTACCTATCATTAACAAGAACTTTCTAATTTCTTGTTGAAACACTATAATCAGCGCAATAACTCCTCCTGAAAGTAAATAACCTAATATTCCACTAAGCATTTCCATATGAAGTGCTTGAGTAATTTTCCAAATCAAAAAAATTAAAGCAATTCCAATAACTATATTAATGGCTACCGTTCCTTTTAATAACTTGTATATATAATATAAAAGTACAGCGACTAAAATAATATCAAGTACATCCAGAAACGAAAAATCAATAAAATCTAAACTCATTTATTTTATAGAAGTTTTAGTAAATGTAATCATTTTATGATAATTGCTCCACTATTTTAACAGCTTCTACCGCTTCTTTTACATCATGAACCCTTAAAATATTAGTACCATTTAGCAAAGCAATCGTATTAGCTACTGTTGTCGCATTCAAAGCTTCTTGTGGAGTTATATCTAATAATTTATACAACATCGACTTTCTAGAAACTCCTGTTAAAACAGGAACATTCAAATGTTTAAACAAGCTTAATTTTTGTAACAATTCGTAGTTATGTCCTAGTGTTTTTCCAAAACCAAAACCTACATCAATTATAACATCATTTATTTTTAGTTCGCGAAGCTTAAAAATTTGAGCTGCAAAAAATGAAGTTATTTCTTTAATTATATCAGTATAAGTAGGGTTTTGCTGCATATTTTTAGGAGTTCCTTGCATATGCATCATAATATAAGGCACTTGTAATTTCGCTACCGTTTCAAACATTTTAACATCCATTACTCCCCCAGAGATATCATTAATTATTGCTGCTCCAGTATTAATAGTTTCCTCTACTACCCTACTCCTAAATGAATCTACAGAAATTATAATTTCTGGAAACTTTTTTACTAATAGTTCAATAACTGGTACAATTCTCTGTAACTCTTCTTCTTCAGAAACATGCTTAGCTCCTGGTCTTGATGAATAAGCTCCCACATCAATAAATGTAGCTCCATCATTTAACATTTTTTCTGTCTGTACAAGTATCTCTTTCTCATTTTTATATTTACCACCATCAAAAAAAGAATCGGGGGTAATATTTAAAATCCCCATTACTTTAGGAGAAGAAAGGTCTATTAAACTTCCTTTACAATTAATTGTCATCATAATAAATTTCCAAGTAAAAATAAACGAAAAGCTTGTAATATTTACTATTTTTGGTCGATTACTTTTAAATAAAAAAGATGCAAAACACATCCCAACAATACGATTCAGTAGTTGAAGAATGTAGAAGTTTGTTTATTAAAAAAATGAGTGACTATGGTAGTGCATGGAGAATATTAAGACTGCCATCATTAACCGATCAAATTTTTATCAAAGCTCAACGTATCCGACAACTACAAGAAAACACTGAACGTAAAGTAGATGAAGGTGAAAAATCAGAATTTATTGGAATTATTAATTATTCAATAATGGCTTTAATTCAGCTAGAAAAAGGAGTTGTTGAACAACCTGATATGAATACTGAAGAAGCTACTGATTTGTACGACAAACATGTAAAAATTACCAAAGAGTTAATGGAAAATAAAAACCATGACTATGGTGAAGCATGGAGAGATATGAGAATTTCTTCCTTAACAGATTTAATTCTTCAAAAACTTCTTCGTGTAAAACAAATTGAAGATAACCAAGGAAAAACTATAGTTTCAGAGGGAATAGACGCAAATTATCAAGATATGATTAATTATGCTATTTTTGCTTTGATTCACCATTCAGAATTAGACAGTTAACCTAAACCCCTTAAAAAATGATTTTAAAGATTTCAACACATATTTCAAGAGTACTTGTAGGACTTTTATTTATTTATTCAGGATTTGTAAAACTAGTAGATCCTATAGGTTCTCAATATAAATTTCAGGAATATTTTAGTGAAGGAGTATTAAACATGGAATTTTTAATTCCTTATACTTTACCTTTTTCAATTCTTTTAATTGTAACTGAGTTAGTTTTAGGAATAATGCTTTTAGTAGGTTTTAAACCTAAATTTACGGTTTGGAGTTTGTTTAGCCTTAACTTAGTATTCTTATTCTTAACCTGGTATTCATATACTTATAACAAAGTAACTGACTGTGGTTGTTTTGGAGATGCTTTAAAACTTACACCTAAAGAAACATTTTATAAAAATGTCGTATTCATGATTTTTATCGTGATTTTAATTTTAGGATTAAGATACATTACACCTTTAATTTCTAAAAAAGTAGGTGCTTTAGCTACATACGCTTCAGTTTTCTTTTCACTAGTAATTGTATATCACGTTTTACAACACTTACCAATTATAGATTTTAGAGCTTACTCAATAGGAACTAATATTGCTGAAGGAATGGCATATAAAGATGGAAGCGATGAAGTTCCTCCTATTCATGATTTTATGATTGAAACTGATGAAGGTGATAAATTAGAAGAAATGCTTGGTAAAGATAAAGCAATGTTAATTATACTTTACAACTTCGAGAAAACTGAAAAAGAAGGATTACCAGCTATTTCAAAAGTAGCAGCTGATGCAAAAGCTAAAGGATATGAAATTTATGTTTTAACAGCTTCTTATATTGAAGACTTAGCAGCTACACAAAAAGAATTTGGTTTACCATATACTTTTGGTTTTTGTGATGAAACTGCTTTAAAAACTGCAATTAGAGCCAACCCAGGAGTTATTACTGTAGAAAATGGAGTTATTGTAGGAAAGTGGAATTGGACTGATGCTGACGACATTGTTTTAAAATAACAATTTAAAAATCAGTAACTTTACAATAAATCAAACTATAATAATTATGAAAATCTTAAAATACATACTGCTACTTATAGTGGCAGTAATTGCTATTGGTTTAATTTACGTTAGCACTTATTCTGGAAGTTATGACGTAAGTAGAAGCAAAGTAATAAAAGCTCCGATTGCACATGCTTTTAATACTGTAAACGATTTAAAAACATGGGAAAAATGGGGTCCTTGGCATGATGAAGACAGTACTATTGTAGTAACTTATGGTGAAAAAACAGTAGGTGTTGGTGCTTCTGATAGCTGGACAAGTAAAGATGGACCTGGAAAAATGGAAACTGTTGCTTTAGTTGAAAATAAATCTATTGATCAAAAAATATCTTTTATGGATAATGAACCAGGAGATATTTATTGGAATTTTGAAGAAGTAGCGGAGGGTACAAAAGTAACATGGGGTATGAAAGCTGAAAAATCTCCTTTTGTTTTCAAAATGTTTGCTGCATTGACAGGAGGTTGGGACAACATGCTTGGACCTATGGAAGAAAAAGGGTTAGATAATTTAGAAAAAGTTCTTTTAGAAACAATTCCAGCAACTCCTAAGTTTACCATTGGTGAAATTTCTACAAAAGAGGTATCTGAAAAAATCTTTATCGGATTTCCTCATAAGATTAAAATTAACCATGAAGAAATGACACGTTTATTCATGCAAGATTTACCTAAAGCAGGAATACATGCCGCTAAAAGCGGATTAAAATTAGGTGATTACACTCCTGGGGCTGTATTTAGTAAATACGACGAAAAATCTGGAGAAACTGAATTTTATATTGGATTACTTTTAAACAAAGACTTAGCACCAGCTACAGGAATGAAAGTTGTAAAGTTACCTGCAGGTAATAGCCTAGTAATATCTAAATTTGGTAATTATGGAGAAGGTGATTATGATGCACATACCAAAATAGGCAATTATTTAAAAGAGAATAATCTTACTCAAAAATGGCCAATTTGGGAACTGTATGTTAATGACCCAAGTACTGTAAAACCTACAGAAATTCAAACTGATATTTATTATCCAATTGAATAATACAAAAACTATATCTTCATAAAACCTCACAAAATTTGTGAGGTTTTATTATTTTCGCACATATATGAAACAACTATTATTAGTTTTTATTGGTGGCGGAACTGGGAGTGTTTTGAGATACCTTATAGGCAAACTTTTAAATAGCCCTGCAACAGGTATTCCTTATGGCACATTTGCAGCAAACGTTTTAGGTAGCTTATTTATTGGTATCATCTTAGGTTTAGCCGCAAAAAATGAAGCTTTAACTCAAAATCACACCTTATTATTAGCTACTGGTTTTTGTGGAGGTTTCACTACTTTTTCAACCTTTGCTTATGAAAATCATATTTTCTTAAAGTCGGGAGATTTTACCTCTTTTGCTTTTTATACAATTGCAAGTTTCATCCTTGGTTTTTCAGCTGTTTTTGCTGGAATCTATTTAATTAAATTTATATAAACATATGAGTACCCCTGTTCAGTATACATCGAAAGATGCTTATGTAATTATTACTATTACAAACGGAAAAGCGAATGCTATTTCACACGAAGTTATAGATGCTTTAAACATTGCATTCAATCAAGCAGAACAAGAAAAGAAAGTTGTTATTTTAACGGGACAACCTGGTATTTTTTCTGCTGGATATGACTTAAAAAGCATGACAGCTTCTCCTGAAACTGCTTTAGAATTAGTAACTAAAGGTTCTAAGTTATCACTTAGAATGTTATCTTTTCCTTTTCCAGTTATCATCGCTTGTAGTGGACACGCAATTGCAAAAGGAGCTTTTTTACTTCTTTCTGCTGATTATAGAATAGGTACCGAAGGTGATTTTAAAATTGGATTAAACGAAGTTATGATTGGAATGACAATGCACCATGCAGGTATTGAAATAGCCAAAGCGCGCTTAGCTCCTATCTATTTTGAAAGAAGCATTAGTAATTCTGAAATATACACTCCTGCAAATGCTGTTACAGCTGGTTTCCTGGATAGAATTGTACCTGAAGATCATTTGATGCCGACAGCTATAAAGATTGCTGAAATGTTTTCTAACTTAAACAAAAAAGCACATGCTGAAACAAAATTAAAGGTTAGAAAAAACTATTTAAATTCATTACAACAAGCAATAGAACAAGATCGTATAGAAGGATTAAATCCTCCTATTAAATAAAAAAGCCTGCTAAGCAGGCTTTTTTTTATGGTTTTTTATAGGCCATTACTCCAGCCTTTACCTCAGTATCTAAATAATTATCTCTAGGTGTAATTGGACAAGAATATCGATCACTATACGCACAATAAGGATTATATGCCTTATTAAAATCAATAGTTATTGTACCATCCTCATTTTCGTCCGTGACTAAAACATCAATAAAACGCCCACCTTCATAAGAAGTTTTTCCATTGGTATTATCTAAAAATGGTAAAAACAAGTTATCCTTATATTTTGGTTCTGGGTGTTCATCTCGGTATATAGCCAATTTAAAATCTTTTCCATTAATTTTAAAAGAAACTATACCATACTTTTTATACACCGCAACTCTATCAGTAGTTGTAGGAAAATTAAATGTTGGAGCATCAGGTGTCTTAGTTAATTTAGCTCTTACGATATACTCTTCTGAAATTGGAAAAAAATCCAACCCCTTAAAGTTTCTCAATCCTTTTTTAGTTAATGGTGATTTAGAAGCATCCTTAAATTCAGTATTCATTTCTATCTGAAAAGGAGATTTTCCAGTAATTTTTCTCTTCTTCTGACTACTACATGACTGAAATACAACCACTAAAATTATTAATATTACTTTTTTCATTGAACCTGTTATGTTTAAATATTAAAGATTTTTAGCATAAAATCTTAAGACTTCAAAAATACTTTATTCTCAATAATCTACCATGAACAAATGAATAATCATCAAAAAAGCCCTGTATTTATGTTAATTTTCTGTAAATAGACTTGACATAACAAATAAAAATTATTATATTTAACTCAATAGATTACATCTATGATTAACAAAAACTAGGAAATTTTGGTCTAAATTACGTTATAAAGAAAATTTATAAAAAAATAAAATATTTTGATGAATTTATTATAGGTTAAATGAAAGATTAGTATATATTTGTCGCCCAATTTATTTATAGAGAAAATAAATCTTTTTTATTCGGAATCAATTACCAGACTTATTCTAAAAAAAGATAATTTAATTAAAATTAGTAGATATTTTATGAACTCAGAATTAATAAGTAAAGCAGATGAATTTGAAAACAGAAAGTTCAAATTTATCACTACTAGTGATCGAATATTAGCTTCTAGAGAAGCTAAAGCTTTGATATTAGAAATAAACGAGGTATATAAACAAACTAAGGACACTGCCTTAATGGACGCAATGAAAAGATTAACTGTTGTAAAACAGCGAATTGAAAAACGTTTAAAAGGTAAACCCTTAACTGCGTAATATTGAATAGAAACAATAAACGACAATTTACATCGTTTATAAAAATAGATAGAATAATACTTTTTAATCAACTATTATTCTTTATAATATTTATTCTTGATAAAAGTTCTAGGCCTTCCCTAGAACTTTTTATTTTTTAATAATATATTTGCTTTCAACTCGGGATGTAGCTTAGTCCGGTTAAAGTGCACGGCTGGGGGCCGTGAGATCGAAGGTTCGAATCCTTTCATCCCGACTTCACTGTGTTATAATTAGAGTGACACAAACATAAGCTCTATTTTTCAGTAGCATCTTCCAATTCAGTTATTAATTCTAAAACATCATTTTTATAACGATCGATTTTATTTGAATTTAAGTAAAACCCTACAAAAAATAATAGTATTGTAGATAAATGAATAAAAACCCTATTGATTTGATTAAATTCAAAATTAAAAATAGTTCCTTTATCATACATACCTATCAATGCAAAATTTACCCCAGCAATCATTAAAATTAGAAAAACCATAAGATATTTTTTTTCAAAATTTATCTTTTCTTTTAATTTACTGATATGATTTTTGATAAAACTTTGATTATTGAATTTAGTTTTATCACTAATTAAATTATATTTTCCTTTATAAAGAACAAATAACTTCATTGACATTCCTATTACAATAAGAACGTACGAAAAAACATAATAAATATTTTCAAATTCTGACAATCTTAAAAGTGAAGTAATTATTAAAACTAAAAAACATACTATTAATAAGATTCTTTTTTTTCTTATATCCTTTTCTACAGCATTTAAACGCTCAATTAACTCATCTACATTCAAAGTATTTGACGCTGACTTTTGATACATATCTTTCCACTTATTTAATTCTTCCATAATTATTTCATTTTTTTAGCTAATGCTGTTTTTATTCTATTTATTCTTACTCCAACATTAGAAATACTTAGACCTGTAATTTTTGCTATCTCATTATAACTATTATCCTCTAATAAAAGGTGAGTAATTATTCTATCAACTTTTTTTAATGAAGAAATTGCTTGATGTAATTTGTTTAACTCTTCTTCACTATAATGATTAGTTTCATTTTCCTCTACCTCTTTCTTTAAATTTTCAGATTCAACAGTGCTATATCTTTTATTTGACTTAGTCTTCTTATTCAATTGAAGAAGTGCTGTGTTCATTGCTATTCTATATATCCAAGTATTTATATTACTCTCTTTTCTAAAATTCTTTAAGTTATACCAAACTTTAATATAAATATCTTGAAACAAATCATCTGCATCTGCTTTATTTCCAACAAAACTTAAACATAATCGATAAATTTTATCTTTTGATTCTTTATATATCTGTTTGAATTCATCATCTGTTTTATTCATAAGAAATGAAAGATTTAATTCTATCATGAAACCATTTGGGTTCATCCAACATAATAAAATGTTTCGCTTTATTTGCTAGCACAATTTCACATTTCTTTGCTCTAGAATATTGTTTTATGAAACTTTGTTTAACAAAATCTTTTGTTACACCATAATTTTTTAAACCATACCAACTTCCAAGAACCAACATGGGTATTTCGATATTTTCAAGTTCATTTCTTAAATCTGTTGTCATTAATTCAAATATTGATTGCGAAATAGTTTCCCTATCAGATTTCATTATCCATCCTGATACTCGTTTTATATTTTTATCATCAGTAATCATTGTCTTTAACTTCATTACTTCCTGCTGATAAAACAAACTATCTGAAGTATTTAGAATTGTTTCTTTTATTTGTTTTGCTTGCGATAAAATAGTTTCTTTTGTGATACTAGAATTAAATACTGAAGGAGTAAAAGGATAGGAATCAACTATTATAACTTGTGAAAGTATTTTTGATTGAGAAGAAGCTATTGACAATGTTATAAATCCTCCTAAACTATGCCCAATAATAATTGGTTTTTCAGATAGCTCATTATTAATATACGCTATAACTCCTTTTTTAACAGCTGGTATGAAGCCATTTTTTAAATCTATACTTTTTTGATTATTAAAGCCCGCCAATGTTATAACATGACACTCATACTTTTTCTGAAGAAATTCTGTTGTTTGTCTCCAAATCTTACCTGAACAAGAAATTCCTGGTATAAGAATAATTGGTTTTCCTTTCCCTATAATGTCTACACTAAAAGGGTATGTCTTTTCAGTACTTTGTGATAGTAGACTATTCTGAATAAATACAACTAAGAGTAGAGTTGCTAATTTTTTCATTGTAAATATTTTTATAATTTACTCTTTAGATTAGCTAACTTAAATTTTATTACACTTTTTTATTATTTTTTTTAAATTCTTTTTTAAGCCATACTCAACAAATTATTTATAAATAAATACACTCTTCATATTATAAACCATCCTCAAACATGCACAAATACTGAACTTTATAACTTACTGCAACAAAGTGGCTTTAAAATACAGATAATTCAAAAATTTAACCAATTCAATAAATTAAATACATTATTTAAATATTTTTTTTAAAAATACAATAATACACGATTACATTCGTTTACAACTTGGTCAACCCCCAAACCCTTCAAAATATAATGAAAAAATTTATTAAATTAACAACGTTGGCTATTTTAGTTTCGTTGCAAAGTTGTGACAATCAAGAAATAGCTAAAGACATAGCATTAAGTGCTAATTCTCCAGAAACTGGTGTTTTACCAAGTGAATTTGGTAATCACAACACAGCACACAACTGTGCTACAGTTTCTCAATTTGGACCAAATTCTTATTGGTCAAATACACTTATTAATACAAGTGAAACAAATTTTTTAAAACAACAAAACAACAACGCTTCAAGTCTTTTTGGTATAGCTAATGTACCTCTTTATTTTGCAGCTGGAAGTGGTACTTTCAATGCTTTATCTTATGGACCTCCTGCAAATTATATTATTTGGGGTGAAGAAATGTTAAGAGGAGCTTTAAACTACGGTAGATCAGCTGTAGCTTATATTGCAGCACATGAGGTAGCTCATCAAATACAATTTAGACAAGGATACCCTTCAGTAACTGGACCTTCTAATACTGAATTAGAAGCTGATGGTTTTGCTGGATATTTCTTAAGAAGAAGTTATACTTCTACTTGGTCTGATGTTATTCCTGCATATAACTTTTCTCAATCTATTGCTGGAGCTAGTGGTTCTTCTCATGGTTCTGCTTCACAAAGACGTTCTGCTGTAAGATTAGGATGGTTATTAGGAAATAATGGTAATTTATCTAATGCAAGCCTAGATTATAACTTTTTTTACTACTATAACACTTATGTTATTCCTGGTAAATTAAAATCTAGTGATCTTAAAAAACCAGAAAAAATTGATGAAGAACTACACAAGTTTATGTTAACTAAAATAGAAGAATTAGTTGACATTCATACAGGGAAAATCTCTGAAAAAGAATACGCTAACTTAGGAAATAATTAAAAAATAATATTAAATATGGGGTGACCATTTTATAAAGAGAGGTTTTTAACCTCTCTTTTTATTTTTTTAAATATAGTATAAGATTAGAATAATCTATTATTGCCTTTTTATTTGTCAATATATCCGCTCCAATTACCCCATCAATTTCTTCCAACCCCATACTTTCAAATGCTTTATTTACATGATCTAAACTCATTAAAGTTAAACCTAACTCATCCATTTCTAACCCTCCTATTCTAAAGTTATTTTTCTCTGAAGCTAACATCTGTAATCCTGTTCCTCCAGCACCAGTACCTTCATCTTCTGACTTTACAGCTTTCATATGAAACTTTTCTTTATTTTTTTTATCAATAACAGTAGCTCCTGCTCCTGTATCTAAAATAAAGTTCCCTTTAACTCCATTAAGTAATCCATAAATATGTAAATGTCCAGAAGACATTTTTTTTAATTCTAATTTTACATATTCATCTTTAATCAAATAAGATTCTAAATTAAACTTCTGGCTCTCTACTGATTCTTCTTTTTTAGAACTAGGTTTACATGCACATAGGAATACTACAATAAACAGTAGGCTAATTTTTATTATTTTTTTCATAATGTTATATTATAATTTCGATGCAAGTTTATAGTTAGTTTAAACCTTATTAAGTTAACTAATGTTAATTAGAGTTAACTGTTATTTTCTTCTATAAAAACACATACATAGCTCCAAACTTTTCTTTCAATAAAAAAAAGAGCAAGTAATTTAAAATTACCTGCTCTTTTATAAATCAATCTATTTTCTGAAATACTTTTAAAAAAACCTTAGAAATTTAGACTTCTCTTTGCCAAAACTAAAGGTCATTAACACCTCGTGACTTCCTGAGTTAAAATCTCCTAAATTTGTAAAAGTATGATCGTATGCATATCCCATTCTCAATTTCTCAGTAACATTTAAACTAAAAATAGCTGAAAACGAATCGTCATACCTATACGACAATCCAAACTCAATATTATCGTAAAACAATACATTCGCAGAATATTCTACAGAAACTGGAGCTCCTACTGCTGCTTTCGCTAAAAATGATGGCTTAAATTTTATATCATCACTCATCTGAAAAACATATCCTCCTGTAAAGAAATAGTGTGTTTCTTCTAATGCCCTAGAAACGATACCGTTTCCTCTTTCAAAATGAATTGTTTTTAACAAATTCGGAGCTGACAATCCTAGATAATATCTATCTGTATAATAATAAAGCCCTACCCCAAAATTAGGATTCGTTTCATTTAAATTATTTTGAAAAGCAATATCACCTGAATTAACGGTATTTAAAAATGATAATGGTGCAGATAAAAGTGTAACACCAGCCTTTAAACCGAAAGCCAATTTTGCTGTTTCATTCACCTGCACTGTGTAAGAAAAATCTGCATATACATTTTGTTCAGATAAAGGACCTATTTTATCTGCTATTACAGAAAGGCCCATTCCTACATTCTTACCTAAAGGTGCTTGTGCATTAAATGTAAATGTTCTTGGTGCATCTTTGATACCAACCCATTGCGACCTACCTAAAACACTTAAAACCAAACCATCTTTAGATCCCGCATAAGCTGGATTTACAATATTCATATTATACATATACTGTGTATAATGTGGATCCTGTTGACCTTTAACAGAAAAGGTACTAAATATTACTATTATTATTAATATAACTTTTTTCATTTCTTTTCTATTATCTATTAATGTAAACCCAACCTGTAAATTGCTTACCACTTCCATCATTCAATTCAATAACATAATAATATGTGCCCACTGGAACCGGTTTACTACTATCAAATGTTAAACTAGCATTCGAATAACCATTCCACCATTGTGGATTACTACTTCCATTATTATCATATATGTAAACTTTTCTACCGTATCTATTATAAACTCCCATACTAAAGTTTCTATAGTTTGATAAAAATGGAATTACGAAAAGATCATTTACTCCATCTCCGTTTGGTGAGAAACCTTCTGGTATAATTGTACAGTCGGTTAAATCAATATGATCTGGTACTTTATCATTATCACAATCGTTCATGTACTCATCGATAGTTAATATTCCATCATTATCATCATCAGTATCTAAATAATCTGGTGTACCATCTCCATCGGTATCATCATTCGTTGGATCACCATCATTATTAATATCTTCATCAACAGTCAATACTCCATCACCATCATCATCTGTATCTTGATAATCAGAAACTCCATCACCATCACTATCTCCAGTACCTTCAGTATTATCTGAAATTCCATCTCCATCTGAATCCAAATCTAAATAATCAGGTGTACCATCTCCATCAGTATCACCTGCTCCTTCTGTTGCATCAGGAATACCATCGTTATCACTATCAGTATCTAAGCTATCAGGCGTACCATCACCATCACTATCACCATTACCTTCAGTAGTATCAGAAATTCCATCTCCATCATCATCTGGATCGGTAACATCTGGATCACCATCACCGTCAGTATCTACTTGAACTGTTACAGTTATTGTTTCTGTTACACAAACTTGTGGGGTAACTGCTGTATTACATACTTGTAATTCTATAGTTACAGTCCCTCCTTCTTCGCCTGCGGCTGGTGTATAAGTAACTTCTCCTGTTAATGGATCAATACTTACGGTTCCTGCTGCGGTTCCTCCTGTTTGAGTGATACTTGTATTTGCTCCTGGTCCAAAGTCATCATTAGCTAAAACATTAACCATAGCACTTTGACCTTCTACAACTGTTAATACATCATCTGCTCCTGTTGGCACTAATGAATTTGGATCGGTTCCATCTGGATTTCCATCATTATCATCATCAGGATCCGTAACATCTGGATCGCCATCGCCGTCTGTATCTGTTTGAACTGTTACTGTAACTCTTTCACTAACACAAACCTGAGGTGTTACTCCTGTATTACATACTTGTAATTCAATTGTAACTGTGCCTCCTTGCTCCCCTGGAGCTGGAGTATAAGTTACTTCCCCTGTTAACGGATCAATACTTATGGTTCCTGCTGCTGTTCCTCCTGTTTGAGTAATACTTGTATTTGCTCCTGGTTCAAAATCATCATTAGCTAAAACATTAACTGAAGCTGTTTGTCCCTCTCCTACAACTAAAACATCATCTGCTCCTGTTGGCACTAATGAATTTGGATCGGTTCCATCTGGATTTCCGTCATTATCATCATCTGGATCCGTAACATCTGGATCACCATCGCCATCTGTATCTACTTGAACTGTTACTGTTATTGTTTCTGTCACACAAACTTGTGGGGTAACTGCTGTATTACATACTTGTAATTCAATTGTAACTGTACCTCCTTCTTCGCCTGCGGCTGGTGTATAAGCAACTTCCCCTGTTAATGGATCAATACTTACGGTTCCTGCTGCGGTTCCTCCTGTTTGGGTGATACTTGTATTTGCTCCTGGTCCAAAATCATCATTCGTTAAAACATTAACCATAGCGCTTTGACCTTCTACAACTGTTAATACATCATCTGCTCCTGTTGGCACTAATGAATTTGGATCGGTTCCATCTGGATTTCCATCATTATCATCATCTGAATCTGTTACATCTGGATCACCATCGCCGTCTGTATCTACTTGAACTGTTACAGTTATTGTTTCCGTTACACAAACTTGTGGGGTAACTGCTATATTACATACTTGTAATTCAATTGCAACTGTTCCTCCTTCTTCACCTGCGGCTGGTGTATAAGTAACTTCTCCTGTTAATGGATCAATACTTACGGTTCCTGCTGCGGTTCCTCCTGTTTGAGTGATACTTGTATTTGCTCCTGGTCCAAAGTCATCATTCGTTAAAACATTAACCATAGCGCTTTGACCTTCTACAACTGTTAATACATCATCTGCTCCTGTTGGCACTAATGGGTTTGGATCGGTTCCATCTGGATTTCCATCATTATCATCATCTGGATCCGTAACATCTGGATCACCATCACCGTCTGTATCTACTTGAACTGTTACAGTTATTGTTTCCGTTACACATACTTGTGGGGTAACTGCTGTATTACATACTTGTAACTCTATAGTTACAGTTCCTCCTTCTTCACCTGCGGCTGGTGTATAAGTAACTTCTCCTGTTAATGGATCAATACTTACGGTTCCTGCAGCAGTTCCTCCTGTTTGAGTGATACTTGTATTTGCTCCTGGTCCAAAGTCATCATTCGTTAAAACATTAACCATAGCACTTTGACCTTCTACAACTGTTAATACATCATCTGCTCCTGTTGGTACTGATGGGTTTGGATCGGTTCCATCTGGATTTCCATCATTATCATCATCTGGATCTGTAACATCTGGATCACCATCGCCATCTGTATCTACTTGAACAGTTACAGTAACAGTTTCCGTTACACAAACTTGTGGGGTAACTGCTGTATTACATACTTGTAATTCTATAGTTACAGTTCCTCCTTCTTCGCCTGCGGCTGGTGTATAAGTAACTTCTCCTGTTAATGGATCAATACTTACGGCTCCTGCAGCAGTTCCTCCTGTTTGAGTGATACTTGTATTTACTCCTGGTCCAAAGTCATCATTCGTTAAAACATTAACCATAGCACTTTGACCTTCTACAACTGTTAATACATCATCTGCTCCTGTTTGTACTAATGGATTTGGATCGGTTCCATCTGGATTCCCATCATTATCATCATCTGGATCTGTTACATCTGGATCACCATCGCCGTCTGTATCTGTTAAAACATTTAAAGTACCAGAAACATAGTTAAAAGAATAATTATTATCTACTCCTCCTGATACTGTAATAGGATACATTCCGACTGGAGATGTAACTGTCGCTGTAGTACTCGCTACTGGAGCCGTATCTAAATCTGCAACACTATCTCCTAGTATAAAACCTGAATAAGTAATTGTAAGAACTGGATTAGCAACTCCCTCAGCTCGAGATTTATCATCTGCTGTTACTGTTAAAACTTTTTGAGTAACTGTTAAGTCTCCATCTACATAACTAATCGTATAGTTACTTGCTGTAAAGGTTCCTCCTGTCGCTGCTGATAATTGAATCGCATCTGTATAAGTACCAACTGCATCTGTAGCAGCATCTCCATCTGCATAGGCTACTGTTACTGAACCAATCGTTTCGCTATTGGCTAATCCTACTGAAGTAAAAGTAGTATAACCTGTACCGCCTGTTAAGCTACTTCCGTATTCTTTGTTCTGATCTGTAGCGGTAATTGTTAATGCTTTAGCCGTAACTGTTAAGTCACCATCTACATAACTAATCGTATAGTTACTTGCTGTAAAGGTTCCTCCGGTCGCTGCTGATAATTGAATCGCATCTGTATAAGTACCAACTGCATCTGTAGCAGCTTCTCCATCTGCATAGGCTACTGTCACTGAACCAATCGTTTCGCTGTTGGCTAATCCTACTGAAGTAAAGGTAGTATAACCTGTACCCCCTGTTAAGCTACTTCCGTATTCTTTATTCTGATCTGTAGCGGTAATTGTTAACGCCTTCGCTGTAACTGTTAAGTCACCATCTACATAACTAATCGTATAGTTACTTGCTGTAAAGGTTCCTCCGGTTGCTGCTGATAATTGAATCGCATCTGTATACGTACCAACTGCATCTGTAGCAGCTTCTCCATCTGCATAGGCTACTGTTACTGAAC
>NZ_JAKRGD010000006.1:0-323905 GCF_022347705.1 Tenacibaculum sp. Cn5-46
TCGTTTTTTCGTTAGCGGGTGCAAATATAGAACCCTTTTTTAACATAACAACTATCTTTTTTAATCTTTTTTTGAATTATTTTTTATACACACTATTTATCAGGTAGTTATAAGTGAAAGTTTTTTAGGTTAGGTATTCATTTAACTAAGTTTTGTATGATTTATAATGTTCATTAAATATAATTAACTACTCCTATATCGCTAAACGAAGCTCTTTCGTATGGTAAAATAGAAAGTACTGCCTACTCCTACTTTACTTGTTAACCAGATTTTACCACCTGATCTTTCTACTATTTTCTTCACCAAAGGCAAACCAACTCCTATTTCTCCACCTCCAGAATCAATATCTAATCTTTGAAACAACTCGAATATCTTATCGAAAAACTTCTTTTCAATACCTGGCCCATTATCTTTAATCGAAAAAACATACTCATCTCCTTCTTCTTTGCATGCGACCTCTATTTTAATATCGCTACTATTATTATGCACTATTCCATTTTCTATTAAATTTTGAAAAACCTGAATCAACTGTTCTTCATTAAAGAAAATCTTTGGCATTTCATCTTTTATAATTATTTGACAAGAATCCGTTTCATTTGAACTTTTAATCTTCCTTAACATAAACCCTACATCAACCCTTGTTAATTCCTTTTCCTTTTTCTTATATAAGGAATAATTCAATATACCTTTTATAAGTTTTTCCATTTGTTCCGCTAACTCTTTAATTCCAGTTATACTTGAATTCAATTCTTCGTTTTCATTTTCTTTCAATATAACCTCACTCCACTCTGCTAACGTATATATATTTCCTAACGGCTGTTTTAAGTCATGTGAAACCACATAAGCAAACTCTTCTAAATCTTTATTCCTCGCACTTAACTCCTTTGCTCTTCTTTCTAAAGCCTCTGTCCTCTCTTTAATCTTACCTTCTAAACTTTCGTTTAATTCCACCAACTCTTGCCTATACCTTATAATACCATTCAATATTATAAATGAATAAACAAATATTGTTGTAGTAGATATTATAATAGCACCTTCTTCTACTATACCTAAGTTTGATTTCAGTACCCAATAACTCATATGTATAAGTTGCGAAGCACTAAACAACACTATCAACAACCTACTACTTAACATTAACACCCCACCAAACATCACTATAAATGTCCCTAACAGATAATCTATCGAGAAACTATTCAACGCTACTGTGTATGTTAGATAATGTTGAAACAATAATAAAATTATAAAAACGAAAATCCCGTAGTAATCAACTACAACTCTATGTTTAGTCAACGGCAGTAATGCTACTAACATAAATAAAACTGCAAACACCTCTCTGAGATAAGGAATCTCTAACGCATTTACATTATATCGAAAGATTAACAATGAATATACATACACTCCTGGAGAAATCAAACAAAGCACTAAGCTATTGTTCTTTATCTCAAACGGTTCTAAACGACCAATCTTTTTCAAAGAGTCTAAAAACATACTATATCACATTATTAACTTATAAATATAAGTATTTCATCCTAAACTCTCTCATATTTTACACCTTCTTACTTTATCTTTTCTTTTTCTTATAAATACAACAAACTATATATTGTACAGCAAACGGTTTTACAATATCTTTGCGACTTGAAATTTCCACTTGTAAGGAAATTTAACCTAAAGACATATTTAAATAATGATTAAAATTACATTGCCAGACGGAAACGTCAAAGAATTTGAAGTGAACAGCACCGCTATGGATGTTGCTAAGAGTATAAGCGAAGGTTTTGCTAGAAACGTAATTTCTGCAAACTTTAATGGTACAACCATTGAAACCTCTACTCCATTAACCACCGACGGTTCTTTAATACTATATACATTTAATGATGAAGCAGGAAAAAAAGCTTTTTGGCATTCTTCTGCTCACGTATTAGCTCAAGCTATTTTGGAATTTCATCCAAACGCTAAATTAACTATAGGTCCTGCTATTGACAATGGTTTTTATTATGATATAGATTTAGGTGATGAAACTATTTCTGAAAAAGATTTTTCTGCTATTGAAAAGAAATTTTTAGAATTAGCAAGGGGTAAACATGAATTTAAATTACGTTCTGTTTCCAAAGCCGATGCTTTATCTTACTATAAAGAAGAAGGTAACGAATACAAAGTTGAATTAATTGAAAATTTAACTGATGGCGATATTACTTTCTGTGACCATAGTGACTTTACTGATTTATGTAGAGGTGGACACATTCCAAACACAGGAATAATTAAAGCTATTAAAGTAATGAACGTTGCTGGTGCTTACTGGCGTGGGGATGAAAAGAACAACCAATTAACTCGTATTTATGGTATTTCTTTCCCTAAGCAAAAAATGCTTACCGAATATTTAGAATTACTAGAAGAAGCTAAAAAACGTGACCATAGAAAACTTGGTAAAGAATTAGAATTATTTACTTTTTCTCAAAAAGTTGGACAGGGATTACCTTTATGGTTACCTAAAGGAGCTGCATTAAGAGAAAGATTAGAAAGCTTCTTAAAAAATGCTCAAAAGAAAGCTGGTTACGAAATGGTAATGACTCCTCATATTGGTCAAAAAGATCTTTATGTTACTTCTGGTCATTATGCTAAATATGGTGAAGATAGTTTTCAACCTATAAAAACTCCTAAAATGGATGAAGAGTTTTTATTAAAACCAATGAACTGTCCTCATCACTGTGAAGTATACAATTTCAAACCTCATTCATATAAAGATTTACCTAAGCGTTTTGCTGAATTCGGTACTGTATATAGATATGAGCAAAGTGGTGAATTACATGGATTAACTCGTGTAAGAGGTTTTACTCAAGATGATGCACACATTTTTTGTACACCAGAACAACTTGATGAAGAGTTCAAAAATGTTATCGATTTAGTACTATATGTTTTTGGTTCTTTAGGTTTTGAAAACTTTACTGCACAAGTTTCAGTAAGAGACCCTGAGAATCCAGATAAGTATATTGGTTCTGTTGAAAACTGGGAAAAAGCTGAGCAAGCTATTATCAATGCAGCTCAAGACAAAGGTTTAGATTTTGTTATCGAAGAAGGTGAAGCTGCTTTTTACGGACCTAAATTAGACTTTATGGTTAAGGATGCTTTAGGTAGAAGTTGGCAACTAGGAACAATTCAAGTTGATTACAACTTACCTGAACGTTTTGACCTACACTACAAAGGTAGCGACAATGAGTTACACCGTCCTGTAATGATTCACCGAGCACCATTCGGTTCTTTAGAGCGTTTTATAGCAATTTTACTGGAGCATACAGGTGGTAATTTCCCTCTTTGGTTAACTCCAGAACAAGTTATTGTACTGCCAATCAGCGAGAAATATCAAAAATATACCAAAAAAGTTTTAACTTTGTTAGAAAATTCCGAAATTCGCGCCCTCGTAGACAATCGTAGTGAGAAGACTGGAAGAAAGATTCGTGATGCGGAAGTTAGCAAAATACCTTTCATGGTTATTGTAGGTGAAAAGGAGGAGCAAGATGGCACAGTATCTGTAAGGAAACATGGAGAAGGAGACTTAGGTACATTCACGATAGAAGAATTTATTTCTCTAATAAAGAAAGAAGTTGGTAAGACATTAGTTCCTTTTGGAAACGAAAAATAAAATAGTAATTTTTAAATTTATAAGTTATAGCAATTAGAAGAAGAGGCGGACGTAGACCGCTTAGAGTAATTAAAGAAGATCAGCATAGAATTAATGATAAAATTAAATATGTTGATGAAGTTCGCCTTGTTGGTGAAAACATTGAGGTAGGTGTATATCCTTTAGCTAAAGCAAAAGAGATAGCACGAGAGCAAGAATTAGATTTAGTAGAAATTTCTCCTAAAGCTGTTCCTCCTGTTTGTAAAGTTATTGATTACAAAAAGTTTTTGTACGAGCAAAAGAAACGTGAAAAAGCTTTAAAAGCTAAGGCTACTAAAGTTACTGTAAAGGAAATTCGTTTCGGTCCTCAAACTGATGAGCATGATTATGAATTTAAAAAGAAACATGCTATTAAGTTTTTACAAGACGGAGCTAAATTAAAAGCTTTTGTATTCTTCAAAGGACGTTCTATTGTATTTAAAGAACAAGGGCAAATTTTATTATTAAAGCTAGCTCAAGAATTAGAAGAATATGGTAAGGTAGAGCAAATGCCTAAACTAGAAGGAAAAAGGATGATTATGTTTATTGCTCCTAAAAAGACAAAATAAACCTATCATACTTATAATATATAAGCAAGATAAACTAAAAAACAAAGATGCCTAAAATTAAAACAAAATCTAGTGCCAAGAAACGTTTCAAGTTAACTGGTTCTGGAAAAATCAAAAGAAAGCACGCGTTCAAAAGTCACATCTTAACAAAGAAGTCTAAAAAACGTAAGCTTGCATTAACTCATTCGACTTTAGTTCACAAGTCAGATGAGGCTAGTATTAAGCAACAATTAGTTTTAAAATAATTGTTAGCCAGGGAATTTAATTATTAACCATGGAGTTAGGCTCAATAAAGTATCGAATTTCGATCGCCTACTACAAAAAACATTTGAATTATGCCAAGATCAGTAAATTCAGTAGCTTCAAGAAATAGAAGAAAGAAAATCTTGAAGCAAGCAAAAGGTTACTTTGGAAGACGTAAAAACGTTTACACAGTAGCAAAGAATGCGGTTGAAAAAGGAATGCAATATGCATACCGTGACCGTAAAAACAATAAGAGAAACTTCCGTTCATTATGGATCCAACGTATTAACGCTGGAGCTCGTCAGTTTGGAATGTCTTACTCTCAGTTTATGGGGAAAGTAAAAGCTAATAATATCGAATTAAACCGTAAGGTTTTAGCTGATTTAGCTATGAACAACCCAGAAGCTTTTAAGGCCATTGTAGAAAAAGTAAAATAAGTTTCACAACCTTGCTTATACTAAAAACCCAAACTTAAACGTTTGGGTTTTTTTAAATCAAAACATTCAATTATTCTAACATAAAATCTTTACCTATGAAAACTTTAAGAATATTATTCATTTTTATTTTTACTCAAGGTATTATAGCACAAAACTCGAGTAAAACCGAACTACCTAATACGGTTGAAAATCAATTTAAAAAACTTTATAAAAACTCAAACAATTACCAAATCTATAAGGTCATAAAAAAGAATGAGTTTTTGAGTTTACAGAAAAATATTTTAGACAGCATAAAAGCGATAAAAAATGACGCTGCTGCTAAGCAAATTAAAATAAACGAACAATTAAAAAACATCACTTCTTTACAAACTAAGATTGATAATTTAAACAATAACTTATCTGCTTCTATAGAAAAAGAAGATGCTATTTCATTTATAGGTATCCCTCTAAAAAAAGGCACTTACAACACTATAGTATGGAGTATTATAATTGCACTTCTTGTTGGTTTGGCTTTTTTCATTTTTCGTTTTAAAAACAGTAATGCTGTTACTAAACAAACTAAAGATTTATTAATTGATGTTGAGCAAGAATTTGAACAACACAAGAAAAACGCCTTAACAAAAGAACAAAAACTAAGACGTCAGTTACAAGATGAAATTAACAAACAACGTGGTGTAAGTTAATAGTTTAATTATAAAAGTTTTCTAAATAAAAATCCCGAGTTAAAAACTCGGGATTTTTATTTTTAATAGTCTTTTACTTCAATTAAGACAAACCAGATATTACACCTTGATTATCAATAGTCATATTTTCTGATGCTGGTACAGCTGGTAAACCTGGCATTCGCATCATTTTCCCTAAAATTGGAATAATGAATTGAGCTCCTGCAGCTATTTCTATTTCACGAACAGTTACAGTAAAACCCTCTGGTCTCCCAATTAGTTTATCATTATCTGAAAAAGATTTTTGTGTTTTAGCCATACACACTGCAAAATCATTGAATCCTAAACGATCAATTCTTCTTAAGTTTAGTTGTGCTTTTTTACTATACTCAACTTTTTCTGCTCCATAAATTTCTTTAGCTATCGTTTCAATTTTTTCCTTAACTGGGCTTGTCCAATTATACAATGGTTTAAATCGAGTTGCTTTATTTTCAACAACATCAACTACTGCCTCAGCTAAATTCTTAGTTCCTTCTCCTCCTTTTGCCCATCCTTCAGACACTACAGCTTTTACTCCCAACTTACCACATGCTTCGATAACAAAATTCACCTCTTCTTCTGTATCTGAAATAAATGAATTAATTGCTACTACAGGCTCAATATTATATTTGCGAATATTTTCAATATGTTTCTCTAAATTTTTAAATCCTTCTTGAACTCTTTCTATACTTGACGTGTTGTATTCTTCTTTTTGTGCACCTCCATGATGACGCAATGCTCTAACAGTAGCAACTAACACTACACACTTAGGATTCAATCCTGCATGCTGTGATTTAATATTTAAAAACTTTTCTGCTCCTAAGTCAGCTCCAAAACCAGCTTCTGTAACCACGTAATTGGATAATGACAATCCCATCTTAGTAGCAATAATTGTATTAGTTCCTTGGGCTATGTTAGCAAATGGACCTCCATGAATAATTGCCGGATTCTCTTCTAAGGTCTGAACTAAATTAGGTTTAATTGCATCTTTCAATAAAATTGCCATTGCATCTTGAGCTTTCAAATCGCTTGCAAAAACTGGTTTTTTATCAAAAGTAAACCCAATAAATATATTACCTAATCGTTTTTTCAAATCATCAAAATCAGTTGCCATACAAAGTATTGCCATTACTTCTGATGCTGGCGTTATGTTAAATCCATCTTCACGCGGAATTCCATTGGCAGTTCCTCCCAATCCAATAGTTATATGACGTAGTGATCTATCGTTCATATCAATTACACGTTTCCATAAAATGGTACGGGGATCTATATTTAAATTATTGGTTTTACTCTGTAAATTATTATCAATTAATGCAGATAATAAGTTATTCGCTTTTTCTATAGCATTAAAATCACCAGTAAAATGTAGATTAATATCTTCCATAGGCACTACTTGAGAATACCCTCCTCCTGCTGCACCTCCTTTAATACCAAAAACAGGCCCTAAAGATGGCTCACGTAAAACAACAGTAGCTTGCTTCCCTACTTTATTTAACCCTTCTGTTAAACCAATAGAAACAGTTGTTTTACCTTCTCCTGCTGGTGTTGGTGTTAAAGCTGTTACTAAAACTAGATTGTTTTCTTTTACTTTATTTTCATCAATTAAACTTAATGGTAATTTCGCTTTGTATTTACCATACATTTCTAAATTATCTTCATTTAGATTAAGCTTATTAGCTACAGTTTTAATGTGTTGTAATTCTTTTGCTTGAGCTATCTCAATATCAGTTAAATGCGCCATAGCGAATTATATATTTTTAGTTGTTTATTCTACTTTAAAAAGCAGGTAAATATACATAATATAATCCCTACAAAAACTGACATTTATTAGCATTATTTAACTAATTCTGTGCGAAACAGATAAATATAGTAAAAGAATTGGC
The DNA here is from genome assembly GCF_022347705.1 of Tenacibaculum sp. Cn5-46. Taxonomy (NCBI): domain Bacteria; kingdom Pseudomonadati; phylum Bacteroidota; class Flavobacteriia; order Flavobacteriales; family Flavobacteriaceae; genus Tenacibaculum; species Tenacibaculum sp. Cn5-46. The sequence continues at coordinate 7,489 of NZ_JAKRGD010000006.1, forward strand.
AAATCTTTTTTGAAATACTATATTTGCACGTTTTAAAAAAAGTCGATTTAAATTAATAAAAATGCAAAACAAAGGTCTTATTAAATTATTTGCTATCCTGTTCGGGCTAGTGAGTTTGTACCAGTTGTCGTTTACATTTTTCGCTAACAAAGTTGAAGATAGCGCAAAAGTATACGCAAAAGAAAATGTAGAAGGTAACAACGGAAGAGCGTTAGCTAGAGCCGAAAGGAAATATCTAGATAGTGTAGCAAATAAAGAGGTATTAAATTTAGGAATTGCAAAGTACACTTTTGATGAAATCAGGGAGAGAGAAATGAACCTTGGTTTAGATTTAAAAGGTGGTATTAATGCAATTTTACAAGTATCTGTAAAAGATATTTTAATTGGGTTATCTAACAACTCAAAAAACACTGTTTTTATTGAAGCGTTAGCAAAAGCTGATGAAGCTCAAAAAAACAGTCAGGATAATTATTTAGATTTATTCTATAGCGAGTTCGAAAAATTAAGCAATGGAAACGTTAAGTTAAGCGATCCAAGCATTTTTGGAACTAAAGCCTTACGTGACAAAATTGATTTCAACAAAACAAATGAACAAGTAAAATCGACTTTACAAGAAGAAATCAATTCGTCTATTAACACTGCTTTTGAGGTATTACGTAGCCGTATTGATAAATTTGGTGTTGTTCAACCAAATATTCAAAGAATCGGTACTTCTGGTCGTATTCAAGTTGAATTACCAGGAGCAAAAGATATTGAACGTGTAGGAAAATTATTACAAAGTACTGCAGAATTACAATTTTGGGAAGTATATACAAATGCTGAAATTCAAAATTATCTATTTGCTGCTAATGCAAAGGTTGCTGAATTATTAAAAGATGATTCTTCAACTGAAAAAGCAAAAGATTCTACTAAAACTGATAGTATTGATGATTTATTAGGTGAGTCTACTGATTCTACTAAAGTTGAAAATCAAAAGAACTTATTTACATACTTATTCCCTAATGTAGCTCAAAACCAACAACAAATGAGTTCTTTAGTAGCTCAATCTAGAGTACAAGATACTGCTAAAGTAAACAGTTTATTAGCTAACAAGGAAGTAAGAGCTTTATTACCAAATAACTTAAAATATGTTAAGTTCTTATGGGATTATAAAGCACAACCTAGTGCAGATGGAACAAATCAAATTATTGGTTTGTATGCAATAAAATCTAATAGAAATGATAAAGCTGCTATTGATGGTGATGTTATTGCTGATGCTACACAAGACTATGATCAATTAAGCAAGCCAATTGTATCTATGACGATGAACGGAATAGGAACTAAGAAATGGTCGAAATTAACAGGAGAAAACATAGGGAAATTTGTTGCTATTGTTTTAGACAATTATGTTTATACCGCACCAGTTATTAATGGACAATTAGGTAGCAACTCTTCTATTTCTGGTGGTTCTATGACTGTTAACGAAGCTCAAGATATTGCAACTGTATTAAAAGCTGGTAAATTACCTGCTCCTGCAAGAATGATCCAATCAGAAGTAGTTGGACCTTCTTTAGGACAAGAATCTATTAATGCAAGTATGTGGTCATTCGGATTAGCTATCTTATTAGTATTAGCATGGATGATTTTATACTATGGAAAAGCTGGTTTATATGCTAACATTGCCTTATTGGTAAATATCTTATTCATTTTTGGATGGTTAGTATCTTTTAGCGCAGTATTAACTTTACCTGGTATCGCTGGTATTATCTTAACTATAGGTATGTCGGTAGATGCAAACGTTATTATTTTCGAAAGAATTAAAGAAGCATTATCAGGAGGAAAGAGTTTAGGTGAAGCTGTTAATGAAGGATTCAGTTTTAAAGGAGCTTTATCTGCAATTATTGATGCAAACATTACTACTTTCTTAACAGGTGTTATTTTATTTGTATTTGGAACAGGACCAATTAAAGGTTTTGCTTATACATTAATGTTAGGTATTGCTACTTCTTTATTTACAGCAATCTTTATTACTCGTTTATTTATTGACGGAGCCGTAAACAAAGGAACTAACTTAACATTTAACACTGGAATTTCTAAAAACTGGTTTAAAAATATTAGCATTGAATTCTTGAGAAAACGTAAGTTAGCTTACATTATTTCTGGGTTCTTTATCATTGCAGGATTAATCTCAATCTTCACTTTAGGATTAAAACAAGGTGTTGACTTTAAAGGAGGACGTTCTTATGTTGTTCGTTTTGATCAATCAATGAAAGCTAATGAAGTAGCTTCAGCTTTAAAAGGTGCTTTTGGTACTGCTCCTGAAGTAAAAACTTATGGTTCTCAAAACCAATTAAAAATAACTACTGTTTTCAAAATTGATGAAGAAGGTAAAAACGTTGATAATGAAGTGCAAACTGCTTTATATAACGGTTTAAAGCCATACTTAGGTACAACTTCTTACGAAGATTTTAAACCTGGTTTTGAAAAAGCTGGTAGTGGAATAATGAGCTATATGAAAGTAGAGCCAACAATTGCAGATGATATTAAACAAGCTGCAATATGGGCTGTATTAGGATCTTTAATTGTAGTATTCTTATATATCTTATTACGTTTTAGAAAAATGTCTTTCTCTATTGGTGCTGTAGTAGCTGTATTCCATGATGTATTAGTAGTATTAGGAGTTTTCTCTATATTCTACAAAGTAATGCCTTTCGATATGGAAATAGGACAATCATTTATTGCTGCAATCTTAACAGTAGTTGGATACTCTCTAAATGATACCGTGGTAATTTTCGATAGAATTAGAGAATATGCTGCAAACAGCAACTCATTAACTGCTAACATTGTAGACAAAGCTTTAAGTAGTACTTTAGGAAGAACAATTAATACTTCTTTAACTACTTTATTAGTAATGTTAGCTATTTTCTTCTTCGGTGGAGATAGTATTAAAGGATTTATGTTTGCACTTATCGTAGGTGTGGTTGTAGGTACTTACTCTTCATTATTCGTGGCAACACCTGTAATGTTTGATACTTCTAAAAAAGAAGACAATAAATAATATATAAAAAAACACTCAAAAAACCGTTTTGAATATTTTTCAAAACGGTTTTTTCATTTAATATCAAGCAACTATCTTTGCAATCTGATGAAAATTACAAAACTTCACGATTTATATTTTAAAGAGTACATTTCAAGTAATGAACTCTCAAACATTGTACAGTCTCTGGCAGAACAAGTAAGAAAAGATTTACCTAAAAATGAAGTTCCTTTTTTTGTAGGAATCTTAAATGGATGCTTTGTTTTTACTGCTGATTTTTTACGAGCTTACAAAGGAGATTGCGAAATGACTTTTGTTAAATTAGCTTCTTATGAAGGAACTACTTCAACAGAAAATGTAAAGAAACTTATTGGTATAAACGAAGATTTAACAGGTCGTACCGTTATCATATTAGAAGATATCATTGATACAGGTACTACTTTACAAGAAATCTACGAAATATTCAAAACAAAAAATCTAAAAGAACTTAAAATAGTATCGCTATTCTTTAAACCTGACGTGTATCGAAAAGAACTTCCTATAAACTATGTTGGAAAAAATATTGAAGACAAATTTATTGTAGGATACGGATTAGATTACAAAGGTTATGGAAGAAATTTGCCTGCTATTTATCAATTAACAACACAACCCAAAATGAAAAACATCGTATTATTCGGACCTCCTGGTGCAGGAAAAGGTACACAAGCTGAAGTATTAAAAGAAAAGTACAACTTAGTACATATTTCTACTGGTGATGTATTCCGATTTAATATTAAAAATGAAACTGAATTAGGATTATTAGCAAAAACATACATGGACGATGGTAACTTAGTTCCTGATGAAGTTACTATTAGCATGTTAAAAGCTGAAGTTGAAAAAAATGCTGATGCCGCTGGTTTTATTTTTGATGGATTCCCAAGAACTGAATCTCAAGCAAAAGCTTTAGATGAATTTTTAGCGGAAAAAAATGAACGTATAAATGGTATGGTTGCTTTAGAAGTTTCTGAAGACTTATTAGTTGAGCGTTTATTAGAAAGAGGTAAAACTAGTGGTCGTACTGATGATATGGACGAAGGTAAAATTCGTAACCGTTTCAACGAATACAATACTAAAACAGCTGTTTTAAAAGATTTTTACCAAAATCAAAACAACTATTACGGAGTAAACGGTGTAGGTTCTATTGAAGAAATTACAGAACGTTTATCAGAAGTGCTTGACACTTTATAAAAATTAATTTTACTTCTGTTTATTAAACAGAAAACAACTTAGAAAGAATGACTGAAGGAAATTTTGTTGACTACATAAAAATCTACGCATCTTCTGGTAAAGGAGGTAGAGGATCGGCTCACTTGCATCGTGAAAAATTCATTACAAAAGGTGGACCAGATGGTGGAGATGGAGGTCGTGGTGGTCACGTAATATTACGTGGCGATAAAAATATGTGGACACTTTTCCATTTAAAATTTAAACGTCACTTTAGGGCTGAATCTGGTGGTGATGGTAGTAGCAGTAGAAGTTCTGGACATGATGCTGATGATGTTATTATTCCAGTACCATTAGGAACTATTATTAGAGATGCTGACACCGATAAAATCTTATATGAAATCACAGAAGATGGTCGTGATGTAATATTATTAGAAGGTGGTAAAGGTGGTAAAGGAAACTGGCATTTCAAATCTTCTACTAACCAAACGCCTCGTTATGCTCAACCAGGTATTGATGGTAAAGATGGATGGTTTCGTATAGAGCTTAAAATCTTAGCTGATGTTGGTTTAGTTGGTTTTCCTAATGCTGGAAAATCTACTTTATTATCTGTTATAACTGCTGCTAAACCTAAAATTGCCGATTATGCTTTTACTACTTTAAAACCTAATTTAGGAATTGTAGAATACCGTAATCACCAGAGTTTTGTAATGGCTGATATCCCAGGTATTATTGAAGGAGCTTCAGAAGGAAAAGGTTTAGGTCATTATTTCTTACGTCATATAGAACGTAATTCTACCCTACTCTTTTTAATTCCTGCTGATAGTGATGATATTCAAAAAGAATACGATATCTTATTGAATGAATTAAGGAAACATAACCCTGAATTATTAGATAAAGATCGTTTATTGGCAATTTCTAAGTCGGATATGTTAGACGATGAATTAAAAGAAGAAATTAAAAAAGAATTACCTGAAGGTATTGAAACCTTATTTATCTCTTCAGTAGCTCAACTAGGCTTAATGGAGTTAAAAGATAAATTATGGTCTATGTTAAACTAACATATTTCTTTAATAAAAAAATAGAAAGCAATCTCTATAGAGGTTGCTTTTTATTTTATATTATATTATATCTATTTAAAAAAATGATAAATAGGGTATACAATTAAAAAACTCGCTTTGCTTTTACAAATTCTTTCTTCCAATAACTTTCTTTCATTGATGAAACAATTACTCCTTTTGAACTTGTTGAATGAATAAATTGAATATCATTATTATTCACGGATACAACTAACCCCACATGATTAATTCCTCCTTTTAATCGAGAAATATCAAAAAATAATAAATCTCCCTTTTTAACATCAGAAAGAGAAACCTCTTTACCTTTTTTACTCATCGAGGCAGATGAACGAGGTAATTTCTTATCAAAAGCTTTAAAAACTGTTGTCACCAGTCCTGAACAATCCATTCCACTTTTAGTAACTCCTCCTGCTCGATAAGCAACTCCTTTATATGAATTAGCAAGAGTAATTAATTCTTCCACCTTTGATTTTTCTTCTATATAAGTTTCTTCTCCTTGCTTAATAAAACGAAAGACAATAAAACCTATAATTATCAATAATAATAGTAATTGTTTTCTCATATATTACTCTAGTTAAACCAATAATTAAACAATAATATTTTGGCATGTTAATTGAAACACAGAGTAAAATAACTCAAAAAAATAAAACTATGATAAAAACAACTACTAAAAATCTATTATTACTTATCCTCTTATCTATGCTTCAATTTTCTTGTTCAAACAACGATCAAGAATTAGTTAAAGAAGAAACCAAACCAAAAAGTCTTTTAATCGAATTTGAATTAAATGGAAAGCCAATTACTATTAATTTTCCTATAACTCAAAACACTGGAATTGGAATCCGAAATACGAAACTACAAAATCCAAAGGGCACTATATTAGCTGGAATTTCTGAAACATTTTCTAATGACGATTATCACATTCAATTATATTTTGATGAATATTTTTCTAACAAAGAATATTCTTTCAATATAGAAGAAAGTATGTTTAAACTACCATGGGAAGATTTTAAAACTACAATGTATAGTAATGATAATTTTGGAGTAAAATATGTAGATTATAAAGAAAGTTATAAAAAGGATTTAAACACTAATAGCCATAAAGGATTTACTATTAAAATTAAGGATATTAAAAATAACAAAACATATACTAGTTTATTGTTTGAAACATTATATAGTACTGACACTAATAATCCTTATGAGTATAATAATTTAATGAAAAATTCTTTCTTCAAATTTATCTCTTCAGAAAAGTTAGAAGATGATACATCTGGATTTAACAAAAATTATGAAGTTAAAGCTACTTTTCAATGTAAGCTTTTAGACTATACTAAGAATTTAGATGACGGACTAGTTATAAACGATATCATAAACTTAACTAACGGAAAAATAGTTGGAGTTTTATAAAAACTAAAAAGACCTGCATAAAATTGCAGGTCTCTTTTAGTTATAACACACGTTTTGCTTTTATAAATGCTTTTTTCCAATATTTATTAAATAACGAGGTTACAATAACTCCTCTTGAACTTGTTGAATGTATAAAGTGGATATCACCATTTTTAACTGATGTCACCAAACCTACATGATTTACTTTTCCTTTTTTTCGTGCTGTTTTAAAAAACAATAAATCTCCACGTTCTACTTTTCGTAAAGATATTTCATATCCTTTTGTATACATTTCACGAGAAGTTCGAGGTAAATCTATATTACGCTTCTTAAATGACACATGGATTAACCCTGAACAATCCATTCCTTTATTAGTAGTACCTCCAAACTTATAACGAGTTCCTTTATAAGAAACAGCTGTCCAAACTATTTTATCTGCTATGGTAGGTGAGGATGATTTCTCTTTTTTTGCTGTTACTATTTTAGACTTTGGCTTTGATTTTTTACTTGAAGGAACATTTTTAGACGAACCACAAGAAATCATTAATAAGGAAAGTGAAAAAATGAAAAGTATTTTTTTTATCATATATTCAATAGCATTTTTAAATTTTATATTTAACGTTTATTTTTTATTCGCTCCCCCAACAATCAATTTGGCTGTTTTTTCAGAAGCTCCCTTCCCTCCTAACTTTTGTTCTAAATCAAAATAAGACAAAAACAATTCTTCTCTTTTCTTTTGATCTAAAATAGATTCTAATTCTGTTTTTAAATTTTCTTTGGTAAAATCGTTTTGAATTAACTCTTTAACAACTTCTTTATCCATTATTAAGTTTACCAACGAAATATACTCTAATGTTATAATTCGTTTTGCTATTTGATAAGAAATATTGCTTCCTTTATAACAAACTACTTGTGGCACTTTAAACAAAGCTGTTTCTAAAGTTGCAGTTCCAGAACCTACTAAGGCAGCATGTGAAACACTTAATAAATCGTAAGTCTTATTACTAATTAACTTCACATTTTTATTACCAATAAATGTTTGATAAAACTCTTCTGTTTGACTAGGTGCTCCACCTACCACAAATTGATACTCAGAAAATTCATCAACTAACGATAACATTACTGGTAACATTTTAGTAATTTCTTGCTTTCTACTTCCTGGTAATAAAGCTATTATTTCTCTACTCCCTAAATCATATTCTTTCCTAAAGCTTTCTTCATCTATCTGCTTTCTCCCAGCTATCCCATCAATTAAAGGATGTCCTACAAAGTTTACATCATAATCATACTTCTTATAAAACTCCTTTTCAAATGGTAGTATAACAAACATTTCATCAACATCTCTTTTAATGTCTTTTACTCTACCTGCTCTACTTGCCCAAACTTGGGGAGAAATATAATAATTCGTTCTAATTCCTTCTTGTTTTGCCCACTTAGCAATACGTAAATTAAACCCTGAATTATCTATAAGTACTAATACATCTGGATTGAACTTAGCAATGTCTTTCTTACAAAAAGAAATCATCCCTAGGATCTTACGTAGATTCATCAGTACTTCTACAAACCCCATAAAAGCACGTTCTTTATAATGCTTTACAAGTGTACCACCAACCTCTTGCATTAAATCTCCTCCCCAAAAACGAATCTCTGCTTTTGGGTCTTCCTTTAACAAAGCTTTCATCAAATTAGCTCCATGTAAATCTCCTGAAGCTTCTCCTGCAAGGATGTAATATTTCATTAAATATTATTTAGAAAAATTTTATAATAAATGTAATTAGCGCTGTCAAAATAGTAGCTAACAATACACCTCTAGCTCTATAATCTTGATTCTTTTTTAGAAATACCCAAAACACTAATAAATTAGGAATAGCAGCCAATGCAATTACTGAACCTAATACACCACCTTCTTTTACTTTTTGAAAAGTAGTACCTATACTATCATACGATATATATTCTAAATAAATGAATAAACCGAATGCTGTAGCTATTAAAGAAACTAAAATCCCTATAGCTATTTCTTTTCTTATATGTCCCATGAATTCAATTTTTGGATTGCATGATGCGCTGTCATATCAAATTGTACTGGAACTACAGAAATATATCCATTTTCTAAGGCCCAAATATCAGTGTCTTGTCCTTTATCTCTATTAACAAATTCTCCAGACAACCAATAATATTCTTTTCCAAATGGACTTTTGCGTTTATCAAAATCTTCTTTCCAATATCCATTTGCTTGTCTACAAACACGGATTCCTTTAATTTCTTTTTCTTTTAACTTTGGAATGTTTACATTCAACACAACTCCTTCTGGTAATCCATTTAATAAAACATTCAACGTTATTTTTTCAATAAACTTTTTAGCTGCTCTAAAATCAGCATGCCAATCAAAATCAAGTAATGAAAAACCAATTGCTGGAATTCCTTCTATCCCAGCTTCAACAGCAGCACTCATTGTTCCCGAATAAATAACATTTATTGATGAATTAGATCCATGATTAATTCCAGAAACACATAAATCTGGCACACGATTTAATATTTTATTTTTAGCCATTTTAACACAGTCAGCAGGTGTTCCAGAACAACTGTATTCTATTTGTGGACCTTCGTCAATTGTAATCGGATTACAATGCAAAACGTTATTTACAGTAATCGCATGTCCCATACCGCTTTGAGGACTGTCTGGGGCAACAACAACAACGTCTCCTATTTTATTCATTATTTCAATTAACATTCGAATACCAGGAGCGGTAATTCCATCATCATTTGTAACTAATATTAAGGGTCTTTCTTGCATAGTAGAATAGTTTTACAACAAATGTAACACAAAAAAAGGACTCTTTTTTTAACATTTTGTAAAGACAAAAAGCTTTATTTTATATGTAAAATTGTAGTAATCAAACACAAACGTTATGGCTCGTTTTATTATCTATGTAACTCTTTTCACTTTAAGTACAATTTTTTCGGTAGTGAATGCGCAAAATAAAGCGATAAAACAATGCAGTTCTCCAGAGTATTCTCAATTTGATTTTTGGTTAGGAAACTGGAATGTTTACGACACAAAGAATAATCTTATAGGTACCAATAATATTATTAGACTATCTAATGCTTGTGCTATTCAAGAGAATTGGGTTTCTAAAACATCTAAAAATAAAGGGACAAGTTATAACTATTATAATAAATCTGATAATTCTTGGAATCAATTATGGGTAGACAACACAGGGTTCTCTTTGGAATTAAAAGGGCATTATGGTGCAAATAAAATGGTTTTAAAGAGTAAACTTATAAAAAGCAAAAACGGTGATTTTTATAATCAAATTACTTGGACTAAAAACTCTGATGGATCAGTAACTCAAGTTTGGGATTATATTGACAAAAACCATAAAAAAATAAAAGAAGTTTTTAAAGGGTTTTACAAAAAGCAAGAAAACTAAAAAAGTTGGCATTATTTTAGTAGCTTAGCAACACAACGACACAATAAAAAAATAAAAAGACAGAAGATACATGAAGACGAAATTTATCATTCCATTTTTAGCATTTACATTATTATTTTCAAATTCTACTTTTTCTAATTCAGTTTCTAATAGTGATCCCGAAAAAGATAGAGTAATTGTTTATGTCTTAAAAAATATTTTATCACGATATCACTATGTTCAAAAAGAATTGAATGATGATTTTTCTGAACACGTATACAATACTTTTATTGATGGCTTAGATCCTAGTAAAAGATATTTTACACAAGAAGATTTGAAAGAATTTTCTAAATACAAATATCAAATTGACAATCAATTAAGAGATACTCGAATTGATTTTTATAAATTGGTTTATAACCGTTTTTTAGAGAAACTTGGTACAGCAAAAAAAACATATCGTTCATTATTACTTGAACCTTTTAACTATAAGAAAGATGAAGTAATTGATGTAGATTATGATAAAATTCCTTTTGCTAAAAATGATAGTGAATTAATTAATTACTGGAGAAAACAATTAAAGCTTTCTATTTTAAGTAGAATTGAAGATGCTGAAGATCAACAAAAAGAGAAAGCTAAAAAAGATAAAAACTTTAAAAAGAAAACATTTACTGAACTAGAAAAAGAAGCTAGAAAAGAAGTTTTAAAAAATATGAATGATTTATATCAACGTATTGATGAACTTGAAAACTCTGACTGGTATTCTACTTTTTTAAATAGTGTAGTAAGTGGATTTGACCCACATACAACCTACATGTCTCCTAGAAGAAAATCACGTTTCGATCAGGAAATGTCAGGTAAATTAGAAGGAATAGGGGCTCGTTTACAGAAAAAAGGCATTTATACACATATTGTTGAGTTAATTTCTGGAGGTCCTGCATGGAAGCAAGGTGGTTTAGAGCCTGATGATATCATTTTAAAAGTAGCTCAAGGAGATAAAAAACCACTAGACATTGTAGGAATGAGATTGGATGATGCTATTAAATTTATTAAAGGGAAAAAAGGAACCGAAGTTCGTTTAACTGTTAAAAAGAAAATTGATGGCTCAATAAAAGTAATTCCAATTATTAGAGATGTAGTTGAGCTAGAAGAAACCTTTGTAAAATCTAGTATTGTTGAAAAAAATGGAAAAAAATATGGTGTAATTAACTTACCTAGATTTTATATTGATTTTAATGACTTAAGCCGCAGAGATGCTGCTAAAGACATGGAAAAAGAAATCGAACGTTTAAAACAAGAAAACGTGAAAGGTTTAGTGATTGATTTACGTGATAATGGTGGTGGTTCTTTAAAAACAGCTATTGAAATTGGTGGATTATTTATTAAACAAGGTCCAATTGTACAAGTAAAGTATAGAAATGAACAACCCGTAGTTAAAAATGATACAGATTCAAAAATTCAATGGGATGGTCCTTTAGTAGTAATGGTAAATGAATTTTCTGCTTCTGCATCTGAAATTTTTGCTGCAGCTATGCAAGATTATAAACGTGGTGTTATTATTGGTGGAAAACAAACCTATGGTAAAGGAACTGTACAAAATGTATTACCAATCAATCGTTTTTACGAAAAATACCCTAGTGATTTAGGAGCTTTAAAAATGACTATTCAAAAATTTTATAGAATCAACGGTGGTTCTACTCAAATAGAAGGGGTTTATTCAGATGTTTCTTTACCTAGTAGATTAAGCTACATGGAATTTGGGGAACGTGATTTAGATGGCGCTTTACCATGGGATAAAGTGCAACAAGCCAAATATAGTACTACAAATTCTTACACTAATTTTGCTGATGTTGTTTACAACAGTAAGCAACGTGTAATGAAAAATGATAAGTTTAAGAAAATTAATGAATATGCTAAATGGTTAAAGAAAAATCAAGATGAAAGAATTTATTCATTAAACTACAATAAATTTAAAGAAGAGAGCGATAAAAAATCTAAGGAAGGTGAAAAATTTAAAGAAGTATTTAAATTTGATTCTAACCTTACTTTTGACTCTCCTAAATATGAATTAAACCTATTTAAAAAAGACACTGTTTTAAAGGAGAAACGTATTGCTTGGCATAAAAATTTAAAAAAGGATATTTATATAAATGAAGCACTTAATGTATTAAGTGAATTGAAAATGAATAAGAACTATACTATTGTAAAACATTAAAAAAATTGTATATTTATATTGAAGTATAGCTACTTCGTTCGGGGGATTACAAGTTTCAATAACAATTAAATTGATATGCTTTTAATCCAAAAAATAAATAATATACTAAATAGTAGAAAGTACTATAATAATTATTACAGTCAAATAATTAAGAAATATAAGAATATAGATAATTATACGTCTATATTTAACAGTGTTTTACAAGACAATGATATCATTGAAAGTAACGTACCTATTCGTTTTTCTGATGATATTGATTTTGGTGCTTGCGTTAGTTCTGTAAAAAAAGGCATTAATACTTCGTATCGTTTTATTAAAAACCCCGATTTGTGTGATATCATCTTTTTTACAACAAAAGTAGGTGGTTATCGAATAACGACTGAACTTCATTTTTTTAAGAATAAACTTATTTTTTTTAAATATACCTTTCCTTCATTATCTAACAAGAAAAAGGTTGAAAACTTAATAAAAAAGAAATATAAGATAAAAGAGCCTGTAACTGATAAAATAAATAATTTACTAGTTACAGACGCTCTTAATAATTATTTGAAAACAGAAAACGAAGTAACATTTTCTATCTATTATTTTACAAAAAATTATGGTTTCTATGCTTTCTTAAAGCAACAACAAGAGAACTCAAAAATGAATGTTTTAAATCAACTTTATAATTCTGAATCTCAATTATTAGAAAAAATTTAAGCCATTGTAATTTCAACTACAATTCCTTCATTAGCTCTAACATTAAAAACAGTTTCATCTTCAAAAATCAAATACTGTCCTTTTATACCTACTAACGTTCCTGTATAGCTTTGCTCCTTTACAATATTCAAACTTTTAGGCTTTGCTGGGTACTTCTCTACAGGAAAATTAATTGATGTTTCTTTATTGTTTTCAATATAATATTGCTGAGCTTCTTCAGGAATAAAAGCTTTTAAACGTTCTTGCCACGATACTAAATTTTCATCTTCAATATCATTTTTTAGCATTTTTCGCCAGTTGGTTTTATCAGCTACATGTTCTTTTAAAGCAACCTCTGTAATTCCTGCTAAATAACGATTAGGCACCTCAACAATTTCAATAGCTTCATGAGCTCCTTGATCTATCCAACGTGTTGGCACTTGTTGTTTTCTAGTAACACCTACTTTTACGTTACTAGAGTTAGCTAAATACACAATATGTGGTTGTAATTGTACTTTTTTCTCATACTCTAAATCACGATCTTCAATATCTAAATGCGCTTTACTTAACTCAGGTCGCATAATCCAATCTCCAGCATTCGGCGTTTCAAAAAAACATTTTTTACAAAATCCTTGGCGGTAAATTTGCTTTTCTAAATGACAATTTAAACATTCGTAAGTAACAAAACTTAGTGTTATTTTTTTATTCAAAAGCTGATTCATATTTAAAAAATCAGATTTCATATCTAAGTAATACTGTACAGTATCTAAATTTTCAGTCGTCATTTTTTTTAAAACTCCTTGGTATTGCATGTCTTAAATTTTATTACTTTTAGCTTCACAAACTTACAGTAAAAAAATTGAATTAAGAGTCAAACTATGTCGTTTCCATTTATAAATTCTATTATTTCATGGTTTTTGAAAAAACGCAAACATCAGGTAGAATTATTTTTAAAATATCCTATCGATGTTCAAAACGAATTACTTCAAAAATTATTAAATACTGCTAAGAATACTGAGTTTGGAAAACAACATAACTTCTCTTCAATTAAAAACTACATCGATTTTACTAATAATGTTCCTATCCAGAGATATGAAAGTATTGAACCACTTATAGAAAGATGTAGAAAAGGAGAACAAAATTTATTTTGGCCCACAACAATTAAATGGTTTGCAAAATCAAGTGGAACTACCAATGCTAAAAGTAAGTTTATTCCAGTAAGTAATGAAGCCTTAGAAGGATGCCATTTAAAAGCTGGTAAAGACATGCTGTGTTTATACATTAACAACAATGAAGAAACACAAATGTTTACTGGTAAAGGATTAAAATTAGGAGGTAGTACTGCTATTTATGAAGATAACAATTCTCACTTTGGAGATTTATCTGCAATTATAACCGAAAATTTACCTTTTTGGGCAGACTATAGCTCTGCACCTAGTCAAGAAGTTTCTTTAATGGCCGAATGGGAAACAAAAATGGAAGCTATTATTAATGAAACTATTAACGAAAACATTACTAGTTTAGTTGGAGTTCCTAGCTGGATGTTAGTACTTCTAAATAGAGTTTTAGAAAAAACTGGTAAAAATAATATTCTAGAGGTTTGGCCTAATTTGGAAGTTTACTTTCATGGAGGTGTTAACTTTAATCCATATAGAGAACAGTATAAAAAATTAATTCCAAAAGACAGTTTCAAATATTACGAAACTTATAATGCTTCTGAAGGTTTCTTTGCTATTCAAGACCAAAATAATTCAGAAGAATTATTACTAATGCTCGATTATGGTATTTTTTATGAATTTATCCCTATGGATTCTTATGATGGTGAAAATTCAACAGCCATTCCATTATCTGAAGTTAAAAAAGATGTTAATTACGCAGTAGTTATTACTACCAATGGTGGTTTATGGCGTTATTTAATTGGTGATACTGTTAAGTTTACTTCTTTAAATCCTTATCGAATAAAAATTACTGGTAGAACAAAACACCATATCAATGTTTTTGGTGAAGAATTAATTATTGAAAATGCAGAGGAAGCTTTAAAAATTGCAAGTACAAAAACTAATGCTTCTATTAGAGATTATACTGTTGGTCCAATTTTTATGAATGATAATAAAAGTGGTGGGCATGAATGGGTTATTGAATTTAGTACTCCTCCTAAAAGCATAGATACTTTTACAGAATTATTAGATAATGCTTTAAAATGTATCAATTCAGATTATGAAGCCAAGCGCTATAATAACATGACCTTGTCATTACCTAAAGTACATCAAGCACGACAAGGATTATTTTATGATTGGTTAAGTAAAAAAGGTAAACTTGGTGGGCAGCATAAAGTACCTCGTCTTTCTAATAAACGTGATTTTGTAGATGAATTACTTAACTTATAGGTTATGAACTCTTTTTTTGAACAGAATGCCGATTTACTATTAGAAAACTCTGAGCTTGCAGAAGCTTTTCAAAATATTATAAAGCCTGAAAAATATCCTAAACACCATATACTACATGAAGCTGGGCATATTTGTAACCATATGTATATTATCATATCAGGAATAGCTCGTGTTTTTTATTACAAAGATGGAAAAGATATAACTGTACATTTCTCAGCAGAACAAGAAAGTATAACTACTATTGATAGCTTTATTCAACGTAAAAAAAGTAAATACAACATTGAGGCTTTAGAAGATTTGGAAGTTCTAAAAATTACGCATGCAGATTTAGAAAATCTTTTTGATTCCAATCCTAAATATGAACGATTTGGTCGTTTATTTTTACAAAAAATCTATATAGACCTTGTTGAAAGAATCGATGATTTACAACTTCATACTGCTCAAGAACGTTATAATATTTTATTACAAAAGAAACCATTTCTATTTAATAGAGTAGCCTCTAAACACCTTGCTTCTTTCTTAGGTATGACTCCCGAAACCTTCAGTAGAATTAGAGGAAAATAATTTCTTGATAATTATCAAGAAAAACATAAAATTGATAAAATATCTTTGTTGTACAAAACAGCTACAACATGACAATAGCAGAAGCTTTACAAGGATTTTACACCAAAAACAATCTCTTAAAAAATGGAGGCGAAGATGAAAATACCTTTGAATTAAAATTTAAATTATTTACGTTAAAACTTCCTAATTCTCAATTTAGAAAAGATATCATTCACATTCATGATATACAACATGTATTATACAACTGTGATACAACGTGGAAAGGAGAAGCTTTTATCGCTGGGTGGGAAATTGCTACAGGTATGTGGAAAAAATTACCTATTGGTATAATTAGTACTTGGGCAATGGGTTTTTCTCTTTTAAACTATCCAAAAGACGTTTATAGAGGTTATAAAGCTGGATTAAAAGTAACTGGTATTATCGATTTAAATCTTAGCAAAGAAGAACTCTTAAAGCTTTCTATTGAAGATTTAAAAAAAAGAATAAAGAAAGAAGGTCAAAATAAAATGAATTTTACACAAACAATCTATTTTATTTTTTGGATACTTTTTAGTCTCTTTATTTTTTCATTTCCTTTCAGTTTATTCCCTCTTCTATTTGTATTCTAATTGGTAATTGATATTGTGTTGATACTGGTATACCTCTTTTAAAACCAGGTGTTATTTTGGGTAACTTTTTTATAGATTGCCTAATTACACTATCTAATTTGGGTAAGTACTCTTTTATATTGTTGGATGATGAAATATCTTTTAACTCAAACTTCCCTTTACTACTAATTTGCAAGTCTATTAAAACTACCTCATCTATTAATTCATTACTCACAAAATTATATAACTGTAACTCCTTGGTTATTCTTTGTTGAATTTCTTTTCTAAAACAATTTGTTTTAGCTTCATCCATAAGGTTTTTACAAACACTAAAAGAAGGAGAAACATCTACTTTAGAAAAATCAATAACAGTATCTATCATTTGATCTTTATTCTTTTTTGGTGAAGAAAAAAAATCACACGACACAAATAATAAAATCGTAATTAAAGAAACACAGCAACACTTCATCTCATTGATTTTGAGATGAAAATACAAAAATTTAGTCTATTCTATAACATCACCTTTCATGAAATAATATTTTTTTATTTCTTTAATTCTGGTTTTAACTTGACTTGTAAGTAAAGAGTCTTTTTCTTCAAACCTATCCATATAGTTTTTATAATATTTTAAGGCTAGCTTTTTATCCTCATAATAGTTTTCGGTAGTATTAGCTAACTGATATAGCGCTCTGTAGTTTCTACTATTTTCATTATAAGAATTTTTATAAGCCTTCATTTCTGCTTTAGGTTTTCCTAATTCTTTATACACTCTTGCTAATTGGTAATATTCAATATCTCTAGATTCTTTTCCTACATAAGTTGCTAACATATAGTTATACATTGCACTCTTATATTCTTTTTGATCAAAATTTATATCTCCTAAATAAGTATATGATTTAAAATCCGACCGATCTATTTTTAATGCTTTATTAAAATATTTTTCGGCTTCATCATAATCTTTTAGTTTGTACAAAGCTCTTCCTAACATTTTTTGAGTGTAATGCTCATTTGGTTTTAATGTATCTATTTTTTCCAACAAAGTGATTGCCTTTAAATACTGCTTCTTTCTATACAAACTATTTATTTTTAACTTGTTTAATTCTATATGATTTGGATTTACTTGCAACCCTCTATTTGTAAAAATAGCAGAAGAATCCTTATCTCTTAATAAAACATAAGCAAGCGCTAATTGATGAATTGCCTTAATATGCTCATCATCATTTTTATAGGCCTCTAAAAAACTATTTATTTTTAAGTTTCTCTTCTTCAACATAGCATATACCACTCCAAGTTGGTAATGATAATTTGCATTTTCTTTATCCTTTTTAATTAAACTTTTAAATAAATTTTTAGCTTTTAAAGGCTGTTTCGTCTTTAAATACAATTTACCTAATTGATATTTTATCAATAAATTATCATCATCTTTTTCTACAATTTCTTCAAAAATTGATATCGCTTTTTTTAACCTTTTCTCTTTATTATAGCTTTTTCCCAGCTTAACTTTTATGGAGTAATCATTTTTAATTTCTAGTGCTTTTTCATAATATTTTGAAGCTAATTTATAATTATCTATTGCTTCATAAATTTGAGCCTTCTTTGCATTAGACACGAAAGTTACAGGTAGCTTATTCAATTCTTTCAAGGCTTTTTTATAACGTCCTGCACTCAATAAATTATCAATGGATTTAAAAGTCGAAGTTTGTGCTTCGACTTTGATAAACCCTATTAAAAATAATACAATTAAAATTTTCTTTTTCATTTTTTTATTTAAACTATTCAATGTTTAATGTTATTGGTATTGTATATCCTGTAGATACTACTTTTCCATCTTTTTCTCCTGGTTTCATTCTAGGTAATTTTTCAATAACTTCCTTAGCATATTGTTTTAATTCTGCATGTGGAGCCCTAGCTTTTACCTGAGTAACCTTACCAGTTTTATCTACCTTAAACTGTACATAAACTCTTGCTCTTCCTTTTTTAATTCCTAAGTTATTTGCTTTAGAAACATCAAAATTATTTGCTACAAACCTTGTAATACTTTTGGTAAAACAATTCCTATCTCCTTCATTACACCCTGGATATGTTGGATATTTATCTAATAAAGTAAATGGAACATAACTAGAGTTTTTATATTCATTTGTTTGTTCTTTTTTACCATCCCTTCTTACAACTTCTTCTAAATCTAAAAAAATAATTTTTCTTTTCTTATTTTCTATTCCTTCAAAAATTCTAAGTGGAATATCTTTTCCTGATTTTTCATACTGCTCTTTCTTATTGTTTAACTCTATTAACTCTACATTTGTTAAATCATTCAACTGCAATTCTTTTGTCTTTGGTGGTTCTAAACCTAAAAATACATCCATATACGATTGCTTAGTTTCAGAAACTCTCTTTTTTATCTCCTTAATATCAGTATAAAGTACTGTATTGTCTTTCTTTTGTTCTGGTGCAGTAGCGCTTGCATCTTGAGAACAAGAGGTATAAGCCAACATACTTGCTAACACCGGTATTAACAATAAGTATTTTAATTGTTTAATTTGTTTCGATTCTTTTTTCGTCATCATAATAATTCGTTTTTTAATTAATGAATGTTTATAAAATTGATTTAAGAATGAAATGTTTTCAACTTGAAAAACATCAGAGAGTAAATTGTTAATGTAATTTTCTTTTAAAGTAGCTTTGCTCACTTTCTCATCAGAAATGTATTCATGAACTAAAGAAATTCTATTTTGATAAACGTATACCATTGGGTTAAACCACATTAGTATTCTTAGAAACTCGAAAAACAACAAATCGATTGAGTGTTTTTGTTTACTATGTACTAATTCATGTTGAATTATTTTTTCTTGTTTATCTAATGGAATCTCTTTTCCTAAGAAAATATAATTAAAAAAAGAAAATGCTTTTGAGTTCTTTGGTAACAGCACCAATTTATATGTTTTTCTACGTTCAATTTCATATTTAAATATTAATCGAACAATGCGTAATAATTTTACAACAAACACTATTAAAAACACTAAACACCCACTCCAAAACAGCACATCTAAATAGTCAATAGACTGATACCAAGCAGCTTTTTCAATTACTCTCTGTGGAGATAAAACTACTTCTGGCAACATAATAGTATACTCTACAGGAACTGCTTTTTTTATGGTAGGTATTTTTACTAGTGGCAATAAAAATGATATTATAGATGTTGACAATAAATACCATCTATTCTTTGAAAAAAAAGTTTCTTTACTTAAGAAAAAATCATAAACTGCTACAAACAGTACTTGAAATAAGACTACCTGAATTATATAATTAATCATGACTTTTTATTTTTATTTATCTCTTTCAAAATACTTTCCAATTCATTAATATCCATCTTATTTTCCTTCATAAAAAAAGACACCATACTTTTAAATGAACCTCCAAAATAACCATTCATTAACTTATGTAGACTTTCATTACTATACTCCGATTTTTTTACTAATGGGTAATATACATATCCCCTTCCTTTAGGTTGATGCCCAACAAACTCTTTAGTTTCTAAAATTCTAATAATAGTAGAGACTGTATTATAAGCTGGTTTCGGATCAGGTAACTCTGCTATAACTTCTTTTACAGATGCCTCTTTTAAGTTCCATAAAACTTGCATTATCTGCTCTTCTGCTTTTGTTAATTGCTTACTCATTCTAACTTTTATTGAAATATTTCATCACAAATATAACTAAAAAATTAGTTTAAACTAATTTTTTAGTTGTAAAAATGTAACAAATAGTCATTATACTCGTCCTATAAATAGAAAAATAAAGCTATTTTAAACTAAAAAAAGAATATAAAATATGGATATATTGCTAACCTTACTTGGTTTTATATGTGTTTGTTTAGGTATAATTGGTTCATTTTTACCAATCTTACCAGGTCCCTTAACAGGTTGGTTAGGGTTACTATTATTACATTTAACAAAAGCGATACCTCAAGATTGGACATTCTTAGGTATAACACTAGCCATTGCTATTTTTATTTTTATTATTGATTATTTTATTCCTGCCATTGGAACAAAACGTTTTGGAGGTAGTAAATACGGAGTTTATGGAACTACTATAGGTTTAATTATAGGTTTATTCTCCCCTATTCCTTTTGGAATATTAATCGGTGCTTTTTTTGGAGCTCTTATTGGTGAATTAATTTATGATAGTAAAGATACTTCTAGAGCAATTAAAGCTTCTTTTGGAGCATTTTTAGGCTTCCTAGTTTCTGCTACCATCAAATTTTCTGTAGCTACAGTATATTTTGTTCTATTCTTAACTACTTTCTGGGAATACAAAAACGCTTTCTTTTAAGTCAAATTTAATGCAAAAAAAAAGCAACCCATCTCAGGGAAGCTTTCCATTGGTTAACAAAACCATGGTACTATTTAAAGTACCTAACAACACAACTAAATGCTACTTTACAAAAAAGCAGCCTGCAAATATACAACCTTTTTTAATACCTGCAAATTTTTTTAGTTTTTTTACAAAAAATGTGAATCTGTTATTCATTGTTTAATTCTTCAATTGATTGTATCTTTGCCCCTTCATTAAAAAATTATAAAAATTAACCCATGCAATTATCAGAACAAGAAGTTGTACGTAGAGAAAAGTTAGGGAAATTACGAGAATTAGGTATTAACCCTTACCCTGCTGATTTATTTCCATTAAATTCAAATTCAAAAACCATAAAGGATAAGTTTGAAGAAGGAAAAAAGGTGGTAATTGCTGGTAGATTAATGAGTCGTCGTATACAAGGAAAAGCTTCTTTTGCTGAATTACAAGATAGCGAAGGAAGAGTTCAAGTATATTTCAACAGAGATGAGATTTGTCCTGGAGAAGACAAAGATTTGTACAATGAAGTTTATAAAAAACTTTTAGATATAGGTGATTTTGTAGGTATAGAAGGAGAATTATTTAAAACTAAAGTTGGTGAAATTACTGTAATGGTAAAAGACTTTAAATTATTAAGTAAATCTTTAAAACCATTACCATTACCTAAAGTTGATGCTGAAGGAAATACCTTTGATGGTTTTACAGATCCTGAAATGCGTTATAGACAACGTTATGCTGACTTAGTTGTAAACCCACATGTAAAAGATGTATTTGTAAAAAGAACTAAGTTATTTAACGCTATGCGTCAGTTTTTTAACGATGCTGGTTATTTTGAGGTAGAAACTCCTATTTTACAACCAATTCCAGGTGGTGCTGCAGCAAGACCATTTATTACTCATCATAATGCCTTAGACATTCCATTATACATGCGAATTGCTAACGAATTATACTTAAAACGTTTAATTGTTGGTGGTTTTGATGGTGTATATGAGTTTTCTAAAAACTTCCGTAACGAAGGGATGGACAGAACTCACAATCCAGAGTTTACAGCAATGGAAATCTACGTAGCTTATAAAGACTACAACTGGATGATGGACTTTACAGAAAAACTATTAGAACACTGTGCTATAGCTGTAAACGGAACTACTGAAGCTACTTTTGGAGAACATAAAGTTGACTTTAAAGCTCCTTATGCTAGAGTTACTATGGCTGATTCTATAAAGCACTTTACTGGTTTTGATATTAATGGTAAATCGGAAGACGAAATTCGTGCTGCTGCTAAAGGTATGGGCATTGAGGTTGACGATACCATGGGGAAAGGAAAATTAATTGATGAAATCTTTGGTGAAAAATGTGAAGGAAACTACATTCAACCAACTTTTATTACAGATTATCCTAAAGAAATGTCTCCTTTATGTAAAGAGCATAGAGATAATCCTGAATTAACAGAGCGTTTTGAATTAATGGTTTGTGGTAAAGAGATTGCAAATGCTTATTCAGAATTAAATGATCCAATTGATCAACGTGAACGTTTTGAAGCTCAATTAAAATTAGCTGCTCGTGGTGATGATGAAGCTGGAGAATTTATTGATCAAGATTTCTTACGTGCATTAGAATATGGAATGCCTCCTACTTCTGGTTTAGGTATTGGTATGGATCGTTTAATAATGTATTTAACAAACAATCCTTCAATTCAAGAAGTATTATTCTTCCCTCAAATGAAACCTGAGAAAAAAGCTCCTTCTATTGAATTAAATGATGATGAAAAAGCTTTATTAGCTTTAATTGACAAAGCAGAAAAAATAGATTTAAATGAATTAAAGTCTGAGTCTGGTTTATCTAACAAAAAATGGGATAAGACTATAAAAAGTTTAACCAAAAACAAATTAGCTAAAGTTGAAAAAACTGAAGAAGGTTTATTTGTTTTAGCAGTATAAATCATGTTTATATGAATAAAAAACCACCTAAAATAGGTGGTTTTTTATTTTATAATCATAATCTCTTTTTACTTCACTTAATAAACAGGGTTATTCAACTTTACTTTCCTTCCTCTCATCTAATTTCAAAAAATCACCCCCTTTATACAATTACCTTTACAGTGTAATAACTTATTAAATGAGTTATCACTAAAAAAGAAGTTTATCCGGGGGGACGCTTCTTTTTTTTGCTTAAAAAATACTATTCATCTATATTTTTTTGCTTTTCAACAAGCAGATTATTCCATTTATCGAAAAATTGACAAAAACTACTTATATAAAAGGTAAATTAGAAATAGATAATTTGAATTTAATGTTTAACCACCCCTTATACAAAAGGCTCCCCTGGGAGCTCTTTTGTTGTTTTATGCTTATTTAACAACCTACTTCTCCTATAATCAATTCAAATTGTTGTGATACAAACTCTCCCTTTCTGTTTCTTGCAGGATTCCATTTAGGCATTTTATACAACATTTTTATAATGGCTTTATCTACTGAAATAATACCTGTTGTTTTTGTAACTTTTATATTTTCCACTTCCCCCATTTCATTCACTGTAAACAACGCTGTTGCATTTTGCATAGGATTAAAGTTCCAGTTTAAAATTTCAACTGTACTATTCTTTTTCAAATATTCAACAAGTTGTTTATTACCTTCTCTAAAACTAGCTGACACTTCTGGAACTACTGTCATAGTAATATTTGTTTCTTTTTTGGTATTGTTAGTCCCTAAAGATTCTTTGTCTTTATAAACTACTCTTATTAAAATATCATCTCCAATATGTATGTTATTAAATAATTCTTGTTGTTTACTATTTAAATTAATATCCTCTCCAATTTCTTTTATAGCTTCATCTTTCGTTATTCTATATGTTTCAACAGTAATGTAATTTTCTATCCAATTAGAAGGGTAATCTTCTACAATGTCTTTTAATGTTTTTGCTTTGCTTAGTTTATCTTTAGTAATTGTCCTATTACTAGCTCCTCTAACCAAGTAATTAGGTGTTACTTCAGAAAATTTATTAAAACGATCGCTACTAAAGCAACTTAGTTTATTAGTTGTTTTTTTTAACACCTTAACTTCTGTCGGTTTATTCTCTTTGGAACTATTTTTGTTTGCAAACCCAACAATTATTAAACTTCCTAAAATTGATAAAACTCCTACTATTAATATTTTTACTTTCATTTTTTAAATACTTTAATGGTTCTTACCACAAAGTTATCTGAGCAATTATTAGTTATTGAAAATGAGATGTAAATAGTTGTTAATGAAGTGTAAATAATTGTTATTGAGATGTAAATATTTAAAAGCCAAACAATAATTAACTTAACTTTGCTCATATGGCAAATAAAACTATACGTACAATACTACTATTAATGCTAATAACCATTTTAGGATTATTTGTTACGCAAGTATATTGGTTTAAAAAGTCTTTTTCTCTTGAAGAGAAACAATTTGATGATAAAATAAATATTGCTTTAAGAAATGTAGCTCATCAATTATTAATCTTCGAAAAAGATTCTATTTCTACAATTCCACCCGTAACTAAAATTGCTTCTAATGAATTTCTTGTTAAAACAAATACACATTTTAATATAGATATTCTAGATAAAACTCTTCGAAAAGAATTTTACTCTAGAGACTTAAATGTTGATTTTGATTATAACATTATTAAATCTAAAAACAATGAAATAATATTAGGGAATACTATTTTCGATGTTACTAAGAACACTGAAATATCTTGCGAAAAAAGAACCTCAACTGTTGATCTTTTGGATTTCAAAATTATAATTAATAATAAAACAGTTTACCTTATAAACTCTATGGGAATATGGATGTATTCCTCTATTAGTTTGCTTGTTATACTAGCTGTTTTTATTTTTATAATAATTTCTATTCTTAAAGAAAAAAAGATTGCACATTTAAGAAACGATTTTGTTAATAATATGACGCACGAGCTAAAAACTCCAATTACAAATATTTCTGTGGCATCTGACGCTATAAGAAATAGAAGTAATAAAATGGATACTAATAAATTAGGAAAATATGCTGATATTATTTACAATGAAAATAATCGATTATTAAACCTTGTTGATAGCGTACTACAAATTTCTACTATTGAAAAACAAGAAGAATCTATCTCTTTTCAAGAAATCGATGTTCACGCTATTATAAATAAAGTATTATTAAGTTTTGAACCAATCATCGAAAAAAAAGAAGGTAGTATAAAGGCTTTTTTAGAAGCCTCTAAGTATATTATTAGAGCAGATGAAACTCATTTTACTAATGTTGTATATAATTTAATTGAAAACGCTATTAAATATGCAAAAGTTCATCCTGAGATTACAATTAAAACGGTGAACTTAAATAATGGAATTAATGTCGAAATCATTGATAAAGGTATTGGAATGAGCAAGGAAACTCAAGAACGTATTTTTGAAAAGTTCTTTAGAGCCGAAAGCGGAAACATACATAACACCAAAGGATTTGGCTTAGGTTTAAGCTATGTTAAAACAATAATAGAAAAACATTTAGGGAAAATTACTTTTACAAGTAAAGAGAATTTAGGAACTACGTTTACCATTTTTTTACCTATTTAAAATTTAATTATGAGTAATCAAAAACATATCTTATTAGTTGAAGACGATGAAAGCATGGGCTTTTTATTAAAAGACAGTTTAGAGAACTACCATTTTAATGTAACTCTTTTTCCTAATGGTAAATTAGCTTTAAACGAATTCAATAAAAATTCTTTTGACATTTGCTTATTAGATGTAATGATGCCTATTATGGATGGCTTTAGTTTAGCCGAAGAAATAAGAAAATTAGACACTAACATCCCTATTATTTTTCTAACTGCCAAATCTATGAAAGAAGATAAAATTAATGGCTTTAAAATTGGTGCTGATGATTATGTAACTAAACCTTTTAATATTGAAGAATTAGTGCTTCGAATTAAAGCTATTTTAAAAAGAAGTTCTGCTATTCAAACATTTAAAAATATTATTCCTTTTTCAAATTATAGTTTAGATCTTGATAACCTAATATTAAATTTTAATAATAGTGAAACTACTCAACTAACTCAAAAAGAAGCTGATATTTTAGCATTATTCGCTAGAAACAAAAACACTTTACTTAAAAGAGACTATATTTTAAACTCCGTATGGAAAGATGATAACTACTTTATTGGAAGAAGCTTAGATGTTTTCATTTCCAAACTTCGAAAACACTTTAAAAACACAACTTCAATTCAAATAAAAAACATACACGGCACTGGTTATAAATTTATAGTCACTGATGAAACCTCAACTACATTTTCATAAACTTAGTTTCTTTCTTAAACTTTGTCCCATAAACATTTATAATATACATTCCTACAGATAGTTTACTAGTATCAACCTTAAAATCTTCTCCTTTATAATATTCTCGTTTTCTATAAATGGACTGACCATTAACATCAAAAACATGAATATCAAAAGGATCTCCAATAAGCCCATAAGTTGAAATGAATAATGTATTTGTAACTGGAACTGGATATATAGTTATTGAATTTGCATCTACAACATCATTTTCAATCATTATTTTACTAATGATTGTACTACAATTTGATGGATTCAATTTCTCGCAAATGGTATATTCATAATCGTAAGTACCTCCAGTAGTTTCTGGACTTACGGTTATTGTCCCGTCAGAGTTCATTACAATACTTCCATTTAATGGATTAGGAGAAGCTCCTACTGTTAAGTCAATATCTGATACATTTAATAGCAGTCCGTTTAACAAATCATTAGATAAAACACTAGCAGTTACTTCTCCTTTTCTTCCATTGATGTTTGTAAAAATTTCTTCTTTTGCTTCTATTATAGAGCTATCTACAATTACTTTACTAATAACCGTACTACAGTTTGATGGATTTAATTTCTCACAGATAGTATATTCATAATCATAAGTACCTGCCGTGGTTCCTGAACTCACAGTTATCGTTCCATCGGAGTTCATTACAATACTTCCACTTTGTGGTACTGGTGAAGTTCCTGCTGTTAAAGTAACTTCTGATGAGTTCAATAAAGCTCCATTTAACATATCATTCGACAAAACACTAGCTGTAACTCCTCCTACTTTTCCGTTGATTCCTGTAAAAGTTTCTGTTTTTGCTTCGATTACTGAACTATCTACAACTACTTTACTAGTAACTGTACTACAGTTTGATGGATTTAATTTCTCACAGATAGTATATTCATAATCATAAGTACCAGCGGTGGTTTCTGAACTTACGATTATTATTCCATCAGAGTTCATTACAATACTTCCATTTAATGGGTTCGGAGAAGTTCCAGCTGTAAAATTGATGTATGAAATATTACTTATCAATGAACCATTTAATATATCATTAGAAAAAACGCTAGCTGTTACTCCTCCTACTTTTCCATTGATTCCTGTAAAAGTTTCTGTTTTCGCTTCTATTACTGAACTATCCACTACTACTTTACTAGTAACTGTACTACAATTTGATGGATTTAGTTTCTCGCAGATAGTATATTCATAATCATAAGTACCTGCTGTAGTTTCTGGGCTTACGGTTATCGTTCCATCGGAGTTCATTGCAATATTTCCACTTTGAGGCGTTGGTGAAGTTCCTGCTGTTAAAGTAACTTCTGAAGCATTCAATAAAGTTCCATTTAACATATCATTCGATAAAACACTAGCTGTAACTCCTCCTACTTTTCCGTTGATTCCTGTAAAAGTTTCTGTTTTGGCTTCTATTACTGAACTATCCACTACTACTTTACTAGTAACTATACTACAGTTTGATGGATTTAGTTTCTCACAGATAGTATATTCATAATCATAAGTACCTGCGGTGGTTTCTGAACTTACGGTTATCGTTCCATCGGAATTCATTACAATACTTCCACTTTGGGGTGTTGGGGAAGCAACTGTTGTTAAAGTAACTTCTGAAATGTTTAATAAAATTCCATTTAACGTATCATTCAACAAAATACTAGTTGTAACTCCTCCTACTTTCCCATTGATTCCTGTAAAGGTTTCTGTTTTAGCTTCTATTATAGAACTATCTACAACTACTTTACTTATAATTGTACTACAGTTTGATAGATTTAATTTCTCGCAGATAGTATATTCATAATCATAAGTACCTGCGGTCGTTCCTGAACTTACGGTTATTGTTCCATCGGAATTCATTACAATATTTCCACTTTGAGGCGTTGGTGAAGTTCCTACTGTTAAAGTAACTTCTGAAATGTTTAATAAAATTCCATTTAACGTATCATTCAACAAAATACTAGTTGTAACTCCTCCTACTTTCCCATTGATTCCTGTAAAAGTTTCTGTTTTAGCTTCGATTACTGAACTATCTACAACTACCTTACTTATAATTGTACTACAGTTTGATGGATTTAATTTTTCACAAATGGTATATTCATAATCATAAGTGCCAGCGGAGGTTCCTAAACTTACTGTTATCGTTCCATCGGAATTCATTATAATATTTCCACTTTGAGGTGTTGGTGAAGTTCCTGCTGTTAAAGTAACTTCTGAAGCGTTCAATAAAGTTCCATTTAACGTATCATTCAACAAAACACTTGCTGTAACTCCTCCTACTTTTCCATTGATTCCTGTAAAAGTTTCTCTTTTTGCTTCGATTATAGAACTATCTACAACTACCTTACTTATAATTGTACTACAGTTTGATGAATTTAATTTTTCACAAATGGTATATTCATAATCATAAGTACCAGCTGTGGTTTCTGAACTTACGGTTATTGTTCCATCGGAGTTCATTACAATACTTCCATTTTGAGGTGCTGGGGAAGTTCCTGCTGTTAAAGTTACTTCTGAAGCATTTAATAAAACACCATTCAACATATCATTCGACAAAACGCTAGCTGTGACTCTTCCTACTTTTCCATTGATTCCTGTAAAAGTTTCTGTTACTGCTGTAATCGTATTCTGTACTGATTCAATTTTAATTAAATAATCTTCTATTTGACCAGTTGATATTTGACAACTATTTAGATTTCCTTCATAACCAATAACCCTCATTCTTAAAGTAGTATCATAAACAACATCTTCTGTAGGAATAGTTATAGTTCCTGTAAAAGTTTCTCCACTAGCTACACTTTGACTAGCCACTACTTCATTATACCCTGTAAAATCTCCATCATTATTGTAATCTATATAAACTGCATAACTTAAATTAAACCCAGGAGCATAAGAATCGGTAATTGAAATTGGATAGCTTTCTCCTTCTTTAACTTCGAAAATTATATTTGTAAAATCCTGATACCCTTCACTTCCTGAACTATTATTAGAGTTCCCATCAAAAGTTACATTTCCAATTACTTTAAACCATGGACTATTATCTATAAAAGGCGTACATATTGTTTTATCGGTATTAAACTCAATTATATTACTATAATATGTTTTTCCATTTGCGATATATTTAATTCTAAACTTATATGAATTTCCTAAAACAGTGTTAATCTCTGTTTCAATATTAAACTTGCTATTACCACTATATGAACTTGGATTCAATGAAATACTATTGTCAAAATTAGATATACCATATTCTATAAATAGTCCTTCTAAATTATTATTCTCGGGAAAAACCACTCCTTTTAACTTCCATTGATTATTCCCCAAGTTTAAAGCCACTAAACTTTCTGCTAAAGGTATTTTATATGGTACTAATTCAAAGTTTTGTATATCTCCATAATAAATTCCATTTTCATCCCTAACAAATGGACGATAATAGTATTTTCCATTATAATCTAAATCACTTATTGTATTTTGAAATATCGTATTATTTGATACTATTGAAGAATGAATACTAACAGATGAGTTGTTGATATTTAAATCTCCATTAAATTTAGAATATACAAATCCTGAATTGATAACATTAGTCGTTCCATCAAATGTAGCTTCTAAGGTTACACTATTACTATTAACTAATGAATGTTGTATATTATTGAAATTTACTTTAGATTTTACTTCTACTAGCAAATCAACTGTTTGTGCAGTACCTGTTGTTTGGCATGAGGTTGGTGCTGTTGAAGATTCAATACCTATTACTCTCATTAATAGATATTTATTCTTAACCGCTGAATTAGGCACAGTAAAATTAGACGTATATTCATCTACCAATCCTCCTGAGCTAATTATTTCTTCATTAGTATCATCAAAATCACCATCATTATTATAATCTATCCATGCTTTTAAATAAAGGTTAAACGAACCTGCATAACTATCTTTTATAAAAATTGATGATTCTTCTCCTGAAAAAAACCTAAACACCTTATTTGCAGACACATAATTACTCTTATCCGTTACATTATATTCTTCTTCATTTAACTTAATAGTGCTAATTCCTTTAAACCATGGAAGATCCCAAGTACTAATTAATACGCAATTGGGCGTTATTGGATTGGCTTTAACATAGATATATTGTTCTTTAACAATGGTATCTGAGCCATTTGTATTACTTGCTTTTAATGTTACTTTATAATATCCTATTGTAGATAATGTTACTTTTGGACTCGCTACATTACCTACATTTATTACATCACTTCCGTTTTCTATAATCCATTGTAATTCTGTTGCATTTGATGATAAATCTACAAGTGTTATCGATTCACCTTCTATAATTTCATTTGGATCGTTTCCATAAATACTAAAATCCGCAACAGGTTTGTTTCCATTTTTATCTAAAACTGATTGTAAGCTTGAACTCCAAACTCCTCTTCCATATTTTGATATGTATAATCTATTATCATTATTGGGATAATAGGCTATTCGCATATCAGTATTATTTTGCAATGGTAAACCTTTATTAAACTCTATCCAATTAGTTAAATTTTCATCTGAATAATATACTGTTAAAGTGGTGTAAACATAAATTCCTTCGGTAGTATTCTTATCAATTAAAACAGCATTAGGATTTGTTGATGGGAAATTTCCTTTTAACTTCCATGTTTCTCCCTTATCTTTAGAAATATATACTCCTGAATTTGTAGCTATAACTATTAAATTCTCATTATAAGGATGTGTGGCAATTCTGTAACGAGACACTTTAGGCGCGTTTGGTAACTCTATCCATGTTGGTTCTGCTGCTGATAAATTCTCTGTGTAAAACAGTCTATTTCCTACTTCATCTCCTAAAAAAGCTAACTCTTTATTTGCTTTGGATTGTTCAAAAGTTCCAGGATGTAATGTTGTAATTCCAGCCGAAGTTACTTTCACAGTCTCCCAATTATCATGAACTGGTGTCCATGAATGCCCAGAAGAATTTGCTTGATTTTCACCTTTAAATCCGTTTACTAACCAACCATCTTTATTTAATGGAGAGCGAACTAAACGTACATCATCAAGTGTAAAACCATACAATCTATTAGAATTAAAGTTATCCGCTTCTATATTATTATGAACAGCAAAAATATCTGTGCCTCCATCTAATTTTACCAACAGGCTTCCTGTGATAAATTTAGTATCATCATTAGGCTGTATTCTTCCTCTATATACATCAGCAGAAGCCACATGACTATCTCTTCCATTTCTGGTAAATACTTGACCTATATCTTGCCCCCCAGTCATAAATACTCCTTTATTCATTTGACTTACGTCCATTTGACTTCCTTCAGAAACACAAAGCCCTCCATTTTTAGAAACTACTTTACTATTTAAATAAGCATTTTTTGACAAACCTGAAGCTGTTACTTCCGCATCTGTTGGAAATAAATCACTTTCTTTTATTGCCCAAATACCTCCATCATTACACCAAAATACTGAGTCTTTTGCAACATTAGTTGTTACATATCTATTATCAGCCCAGTTACTATCTCCATAGCTTGGTTTGTATTCCCATAAAACACCTCCATCTTCACTTCCCCAAAACTTCTCTCTGAATAACAACATCCTATTTTCGTTATTTGGACTTACATAAAAATCACTTATCCAAGTTGCTGTTTGGTAGGGATTAATACTACCATAATAATCTGATGTCTCTTCTGCATATCCAGGTGCTGTATTTGATTTTACCAAAGGAACAGCTCCATTAGGATAATTATATGTTGGATGCTTTACTTCTGTAAAATTAAAGAACGAAGTATTATCTGCTGGGTTAGGGTCATAATCTGATTTCCATAAACCAATAAACCTTGTTGGAGTATTTGATAATTTTAATCCGTAAGCGAAAACTTTAGTAGCTCCTGTAGGTGGTTTATAAATTGCTAAATAAAATCGATCAACTTCGTTTAAATGTGTAATAATATTTTTCTCTATAAAAGTATCCCCTTTGTCTTTAGAAAAGTTTAAAACAGGTGCTATATTATCATTATCATCTGATACAACTATTAAATCCCAATTATCCGTTAAATCAATATCTGTGTATCTTCCACTTAACTTCAAATTCCAAGTTATTCCCGAATCTGTACTCAAATAAATTCCATTGGTAGTTGCTGCCAGTACTCTACTTGCATCAGAAGGATCTGAATGTATATCGTAAATAGTTCCAGATAATCCTGAACTTCGATCTTGCCATGAGACTCCATCATCATTCGAATACCAAATTTTTTGATCTTGTGCAGCTCCTAAATATAATATTGATGGGTTCTCTTTACTTACTTCAATACACGAGGTATTATTAGTAGCAAAATAATCGGTTTGCGGCTCCCAATTTTTCCCATAATCAACTGTTTTCCACATACCACCATTTCTTGCACACGCATACATTATTGCAGGATTTGTTGGGTGCATTTCTAAATATTCAATAGCTCCATTTCCCGTAGCTGCCCAACGTACTTCTGGATCACCAAAAGGTCCTAAATTTTTCCAGTTTCCGTAACCATTACTATTAGGAATACTCGATGTAAAAAACGCTGCTGCTTTCTCATAATTTGTTGATGCTTTTATAGTATTTGGCAATGCTTTTCTATATGCTATTAACTCTTTATAGTACCCTAAATCTGAAGTAAAATAACCTTCACTATCTAATGTTGGTTTTAATCTTTTTTCTAATTTTTCAAAATGCTCTATGGTTTCATTATCTAAATCATGAGTAGAACCATAAGCTTTAAATGCTAAAACAACATCCGTAAACTTAACTTTTTCTTGTAAGAGCATATCTTGCCAAACTGGATATTCGTATGCATTTTTACCTAAAAAAAACAGCTCTTTTTTAGATTCTCTTTTACAAGAGAATAAGACTAGTAGAGTTATTATGAGTACTACTTTTTTCATATTTAATAATTTAGGATATCAATTATTTCAATATGCAAAGTGACGTTTTATATCGCTAATTTCCTCATGAAAAACAATAACCGTATACATTTACGTAATAAACGGTAGTAAATATGTAATAAACGGTAAATGCTAGTAGATAAAAAAAACATAGCTTTAGAAATGCTATGAGAAAACTATTGAACTTTTTACCTTTTCATTTCCTTTTATGTATTATTTGTGGAATTATCTTACAGTATTTTTTTAAAGTTTGGCAATATAATTTTATTAGTACTGGTATTGTTACAATTTCAACTCTATCTATATTATACATTTTAAAGAGAAAAAAACTACGTAAATTATTTTCAGTAACAGCACTCCTGCTATTTATTTTTATTGGAGTTTCTACCACATTTATAAATAACCCTAAAAATTATTCTAACTTCTACTATAAGTTTGCCTCTAAGAATTCTTCTATTGTATTAGTTATCAGAAAAAAATTAAGGTCTAACAAATACTATCATAAATTTGTTGCTCAAATAGTTCAAGTTGACACAAAGAAAACAACAGGTAATATCCTTTTAAACATAAAAAAAGACAGTTCTTCTTTTTCCTTAAAAATTGATGATCGAGTTTTTATGAAAGCTCAATTTAAAGATATTCTTTCTCCTCTTAATCCTTATCAATTCAATTACAAGCACTATTTAGCTAAACAATATATTTATCATCAAGCCTTTATTAATAAAAATGAATTCAAACTTTTAAAAGATAGAACATTTTCACTAATTGGTCTTGCTGAAAATTTCAGAAACAAGATTCAATCTTCTTTAAACAAACTCCATTTCAAACCTGAAGAACGAGCAGTTATTAATGCTCTATTATTAGGCGAAAGGAAAAATATATCGAGAAAATTACTTGAGAGCTACACTAAAGCAGGAGCTATTCATATTTTAGCTATTTCTGGTTTGCATGTAGGTATTATTCTATTAATTTTAAACAACTTATTTAAACCTCTTGAAAAACTTAAATACGGTCGTATAGCTACAACTCTCTTTGTTATTTTATTGCTATGGTCATTTGCTTTTATAACTGGATTATCTGCTTCTGTTGTTAGAGCAGTTACTATGTTTAGCTTTCTTAATATTGGAAAGGTTTTTGAAAAAAAGAAAGTTATCGAGTTCTCTATCATTAGCTCTATGTTCTTTTTGTTATTAATAAAACCTTTATTTTTATTTGATATTGGATTTCAATTAAGTTACTTAGCCGTTTTTGGCATTATTTGGATACAACCAAGATTATCAACCTTATGGAAACCTAAGTTTTTTTTCTTTAAAAAATTCTGGGATTTATTTACCGTATCTATTGCAGCTCAAATTAGTGTATTACCTATTAGCTTATTCTATTTCCATCAATTCCCTAGTTTATTTATTATTTCAAACCTCATTATAATTCCATGCTTAACATTTATCTTAATTGGTGGGATTTTAATTATAATATTAGCTTCTTGTAATTCTACACCTTCATTTTTAATTAACTCTTATGCTTTTATTATTTCTAAAATGAATAAAGTTATTGACTGGATTTCCAATCAAGAGAAGTTTTTATTTCAGGAAATTTCAATGTCTTTTTATGAAATGATGTTTTGGTATTTAATACTCATCTTTTCTTTTCAATTCATTATTTCAAAAAAGGTGAATTATTTCATCTATACATTAACAACAGTATTATTTCTTCAAGGGCATCTGATTTTCAAAAAGTATATTCAAGAAAATAAACAAGAAGTAATCGTTTTTCATAATCAACGAAAAAACTTAATAGGAATACGAAATGGCAAAAAACTACAAGTTTTTCAATCGTTAGATATCCTGAATAATTCTACTAAAAATATAATTAAGAATTATAACACAAATGAATCTATAAATAAAACTGTAATTACCCCTCAAACCAATGTGTTTAAATTTAAATCTGATACTATTTTAATTATTGACAGTTTAAATATTTATAAACTTTCAATTAAAAATTCAATTGTTATTTTACAAAATTCTCCCAAAGTCAATTTAGTTCGTCTAATAAGTACATTAAATCCTAAATTAATAATTGCTGATGGAAGCAATTATAAAAGCGATGTAACTCGATGGAATTTAACTTGTAAAAACAAAAAAACTCCGTTTTACTATACTGGTAAAAACGGAGCTTATTTTATTAACTAAAACGTATTTTAGATTGAACCTTTAAAGTTCTTTTCAAATTCTTTCCAACTTGTTTTTTTATAATTGCCATTATTAAAAAACGCTAACACTTTTTCAAAACGTTCTTTTGGCATATAACCTGGTACTGTTTGAATCAATTGTTCTTTTTCGTTAAAGAAGGCTGTTGAAGGATAACTCATTTTTCCTTTCATTATAGCAGCTGCTAATTCATGATATTTACTTCTCCCTTGTTGAACAAACTTATATGTTTTTCCTTGAAAACTGATATCTTCTCTTCCTTCTCCATCCATCTTCACTGCATAATAGTTATCATTAATATATTTAACTATTACTTCATTTTTATAAGTTGTTTTATCCATCTTCTTACACCAACCACACCAGTCTGTATATAAATCGATTAAAATTGGTTTAGGATTTACTTTATTTTTTGCCATTGCTTCTTCAAAAGTTAACCAATTAACTTTATCCTGAGCCTTCACTCCTGCTGAAACAATTACTAAAACTGCTACTAATATTAATTTCTTCATATCTCTTAAGTCTCAATAAGTATTCCAAATTTACAAAAAAACCTGCCAAATATTAATATTTAGCAGGTTGTAATATTGTTTTAACTTTTATTTAGGGTTATTTTACCCCGTGCATTAACTTCTTAATTACTGGGTAAAGCACTGCTGACAACACTGCTAAACCTAAAGAAACAAATGTTAATAACCAGAAAAAGCTACTTAATCCTTGTTCTTGTGCTATTGCTTCAGAAGACTCAGCAAATACTCCTGCTAATTTCATTCCAATAGCGACTGCTAAATACCAAATACCAAACATGAAAGCAATCATTCTACCTGGCACTAATTTAGAAACGTATGATAATGCTACTGGCGACACACATAACTCTCCCATAGTATGGAAAAGATAGACTAAAATTAAATAAATAATGCTAACTGATGCAGTTTTAGCTCCAGGCTCTATTCCGTCAGCTCCAATAGCAATAACAGCCATTCCTAAACCTAATAATCCCATTCCAATAGCCCACTTCATATTAGCGTTTGGATTGTATTTACTTTCCCACCATTTAGAAAATAATGGTGCTAATGTAATAATGTATAATGAATTTAATACTGAGAACCATGATGCTGGAATTTCAGCTTTCTCTTTTTGAAACTCTTCGTTTAACATCCATAAAGCAATAAACCAAATAATAACAAAACTGATTCCTAAGAATATATTTGACCAAGCATATTTTGCAAATGTCTTTTTAAATAATAACCATAAAACCCACGTTATAATACCTAAAGGAACTATAGTCATTAAAGAGTTTACTATTTTAAAAATCATTCCTGCACTTCCTACAAGAGTTCTTTGTGTATAATCTTTTGCAAATACTGTTAATGAACTTGGAGATTGTTCAAAAATTGCCCAAAAGAAAATAGTTACAAATGCAAAGAACATTACTGCTAACATTCTATCTCTTAAAACAGGTGTATATTTTGGTATACGAATTACTAATAAAGCAATAAATATGGCAAAGGCTACTAAAATTGCTATGGTAGAACCTGATAATCCAGCTACTTCAAATGGAAACACATTGTATTTTCCTTCAGAAATCTTAGAAATAGGGTCATTAAATATCCATAATAAACCTAAAAGAGAAGCAATAGCTATTAATACTTTTTGAACTCCTGTAAATGGATTTCTTCCTTCTTCTGCTTCATTTTCATCAGCTGTAATATCATCAATTACATCTACATTTTTATTTTTAGGACCATTACCAATATTTCCAAATATCCCTTGTGCAAACCAGAACTGTAACAATCCAAATAACATGAAAATTCCTGCTACTCCGAATCCCCAAGACCATCCTATTTTCTCTCCTAAATATCCACATAAAAGAATTCCTAAGAAAGCTCCTGCATTTACACCCATATAGAAAATTGTATAGGCTCCATCTTTTTTCTCTTCTTTCCCTTTATACATTTCAGAAATAATAGAAGTCATATTTGGTTTAAAGAAACCACTACCTATGACTAATAAGCCTAATCCAGCATAAATAAAGAATGGTGTTTCTACAGCCATACAAGCATGTCCTAAAGTCATTAATAAGGCTCCCCAAACTACTGCTTTTCTAATACCAATTATATTATCAGCAAAATACCCTCCAACCATAGTAGAAAGATAAACTAATGAAGTATATGTTCCGAAAATAGCGAACGCCCATTCACGAGGCCAGCCCCAACCATCATCTAGTAATGATGCTGTAAAAAATAAAACTAATAATGCACGCATTCCGTAATACGAAAAACGTTCCCACATTTCTGTAAAGAACAATACGAACAGCCCTGCTGGATGTCCTAACACCTTGTCTTTAAATAGATTTTCAATATCTGTATTCATATTTCTGTTGTATAGTTTATATAATGAAAGAAACCTTGTAATACTTTATATATATTACAAGGTTTCGTTTTTTTTATTAGTTATTATCAGCTAGTTCAAATCCTTCTGCTTCTTCATGCTTTGAACCATTAATATCTTCAGCTCCATGCGTTAATCTCTTCAATGGTTTCAATAATGCTATAATTAATAATCCAAAAATCACACAGAAAATCGTGATTCCTGTAAATAACTGTAGCTCAGAAAAGTTTTTAATTTGTTCTCCAATAGTCCCGGCAACAAAATTACCTAAACCAGTAGCAGCAAAATAGGCTCCCATCATTAACGACGCATATTTTACTGGAGCTAATTTTGTAATGAATGATAAAGATACTGGTGATGTACATAACTCTCCTACTGTGTGAAATAAATATGCCAACACTAACCAGTACATTCCTGAAGTACCCGTTGTTTCATACTGACTAGAAGCAAATGACATAAATACAAAACCAAGTCCCATAATAATTACACCTGTTGCCATCTTGAATAATGATGAAGATTCTTTTCCTTTTCTTCCCCATTTAATCCAGAAGTTTGCCACTAGAATACCTAAAGTAAAAATAAAGAAGGCATTAACTGACTGGAAATAAGAAGCTGGCACTTCCCATCCAAACAACATTCTATCAGTTTTAGATTTCGCATATAAGTTCATTAAACCTCCAGCTTGTTCAAATGCTCCCCAGAATACAATTACAATTAAAAAAGATAATAACATTACTTTAATTCTATCCTTTTCAATATTTGTTAAAGGTCTATTCATTGCCTCCTTTTCTTCTAGAGTAGCTTCTTTAGCTCCAATAAAATTACCTGTACCTTTTAAGTATTTTTGACCCCACATGTAAATTATTTGTCCAATGAACATTCCAATTCCTGCTAAACCAAATCCATAGTGCCAATTAACATTCTCCCCTAACTGTCCTATGATAATTCCAGCTAAAAATGCTCCAATATTAATTCCTATATAAAAAATAGTAAATCCTTTATCTCTTCTATCATCTCCTTTTCCATATAATCCTCCTACCATAGTAGAAATATTAGGTTTTAACCCTCCTACTCCAGCAATAATAAATCCTAAACCTGTATAAAAAGCCCAAGGTGCATCAATAGCTAAAACACCATGACCAATACATAGCAACAA
The DNA here is from genome assembly GCF_022347705.1 of Tenacibaculum sp. Cn5-46. NCBI lineage: Bacteria > Pseudomonadati > Bacteroidota > Flavobacteriia > Flavobacteriales > Flavobacteriaceae > Tenacibaculum > Tenacibaculum sp. Cn5-46. The sequence continues at coordinate 46,341 of NZ_JAKRGD010000006.1, forward strand.
TCCTCCAAGCATTACTGTTTTCTTTTGCCCTAAAAGTTTATCAGCTATAATTCCTCCAGGAATTGCAGCTAAATATACTAAGGTTGTGTACCACTTATAGAGCGAAATAGCTTCAGACTCTGTCCAACCCCAACCTGGATTATCACTTGTTACTGCTGCTGTTAAAAAAAGCACTAACAATGCACGCATTCCATAATAAGAAAAACGCTCCCAAAGTTCTGTAAAGAATAAAACATAAAGTCCTATTGGATGTCCGAAAACCTCTTTTTCATGAGGTTGCTTGTTTGATAATTGCGCCATATTTTATAAGTTGTTTTTAATAAAGTTTGTCATTTTTGTGTACAAATGTAAACGAGTATTTCCACCATAAATTCCGTGGTTTTTATCTGGATACATTCCCCATTCAAATTGTTTATTTGCTTGGATTAATGCTTCTGCCATTCTGTAAGCATTTTGTACATGTACATTATCATCACCAGTACCGTGAATTAACAAGTACTTTCCTTTTAATAACTCTGGGTAATTTAATGGTGAATTTTCATCGTAACCTGTAGGATTTTCTTCAGGTGTACGCATATAACGTTCTGTATAAATTGTATCGTAAAAACGCCATGTAGTAACTGGTGCTACTGCAATTGCCGCAGCAAAAACATCGTTTCCTTTTAATAATGAGTTTGTACTCATGTGACCTCCAAAAGACCATCCCCAAATTCCAATTCTCTTAGCATCTACATATGGCAACTCAGCTAATTTTTTAGCTACTGCAATTTGATCTTCTGTTTCATGCTTTACTAAATTCATGTACGTTACTTTTTTAAAGTCACGTCCTTTAAATCCTGTTCCTCTTCCATCTACACACACAATAATGTATCCATCTTGTGCTAACATTTGGTGCCAATAATCATTTGCACTATTCCAACGGTTGGCTACTTGTTGAGATCCTGGTCCTGAATACTGATACATCAATACTGGATATTTTTTATTAGGATCAAAATTAGCTGGCTTAATTGTATACATATTTAAGTCTTCACCATTTACATTAATAGTTGAAAACTCTTTTTTACTTAAATTGTATTGTGCTACTAATTCTTTTAAAGCTGCATTATCTTTTATTGTTTTTAATACTTTTCCTTCATCATTTCTTAATGTATACACATTTGGCGTATTAGCATCTGAAAAAGTATTGATAAAATAATGCATGTTTTTACTAAATGAAGCTCTATTAGTTCCATCAGAGTTACTTAATAACTTTTTATTCTCTCCTTTTAAAGAAATACTATAAACTCCTCTATTGATAGAACCATTTTCTACCGATTGGTAATAAATTGTTTTTTTATCTTCATTATAACCATAATATGAAGTTACTTCCCAATTACCTTTAGTAACCTGGTTAATTAACTTTCCTGATTTATCATAGTGATAAATATGGTTAAATCCATCTTTTTCACTTGTCCAAATAAAACTATTATCTTTTAAGAAAGTTAAGTCATCATTAACTTCTACATAAGCTTTATCCGTTTCATTCAACACCAAAGAACTGTTATATGTTTTAGCATCAACAAAATACATTTTTAAATCATTTTGATGACGATTTAACGTACGGATTGATAATATATTACCTTCGTTAGTCCAGTTAATTCTTGGAATATACTCATACTCTCCTACAGTGATCTCAGCTGTTTTATTTGTTTCAAAAGAAAAAATATGCAAAGAAACTTTTGCATTGTCTTCTCCAGCTTTTGGATATTTAAATACATGTTGTGTTGGATATTTTCCTTGTCCGTAAACATCCATTGAAAAAGTTTTCACTTTACTTTCGTCAAATCGTAAATACGCTAAATATTTACTATTCTTACTCCATTCGAAAGCTTTTACAAAACCAAATTCTTCTTCGTATACCCAATCTGTAATACCATTAATAATTTCATTTTTCTTTCCATTACTTGTAATTTGGTAAACTACATTGTTTTCAGAATAATCTTTAATAAATAAATTATTTCCTTTTGCATAAGCTACCTTTTTACTATCTGGAGAAAAAGTTGGTTCTTGAATGTCCTCTCCAATTAAATCTAACGATTTCGTTGCGATATCATAAACATAAAAGGTACCTAAAAAAGAACGACGAAAAATCGGTTTGAAGGCAGTACCTAAAATCAATTTTGTTTCGTCGTTATTAAAACTATATGATTGAAATGTTTTTAATCCACTTAAATCTTTACTATCTACAATTGTGGCTACTTTTTCTAAAGTTTCATAGCTATATTTATCTACAGAAGTACTTCCATCGGCATAATTCAATAATGAGTAAAAATCGCCATTCATTGAATTTAAAGAGTTCATGTAATCAGCTCTAAACGTGCCATTTCTCCATATATCTTCTAAAGAAATATCTTTTTTTTGTGCTTGCACAAACGTAGATATCCCTATAAAAAACATTAATATTTTCTTCATATTGATTTGTTGTTTGTATAAAAAGTTTGCCAAGTTTACGGAAAAATCATCAAAAATCCCTCCAAAATTGGTAGAAATCCTAAATAACAACCCTATTTTAACAGGATTCATTTATCTTTGGCCCTTATAAAACTAACAAAGAATGTCGAAAATTATTTCAGGTTTTTCTAAGCTTTCAAAAGAAGAAAAAATAGATTGGTTGTCTACTAATTATTTTAACAACCAACCAGAAATTATTAAAACTATAAAACAGTATTGGAATGTAGATGAAAAATTACAACAACTACATGACGATTTTATTGAGAACACCATTTCTAACTTCTACATGCCTTACGGTATAGCTCCTAATTTTGTTATTAACAACAAAAACTACGTAATTCCTATGGTAGTTGAAGAAAGCTCAGTAGTTGCTGCTGCTTCTTTAGTTGCTAAATTTTGGAGTACTCGAGGAGGATTTAAAACCGAAGTTATTTCTACTACTAAAATTGGACAAGTTCATTTTATGTATTCTGGAAATAAAAATGATTTAGAAGCTTATTTTAAAGAGCAAAAACCAGAATTATTCAAAGCCACAGCATCTATAACTAAAAACATGGAAAAACGTGGTGGTGGTATTTTAGATATTCAATTAGTTGATAAAACTAACGATCTTGAAAATTACTATCAACTTCATGTTACTTTTGAAACTAAAGATTCTATGGGAGCTAATTTCATTAACTCTTGTTTAGAAGCAATGGCTAATCAGTTTAGAAAAGATGATATTGAAATTATAATGAGTATCCTTTCTAATTATGTTCCTGAGTGTATTGTTAGATCTGAAGTAAGTTGTAAAATTGAAGATTTAGGAGGTGATGATCCGTATAAATTTGCTAGAAAATTTGAACAAGCTGTAAAAATTGCTGAAATAGAACCTTACAGAGCTGTTACTCATAATAAAGGAATTATGAATGGTATTGACTCTGTGGTGTTAGCTACTGGAAATGATTTTAGAGCTATTGAAGCTGGAGCACATGCATATGCTTCTAAAGATGGTCAATACAAAAGTTTAACTCATTGTAGTATTGAAAATGGCATTTTTAAATTTTGGATTGAACTTCCATTAGCTTTAGGTACTGTAGGTGGTCTAACAGCTTTACATCCTATGGCTAAATTATCATTAGACATGATGCAAAGACCATCAGCCAGAGAATTAATGGAAATTATGGCAACAGCTGGTTTAGCCCAAAACTTTGCTGCTTTACGTGCTTTAACAACCAAAGGTATACAGCATGGTCATATGAAAATGCATTTGCAGAATATTTTAAATCAACTAGAAGCTACTTCTAAAGAAAAAGAAAAAATAGTAGCTTTTTTTGAAAACAAAACAGTTTCTCATAGTGCTGTTGTTGATAAATTTAACGAATTAAGAAAATAGTTTGAATACATTTTATAGCAACGGAAAATTACTATTAACTGGTGAATATGTAGTCTTAGATGAGGCTATTTCATTAGCTGTACCTACTAAGTTTGGGCAAGATTTAATTGTTGAACCGATAAAAGAACCTCAACTTATTTGGGGAAGCTTTACCAATACAGGTGAATGTTGGTTTGAAGCTAGTTTTTATTTACCTAAGCTACGCCTAACCTCTGCTACTTTTAACTCTGACAAAGAAGGAAGTGCTGAATTTATTGCCGAAACTTTACGAGATATTTTACAAGAAGCCAAACGTTTAAACCCTAAATTTTTGGATAACCAACATGGTTTTATTGTAAAAACAAATCTAACTTTCCCTCAAAACTGGGGACTTGGTAGTTCTTCTACTTTAATAAACAATATAGCTTCATGGGCCGAAGTAAATCCGTTTACCTTGTTATGGAATGCTTTTTCTGGTAGTGGTTACGACATTGCTTGTGCTAGTCATAACTCACCTATTTTATATCAGTTAAAAGAAAACCAGCCTATTGTTAATGAAGTTTCATTCAATCCGGGATTTTCAGATGAACTCTTTTTTGTTTATTTAAACCAAAAACAAAACAGTAGAGAAGGTATTTCCCAATACAAACAACATAGAAACGAAGCTAAACTTTTAATTCACGAAATAGACGCTTTAACTCAAGAGTTTTTAACTACCAATTCTTCTAAAGATTTAAATAAAATAATTGTTGAACACGAACAGATAATTAGTTCAATTATTAAACAACAGCCTGTTAAAAAACGTCTTTTTTCTGATTATTTTGGTGAAATTAAAAGCTTAGGTGCTTGGGGTGGTGACTTTATTTTAGCTACTGGTAACGATGACTCTATTGATTATTTCAATCAAAAAGGATTCGACACCATTTTACCATATAAAGAAATGATTTTATAATGAAGAAAGTAATAATTATTGGTGGTGGTGCAGCTGGTTTTTTTACAGCCATTAACGCGAAAGAAAAGAATCCTGGCCTAGACATTACTATTCTTGAAAAAGGAAAAGAAGTTTTACAAAAAGTAAAAATTTCTGGTGGTGGTAGATGCAATGTTACCCATGCTTGCTTTGAACCTAAGGAACTAACAAAATTCTATCCAAGAGGCGAAAAAGAATTATTAGGACCTTTTCATCAGTTTATGACTGGTGATACTTTTGAATGGTTTGACAATAAAGGCGTTCCTTTAAAAATTGAAAGTGACAACAGAGTTTTCCCTGAAGCTAATACTTCACAAGCTATTATTGACTGCTTCACTAGTGCTGTTGATAAACTTGGTATTAAAGTATTAAAAAACCATGGCGTAAATAGTGTTTCTCATTATGAAAACAAATGGATTGTTAACACTAAAGAAAAGCAATTTGAAGCCGATTTTTTAGTCGTTGCTGCTGGTAGTTCCAAAAAAGTTTGGGATTTATGTAAAACTTTAGATCACTCTATTGTTCCTCCCGTTCCTTCGTTATTCACTTTTAATATTAAAGACAAACGAATCATTGACCTAGGCGGTATTTCTGTTCCTAATACTGAAGTAAAACTTGTTGGTACTAATCTGGAAAACAATGGTCCTTTATTAATTACACACTGGGGATTAAGCGGCCCTGCCATCTTAAAACTTTCGGCTTTTGGAGCTCGTTTTTTAGCTGAGAAAAACTACCAATACAATGTTCTTGTTAATTGGCTTGGACAAGATTTTGATGCTGTTTTAGACGAATTATCTCAATTAAAAAAGCAACAAGCAAAAAAACAAGTAAGTTTAAAGTCTCCTTTTCCTGATATTCCTCGTCGTTTATGGGAACGCTTAGTTGTTGCTTCTGACATTAAAACAAATCAGAATTGGGGTGATTTGAGTAATAAACTGCTTAACAATTTAGCTGGTCAATTAACTAAAGGGTTATTTAATGCAAATGGACGAACAACTTTTAAGGAGGAATTTGTAACTGCTGGTGGTGTCAATTTAAAAGAAATAAATTTTAAACGTTTTGAAAGCAAACTACATGAAAATTTATTTTTTGTTGGTGAAGTCTTAAATATTGATGCTGTTACTGGCGGATTTAACTTTCAGAACGCTTGGACTGGTGGGTTCATTTGCGCATCTACTATTGCTAATCAATAATTTATTTTGATTCTCTTCAATAATCATTTATTTTTAACAAATAATGAATGAAGAAACTTTTATTGAATTTTGGCTTCGCGACGCTACTCAAATTCTAGTTCGCTACCTTGTTATTGCAGGTTCTGCCTTTATACTTTTCTATATTCTTTTCAAGAACACTTTATGGTTTAGAAAAATCCAAAAAAAGCTTCCTAAATTAAAAGATTATAAAAGAGATATTATCTACTCTTTTATATCTGTTTCAATTTTTGCCACCGTAGCTCTTTTTGTGTTTTACTATTTGCTTCCCTACACTAACATCTATTTTAATTTTGATGAATACGGTACCACATACTATATATTGAGTTGGGTTTGGATGTTTTTCTTACATGACACTTATTTTTATTGGATGCACCGTTTAATGCATCATCCTAAACTTTATAGAAAAGTTCATTTAATTCACCATAAATCAACCAACCCATCACCTTGGACTGCTTATGCTTTTCATCCTTTTGAAGCTTTTTTAGAAGCTCTTATTGCTCCTTTAATTGCTTTTACATTACCTGTTCATATTTCTTCTTTTGGACTATTCTTTTTATTCCAAATTATTTATAATGTTTATGGGCATTTAGGTTTTGAATTGTATCCTAAAAAATTTCACAAAACCTTTATTGGTAAATGGATTAACACCTCTGTTGCACATAATTTACACCATAAAAGATTTAATGGTAATTATGGATTGTACTTCCTTTTTTGGGATAGAATAATGGGAACTATAAGAGATGACTATGACACTACTTTTGAAAACACTACTTCAAATAAAAACAACAACTAATAACTCATAATTGTTCCATAGTACAATAACTGGAATGTTTTTACATCTAACAATAAACAATTCATAGACATCATAATCCCATAATTTGTTTTATCGTAAAAACGATACTTAAAATAATCTATTTCATTTCCATCATGATCATAGAAAATATCATTTGTTTTGAAATGACCATTATAAAAATTTTCTAGCTGTGATAACTTGTGCACGTTTATTTTAACGGAATGATTATACAAACTATCTATTTTCACTTTAAGTCTAACTCCTTTAAAACTTAAAGCTCCTCCTTGTCGAAAAAGTATGTTTTTATAGTGATCATCCTCCAACAAATCATATAAAACTTGTTCTGTATTCGCCTCACTTTGAAGTCTCTCAATATACTTAGACAAATTATTAGATAATCTATTAAACTCTTCTATTCTAGTTTTTGTCTTTTGAAACATCAAAGGCTTCTCTTCTGCCTGTTTTTCAAAAAAAGAAGTTCTTCCTGCAATTAATTCACTGTTAATACGAATAGCTTCCGTTATAGATTTATGCGCTGAATAAGTTGAAAATTTATGCTGTGAAAAACCATAAAAAGTTCCTAAAAATAGAGACATTAATATAAGCTTGTTCTTCATACAACATAAATTTTTTAATAAGATACTGTATTTAAATTTATTTTTCAAAAAACAAACTCAATACTATTCTTCTTCGTAACAATTAAAAATTATCGAGTAGCCATATTCTAACGCTTCTTCATATAATTCTTTTTGATCTTCGTCCACATCATCTACAGAGTCTAATGTAAAGTACTCTTCTTCTATTTCTGTTACTTTCCACCCTTCATCTTTAATATAAAATTTGGCTAATCGTATAGCTCCTTCTATATCTTTATAATCTATATATAAACTTACGTAAGCTCCTATAACTTCATCGTAATGTTCTGATGATTTTCTTGGTTTTGCTAAGGCATTTATTAAAAACATATCTAATTTCTATTTTTTTAAGCTAATACTCCTCTATGTGGTTTTAATGCATCTCTAAAAGTTTTCATATGCGTTTCATCTACAGTAATAAAAGCATATGTATGCATTGGATTTACTTCTTTATAATTTACCTCATCATATGGTAAGTTATCAATTTGTGCAAACTCTTTCAAATGTATACAATGATGTTTTGCTGTTTCTAAACCATCTGGTCCTTTAAAGTCCCAAATTAGTTTTATTTTTCTACTCATCTCTTTATTCTATTATACTAATTTCCACTCTTCTATTAAATTGCTCTTCTCCTCCTAAAGGTTTTGTATATGCCATACCTTTATAACTAAGTCTTTGCTTATTTATTCCTTTTGCTACCAAGTACTTTAATACTCTTTTTGCTCTTGCTTCTGATAAATTCTTTTTTCCTGTTCTAGAATTATAAGCATCTTCTTTAGGGTTATCTGTTTTTGGACAACAAATATGACCTAATATTTTAATTTTAACTTCTGAATTTATTTTTAAAAACTCATATAATTCGTTCAAAGCTTTATTACTATTTCCTGTAAAATAATCTTGCCCTGGTAAGAAATACACGTTCTGTAGTGTTATGTTATTCTCTTTTTTTAAGTCTGAAAAGTCGTTAACCTTATTTTTCCCCTTCGATAAAAGTACTTTTATTTCTACTTTTCTATTCTTAAAATTTACACCATTTAATTCACCTAAACCAGTACTTTTAACTACATCAAACTCTTTAAAATACTTAGCTACTTCTTTAGCTCTTTTATTAGATAAAATATTATTATATCCTTCTTTACCTAATTCATCAGTATAGCCTATAATTTCAATTTTATCATTCTTATAATTCAACTGTTTTTTAAAACTCTCTATTTTATTTATTTCAGACTGCTTTAATTCAAACTTATCAATATCAAACAAAATAGTTTGAAATCTACTTTCTTGAGAAGAAACTGAACCTACCAGTAGTAAACAAATTATAATCAAGCAATTTACTTTTTTCATACATTCTTTATTTTCAACAAAAATACCCAATTCTTTATTGAATTGGGTATTTTCTCAACTAACTAATTATAAATCGTTTTAATTTACTTTCCAGTCGTAATTAATTTTTCTCTTTAGATATTTCTTTAAAGGTTCTAATCCTATTTTTTTCCTTCTTTCATCTACATTATTAGGATTTTGTAGTGGAAATGGCTCCAACTTCCTCTCTTTATTATATCTAAATTGCATTCCGTATAACTGTAATTTCCCAGTATTTACCAAAATACGATCTTGTATTTTAGCATATTCTACACAACTTCCCTCTCCATCTAAACATGCTTGCTTTATTTTAGGCAAATATTTAATACGCACAGATTCTTTTTCATGATGATTTATTATTAGCAAAGGTCCATCAGCAGCTAACTTACCCACCATAGAATATGAAGGCCATCCGTTTTCTGAAATTAACTTTTCCATAGCAGCAAAATTTCCTTCGGTAAGTTCTTTTTTCATTTCTGCTATTGGATAATACCAATGAGGAGCTTTACCATTTTTCATATAATAACGTTTAGCCATATCCAATTGATAATCTAAAGATTGATCTTTCATTATTAATCTTAGCAGCTGTTTTGCATATTCTGGATTTTTCAGCTTTAGTTTTTCTTTCTGATATTTAGCCATCTGCATTTCTTCTATCTCATCCCACCTTTCGTCCTTTGTTAATGGTAAAAAATCATTATCTGCCAAACACCATAAAGAATTACTCTTTTTTAGCGCCTTATTTAAATAGTGAAAGGCACTATCTTTTTTATACAACAATGCATAAGCACATGCAAGATTATAAGTATCATTATAATTATCGGAGTCTTTTTTTAAACTTAACTTATAAGCATCAATTGCTTCCTCTAAACTCCCTTTATCTCTAAGAATATCTCCTTTACTTTGAGCTAAAGTAGAAATACTAAATAGTAAAATAATTAAGCTTTTTTTCATAGCTTTTTTTGCTCTTTTAATGGTGTACTTAATAATTGAATAACTATAGCTATTGCCATTCCTAAAGTTGGAGTAATTAACATATTAGATAAACCACCAAAAAGTAAATTATTATTAACGCCTCCTGCTTTTGATATAAAATAAAAACTATGTAATAATCCCAACATCAAAGAAAAAACACTAATAACTATACTCCAATTTACCAACTTTTTAATTTTTTGGTTATAAACCTCTTGATTTTCCTTCTCCTTTAACTTCTTAAAGAAGTAGATAAATGCTACTATTAAAAAAACATATAAAACAACAACAAACTTTAAATCTCCGTTTGTTAAAAAATCTAGTAAAGGCATTCTCATATGTACAAATGTTTTTGAATTAATATTTATTATTTTCTTGTTCTGTTATTAAGTAAGACTTAAAAACCTGAATTAATTTTCGAGTACTTGAACCTGATGAAGCATTAAAAGTAAGGCAGATAGTTAATTTCAACTTTGGAAAATACGCTACTGCTGACCTAAATCCATCAATAGCACCATTATGACCATAAACCGTCATTCCATTAAAGTCTACAACAGAAACTCCCATTCCTATTTCATCTTGGGCTGCTGTCATTTTTTTTATCATATTTTCTGACAAAAACTCACCTGTGAACAATGCATTATAAAATATACTAACATCTTTGGCATTAGAAATTATTCCTCCCGCACCCATTGTTCCAGTTAAATTGGTATGAAAAGTAATCGAATGCCATTTACCTCCTTCTGGGTAATAACACATTGCTTCATTCTTAGAAAAATCAATATTTTTTCCAAAGTCTGTCTCTTGTAAACTAAGTTTATCTATAATTCTTTCTTTAAGAATCTCTTCAAACATTTTACCCTCTACATCTTCTGCTATATAAGCTAATAGAACATAATTAGAATTAGAATATTCTGTTTTAGAATTAGGAACAAATAGACTTTGATAACTCATTATTTTATCAAGCATCTCCTTCCTTTTTCTAGGTTCACTAATCCAAACCTCAAAGTTTTTATCGTTAGTTATATTATAGATACCACTTCTATGATATAGCATATCTGAAATAGTAATTTTCTCTGAATTTGTTATTCCTGAAAAGTATTTGCTTAATGGAGTATCAAACGACAGCTTGTTTTCTTTTACAAGCTGTAAAATAATTGTAGCTGTAAAAGTTTTACTAATTGAACCAATTCTAAACCTTGTTGCTATATTGTTTTTTTTATTTAAATCCATATTGGCAAACCCTATAGATTTACTATATACCTGTTTTCCATCCTTTAGAATAAAAACATTACCCATAGCCTTGTTTTCTTCCTCTAAACTTTTTAAATAACTATCTAAATTCTGACTCTGTGTACAGCTCAAAAAAGAGCATAAGAGTACAATAAGAGCTAAAAGTTCTTTCTTCATATTATTAAAATTAATTGTGATATTTTAAGTTAGTTTTTCTTTAAAGTAAGTAATATTATTCCTAGCCTAGCAATTACAAAAGCTAACATTCCAAAAGAAGGAGATAATAAACTTATTTTTAATCCACTTGCAAAAATAGAAGGATGCATGCCTGCATCAAATGTAACTTGATCAAATGCACTAATCATTCCTATCATAAACCCCATAAATCCCCAAACTAAAGCCAACAAACTAATATGACTAACCAGTTTTTGCCCTCTTTTATCTTCATCACCTTTTAGAAGTGCTTTAATCAAAAGCCCAATACAAATCAGCAACATGATTAATATTGTATACATAAACAAGGGACCTCCTTCTGTTAATAAATTAGCAAATAAAAATGTCATTTTTTTATATTTTAAAATTAATACATTTCAAATCTATCAAACAGTTTGTCCTTATTTTTATAAATGCGATAAGTGAATTAATTAGACAGATAAATTACAACTTTAGTTATCCTTTATATCTTATCTCATATTTTATGTAATCTTACTTGATAATCTTGTATTTCATCGCAAAAAATATGTTTTCTAAATAAAAAAAGTAATATTGTAAACTTATGAAAAAATCAGATTTGATTATTAAAATATTACTTAAATGCAGTATCCATTTATTATTTTGGATAGGTGTTTATTTTTTCTATACTTATTTTTTAGGCTATGGAAGTATTAACACTAAATATGTTAATCAATTTTCATGGTTTTTAATGCCAATTACAATTGCATCTGGTTATTTTTTCTTTTCTTTTCTAATACCTAAATATCTTCTTAAAAAGAAATATTTAGAATTTGTTCTTTATTCAGTTTATACCTTTATTGTATCTTTCTTTTTTATTATAATTTCAATATTTGCAGGATTAGTTTTCTTAGCTGATTCAATAATTACTGGAAGTAACATTCCTCTTACAAAAGGAATCTTATTTATTATTCTAGGAGTATATTTTATAATTTTTATTGCCATCACCTTAAGTTTAACAATACACAGTCATACAGCTTCTTTAAAAAATGATGATTTAAAAAATAAATTCTTACAAACTCAACTCCAATTAAAAGAACAAGAATTAAAGTTTTTAAAAATACAAATCCATCCTCACTTTTTATTCAATACATTAAATACTTTATATGGATTTGCGTTAAAAAAATCTGATGATGCACCAAACATGATTTTAAAACTCTCTGGCTTATTAGATTACATTTTGTATCAAATTGATAAACCATCTGTACTTTTGAGAAATGAAATTGAGCATATAGACAATTACATTACCTTAGAAAAGATGCGTTTTCAAGATAGCTTAGATATTCATTTCTATAAAAGAATTGAGTGCAATGATGTAAAAATACCTCCAATGCTATTATTACCTTTTGTAGAAAATGCATTCAAACATGGAACTCAAGTTAATGGGATTTTAAAAATCAATATTTCAATAAAAACATCTCATGATTCATTGGAATTCAACGTTCAAAACCCTATGAAAAACATTAGTTCTTCTAAAAAAGGCATTGGTTTAGAAAACATAAAAAAACGCTTAGAAATGTTATTTCAAAATCATTATTTTTTAAACATAACTCAAGAGAATAATATCTTTAAAATTCAACTTAAAACTCCGCTCAATCATGTCTAAAAAAATAACCTGTGTAATTGTCGATGACGAGCCTATAGCCAGAGAAATAATAACTTCATTTGTTACTAAAGTTCCCAATCTAGAACTTTTAACCACATGTAGTAATGCTACTGAAGCTATTCAATTCATAGAAAAGAACACTGTTGATTTATTTTTTTTAGACATCAATATGCCAGAAATAACAGGTTTAAGCTTAGCTAAAATAATAGGTCAAAAATCAAAAGTTATTTTTACTACTGCTTATAGAGATTATGCCGTAGATGGATTTAATTTAAATGTAGTTGATTATCTATTAAAACCAATTGCTTTCGAACGTTTTTTTGAAGCTGTTCAAAAAGTAACAAAAACCAATAATACACTTTCCATTACAAAGGGATCTAGCAAAAAAGAATTTATGTTTATTCGCTCAGATAGAAAAATGATAAAAATCGATTTTAATGAAATTGAATACATAGAAAGTCTGGGGGATTACGTTAAAGTTTTTCTTAAAGAAAATGTTGTAGTTACAAGAGAAACAATGAGCAATATAGAAAATAAATTACCTCAAAATAATTTTGTTCGAATTCATAGATCTTATATTGTTTCTCTTAATAAAATCTCTTCCTATACTAATGAGTTTATCGAAATAAATAAAAAGGCATTACCTATTAGTAGAAGTTATAAAGAAAGCACATTACAAAAATTAGCAGAAGTGTAAGTGAAACTTTATCTTTACGGCAAAATTTTTACACTTTGAATACAGCAGAATTTAAATTCCAAGCTTCTGAAAAATCAGTAGAAAACTTATCCGTTACATGGCAAACTCCAAGCAACATCGCTTTAGTTAAATATTGGGGGAAAAGTGAACCTCAAATTCCTAAAAACGCATCTATTAGCTTTACTTTAAACAATTGTCATACTACAACTACAATTGAGTTTACTAAATCGGAAAAAAATGAGAATGCTCAATTCGAATTGTTTTTTGAAGGAAAAAAGAAAGACGATTTCAAACCTAAAATTGCTAAATTTTTTGAAAGAATTCAAGAATATTGCCCATATATATTAGAGTACAATATGGTTATTTCTTCTAAAAATTCTTTTCCTCACAGTAGTGGTATTGCATCATCTGCAAGTGGAATGTCTGCTATAGCCATGTGTTTAATGAATTTAGAAAACAAATTAAATCCTGACTTAACAGAATCGTTTATAAATAAAAAAGCTTCTTTCTTAGCCAGACTCGGGTCTGGAAGTGCTAGTAGAAGTATTAAAGGACCAATTGTTGTTTGGGGTAAACACCCAATTATTGAAGGTAGTTCCGATTTATATGGTGTAAAATTACCTTATAAAGTTCATCCTATTTTTGAAAACTATTGCGATACTATTTTATTAGTAGATAAAGGTGAAAAGCAAGTAAGTTCGACTGTAGGTCATAATTTAATGCATAATCACCCTTATGCAGAACAACGCTTTATACAAGCAAATGAAAATTTAGAAAAAATAGCAGAAATACTTCAAAATGGCGATATTAAAGCCTTTGTAAATTTAGTAGAAAGTGAAGCATTAACATTGCACGCTATGATGTTAACTAGTAACCCTTATTTTATTCTAATGAAACCTAACACTTTAGAAATTATCAATAAAATATGGGAATATCGTAATGAAAATGATAGTAACATTTGCTTTACTTTAGATGCTGGTGCAAATGTTCATGTTCTTTACCCTAACTCAGAAAAGACTGAAGTAGAGCTATTTATTAAGAATCATTTAGCTAATTACTGCCAAAAAAATCAGTATATTTGTGATAGTGTGGGGTTGGGAGCAAAACCACTATAACCTTAAATTCCTTGAAATTATGAAAACTTCAACATTAATAATAGTTATGTTTTTTGGTTTCTTAACTTCATCTATAACTGGTCAAGAAACAATTTGGTTTGATAAAAACTGGAAAGAAACAACAAAAGAGAATCATGAATTCTATAGACCAGCACCAAAAAAAATTAAAGATGGTTTTTGGATTGTAGATTATTATAAAAATGGCCAAATTCAAATGGAAGGATACAGTACTGTTAATAAACCTGACGGGGAAGTATTTGACGGTTTAGTTATTTATTATCACCCTAATGGTAAACCTTTTCATAAGGCTAATTATAAAAATGGTAAGTTAGACGGAGTTCGTAAAGTTTTTTACGAATCTGGTGAATTAAAACAACAAGGAAAATATAACGATGGTAAAAGAGAAGGTGTATGGAAAACCTTTTACAAAAATGGTAAAATAGAAACCAAAGGAAAATACAGAGACAACGAAAAAGTTGGAGTTTGGAAGACATTTTATAAAAATGTGTACTAGTTTGTACACTTATACAATTACTTGTACTTTTGCCTTGTAACTAAAAAATTATGAAAGGACCTTTATTTTACGCAAAAATATTACTCTTTGGTGAGTATGGAATTATAAAAGACTCTAAAGGGTTAGCTATTCCATTTAACTCATACAAAGGAGCCTTAAAATCGGCTAGTAACTTAACAGGAGAAGCAAGCAAGTCAAATAATAGTTTAGCCAACTTTTATCAATACCTTGCTGATTTAGATTCAAATATTGTTTCTTTCGATTTAACTTCTTTAAAAAATGATATCGATAATGGAATGTATTTCGATTCATCAATCCCACAAGGATATGGTGTAGGAAGTTCTGGAGCTTTAGTTGCATCTATTTATGATAAATATGCTAACAATAAAATTACTGTTTTAGAAAACTTAACTCGTGATAAACTGTTAGTACTAAAACAGATTTTTTCATTGATGGAATCTTTTTTCCATGGAAAAAGTTCTGGTTTAGACCCTTTAAATTCATATTTAAGTTTACCAATTTTAATAAACTCAAAAGAAAATATTGAACCTGCTGGTATTCCTTCTCAAAAAGAAGGTAAAGGAGCTGTATTTTTATTAGACTCTGAACAAATTGGAGAAACTGAACCTATGGTAAATATCTTTATGAATAAAATGAAGAACGAAGGGTTCCGTAAAATGTTAAGTGAAGAATTTTCTCTTCACACTGATGCTTGTATCGATGATTTCTTACAGGGAAATATTAAATCGTTATTTGGCAATGTAAAAAAGTTATCAAAAGTAGTTTTGACGAACTTTAAACCTATGATTCCTACTCCTTTTCATAAAGTTTGGGAAAAAGGTATTCAAACCAACGATTATTATTTAAAACTTTGCGGTTCTGGTGGTGGTGGTTATATCTTAGGTTTTACTGAAGATTACCAGAAAGCAAAAAACAGTTTAAAAGATTATAAATTAGAATTAGTATATCGTTTTTAATAATATTACCATGAGTAGTACTTTAAAAACAAATACTTTTTTGTTAAAAATATTTAGTCTTCTTTCTGTAGTTAGAGGATATAATATATTAGTATTAATAGCAGCCCAATATTTGGCTGCTATTTTTATTTTTTCAGATAAAAAATCGATAAAACCTGTTCTTTTAGACTGGCACTTACTTTATTTAGTTATCGCAACAGTTTCAGTAGTTGCTTCTGGGTATATCATAAATAATTTTTACGATAAAAATGCCGATAGAATTAATCGACCTATAAAATCTGGTATCGACTCTTATGTAAAACAAGAAACTAAACTTTCTTTATATTTCTTTTTAAATTTTGTTGGTTTTGGTTTTGGATGGCTAGTATCTTGGAGAGCAGCTTTATTTTTTGCTTTATATATTTTTGGCATATGGTTTTATTCTCACAAACTTAAAAAACATCCTTTTATAGGTCTAATAAGCGTAACTACTCTAACTATACTGCCTTTTTTTGTTGTTTTTATACATTATAAAAATTTTTCAAAAGTAATTTTTGTACATGCTGTATTTCTTTTTTTAGTTATCATGATTAGAGAATTAATAAAAGATCTAGAAAATATAAAAGGAGCTATTGCTAACAACTATAATACATTTCCTGTAAAATACGGAGAAAAGAACACCAAGAAGCTAATTATCCTATTAATGGTTTTAACCTTAACACCAATTGGGGTTTTATACAACTACCCTGCTATTGAGTATATGAAATATTATTTCTATTTAGCTGCTTTCACTTTATTTTTTATTGGAATTTACACCTGGAAAGCAACCAGAATAAATCAGTATCGCCTGTTACACAATATTTTAAAAATCTTATTATTAATAGGAGTATTTAGTCTACTATTCATAGATAAGTCATTAATTTTAGACAAAGTCGTTGAAGTTTTAGATTAAAAATCAAATAATTGGCGTACATTTGCCCACTTTTTAAAATTTAAGCATGAATTCAAAAAACTCGTCGAGAGGACGACAAGCTGATCGTAACAGCAATCCTCAAGGAAATAAAAGATTTAATAAAGGTTTCAAAAAAAACAAACCTAATAAACCTGCTCAGAAAAAAACTGAAGATACCGGTATTCGTTTAAATAAATTTATTGCTAACTCAGGAATCTGCTCTCGTAGAGAAGCTGATACTTATATTGAACACGGTAGTGTTTCAGTAAACAATAAATTGGTTACCGAAATGGGATATAAAGTTCAACCTGGAGACGAAGTACGTTTCGATGGAACTTTAATTTCAATAGAAAAAAAGCGTTATATTTTATTAAATAAGCCTAAAAACTATATTACTACGATGGAAGATGACCGTGGTCGTAAAACAGTTATGGAAATTGTAGCTAACGCAACAAAAGAGCGTATTTACCCTGTTGGTAGGTTAGATAGAAACACTACTGGTTTATTATTATTTACTAACGATGGAGAATTAGCAAAAAAGCTAACTCATCCAAAACACAACGTTCGTAAATTATATCATGCTTCTTTAGATAAGAAACTTTCGTTATCTGACTTAGACAAACTAAGAGGTGATGTAATTATTGAAGGAAGAAAAGTTTTTATTGATGCCGTTTCTTATGTAGAAGGTGAAAGAAAAACGGAAGTAGGTATTGAAATTCATTCTGGTAGAAATAGAATTGTTCGTAAAATATTTGAACACTTTGGATATACTGTAAAAAAATTAGATAGAGTTGTTTTTGCTGGCATGACTAAAAAGAATTTACCACGTGGTAGATGGAGAGAGTTAACTCAACAAGAAGTAAACAACCTACAAATGTTATAACAAAAAATCCCGAGTAAAAACTCGGGATTTTTTTATTTATTTTCTTTCTTATGATCTTCTTGCACTTCTTCACTTCTATATTTACAACAAGGATGTAAATTATCATACGCTTCTTTGGTTGCTTTTATAGCTTTAGTATCATGACCAACATTTGCTAAGTTTTGTTGAATTGTTTTAACGTCTGTTTTACGCTCATCAATAATTAATTTCAACTCATGAGTTTTTACATTCCATTGTGCATATTTAACACCTTTACTATTTAAAGCAGCTTTTTCAATACGTCCTTTACACATCATACAAACTCCATCTACTTCTAAAGATACTTTTGCATTTTTCTTCTTTTTCTGAGCTTGTGCTGAAAAACCAATCAGCAATAAACCTATTATAAATATTATTTTTCTCATGTTTTTATGTATTATTTAATTGTTCTACTATTTTTTATTAATCAATTTTAAATCGTAATCCTGTATAAAAATTACTTCCAAATATAGGCGCATACACAATTGTTGTATCAAAGTTTGCTCCAAATGGATTATTACTTTCTATGATAGGATTTTTCTGTTTATAGTTTGTAATATTTTCTGCTCCCGCATAAATCTCAAACTTTTTTGAAAACACTTTTGTTATCTGAGCATTCAATAAATTATAGCTCTCTGAATATGTAGGTAATTGATGTTGTACCGGATTAGATTGTGTATTTGGCAATCGCTGCTCACCAATCCAATTATAGGTTACATCAAACTTCCAACGGGCATCATTTTCTTTTTTTGAAGTTTCATACGAGACGTTGGCAAAAAAGCGATGTTTTGCTTGTAAAGCCTTATCTAAGTTTCCTGACTTATAATCGGTAGTAACATCATAAAACTTATATGAAAACCTTGTATTAAAATACGGTATAATATTCTGATTTATTTCAACCTGAAAACTGTTTGCTATACTTTTTCCATTCAAATTATAAAATGAAATTTCTTGAGGATTTTCCCAATCTACCACAACTTGATTTGTAAAGTTTGTTTGGTAGAAATCAAAAGTAACATCTCCTTTTCTTCCAAAAAGTTTATACCCTTGTAAAAAAGAGACCCCATAATTCCATGCTTCTTCTGGATTTAAACCATAAATTTCACCACCAACATCATCTATATTGATTTGTCTTGAAGAAGCAAAGAATTGTTGATTTTCAGCAAAAATATTTGCACTTCTTCTTCCTTTACCTATCGAACCTCGCAAAACTCCTCTTTCCCAAGGCACATACCTAGCATGTAAACGTGGGGTTATAAAAGTTCCTAATAAATTATGAGTATCGATTCTTAATCCTGCTGTAACACTAAGGTTTTCGGAATTATCGTAAGCATATTCAAAAAAAGCACCAAAAGAATTTTCTTTACGATTATAATTTTGAGCTGTAGTTACTCTTACAAACTCATCATATCTATCATATGTAAAACTAACTCCTGTTTTAAATTTATTTCTAGTATCTCCAATAATTGAGTTAAAAATAAAATTGGCATAAAAACTCTGATGCTCAATATTATAATCTCTTAAACCAAAATACGAATCTTGTTTATGATTACTATAAGCAGCTTGAAAGCCCATACTTTGAAAAGGTAAATCTGGAAATACATATCCTACTTTTGTAGAAGCATCAAATCGTTTTGTTTTAATCTCACTTCCCCATATAGTATTTGATCCTTTATGAATATCTGGATTAAAATTAGTTTGCCCTACCTGTTTCTCATCATTTAAGTATCTAAAATTAATAAAACTCACCCAACCTTTTTCAACATTAGTATACTGCCATCGGTTCATTATATTAATTTGTTCTGCTAAAGGATTATCTAAAAACCCATCTTTATTATTATCAAACTTCTGCCCTCTATAATCTCCATGAACATACACTCCTGTTTGCCACTTATCATTCAATTCCTGATTAAAGTGTGTATTCAACTCTAACCTTCCTCCTACAGAACCATAAGCATTTGCAAAGAACTTATAATCGGTAAATGGCTTTACCAGTTCTGCGTTTACTTGTCCAGAAATACTTTCATAACCATTAGTTACACTTCCCGCTCCTTTAGTTATTTGAATACTTTCAACCCAAGTTCCCGGAGTAAAAGAAAGTCCAAATGCTTGAGAAGCTCCTCTAATAGAAGGAATATTTTCTTGTGTTATTAATAAATATGGACTTTCCAAACCTAGCATTTGAATTTGCTTAGTACCTGTTAAAGCATCTGAAAAGTTCACATCAATAGATGGATTCGTTTCAAAACTTTCTGATAAATTACAACAAGCAGCTTTTAATAACTCTTCACTATTGATCGTTACTAAATTCTGAGTTTGTAAATACGATCTTTGGGTAGCACTTTTCTTTGCTTTTATTGAAACCTCTTCTAACGTATTACTCTCATTTAAAAAGTGACGTATAGGTTTTAAGCTATTAACAATTAATGTATCTGTTTTATAACCAACAAAACTAATTACTAAC
The DNA here is from genome assembly GCF_022347705.1 of Tenacibaculum sp. Cn5-46. Taxonomy (NCBI): domain Bacteria; kingdom Pseudomonadati; phylum Bacteroidota; class Flavobacteriia; order Flavobacteriales; family Flavobacteriaceae; genus Tenacibaculum; species Tenacibaculum sp. Cn5-46. The sequence continues at coordinate 66,800 of NZ_JAKRGD010000006.1, forward strand.
TTTTTATATTCTTTTTTATAAGGTATTACAAATTTACCTTGTTCATTAGTAGTTACCCCTACACTTGTATTTAACCAGTATACACTAGCTCCATAAATCCCTAAATTATCTTTAGGATTATTTTTATCTACAACTGTTCCTTCAATTGTTTCTTGAGAAAAAGCTATAGAAGTAATCAGTAATAAAATACTGAGTATATTATTTTTCATTATTTAATATCATACTAAATTCTACAATTCTTATTTCAACTGAAAAGAATTATAAAATCATATGATAAAAACTTCGTGAAGTACCTGTATATCGAAAACTAAATCAGGTGGTGAATAATATTGGTGAGGTATAAATTGTTTTTCTTCTTCTTGAAAAATCAATTTATAAGACATTAAAAAAGCTACAAATAATTTAGCTTTCTTAAAAACTATCTTTTCTGAAGAAACTTTTTGAATTTCATCTTGTCCATCAATTTGATGAACTTCATTTTTACAACATTTATCTTTCTTTTCTGTACTTTCACAATCGTCTTGCTCTAATCCATTACAAGAACTTGCTTCACCAAGATAAGATATGTCAACTAAAAAATCGCCACAATAATGTTTATCTACCGTAAAAGAAAAAGTAGAAAACAACACTAACAAAGCTAGTACTGTAGAAAATATTTTAGACATTAACTGTTTCATGAAATGCAAATGTACAAAAAATCAAAATTGTGTTTTTTATAACAGTTGTTAAAACTACTTTTGTAAGTTCTAACGTTTGATTACGAACTAGGTATTAAATTTACGAATAATGAACTTACAAGATTTAAAAAATAATATTGATAAAATTACAGATAGCAATTCTGACAAAGAATTAAAGCTACAACAAATATGTGATTACTTAGCTTCTGAGATTTCTTATTACGATTGGGTTGGGTTTTATTTCAGAAACGGAGATAAAGAGGAATTAAAATTAGCTCAATTTAATGGAGAACCTACTGACCATACTATTATTCCATTTGGAAAAGGGATTTGCGGTCAAGTAGCTGTTAGTAATGAAAACTTTGTTGTTCAAGATGTTAGCGAACAAGATAATTATATTTCATGCGGATGGAAGGTAAAATCTGAAATTGTAATTCCAATTTTTGTAAACGAAGAAAATATCGGGCAAATAGACATTGATTCTCATACAGTTAACGCTTTTTCTAAAGATGATGAAGAGTTATTAGAGTATACATGTAAAAAAGTTGCCACTTTTATTTAATTTTTTTTGTAAACATTTGATTATTAGGATTTTTTTTCTTTTATTTGAACAGTTTTATTAATCCCACATAATCCCCTTAATTATGAGCACTAAAGAATACCCTTCTTATGCTGCATTAGGCAATGCTAATGCTCAATCAAAATCTCAACAATCTTTATTAGAAAAATTTACAATGTGGTTTCGCGATTTCTTAGAAAATGCGGAATAAAACAATACTTTTTTCACATTTTGTTGTATAAAACACCACCAAAATTCTAATATTTTTGGTGGTGTTTTTCTTTTGTTATCTTCTAAAATAATTATTGCGTAACCTTTACTGTTTTAGTAGCTTTGTTCGCTTAACAACACAACAACAATGAACAATACAAAAACTATTAAATCTGCCCTAATTTCGGTATTTCACAAAGACGGATTAGAACCTATTGTAAAAAAGCTTAACGATTTAGGGGTAACTATTTATTCTACTGGAGGAACTGAAAAATTTATTAAAGATTTAGGTATTCAAGTAGTACCAGTTGAAGATGTAACTTCTTATCCTTCTATTTTAGGTGGTCGAGTAAAAACATTACACCCAAAAGTGTTTGGTGGAATCTTAAATAGACAAGACCATGAAGGTGATGTAGCAGAGATGCAAGAATATAACATCCCTCAAATAGATTTAGTTATCGTAGATTTATATCCTTTTGAAAAAACAATAGCTTCAGGTGCTCCTGAACAAGATATTATTGAAAAAATTGATATCGGAGGGATTTCTTTAATTAGAGCTGCGGCAAAGAACTTTAAAGACACTGTAATAGTTTCTTCTATGGAACAATACGATGAGTTTTTAAATTTAATTTCTGAAAATAGTGGTGAAACTTCTATAGCAGACAGAAAAAAGTTTGCTGCTAAAGCTTTTAACATCTCTTCTCATTACGACACAGCCATCTTTAACTACTTTAATGCCGACCATGAAGAAGCTTCTTTAAAAATTAGCGAAACAAATGGTAAAACATTACGTTATGGAGAAAACCCTCATCAAAAAGGTTTCTTTTTTGGCGATTTAGATGCTATGTTTGATAAATTACACGGAAAAGAATTAAGTTACAACAACTTATTAGATGTAGATGCCGCTGTAAATTTAATGAACGAGTTTAAAGGAGAAAATCCAACATTTGCTATTTTAAAACACAATAATGCTTGTGGTTTTGCTCAAAGGGAAACAATTTACCAAGCATATGCTGATGCTTTGGCAGGAGATCCTGTATCTGCTTTTGGAGGTATTTTAATTTCAAACACCAATATTGATAAAGCTACTGCTGAGGAAATTCATAAATTATTTTGTGAAGTAGTTATAGCTCCATCTTTTGATAATGATGCTTTAGAAATTTTAAAAGGAAAAAAGAATAGAGTTTTACTAGTTCAAAAAGAAGTTGAACTTCCTAAAACTACTGTAAGAACTTGCTTAAATGGAGCATTAGTTCAAGATAAAGACTTTATTACAGACAAATTAGAGGATCTATCATACCCTACAAACAATAAACCAAATAATAATGAGTTAGATGATTTATTGTTTGCTTCTAAATTATGTAAAAACACAAAGTCAAATACTATTATTTTAGTAAAAAACAAACAATTATTAGCTGGTGGTACTGGACAAACTAGTAGAGTTGATGCTCTTAAACAAGCAATTGAAAAAGCTAATAGTTTTAATTTCGATTTAAATGGTGCTGTAATGGCTAGTGATGCTTTTTTCCCATTTCCAGATTGTGTAGAAATTGCACATAATGCAGGTATAAAAAGTGTAATTCAGCCAGGTGGTTCTATTAAAGATCAACTAAGTATTGATTTCTGTAATAACAATGAAGTTTCAATGGTTTTTACAGGAACAAGACATTTTAAACATTAATAATTTTAGATGCAGAAACATTACAGATTTTTATTAGATTTGTAAGATTCCACTTAAATATAAAAAACAAGGATACCATATGGGTTTTTTCGACTTTATGACTGAAGACATTGCAGTAGATTTAGGAACTGCAAACACGTTAATTATACACAACGGAAAGGTTGTTATCGATAATCCATCCATTGTTGCTCGTAATAGATTGACTGGTAAAATTATTGCTACGGGTCATGAAGCGAACAGAATGCAAGGAAAAACACACGAAAACATTAAGACAATACGTCCATTAAAAGATGGGGTTATTGCCGATTTTCAGGCTTCGGAAGAAATGATCAAAGAATTTGTAAAACAAATTCCTGCCATAAAAAAGAAGCTTTTCCCACCATCATTACGAATGGTTATTTGTATTCCTTCTGGAATTACTGAAGTAGAAAAACGTGCCGTTATCGATTCTGGTCGCCATATGAATGCTAAAGAAATCTATTTGATTTATGAACCAATGGCTGCTGCAATTGGTGTTGGTGTTGATATAATGGAACCTAAAGGTAATATGATTATTGATATAGGTGGTGGTACAACTGAAATTGCTGTTATTGCACTTGCAGGTATTGTTTGTGATCAATCTGTAAAAGTTGCTGGTGATTTATTTACTAGTGACATTATGTATTACATGCGTACACAGCACAACTTATATGTAGGTGAAACTACTGCTGAGAAAATCAAAATTCAAATAGGTTCTGCAACAGAAGACTTAGACACTCCTCCAGAAGATATGATGGTTCAAGGACGTGATTTATTAAGTGGTAAACCAAAACAAGTACAAGTTTCATATAGAGAAATAGCTAAAGCATTAGATAAATCAATTTTACGTATTGAAGATGCTGTTATGGAAACTTTATCAAAAACTCCACCAGAATTAGCTGCCGATATTTATAATACTGGTATTTATTTAGCTGGTGGTGGATCTATGCTTAGAGGCTTAGATAAACGTTTATCTAGAAAAACTGATTTACCTGTTTATGTTGCTGAAGATCCTTTACGTGCTGTAGTTCGTGGAACTGGTATCGCATTGAAAAATCTTGAAAAATACAAATCTGTATTAATCAAATAAATTTTAATGATTATTTATGCAACAGCTTATTTATTTCTTACAGAAGTATAAACACTTTTTGTTTTTTCTATTTTTAGAAATTATTGCTGTTGCATTAATCATTAATAATCACTCTTTTCACCGAAGTAAATTTATTAGCTCAACTAATTTTATTACTGGTGGCTTGTATAATAAGTCTTCAGAAATTTCTGAATACTTAAATTTAAAAGACCAAAACAACTTACTTGCTGAAGAAAATACTTTGTTGCGAAATAAATTAGAAAAAATTTACGCAATAATAGACACAACAAAAATTACTTCAGTGTCAGATTCGCTATATCCAAACCAACAATACAAATACATTAACGGAAAAATTACCAATAACTCATATAACAAATCCAACAACTTTATAACTATCAACAGAGGTTCAAAAAATGGTGTTTCTACAGAAATGGCTGTTATTAATAGTAAAGGAGTTATAGGAATTACTGATAATGTTTCTGGTAAATATGCTAGAGTTCAATCTATTTTAAATTCAAAAAGTAGAATCAATGCTAGCTTTAAAAACAACAATCATTTTGGGACTTTAACTTGGAATGGAAAAGATTACAATACAGTTCAATTAACAGACATTCCTCGTCAAGCAATTTTCAAGGTTGGAGATACAATTATAACTGGAGGTAAATCTACTATTTTTCCAAAAGGAATCCCTATTGGAACTATACTTGAAGTTCCTGAAAAATTATCAGCTTCTAACACTATTGATGTTAAATTATTTAATGATATGTCTAACTTAGGACATGTTTACATGATAATAAATTTAGATAAAAAAGAAATTAAAACTGTAGAAAATGAATAAGACTATCTATATCATATTTTTATTTGTTTTTCTCTTGTTATTACAAGTTCTTGTGTTAAACAATGTATCTTTTTTAGGGTATGTAAATCCTTATTTATATATAGTTTTTGTTTTTCTTTACCCTTTAAACACTAACCGTTTTCCTTTTTTAAGTTTAGCTTTTTTACTTGGCTTATGTGTTGATAGCTTTTCTAACTCAGGAGGCATGCATGCTTTTTCTATTTTATTCATAGCATATATAAGACTATTTTTAGTGAAAACTATCTTTAAGAAAACAGAATCTGATTATTTATTATTTAACCTAAGGTTAGAAACATTTGATAAAGTATTTAATTACACTGTAATTTTAACACTTATACATCATTTCATTTTATTTAGTTTAATTAATTTTAGTTTTTATAATTTTTCAGACGTACTTATTAAAACACTTTTTTCTAGTGTTTTTACGTTAGTATTATATTTCTTAGGAAGTTTTATCTTTAAAAGAAAACTTGCATAACCATATTTTAACAACATCTGTCATCAACAATAAAGATAAAAACAGCGGATGAAACGAAGTTTTTTACTATTTTTTTTAGTCACATTAATTGGAATCATATATATCGTAAGGCTTTTCCAATTACAGATACTTCGTGGCGGTAATCAAAACCCAATACAAAGCTCTACTGTAAAAATTGAATATGACTACCCTGAGCGTGGTCATATATATGATCGTAATGGAAAATTATTAGTAGCTAATCAATTATCATATGATGTAATGATAGTGCCTAAAGATGTTGAACCTTTAGATACTCTAGAATTTTGTTCTCTCTTAAAAATTGATAAAGAAAGTTTTAAAAAACGTTATAAAAAAGCGGTAAAATTTGCTCGCTGGTTACCCTCAGTTTTCTTAAAACAATTGGCAAAAGAAGACTTTGCTTATTTACAAGAAAAATTACCTAAATACAAAGGTTTTTATATTCAAAAACGTATTATTAGAAATTACCCTGTTAAATCCGCTGCTAACATTGTAGGATTCATTGCGGAGGTTAATGAAAGAAAAGCAAAAGCCAGTAACTATTACGAACAAGGAGAGTTAATAGGAAAACTAGGTGTTGAAAAACAATATGAAAACGTCCTTAGAGGAGTTAAAGGAAAAAAACATTTCAAGAGAAATAACCTAAATAAAATTACAGGGACCTATAAAAATGGGAAATACGATACACTAGCTGTTCCTGGTAAAGATTTAACACTTACCATAGACACTAAACTACAGCAATATGGTGAGTTATTAATGAAAGGTAAAAGAGGCGGGATTGTTGCTATTGAACCTAAGACTGGAGAAATTTTAGCTTTAGTTACTGCTCCATCCTATGACCCAAATCTATTGGTCGGACGAAAAAGATCTCCTAATTCCGTAAAATTATTTAATGACACTATAAACATTCCTACTTTCGATAGAGGTTTACAAGCCATGTACCCACCGGGATCGCCTTTTAAAATTATTAATGGCCTAATAGGACTACAAGAAGGAGTTATTGATAAAAATACTGGAGTTTATTGCCAACATGGATACAGATATGGTAATCGAAAAAATGAATTTATGGGGTGTCACTGTGGTATTGTAGGAAGACCTATCCGATTAAAAACAGCGATAGCAAAATCTTGTAATAGCTATTTTGCTACTGCTTATAAGAAAATTGTAGATAAATCTGGCAACCCTAAAATAGGAATGGAAAAATGGAATAAGCATGTTGAAAGTTTTGGTTTAGGAAATTATTTAGGTTATGATCTACCTTCTGGAAGAAAAGGGATGATTCCAGATACTTTATTTTATAACAAATGGTATAAAAACAGATGGAAATCCACCTATACTATTTCAAACGCAATTGGACAAGGAGAAATACTTACCACACCAATGCAACTAGCAAATATGACTGCTGCTATTGCTAACAAAGGATATTTTTACACACCACATATTGTAAAAAAAATAGATAATAAATCAATTACTGATTCAACTTATACAACTAAGAGAGTTACTACAATTGACCCTGAACATTTTCCTATTGCAATAGATGCAATGCACGAAGTTTTCACCTACGGAACAGCAAAATGGTATCAAATAAAAGGTATTGAAATATGCGGTAAAACAGGTACTGCTGAAAACAAAATTAAAATTATAGACGGAGAAAAGGTAACAGCTCCTGATCATTCTATATTAATTGCCTTTGCTCCTAAGGACAACCCTAAAATAGCAATGGCTGTTTATATTGAAAACGGAGGGTACGGTTCTACTATAGCTGCTCCAATAACTAGTTTAATGATTGAAAGCTATATTAAAGGAGAGGTTTCTCGAAAAAACTTAGAAGACAGAATGATTAACTACAGTCTTCAAGAGCAATATGATAAATTAATTCAAAAGAAAGATACACTTGCGCAAGGAACGAAATAACATATTTGAAGGTATCGATTGGATACTTGTTTTATTATACATTGTATTAGTTGGTTTTGGCTGGATGAATATTTACGCAGCTTCATCTACTGATGATACAAGAGAATTTTTTGATTTTTCGAGTAAATATGGAAAACAATTAATTTTCATTTGCCTAAGTATACCTGTAATTATTTTAATTCTATTCTTTAATTCAAAATTCTACGAACAATTCGCCAGTGTTCTATATATAGTTTCACTAGTTTTATTAGCTGGAGTTTTAGTATTAGGACGGAAAATTAATGGAGCAACTTCTTGGTATAATTTTGGTGGTATTGGTCTACAACCTTCAGAATTTGCAAAAGCATTTACAGCACTTGCTTTAGCAAAATTAATGAGTGACAGACAGTATAATTTGAAACTTGTTAAAAATCAAATAAAAGCATTCTTTGTCATATTTTTACCTGCTTTTTTTATTGCTCTTCAGCCTGACATGGGATCAGTTTTAATTTATTTTGCCTTCTTTTTTGTTTTAAATAGAGAAGGATTAACACTTGCTTACATAATTTTTGGTACACTATCAATAATACTTTTTATACTTACAATATCTTTTGGAGCTAAATGGATACTTTTTATCTGTTTAACAATTATTACTTTATCCGTGCTATATGGATTGTATAAAGACAAGCGTTTTTTACGTTTTAATGCCATAAAAATAATCAGCATATATCTTGTTACTAGTATCTCTATTTTAGGTATTAGCTACACTTACAATAACATATTAGAACCTCATCAAAAAGACAGATTTGATATTCTTTTAGGAAAAACCACAGACCTTAAAGGAAAAGGATATAACACATATCAATCAGAATTAACCATTAGCTCAGGAGGCTTTCTAGGTAAAGGTTTTTTACAAGGCGATAGAACACAAGGAAAATTTGTTCCTGAACAAGAAACTGACTATATCTATAGTACTGTAGGTGAGGAATGGGGGTTTTTGGGAAGTTCTTTAGTTATTATCCTGTTTATGTTTTTACTATATCGAATTATATACTTATCGGAAAAACAAACAAATAAATTTGGTAGAATTTATGGCTATGGAGTAGCTTCTATAATATTTTTTCACCTAATTGTAAACATAGGAATGGTTATAGGCTTATTACCAACTATTGGAATACCTCTGCCCTTTTTTAGTTATGGTGGATCTTCATTATGGGGCTTTACACTTCTATTATTTATTTTCATTCGTTTAGATGCCCACAAAAAATACGATTGGTAAGGAGTTTTTTAACAACTCTTTTTCCTCTACCGATAGAAGAATATGTATTTGTGCGCCATAAAAACAGCTATATACACTCCTTAATAAGCTTATTAAAGGAAAACATTATCAAACAGATTAATACTCTTATACTCTGTATAAACTTTCTTCCTTAATTACACTCAAAAAAATCAAAAACAACTCCTTGAATAAAATGTTATTTTAAATTTAAAGCACAAAAAAAACGTTTCAATCGAAATTGAAACGTTTTACTATTAACTAATCTTATTTTTTCTATAAAGCTGCTACGTGCTTTGCTAACTTAGACTTTAAGTTTGCAGCTTTATTTTTATGAATTACGTTGTTCTTAGCTAATTTATCTAACATAGATACAACTGACGAAAACATACCTTCTGCTTCTTTTCTATCTTCAGTAGCTCTTAATTTTCTAACAGCATTACGAGTTGTTTTATGCTGATATTTATTTCTTAAGCGCTTAGCTTCGTTACTTCTAATTCTTTTAATTGCTGACTTATGATTTGCCATTTTATTAATTCTTATTTGTTTATAAAAAACTTTGTAGTCCGTACGGGAATCGAACCCGTGTTACCAGGATGAAAACCTGGCGTCCTAACCCCTAGACGAACGGACCAAAACAATCGTTTTGATTGCGGGTGCAAATATACAATAACTTTTTATATTTGCAATAATTTTATTTTTAATTTTCCAATTATAAATATAATTAAACTCTTTATAAATGTCAATTAACTTTGTAGTCCGTACGGGAATCGAACCCGTGTTACCAGGATGAAAACCTGGCGTCCTAACCCCTAGACGAACGGACCAAAACAATCATTTTGCGATTGCGGGTGCAAATATAGAAACAGTTTTTTATTTACCAAAAGCTTTTTTCATTTTTTTTTACTTTTTAAGTGATTTTTTTTACTTGCTAGAAATAGCTTTTAAACCACACCAATATAAACAACTGATTTTCATAAAAATAAAAAAACTTCTTAAATCCTAAAAGAAAAGATCCTTATTTTAATTTTTCTGTATTAAAATTACAAACTAGACTTACACTTAAATTAAAACATAAAAAAGCCCTACTTATTAGCAGGGCTTAATTTTTAATATGCTTTAGCAAAAAGAACTCTTTTAGACGATTCTTTTCCTGTGAAAACACATTTTCCAACTTCTTCTTTTGCATCATTAGGAATACACCTAATTGTTGCTTTAGTTAATTCTTTAATTTTATCTTCTGTTTCAATAGTACCATCCCAGTGAGCAGAAACAAATCCTCCTTTATTTTCTATAACATCTTTAAATTCTTCAAATGTCTCTACTTCTGTAATATGACTATCTCTATAATCTAAAGCTTTTTTAAATAAGTTCTCTTGAATCTCATTTAATAAACTTTCTACAACATCTACTACTTCTTCCCTAGCAACAGTTTGTTTTTCGAAAGTATCACGTCTTGCTACTTCAACTGTACCATTTTCTAAATCACGTTTACCCATAGCTATTCTTACTGGAACACCTTTCAATTCATATTCAGCAAATTTTGCCCCTGGTCTAAAAGTATCTCTATTATCGAATTTAACAGAAATTCCTTTCTTTCTTAGTTCCTTAACAATTATATCAACTTTTTCTGAAATTGCTTCTAATTGCTCTTCTCCTTTATATATAGGTACAATTACTACCTGAATTGGAGCTAATTTAGGAGGTAATACTAAACCTGCATCATCTGAGTGCGTCATAATCAATCCTCCAATTAAACGAGTTGAAACTCCCCAAGAAGTAGCCCAAACATGTTCTTGCTTTCCTTCTTTAGATGTATACTTCACATCAAATGCTTTTGCAAAGTTTTGCCCTAAAAAGTGAGATGTACCCGCTTGTAATGCTTTACCATCTTGCATTAATGCTTCTATAGTTAATGTATTATCAGCTCCTGCGAAACGCTCACTTTCAGATTTTGCTCCTTTAACTACTGGCATTGCCATAAAGTTTTCTGCAAATGTTGCATATACTTCTTGCATTTGCTCAGATTCTGAAACAGCTTCTGCTTTAGTTGCATGAGCTGTATGACCTTCTTGCCATAAAAACTCAGCTGTACGTAAGAATAAACGTGTACGCATTTCCCAACGAACTACATTGGCCCATTGATTAATTAATAAAGGTAAATCTCTATACGATTGAATCCACCCTTTATATGTATTCCAAATAATAGCTTCAGAAGTAGGACGAACTACTAACTCTTCTTCTAATTTAGCTTCAGGATCTACACGTAACTTCCCTTCATTATCAGGATCATTTTGTAAACGGTAGTGAGTAACTACTGCACACTCTTTTGCAAAACCTTCAGCATTTTTTTCTTCAGCTTCAAACAAACTTTTAGGTACAAATAAGGGGAAATATGCATTTTCATGACCAGTTTCCTTAAACATTCTGTCTAATTCTGCCTGCATTTTTTCCCAAATTGCAAAACCGTAAGGCTTTATTACCATACATCCTCTTACTGCTGAATTCTCAGCTAAATCAGCTTTTACAATTAATTCGTTATACCATTTAGAGTAATCTTCTGCTCTTTTTGTTAAATGTTTGCTCATAATCAAAAGTTTGGCACAAAAATTGTTATTTTTTATGCGTAAAATTGTATTTGCAAAACTACATTAAAAAGGCTACAAGCCCAACAAAGAAATTGTTTTTTGCATTTCAGTTTTTTATTAAGCTAGTTCTAATCTAAAAACATAAGACATGAAGTTACATTACTACCACACCAAGCTTCCTTTATACATTATATCATTATTAATGATTACTACAATTGTTTCTTGCGGAACAGTCCAAACGGTTGCCGGTAGTGATGATGGAATTTATGCTGATGATCAAGAAATAGAGACTGAACGTAGAGTTGTTGTTGCTGATAGAAAAGAGTATAAAGAATACAACGAAAACTATTTTACAAAAGAAATAGAACGTTTAGATGCATTAAACGGAACAGATATTTTTACAGATATTGAAAGTTATAAATCTGATGATTCTGACTTCAATCCTGAAGAGGATATTATTAATGAAGAAGAGCAAGAAACTAATATTACCTATAATTCTAACTCTCCTTGGGGGTACAATACAAATAGTAGTGATGTTGTAATTAATATTAACACCTCACCAAGATGGGGGTATTATAATGCTTGGGATTGGGATCCTTTCTTTGATTACGGTTACTATGGTCCTTGGTGGAGAACTCGTTATTGGGGATTCAACCCTTACTGGCATCCATATAACTCTGGGTTTTATGTAGGAGTTGGTGGTTTTTATAATTCTTTTTATTGCCCTCCTTTTTACAGGAATCACTTCTACGGCCCATATTACAATAATAGATTTTACAGACCTTACAGAGGTGCGAACCCATATAGAGGATACAGAACTGCTTCTACTTACAGAAGAGGATATACTACTGGAAGAAGAGGTACTTCAGTATCAAGAAGATCATCTAATGCTTATTCAAGAAATAATAGAAGTTATTCTACTCGTCGTAATACCAGAAGTACTAGATCTGTAAGAAGTACTAGAGGTAATACTCGCGGATACAACTCATCAAATAGAAGGTCTACACGTAGCTACAATTCTAGTGGAAGATCTACAAGAAGTACAAGAGGGTATAACACACGTGGTAGTTCAAGAAGTTCAAATAGATACACTAGAGGTAATAGGACTTCAAGTAACACAAGAAGTACTCGTGGCAGCAGTTACAATACAAGAAGTAACAGTAGAAGTTATAAAACAGGCGGATACAAACCTTCTAAAACTACAACAAATAGATCTACGAGAAGTTCTAGAAGTTATTCTACTCCAACAAGAAGTAGAAGCTCGAGAAGTTACTCAACTCCATCGAGAAGTACTCGTAGTTATTCTACACCATCGAGAAGTAGCTCTTCTAGCAGAAGTTATTCTAGCGGTAGAAGTAGTTCAAGAAGTAGCAGACGTAGATAAATTTAACCAACCCTACCTAAATAAGTTTTTAAACTAATTAACAAAGACATGAAAAGAATTTTAACTTTTGCGATAATTATCGCCAGTACTTATACTGCCTATTCTCAATCTTTAGGATACAATGATATAGGGATACTTTTTTCAAAAGATGATAGTTTTGGAACTGCTCGTTTTGAAGCTATGAGTGGTGCTTTTGGAGCACTTGGAGCAGACGTTTCTGCTATAAGTATCAATCCAGCAGGTGGAGCTGTTGCTCAAAAAAGTATTTTTTCTGCTACCCTTAACAATCGAAACACTGAATTCTTAGCTTCATACTACGGAACTAACACAAATACTAGTGACAATTATTTTAATATTTCTCAAGCAGGAGCTATTTTATCTTTTGATTCTGCAAATAGCTCTGATTGGAATCGTTTTTCTTTAAATATTAACTATAGACTTAAAAGTGATTTTGAAAACTCTTTTTCTTCTAGAGGTAATAGTGGGCAAGCTCTATTTAATGAACACCCAGATGACACAACTAATCAGTTTGACAATGGACAAGAGCAACGATTTACCAATACCACTATAGGAGAAAGTTCTATTTTAGAAATGGGATTCTCTGCTGTACATCAAAATAAGTTATTTGCTGGAGCAAGTATAAAATTTCATCGCTTTAGATTTGGTCAAGTAACAAGACTAAGGGAAACAAACGAAGATACAAACGGTAATACTTTAAACGCTTTAAATATCCAGGATAGCTTTTTTGAAGGAAATGGAATTTCATTAAGTGCTGGTTTTATATATAAAGTAAATCAAGCTTTCCGTTTTGGTTTAGCTTATGAAACTCCTACTTGGTATCCTGAAGTATTTGAAGAAAGTAATTTAAATGTTTTTGATCCTAATAATGCTAGATATGATGACTGGTTAGGGTATACAGACATTTCTGCTTCAAACCAACCTACAGATGTTAACAGCGGCGAACAATTTAGTTCTAATATATTCAAATTAAGAACTCCTAGTAGATTAACTGCTAGTGCTGCAATAGTTTTTGGTAAAAAAGGATTAATTAGTGCGGATTACACGTACAGAGATTATAGCGGAACGAAATTTCAAGAGAACGATCCAGTTTTTATAACTGCAAATCAAAACTTTGTTAATGATTTTAAAAACGCACATTCTTTAAATATTGGTACTGAATGGCGATTCGATAATATGAGTATTAGAGGTGGTTATCATTTTGAAGAGAGCCCATTTAAAAATGCATTAAGTAAGGATCATACAAAAGGATACTCTTTAGGTTTAGGTTATAATTTTGGAGATTTTAAATTTGATTTAGCATATCGTAAATCAGAAAACAATAGTCCTTATAACATATATAACTCACCAAACGTAAATGTAAACCCTATTGAATTGAATAACAACACTACACGAATTTCAGGAACTATTACTTTTAGTTTATAGTTTATAGTTTATAGTTTATAAAAAATAAAGAACATGAAAGTCCTGCTTAAGCAGGACTTTTTATATATACATATATCAGTTTTTTACCGTAATTTTGCACTTCATTTTACAACTTATGAGTTCGATCAAAATAAATATACAAGAAACAAATAACGAAACAATACTAAAGTTTATTAGTAATACTATTCTAGTAAACGGAGGTAGTTATGAGTTTAACAATATAGACGAAGCTAAAAACTCACCTTTAGCGCAAAAACTTTTTTACCTTCCTTTTGTAAAGAAAGTATTAGTTACAGCAAACTTCATAGCTATTCAGAGATATGACATTGTTCAATGGGATGATGTAGAAGAAGAAGTTCGTGAACAGATAGAAAACTACTTACAAGAAGGAAAGTCTGTAGTAACGGAAGAAACTACCAAAAAAGAAGCTGTTGAAGTATATGCGGAAGTTACACCAAATCCAGCTGTAATGAAATTTGGAACTAACAAAGCTCTTACTCAAACAGATGTTGAGTTTCAAAATATTGAAGAGGCTAGTAAATCTTCGCCTTTAGCTCAACAATTATTTACTTTTCCTTTTGTAAAAGAGATTTTTATTTCCGAAAACTACATATCTATTACTAAATATGATATGATTGAATGGAATGAAGTATATCAAGAAGTACGTACTTTCATTAGAGAATATATTCAACAAGGAAAAACAATTATTAAAGAGCTTCCTAAACAACAAACAAAACAAAATGTTGAGATTCCTAAAGAAGATTTAACTGATATTGAAGCTAAAATTGTTGATATTTTAAACGAGTATATTAAACCAGCAGTTGCTTCTGATGGTGGAAACATTGCTTTTCAATCATATGATGAAAGTTCAAAACAGGTAAGTGTTATTTTACAAGGTGCTTGTAGTGGATGTCCATCATCTACAGTTACTTTAAAAAACGGTATAGAAACAATGCTTAAAGAAATGCTTCCTAACCAAATTAGTGAAGTAGTAGCTATTAACGGATAATCTTATTGTAAAAAAAATCAAATGTCAAAAAGCATCAAACCATATAAAGATTCTGAATTAGGAAAGAAAGAGCAAGTAGCAAAAATGTTTGACAATATTTCTGAAGATTATGACGGATTAAACCGAGTTATTTCTTTAGGAATTGATGTAAGCTGGCGAAAAAAAGTTGTGAAGCTCGTTGGTGAAAACAATCCCCAACAAATATTAGATATAGCAACTGGTACTGGTGATTTAGCATTAATGATGTCTGCGTTAAAACCACAAAGAATTGTTGGTTTAGATATTTCTGCTGGAATGTTAGAAGTTGGAAAACAAAAAGTAGCAAAAGCTAACTTGTCTGAAAAAATAGAAATGATTGTTGGCGATAGTGAAAATATTCCTTTTGAAGACAACACCTTTGATGCTATTACTGTTTCTTTTGGCGTAAGAAATTTTGAAAACTTGGATAAAGGATTAAAGGAAATACTACGTGTATTAAAACCGGGTGGTAAGTTTGTTGTTTTAGAAACATCTAATCCTACTAAGTTTCCTTTTAAACAAGGATATAAATTCTACACCAATTTTATTTTACCTGTTATAGGAAAAATCTTTTCTAAAGATAAAGTTGCTTACTCATATTTGTCCGAAAGTGCTAATTCTTTTCCTTTTGGAGAAGCTTTCAACAATATTTTACAAAAAAATGGGTTTAAGAATGCAAAGAATTTACCTGTAACTTTTGGAGTTGCATCAATTTATACCGCTTTAAAATAGTATGCTAAAAAAACTTTTACTTTTCGGAATCCTTGGAATCTTTTCAATTTCTTCTCAAGCTCAACAAGAAAAAGTATTGAATTTACCTAGTTTTGATAAACCTCTATTTCATTATGGATTTTATTTAGGCTTAAATAGTAACGGATATAAAGTTGCATATAAACCTAGTGGATTTAACAATGCCGAAGTAGAAGTAAGTTCTTCTGTTGGATTTAACGTAGGATTAATTGCAGATTTAAGACTACATAATAATGTAAACTTACGATTTGAACCTGGTTTAATGTCTAATACCAAAACATTAACCTTTAAACATATTGCTGGGGCTGATAATGTAAGAACAAGAGAAGTGGGAGCTACTTATTTAC
This sequence comes from Tenacibaculum sp. Cn5-46, assembly GCF_022347705.1. Taxonomy (NCBI): domain Bacteria; kingdom Pseudomonadati; phylum Bacteroidota; class Flavobacteriia; order Flavobacteriales; family Flavobacteriaceae; genus Tenacibaculum; species Tenacibaculum sp. Cn5-46. Next base: position 83,098 of record NZ_JAKRGD010000006.1, read on the forward strand.
ACCTACCTTTAATTTTAAAGTTAAGCACTAATAGACTTAACAATATAAGACCTTATGTATTAGGAGGTATTTCTTATGACTATAATTTTTCTAGTAATGAAAATAATAGCGATGATAATTTTGCAGGTGAGTTTAGAACAACCACTAGTAACTTTATGTATGAAATAGGTATTGGTGTTGACTTTTACCTTAGTTATTTTAAATTCTCACCTTCTATAAGAGGAGTCTTTGCTGTAAACAATGAGCTTAAGTACGATAACAGAAATCCTAGTCAATGGACAGACCCAATTGACTTTTTAGGAACAAGAGGAGTTTTCTTACACCTCTCTTTTGAATAGTAAAACAATAAAAAAAACAGCTAATTGATTAGCTGTTTTTTTATGGCTATAATTTAAAAAATTATATTTCCTTTTCTCTTCTATTATGTAAGACACTTAAAATAAGTTTAAGTCACAATTCCTCTTTATTTTTTTTATAAAAAACGAATGGTTTTTGTTTCCAAAAACCATTCTTTACTTACTTAAAAAGATAGATGCCCCCCGATACCTATCTCTAATTATTTAGACACTTTAATTTTTATATGGTCACAAAAAAAGACAAAAAAAATGACCATTTCTCAATGGCCATTTAATTAGCAAAGAATAAATCTTCACCTATAAGATAGAAGTCCCCCGAAATCTATCATTTCTTAAAATTATCTTTCTTTAATATAATATATTTGCCAAATATATAAAAAAAAAGTTAATACGTTATTTTTTTATAATTATTTTACTGTTTACCACATCTTTGATCGGTAAAACAATTTTACCATCTGCTGTTGTTACTGTAAAGCATATATTATCTATCGCTGTAACTACTCCTTCTACATCTCCTATCACTACTTTTTCACCAATTCCTATATTCTTTCTTGAATAGTAACCAAAAAGCAATCTAGAAACCGCATCTCTTGCACCTAAACCAAAAGCTATTGTAAAAGCTAAAAGTACTGAACCTATTAACAGAGTTAAGTTACTTTTTATAACAGAAGTATCTACTCCTGCTTGATCTAATGCTGTTATTGATAAAAATACAACTATTAAGTAAAACGCTATATTTCCAACTAAATTGCCTCCAGAAATTTCTAGTGATTTAAACATTGATTGAATAGCCTTCTTTACAACAGTACCTAAATACGCACCCGCAACAAAAATTCCAAGAGCTGTTAATAGTTTAGGTAAATACGCAAAAAAGTTTTGTATTCCTTCAGAAACTACATTAAGTCCAAAAATATTAGAACCTGCCATAACAAATGTTAATATTAAAAACCATTTTAATACGGCTAAGATTACATTGGTTAGCACTATATTAATTGTACTATTTCCAAAAATCTCAGTTTTTCTTAATTTTTTAGACCATTCATCTATTTTAGTTTTTGCTAAAGCCTTTCTCACTATATACAAGAATACTTTAATAATTATCCAGGCAACAATTACAAAGCCGATAAATCCCACTACTGTAGGTAATGAATCTACAACATTTTGAAAAATATCTTTAAAAGGTTTTAAAATATCTATTTGCAAGGCGTTCATAATAATAGTGTGTTATGGTTGTATATATTTAGTTTTGGTTGTTTTCTTCTTCAGACTCTTTTTTAGGCGTACCTCCTCCTAATAAATCAGCTATTGTATTTGGGTATTTTACCACAAATAAATCAGCCATATCTATTGAAAGCTTAATCATTGCCACATCGTTAAGTACTTTTTCTTTAAGTACCTCTGGCAACTCTTCACTATGTAATATTTTCTTAAATGGATTATCCATAATTATTACAATTTGTTATACGCTTTTACTACTTTTTCTTTGGCTCTTTTTAAACGCATTTTTACTGCGCTATCTCCCAACTCTAATAATACTGAGATTTCTTTAATAGACATATCATCTTGATATTTCATTAATAAAATCATTTTCTCCGAAGGAGATATCATTTCGAGTGCTTTAGCTAATTTATCCGATTTTAACTCAAATAAATCAGCATCATCTATTTCATCTTCGTTTGTTTCTTCTTTAATTTGGTCTGTTACTACTGTTACTCTTTCCTTTTTCTTTTCCTTATTTCTTTGCACGTAATTTACACAGAAATTATAAGTAAAGGAATATAGCCATGTAGAAAACTTAGATCTTCCTTTGAAAGTTCTTAGTTTTACAAATAGGCGTATAAAAACATCGTGGGTTAAGTCTTGAGCTTCTTCTTTGCTCTTAGAAAAACCATAGCACTTGTTATATACAACAGCAGCATAGCGGTCGTACAAAACAGCGAACAAATGAGTATCATTTTTCTCCACTATTTTAGCAACCAGCTCTTCATCACTAAATTTTGTAGCATCAAGACTTTTCAAGGGCTAAGTTTGATTTCCTTATGGTTATAATTAGACTTGCTATTTAGACACTTTATTTTAGAAGAAGTCACTTTTATTTTTCTCTTCAAAGTTCGAAATTAACAATTCTTTAACAGATTGGAAAATTTTATAAAAAAATTCTCCCTTTTTGTAACATTCATATAACATCTTACGTATAAGAATATGTAAGCCAATAGATAATTAAAATATTTCGTAATTACATGAGACAACTTAAGATTACAAAACAGGTTACCAATAGAGAAACCGCATCTTTAGATAAATATTTACAGGAAATAGGAAAGGTAGATTTAATTACTGCCGATGAAGAAGTTGAATTAGCACAAAGAATCAAAGCTGGTGACCAAAGAGCCTTAGAAAAACTAACTAAAGCCAACTTACGTTTTGTAGTTTCTGTAGCAAAACAATACCAAAACCAAGGATTAACTTTACCTGATTTAATTAATGAAGGTAATTTAGGTTTAATTAAAGCTGCTAAGCGTTTCGATGAAACTCGTGGTTTTAAATTTATCTCTTATGCTGTTTGGTGGATTCGTCAATCTATATTACAAGCTTTAGCTGAACAATCTCGTATTGTACGTTTACCGTTAAACAAAATTGGTTCTATTAATAAAATCAATAAAATGTATGCTTTCTTAGAGCAAGAAAACGAAAGACCTCCAAGTCCTGAAGAGATTGCTAAGAAATTAGACATGACTGTTAACGACGTAAAAGAGTCTATGAAAAACTCTGGACGTCACGTATCTATGGATGCTCCATTAATTGAAGGTGAAGATTCTAACTTATATGATGTATTGAACTCAGGTGAATCTCCAAACCCAGATAGAACTTTATTACACGAATCTTTACGTATTGAAATTAATCGTGCCTTAGAAACATTAACTCCTCGTGAGGCTGATGTTGTTAAGTTATACTTTGGTTTAGGTGAGCACCAACCAATGACTTTAGAAGAAATTGGTGAAACTTTCGATTTAACTCGTGAGCGTGTAAGACAAATTAAAGAAAAAGCTATTCGTAGATTAAAGCATACATCTCGAAGCAAAATCTTAATGACTTACTTAGGTTAAAAACTAATAACTATAGTTATACAACTATATGTATGATAAAAAACTCTCGATTACTCGAGAGTTTTCTTTTTTATTCACTTTATAGTTTTAACTATATTTGCCATTCACAACAACACAACAACATATAATGGAAAAACTAGTAGCTCCTTCAATTTTAGCAGCTGATTTTGGAAATCTACAACGAGATGTAGAAATGGTTAACAACAGTAAAGCCGATTGGTTTCATATTGATATCATGGACGGTGTGTTTGTACCTAACATTTCTTTTGGAATGCCTGTTTTAAAAGCAATATCTAAACACGCAAATAAAACTATTGATGTACACTTAATGATCGTAGATCCTGATAGGTATATTAATACTTTTGCTGACTTAGGAGCAGATATTTTAACAGTACATTACGAAGCTTGTACACATTTACACAGAACAATACAAGCAATTAAAGCTTCAGGAATGAAAGCTGGAGTTGCATTAAACCCTCATACTCCAATAGCTGTTTTAGAAGATATTATTGAAGATTTGGACTTGGTGTGCATTATGAGTGTTAATCCTGGTTTTGGAGGGCAATCTTTTATAGAAAATACTTATAAAAAAGTTTCTCAATTAAAACACTTAATAGAGTTTACAAGTTCTAAATGTAAAATTGAAATTGATGGTGGCGTAAGTGATCAAAATGCAAATAAACTAATTGAAGCTGGAGCAGATGTTTTAGTTGCAGGTAGTTTTGTTTTTAAAAGTGATAACCCTACTGAAACAATTTCAAACTTAAAAGATATTATTAATTAAGTTTAAAAACTACTTAAAATATATAAAGGCAATTTTATTAAATAAAATTGCCTTTAATTTCCTCTACTAAAACCTTAAATAAATAGTAGAATTTATTTGTTTTTTAAGTTTGGTCACCACAAAATGGTTTGTTCATACAAACATAACCATCTGGAAGAGGATCACATGTTAAACACATAACATAAATCCAACCACCTTTGATAGACTTTTGCTCTGATTTATTTAAAACTGAACCTAAGTTTGATAAGTTTTTTAGCATAATAATATATTTTATTTTCTCAAAAATAAATTATAAAAAACAAGCTTAGTTAAAAAAATCCGTAATATAAGTAAGGTTTTTCCTTACTTTTAAAACTGCTCTAACAAGTAGTAAATCAAATCAGTAGTAGTAACAATCCCTACTAGTTCACCCTTATCAACTACTGGTAACGCATGAAACTCTTTTTTAGATAAAATTTCTGCTACTTCTTTAATTGTTGTTGAAGAGCTAACCGTTACTAAGTTTTTAGCCATTACTTGATCAATAGTAAACATGTTATATACTACTGTATCAACATCTGTTTCATCATCATTTATTGCATCAGCAAAACTTATTCTTAATAAATCTGTATAACTAAGCATTCCTTTAATTTCTGAACCACTTACTACAGGAATATGTCTTATACGTTCTTTTTTAAATAATTCTTCTGCACGCAATAAATCATCTGTACTACTTAACGTAATTACATTTTTACTCATAATAACTGATACTGGCGTTCTTTTTTTCATTTTTATATGATTTTATTATTAATTTCTATATCAAATTTCAGAAATAAATCCCTCAGAAAAACTGATTAAAATCATATCATTTTATTTTATTTCTTTGTAAATTATCCCTTGAAAACAAAGACAAAATTGATACTAGATTTAAAAAAACACTACGGATACATATTTGAAGATGAATTAATTAATGAAATTTCAAATTTAGCCGTTTACAAAGAGTTTGAAGCCAATACTATTATTATTGATGTTGATAGCTATATGGTTTCTATTCCCTTAATAATTAGCGGTGCTATTAAAATATTAAGAGAAGATAAAGACGGTGATGAACTTGTGCTATATTATATAGAAAAAGGTGATACTTGTGCTATGACGCTTTCTTGTTGTATGGGAGAAACAAAAAGTAAAATTAAAGCTGTAGCTGAAACAGACATCAAACTATTGATGATACCTAAAAATAAAATGTCTGAATGGCTTAGTAAATACAAAAGCTGGCAGGAATATATTTTACAAAGTTATCATTCGCGACTTAATGAATTTATTGAAGCTGTTGACTCTATTGCTTTTTTAAACATGCATGATCGCCTGTATAAATACCTAAAAGATAAAGCAATGGTTACTAATAATGTTGTTATTTCAGCTACACATCAACAAATAGCCAATGATTTACACACTTCAAGAGTTGTTATTTCTCGTTTATTAAAAGCTCTTGAAAAGCAAGAAAAAATAGAATTACATCGCAATCAAATAAAAGTATTAGAATTATAAGTTAATAATTCAACATTATTTTAATTTTCTTATATAACACCGGAAATTTCTTTTGCAAATCTTCTGGTGTTTCAAAAAAATGCTCCATAATTACCGACATAAACTCTAATTTGTTTGTAAAGGCGTAATTTCTAAAGTAATTAGATTTTTTTATCTGCTCTACATTTCTTTTATCATTCATAAAACTTACTATTTCTACAAATACTTTATAGAATATTTTTGCACTTACATCTTTCGATTTGCTTCCATGAAAAGTTAATGCATGTGTAAACTCATGAATTCCTAAGTTTAAATTATCGTTTACAATAATTTCTCCCAACAGAAAATCTTCCCATGAAAAAGCTATTGTTTTAAATCGAGGATTAAACTCTCCTTTATGATATTTTTTGGTAGATAATGAATAAAAACTTTGAGGGTAAACTATAATTCTATCAAAAGTTGTAGTTATATATTTTCTCATACCAAAAGTTAGTTTTATATATGATGAAGCTATTAAAACTTTAATTTCTGGTGTTAATTCAACCTTTCCTCTTTGAACAAAATCATACTTCCTAAAAAACTGAACTAACCTATGTTCAAAATATTCTTTTTCCTTATTGTTAAGTCTAGTGTAAAAGGACACATTCTCTACTAAAAAAGCTTTCTTTTTCTTCGGAAGTTTCTTTTTTACCAAATAGAGATGCACAAAAATTGGTTTTCTAAAAACACTAACATAAATTCTTTCCACAATATTTATCCCTACACCTAAGAAACTTAGGAAAGCTCCCGTGTATTTTATTATTGAAAAATATTTCATATCATTAAAATAAACATCTCTTATGTAACATTTGTTACACAATTTAAAATACTTGTTTTATACTTTTATTGCTCACTCAAAAGAGAGTGCACCCCTTTTTCTTTTTCCCTAAAAAAAGCAGTAGAACAACTTCTACTGCTTTTTATTTTGTGACCCAGAGAGGATTCGAACCTCTAACCGTCAGAGCCGAAATCTGATATTCTATCCAGTTGAACTACTGGGCCCATTTAGTTATCCTAAATTTTTACGGACTATAGTTGAAATTATTTTCCCATCAGCTTGTCCAGCTAATTGTTTTGAAACAATTCCCATTACTTTACCCATATCTTTCATTCCTTCAGCTCCGACTTTCTTGATTGTTTCTTTTACAACCTTTTCTATTTCTTCTTCTGAAAGTGCTTCAGGTAAAAACTGCTCTAATACTGCTGCTTCAGCTAATTCTGGTTCAGCTAGATCTTCTCTACCTTGCTCTGAAAAAACATCAGCACTATCTTTTCGTTGTTTTACTTGTTTTTGTATAATTTTTAATTCTTCAGCTTCTGAAAGCTCTCCTGCTCCTGATTCTGTTTTAGCTAACATGAAAGCAGATTTCAATGCTCTTAAAGCTGTTAAAGCTACTGTATCTTTAGATTTCATAGCTTCTTTCATTTTATCCATTACTTGTTTTTGCAAACTCATAGTTATTATTTTTTAGTATTAAAAAATTCCCGAAAAAATCGGGAATTTAAAAATATATTTTATTATTTAATTAATCTACGTTATCGTGTAAAAATGAATTATTGGTACGTGATAAATCGTTGTTATCAGTATTCAATGCCGTATCTGACTTACTGATATCTGAACCAGAATCAATATCTACACCCAATCTTTTGTATGCTGGCTGTTTTTCAATATCATCGATATTTTTACTAACCTGATCATTGAACTTATAATTAAAGCCTTTCATCTTCTCACGTCTCTCCTGTGCTCTCTTTTGTAATTCAGAAATTGTTAAACTTAACGGAGAAACTTCTTCACTTGTTGTTTCTATTTCATTAACTTTTTCCTGAACTTTACTCGTAACTTCAAATTGTAACTCCTCTTCTACTTCTTCTTTTATAATAGGAGTTGAGCTTTTTCCTATAGTTGGCTGTACATCAAAATCATCTAAGACATAACGTTTCTCTACTTGATGTGCTTGTGGCTTCACATTCTCAGCAACTACATCAATGTTTTCAATTTCTTTTGTAGTTTCAACTAAACGAGTATTAGGCGTAACTTCTTCATACGAATTTAAAGGCAAATCGAATAGTAAATCTTGTTGAATTGGTTGTTGCTTTACCTCTTTCTTCTCAACTTTTTGCTCTGTTATATTCGTAATGATAAAATCATCTTCAGAAACTGATTCCAAAGCAATTTCATCATATACTACATCGATATTTTTAATTACATCGGTTGTAGGAATTAAGTTAAACTTTGGTGTTTTTTCTTCCTCTTCCTCTAAAACATGTACTACCTTTTCATTTTTAGGTTTAACAGTTAAAGGTTCATCTATACTAGGAGCTGTTTCTATTTTCTTTTCACCAAAACTATAAGTTGCTTTTTGCTCATCTTCTAACGTATGAACAATTTTCTTTACCTCAGTATTTGTTATTGTTCCTTGCTGATCTGCCGTAAAACCAGTAGCTACAATAGTAACTGCTATACCATCTTCTAAAGCTTCGTCTTCTCCAATACCCATAATGATATTAGCATCGTAACCTGCTTCAGTTTGAATATAATCGTTAATTTCTCCTATCTCATCTAAAGTTACTTCATTTGCTCCTGAAACTATTAACAACAATACATTCTTAGCACCAGTAATTTTATTGTCGTTTAATAATGGTGAATCTAAAGCTTTTACAATTGCATTTTTAGCACGATTCGCTCCTGCTTCTTTTGCCGACCCCATAATTGCAGTACCACTATTTGACAATACTGTTTTAGCATCATGTAAATCGATATTTTGCTTATAGTGATGTGTAATTACCTCTGCAATTCCTTTTGCTGCCGTTGCTAAAACTTCATCTGCTTTAGAAAAACCTGCTTTGAAACCTAAATTACCGTAAACCTCACGTAATTTATTGTTATTAATTACAATTAATGAATCTACATTTTCACGTAATTCATCAATTCCTTTTTGAGCTTGTTTTGAGCGCATTCTTCCTTCAAACTGAAATGGCATTGTAACGATTCCTACCGTTAAAATATCCATATCCTTTGCTATTTTAGCAATAATAGGAGCCGCTCCAGTTCCTGTACCACCTCCCATACCAGCAGTTATAAAAACCATCTTAGTATGTGTACTTAACATTTGCTGAATTTCTTGTATACTCTCAGCTGCTGCTTGTGCTCCAACCTCAGGATTTGCCCCTGCACCTAACCCTGAAGTTAAGTGAGCTCCTAACTGAACTTTATTAGGAATTGGACTATTCTCTAGTGCTTGTGCATCAGTATTACAAATTACGAAATCTACTCCGTGAATTTGTTTACTATACATGTGGTTTACTGCATTACTTCCTCCCCCACCAACACCAATTACTTTAATGGCATTCGATTGTGTTTTCGGCATGTCGAATGAAATGTTATTGAATTCTGTGCTCATAATAACTTTTCTTTTATTAATTCATATTCATTTTACGCTCCTCTTTAGGGGATAAATAGGAGTAATTTTTATTATTTATTTTAACTTGTCTATTCTGCGTTATCTAAAAATTCTTTGAATCTTTCAGTAAATTTTTCAAAAAACGACTTAGACTTTTCTTTTGTTCTTTGCTCTACCTCTTGCTGTAAAACCTCTTTTTCTTCAACCGCCTCTGGCTCTATTTCTTCAATTGGTTCTTCAACAATTTCTTCTACTTCACAAGACTCTTCTTTCTGTAAACCTTCCATTAACAAACCAACGGCTGTTGCATATGACGGACTTGATAATACTTCATCTGAATCTCCTGCTAAATGTTCATTTGGGTAACCAATACGAACATCCATTCCTGTAATATATTCAACTAATTGTCGTAAATGCTTTAACTGAGAACCACCTCCTGTTAAAACTATACCTGCAATTAGCTTTCCTTTTTGAGTTTCGTGCCCATAATTCTTTATTTCTAAATACACATGCTCTATAATTTCTTGTACTCTTGCATGTATTATTTTAGATAAATTTTTAAGGGTTATCTCTTTTGGTTCTCTTCCTCTTAAACCTGGAATTGAAACAATCTCTGTTTCTTTATTTTCTCCTGGCCAAGCTGAACCAAACTTTATTTTTAATAACTCAGCTTGTTTTTCAATAATTGAACAACCTTCTTTTATATCTTCGGTTATAACATTACCTCCAAAAGGAATCACCGCCGTATGACGAATAATCCCATCTTTAAATATTGCTAAATCAGTTGTTCCTCCACCTATATCAATTAAAGCTACTCCTGCTTCTTTTTCTTCTTGACTTAACACCGCTGACGCTGACGCTAACGGCTCTAATGTTATGTCTGACAAATTCAACCCGGCACTTTTTACACAACGACCAATATTTCTAATTGAAGAAACTTGCCCTACTACAACGTGAAAATTTGCTTCTAGTCTACCTCCATACATTCCGATAGGTTCCTTAATTTCTGGTTGACTATCTACTTTAAACTCTTGAGGTAATACATGAATAATCTCTTCGCCTGGAAGCATTACTAATTTATGTACTTGCTCAACCAAGTTTTCAATATCAACTTGATCAATTACTTCGTCCGATTTTTCACGAGTTATATAATCGCTATGATGCAAACTTCTAATATGTTGCCCTGCAATACCTACTACAACATTTTCTATCTGTTGACCAGAAACACTCTGTGCTTCATCAACAGCTTGTTGTATTGATTGAATTGTTTGTGTTATATTATTAACCACACCTCGTTTTACACCTAAACTTTTGGCTTTACCTATACCTAAAACCTCTAATTTACCATACTCGTTTTTACGACCAATCATGGCAACAATTTTGGTAGTACCAATATCTAGACCAACTGCAATTTTATTGTTTTCCATCTTGATTTTGTTTTGTGCACACAACTTGGTTGTGGTATTTTACATTTATTATCTTATACTTTTTTATCGTTTTATCAACTAAGGCTTTGTTATAAAAAGCCATTAATTTTTTAAACTTTATATCTACATCTTCCAATTTTCCAAAAAGAATCTTATAATCACCGCTACGCACAGTAAACACATATTCTTTCTGAGCGTTTTTTTGAATTGCAATGATTTCTTTTGAAAAAAAATCGTTACTTTCAATCGCCTTTATTAACGCTATTAATTCTTTGATATCCTCAGACTCCCTTACCCCTGAAACTAACGGTACTCTAGCCGAAAAATTGGTTGACATTGGTATTTTAACACCAAACTTATCAACATAGAAGGACTTACCTTTATCAACAATTCGAGCTATTGGTTTTCGCTGTTTTATTACAGTTTTCAACACCCCATCTACTGTTAAAAAAACGGTTGCTTTTTCAACATACGGGTTCGCCAAAACATTAGTTTCTAGAAAATGTAAATCTACCACTCTTTTCGGTTGGTTTTTAACAAATTCTTTATTTTGTATTAACAATTTATCAACTATACTGTGCGTCAAAAAGTTATTGTCTCCCGCTTCAAATTCAACCACTGTATTTTTCACCTTTTTACTACCATTTTTACCTGTAGTAAACCCATACAAAAAGCCAAAAAACATCAGCAAGAGGAAAAAAGATAAATATGTTATTACTTTTTTCATATTTGATTTGTGTATTTTTCTTCTAAACTTTCTTTCACTTCATCAACCAATAATCCGATATCTCCAGCACCTAACATTGCTATAATTTTTGACTCAGATTTCAATATTTCGTCACTCAGTTTTTCTTTAGATACAAGCTTTTTACTTTTCAAACTCATTTTATCTAATAACCATGACGATGTTACTCCTTCAATTGGCAGTTCTCTGGCAGGATATATATCTAACAACAACACTTCATCAAATTTAGAAAGCGCTTCTGCAAAATCATCTGCAAAATCTTTTGTTCTACTGAATAAATGTGGTTGAAAAACCGCCAACACTTTATCTTTTGGATACATTTCTCTTACCGAATGCTCCACTGCTTTTATTTCTGTTGGATGATGTGCATAATCATCTATTAAAACTAAATTTTCAGTTTTAATTTTATATGAAAACCTTCTCTGCACCCCTTTAAATGTCTTTAACTGCTCTTTTATATTTTCTAAAGACACTCCATAAACATCTGCCATTGCTAAAGCCGCTAAAGCATTCATCATATTATGCTTTCCTGGCAAATGAAATTCAATATTTTTTATTTCTGATGTTGGTGTTTGCACATCAAAAACATATTTCCCTTCTGCTACTTTAACATTATATGCTTTATAATCTGCTGCTTCATTCACTCCATACGTAAGTCCTTTCAAAGGAATTCCCTTAGCCACTATTAGAGTATCTGACACCTTGCTTGAAAAATCTCTAAACGATTGTTGCAACGCTTCACTCTCCCCATAAATATCTAAATGATCCGCATCCATGGAGGTTACACAAGCTATATTTGGAGATAATTTTAAAAACGATCTATCAAACTCATCTGCTTCTACCACCGAAACTTTATCCTCTCCTAAAATAAGATTTGAGTTATAATTCTCTGCTATACCACCTAAAAAAGAAGTTGCTTTCTCTGGCTGCATAATATGCCCCAAAATAGAAGATGTAGTTGTTTTTCCATGAGTTCCTGCCACTCCTAAACAGAAGGTATTTCTTGTAATTTCTCCTAAAATTTCTGCTCTTTTTAAAATTACAAACCCATTATTTTTAAAATAACCTAACTCCTCATGATCTTTTGGAATTGCTGGCGTATAAACAATCAGTGTTTTTTCTTTCTCTAAAAAAGAAAGAGGTATATTTTTAATTGAATCTTCAAAATGAATTTCAACACCAATCTCTTCTAACTTCTTAGTTATTGGACTTGGTGTTTTATCATAACCACATACTTTTTTCCCGTTCATAGAAAAATAACGCGCAATAGCACTCATTCCTATTCCTCCTACACCTATAAAATAAACGTTATGTATCGTTTTTAAATTCACTAAATAATTAATTTTTCTATTTCGTTAACTATATCACTTGTTGCATTTGGCAATGCTAACTCATTTATATTTTCACTTAAGCTTTGTTGCTTTCCTTCATCTTTTAGTAAAGTTTCTAACACTATTGGAAATGTATCTAACTCTTTTTCCTTTACTAAAATCGCACCATGTTTATCTGCTATCGATTTTGCATTTTTAGTTTGATGATCTTCTGCCACATTAGGAGAAGGTATAAATATTGTTGGTTTCCCTACAATACACAACTCTGAAACTGAACTTGCCCCTGCTCTTGAAACAATAAAATCTGCCGCTGCATAAGCCAAATCCATTCTATTTAAAAATTGATGCACTTGTACATTCTCTAGCTCATTATATTTTTGATATTCTTCAAAATACAACTTCCCACATTGCCAAATCAATTGTACTTTTTGCTCTTTAAAGAATTCTAAATTAGCTTCTATTAACTGATTTATTTTTCTTGCTCCTAAACTTCCTCCTAACACTAAGATTGTTTTCTTTTTTGAATCTAACTCAAAAAACTCCTTACCCTCTTCATCCTTTGTGTGTATAAACAGTAAATCTTGACGTACTGGATTTCCTGTTTTTATTATTTTTTCTTCAGGAAAAAAACGCTCTAAATTCTCATATGCCACACATATTTTCCCTGCTTTTTTACTTAATAACTTATTCGTAATCCCCGGATATGAATTTTGTTCTTGTATTAGTGTTGGAATTCCTTTCTTGTTAGCTACCATTAATGTTGGTCCACTTGCAAAACCTCCCGTTCCTATGGCAACATCTGGCTTAAACTTTCTAATAATTCTATGAGCTTTCCACAAACTACTTAGCAACTTAAATGGAAACAATAAATTTTTAGCTGTTAATTTTCTTTGAATTCCAGATATCCACAATCCTTCTATATCATATCCTGCTTGCGGTACTTTTTCCATCTCCATTTTATCTTTTGCTCCCACAAATAAAATATTAGCCCCTGGATAACGAACTTTTATTTCATTCGCTATAGCTATTGCTGGATATATATGACCTCCAGTTCCTCCTCCGCTTATTATGATGTTAATCGATTGTTTCATGTAAAATATCTAAAGGATTATCATCTAAAATTGTTTCTTCTGTTTCATTCTTTGAAGCACTCACACTCAATATCATTCCCAAAGCAAAACATGTCATCCAAATAGAGGTTCCTCCACTACTTATTAACGGAAGTGTTTGACCTGTTACTGGTAAAATATTTACAGCTACCGCCATATTTATCATTGCTTGAAAAACTATTGGAACACCTACTCCTATTACCATTAGTGTTGCAAAAATTGTTGTTGCCTTCTTTGCTGTTATCAAAATTCTAAACAACAATAAAAAGTATATAAACACTACAATTACAGCACCAACCAAACCATACTCCTCTACAATTATAGCATAAATAAAATCTGATGATGACTGTGGTAAGAAATTCTTCTGAACGCTTTTTCCTGGACCTCTTCCAACTACACCACCTGTAGCTATCGCAATTTTAGCTTTTTCAACCTGATAATCTTCTTTTCCATCAGATTTTGAAAAATTTTCTATCCTGCTTTGCCAAGTATTAACACGATTTGGCATTGCATCTGGAAATGCCTTAGCTACTAGTATAAAAAACAACAAAGCAAAAAGCCCCATACTTAGTATGTAGCCTATAAACTTTAATGGATACCCTCCAATATAACTTAACAATAAAATCATTGTAAAAACTATTGCTGTTGTTGAGAAGTTTGCTGGTAACACAAGTACTAAAACTATACCTACAGGTAACCAAAGCTTTATTAAGCTTTCTTTAAATACTATTACTTTTTCTTTATTTCTAGCCAAATACCTTGCCACATACACCATTAAAACTAAACCTGCCAAGGTAGATGTTTGAAAACCTATACCCACAAACGGAATTCGAATCCACCTACTTGCATTGGCACCTCCAATAATTGTTCCTTGCGCCAAGGTTACTATCAGAAGCAACACCACTACAGGAAGCATTAGAATAGAACCTCCGCTAAAATATCTGTATGGTACTTTATGAACGCCATAAATTATTGCAAAACCAGTAATTAATAAAACAATATGCTTTACTAAATGCCCTAAAGTAGAACCATTACCTACTACGTATACTAAGTTAGTACTTGCACTATAAATTGGCATAAACGAGAATATAGCCAACATAGCAACAATTGCCCATATAGCTCTATCCCCTTTAATATGTTGAAAGATGGTTTTCATCAATCAGTTTTAGTTTTATAAATTTTTAACCGCTTCTCTAAATTTATTCCCTCGATCCTCGTAACTATCAAACAAATCAAAACTAGCACATGCTGGCGATAACAGAACTACATCTCCCTTTTTTGCTATTTTATGAGACACCTTAACAGCTTCTTCAGCTCCTGCTGTTTCAACCATTACTTCTACAACATTTTGAAATGTTTCAATAATCTTTTGATTATCCAACCCTAAACATACAATTGCTTTTACCTTTTCTCTAACCAAAGGCATTAAGTCTGTGTAATCATTTCCTTTATCTACACCTCCTACTATCCATACTGTAGGAGCTTCCATACATTCTAATGCATAATAAACAGCATTTACGTTTGTAGCTTTACTATCGTTTATATACTGAACTCCATTAATTTTTTGAACATTTTCTAAACGATGCTCTACACCTTCAAAATCAGATAAACTCTCTGCTATTGTATTTTTTCTAACCTGTAATAATCGAGCTGCCATTGATGCTGCCATTGCATTCTTAGTATTATGTTTTCCTTTTAATGCTAATTCAGAAACATTCATTAGTACTTCTTCTGTATTTAATTTCATTATTATCTTATCTTGTCTTAAAAAGGCACCAAACTCTAATTCTTTTTCAACTGAAAAAGGAACTAATTTTGCCTTTACTGTATTATTTTTCAACCAATTTTGTATCGCTTTATCATCTGCGTCATAAATCAAAAAATCTTTTTCTGTTTGATTTTTTGTAATGCGAAACTTTGACGCTATGTATTTTTCAAAATCATAATCATATCTATCCAAATGATCTGGTGATATGTTTGTTATAATTGCTATATGTGAATTAAACTCTTCAATCCCATCCAACTGAAAACTACTCAATTCCAACACATACTCTTTGTAATCTTGCTCTGCTATTTGCTGCGCAAAACTATCACCTATATTACCACCTACTCCAACATTTAACCCTCCTTGTTTTAACAAGTGATGCACCAACATTGTTGTAGTTGTTTTACCATTTGATCCCGTTATCCCTACTATAGTTGCATTTGTATATTTAGACGCAAACTCTATTTCAGAAATAACCTTCACACCTGCTACAATCAACTTTTGCACTAAGACAACCTTTTCTGGTATACCAGGGCTTTTCATCACCAAATCGGCGTTCAATATTTTACTTTCCGTATGCTGATTTTCTTCAAAATCTATAGCATTATGTAAAAGAACCTTTTTATAACTTTCTGCTATGCTTCCTTTATCTGAAACAAAAACATCAAAACCTTTTTGCTTTCCTAAAATAGCTGTTCCTACACCGCTTTCTCCTCCTCCTAAAACAACCAACCTTTCCATTACTATCTCAGTTTTAGAGTTACTATCGTAAACACTGCTAATAAAATTCCTACAATCCAAAAACGTGTAACAATTTTACTCTCATGATAATTTGACTTCTGATAATGATGATGTAAAGGCGACATTTTAAAAACACGCCTTCCTTCTCCAAACTTCTTTTTTGTATATTTAAACCAAGAAACCTGAATCATTACCGATAAATTTTCAACCACAAAAACTCCTGCTAATATTGGCAACAATAACTCTTTTCGAATTGCAATTGCTATTACTGCTATAATCCCTCCTATAGTTAAACTTCCTGTATCTCCCATAAACACTTGAGCTGGGTACGTGTTATACCATAAAAACCCTATTAAAGCTCCTGCAAAAGCAAGTATAAACACTGCCATTTCTCCAGATTTAGGGATATACATTACATCTAAATAATCTGCAAAAATTATATTACCAGACACCCAAGCAAAAATTGCCAAAGTAACCACCATAATTGCAGATGTTCCTGCCGCTAAACCATCAATCCCATCTGTTAAATTAGCTCCATTTGAAATTCCTGTTACGATAAATACAACAACAAATATGAATACAATCCACCCATATTTCCTGTAGTCATCCCCTAGAAAACTTAGTGCTTTTGCATAATCTAACTCATTATCTTTTAAAAACGGCACCGTAGTTTTAGTTGATTTATGCGCTTCTCCAAAAACCTTCTTCTTACCATCAACCTGAACTAATTGCTCCGAAGCTGGCAACTGTTCTTTTATTGTTACATCTTGGTGAAAATAAAGCATTGAACCTACAATAAGTCCAAGTCCAACCTGACCTAGAACTTTAAACTTACCTTTCAATCCAGCCTTATCTTTCTTAAACACCTTTATATAATCATCCGCAAAACCTATTAACCCCATCCAAACCGTTGTGATTAATAAAATGATGATATAAATATTTTCTAACCTCGCTAATAATAAGACTGGTATTAATGTTGCGAAAATGATAATAACACCTCCCATTGTTGGTGTACCTGCTTTTTGCACCTGACCCTCTAAACCTAAATCTCTAACCGTTTCACCTACTTGCTGTCTTCTTAAATAATTGATGATTTTTTTTCCAAAAATCGTAGAGATTAATAAAGACAAAATAAACGCTGTTGCTGAACGAAACGTAATGAATTGAAATACACTCGCCCCCGTTAGGTTAAATTCGCTTTCTAAATATTGAAATATATAATACAGCATCTACTTTAGTTTTTTAGTTGATTAAAACAATTAGTCACTTCTTCTAAATCATCAAAATGGTGTTTAACTCCATTTATTTCTTGATAATTTTCATGCCCTTTTCCTGCAATCAATATTATATCTCCAGCTTCTGCTAACTTACATGCTGTTTTTATAGCTTGTCTTCTATCTAAAATTGACAATGTTTTTTTATAGTTTTCTGCCGACACTCCCTCTTCCATCTCGTCTATAATTACCTGTGCATCTTCTGTTCTAGGATTATCTGATGTAAAAATTGCTTGATCACTTAATTGTGAAGCTATAAGTGCCATTTTCGGACGCTTGGTTTTATCTCTATCCCCTCCGCAACCTACTACTGTGAATACTTTTTCGTTTCCTGTTCGAATATCATTTATCGTTTGCAATACATTCTTCAATGCATCCGGTGTATGCGCATAATCAACTATAGCTGTTACTTTATCTTCAGATACCGTATACTCAAAACGCCCTCTTACACTCTCCAACTCACTTACTATTCTTAAAGTTTCAAGTTTTTCAAAACCTAATAAATCTGCCACACCAAAAATCGCTGCTAGATTATATGCATTAAATTCACCTATTAACCTTGTCCAGATTTCAACTCCATTTATTGACAACAATGTTCCTGAAAAGCGCTTTTCTAAAACCTTAACTTTATAATCTCCTAATGTTTTTAAAGCATATGATTTCTTACTTGCTTTTGTATTCTGAAGCATTATTTGACCGTTTTTATCATCAATATTCACCAAAGCGAATGCTGATTTTGGCAATGAGTCAAAAAACGACTTTTTCACATCTCTATATTTTGCAAAAGTCTCATGATAATCTAAATGGTCGTGAGATAGATTTGTAAAAACACCTCCTACAAAACTCAATCCTTCTGTTCTCTTTTGATGCACTCCATGCGAGCTAACCTCCATAAAACAGTACTCAACCCCTACTTTAACCATTAATGACAGGTATTTGTTAATCATTAATGAATTTGGAGTTGTATGTGTTGCCTCATACTCAACTTCATCAACCATTACTTTCACAGTTGAAAGTAAACCTACTTTATAACCCGCTTTTTTAAACAGCTTATACAATAATGTAGCAATGGTTGTTTTACCGTTAGTACCCGTAACCCCCACCAACTTCAAATCACCACTCGGATTACCATAAAAATTAGCTGACATTACTGCCAAAGCAACGCTAGAGTCTACTACTTCTATATAGGTAACATCTTCCATCATATTAGCTGGAAGCTTTTCACAAATAATTATGTTTGCTCCCAATTCTAATGCTTTATCTATAAACTGATGTCCATCCACCATCACTCCTTTTTGAGCAACAAAAACATCATTTTTTTCAATTTGCCTACTATCAAATTGAATATCCTTCACCATTACATCTGTATTTCCATACACTGCATTTACAGATACTTTATATAATATGTCTTTTAATCTCTTCAACTACGATAGTTTTAAATAAACTGTTCTTCCTTTTGACACTTTTATTCCTTTTTGTATCGACTGCTCTTTTACTTTACCCATTCCAGAGAACTTAACTTTAAGCCCCATATTTTCAAGTAAAGCTATAGCATCCATACCACTCATACCTACAACCTTAGGCATGATTGTTTTATATTTTCTTAACTTCTGATAATACACCTGATATTCCTTATCAAGATTCAAGTTTGACATTTGATCAGACACTCTTTGATTATTAACCGGTGTTGTTGTATATATTTTTTGAGCAATCTCCTTAAAAACTGGAGCAGCCACTGTAGCCCCATAATATCCTTTTTCCTTTTTTGGACTATGCACAACCACTATACATGAATACTTAGGATTCTTTGCTGGGAAAAAACCTGCAAAAGACGCTACATATTTCTTATTTGAATAATGCCCATATACCGTTTTACCGTTTTTATCTTTATGCTTAGGAATCCATTTTTTTGCCGTCCCTGTTTTTCCTGCCATTGAAAAATTAGAAGAATACACATTTTTTGCAGTTCCTTTTTTCACCACATTCTCCATCACTTTTCTAACCTTATTCAAAGTTGTTTTCGACGCTATCCTCTCCTTTACAACCTCAGTTTCAAATCTTTCCTCTACTTTCCCTCCAACTCTTAATTCTTTCACAAAAAACGGTTTCACCATTTTACCATCATTTGCTACCGCATTATAAAAAGCCAGTGTTTGCAAAGGTGTTAAAGACACTCCATAACCCCAAGCCATCCACTCTAATGATATTGGACTCCATCTTTTTTCTGACGGATTTGGAATATATGGTTTTCCTTCTCCTAAGATTTTAACTCCCGTCATTTGATCTAACCCAAACGATTTAATTTTCTTGATAAATTTCTTAGGATTTCTATCATAATGCTTTTGAATTGTTTTTACAATCCCAACATTTGATGACACTTCAAATACACGCGCTAAAGAAACTCTTCCAAAACCTCCTCTTTTACTATCCTCTACCTTTCTATTATTTATAAAAATCTTTCCTTTTTCACAATCCACAACATTAGATGTATCCGCTAACTTATCTTCAAGAACCGCCATTAAACTTGCCAACTTAAATGTTGAACCTGGTTCATGACTCTCCCACACCGCATAGTTTCTTTTTTCGTAATATCTACCCTTCGATGTTCTTCCTAAGTTAGAAATTGCTTTTATCTCACCTGTTTCAACCTCCATAACCACAGCACATCCATGATCTGCCTCAAAATATTCTAATTGCTTAAGCAATGCATGATGTGTTATATCTTGAATATTTACATCTATTGTGGTAATTACATCACTTCCATCTACTGGCTCTTTTTCATTTACATCATTTACTGGCTTCCATTGTCCTTTTGCGATTTTCTTTTTTAAACGCCAACCATTTTCACCCTGCATATAATCTGCAAAAGCTCCTTCAATACCAGCACCTCCTCTATGATTATCGTAACCTATTGTTCTTTCCGCAATCTTACCTATAGGATGAACACGAACAGTTTTTTGCTCAGCTATAAAACCACCTCTATAAACCCCCAACTTAAAAATTGGGAAACTTTTCATTTTCGTATAATCATTATACCCAACATCTCTTGCAATTAACAAATAGCGATTTTTTCTATTCTTAGCTTCTCGCAGCCTTTCCTGATAATAATCCGCCGATTTCCCCAACAATCCTGACAACGATTCTGCAAGAGCTCGAATATTTTTTTCAAACACCTCTGAATCTACCGTAACAACATCCATTCGAATAGTATATCTCGACATTGAAGTTGCCAAAAGATTTCCATCCGCTGCATACACATTACCCCTGTTTGCAAAAATCGTATCGTTTTTTACTGTCTTTTCTAGCGCTAACTTCTTATACTTAGCACCATCAACATATTGAAGATTAAAGATTCTAAACAGGATAACAATAAAAAAAAGCGTCATTAAAATCGCAACCACATAGAGCTTATTTAATATACCTTTCTTTACTACCATTTTTATCCTATTCTACTTTAGTTGTTACTTTTATTTTTTGAGGAGGTGTCTTCGCTGGAGACAACCCATTTACTTTTACTTTATCACGAATACTACTTTCTAACTTCATCCGCATCAACCTTGTATTCGTATCTATATCTTCCGCTCGCAACTCTCTTTTTTGCTTATTCAATTCTGCTATTCGAACCACCTTAGCATCTATACTATGCGAACTAGATATCATTATTAATAATAGAATCACTACAAATATTAATATTCGCCAATTATCAAAGGAACTCTCATCCGTTAAGAACCGCCCCTTCAGCACTCCATAAATACCTTCTTTAACTTTCGACATTATTTTAATGTTGCTATCCTTAATTTAGCACTTCTCGCTCTATTATTTTCTTTAATCTCTTCTTGAGTAGGCACTATCATTTTACCCACTTTTTTCAGCGGCACATTAATATTTCCATAAAAATCTTTCTCTGGCTCTCCACTAAACAACCCCGTCCTTATAAAACGCTTCACCAATCTATCCTCTAAAGAATGATATGAAATAACACTCAACCTACCTTCTTCATTTAGCAAACCTGGAATCTGCTCCAAAAACTCCTTCAACACATCCAACTCCTGATTTACTTCAATCCTAACCGCTTGAAATATCTGAGCCAAAATCTTATGCTCCTTTGCTTTTGGCAAAAAAGCTCGCAACACCTCTCTCAACTGAAAGCTAGTCTCTATCCTCTCTTCTTCTCTAGCCTCTACAATTGTTTTAGCCAACACCCTAGCATTCCTCAACTCTCCATACAAGAAAAGCACATCCGCTAATTTATCCTCCTCGTATTTATTAATAATTTTTTTCGCAGACAATTCAGACTTCTGATCCATCCTCATATCTAAATCTGCATCAAATCGTGTAGAAAACCCTCTTTCTGCTTCATCAAACTGATGAGACGAAACACCTAAATCCGCCAAAACACCATCTACTTTTCTCACACCATAAAAACGCAAAAACCTAGAAATAAAACGAAAATTCTCTCCAATTAAAACAAAACGCTCATCATCTATTTTATTTCGTTGCGCATCCGGATCCTGATCAAATGCAAACAACCTCCCGCTCTCACCTAACCTACTCAATATCTCTCTAGAATGACCTCCACCTCCAAACGTCACATCAACATACACTCCATCTTCTTTTACACCAAGCGCATCAACACTTTCTTTCAACAAAACCGGATTATGATAATTCATCTACATCTATATTTCCCATCACCTCTTCTGCTAAATCAGCAAAATCAACAACAGCTTCATCAATAACTTTTTCGTACTTATCTTTATCCCAAATCTCAATAATATTAACCGCAGACGAAAGCACCACCTGCTTCTCTATTCCCGCAAATTGACATAAATCTTTTGGAATTAAAACTCTACCAGAAGCATCCATTTCTACAACCTTCACACCAGCAGTAAACCTTCTAATAAAATCATTATTCTTCTTTACAAAACGATTTAATTTATTAATCTTTTGCATCACCATGTTCCATTCCTGCATTGGATACAATTCTAAACAAGACTGAAAAACAGACCTTTTAACCACAAACCCCTCTTGCAACACAGAAGACAACTGCTTTTTAAAAGCTGATGAAACCATCAACCTTCCCTTAGCATCTACCTTACACTCATATGTCCCAATTAGATTTATCACACCCAGAAACAATAGTTTGCACCAAAAATAAAAAATAATTACCACTTTTTACCACTTTTTACCACTTTGTTGATAAGTTTTACCTTTTTTGTTAAAAAACTGATTATTAGAGCATTTAGTTTTATAATTGATACTGAAATAATAAAAATGAGAATATCCCAAAAAAGAACTACATTTGCGGTTGAGTCAAATCTTAGATACAATGACTGAATTTTTAAAGAAAGAAGGTAAATTTACATACGCGGAAGCGGGAGAAGGAAACCCTATCATTATACTACACGGTTTAATGGGAGCGTTGAGTAATTTTGATTCAACGTTTAACTACCTTTCTCAAAAAGGATATAAAATATTCATCCCTGAATTACCTTTATACACTTTACCTCTACTCAAAACCAATGTAAAAAATCTTGCTAAATTTTTACATGATTTTATAGAATACAAAAACCTTAAAGATGTAACACTTTTAGGAAATTCTTTAGGTGGACATATTGCTTTATACTACACAAAACACTATAGTTCTGATATTAAGTCATTAGTTCTAACTGGTAGTTCTGGTTTATATGAAAACTCTATGGGAAGTAACTATCCTAGAAGAGGCGACAAGGAATTTGTTCGCAGAAAAATAGAAGAAGTTTTTTACGATCCAGCTATAGCTACTGATGATTTATTTGATCAAGTTTACGAAGTTATCAACGATCGAAATACTCTTGTTAGAACATTAGCTATTGCTAAAAGTGCTGTGAGGCACAATATGGCTAAAGACTTACCTAACATGGAACAGCCTACTTGTTTAATTTGGGGTAAACAGGACTCTGTTACTCCTCCTGAAGTTGCTGAAGACTTCCACAGACTTTTACCAAATTCAGATTTATTTTGGATTGATAAGTGTGGACATGCCGCTATGATGGAGACTCCTGATGAATTTAATAAAATATTAGAAGCTTGGCTTTCTAATCAAAATATATAATAGCTTTTAACAAGCTAAATCTATATTTATGAAAATAAAATCTGCTGAATTTGTAATGAGTAACAGTAATGTTACTAAGGCTCCAAAAGACAGAATACCGGAATATGCTTTTATCGGTAGATCTAACGTTGGTAAATCTTCGTTAATTAACATGTTAATGGAGCGAAAAGATTTAGCAAAAACTTCTGGAAAACCAGGAAAAACACAACTTATAAATCATTTTAAAATTAACAATGAATGGTTTTTAGTGGATTTACCTGGTTATGGATATGCTCAAGTTTCTAAAAAGAAAAGAACTATTTTTCAATATTTTATTGAAAATTACTTCAAAGAAAGAGAGCAATTAGTTTGCACTTTTGTTTTAGTTGACAGTCGACACGATCCTCAAAAAATAGATTTAGAGTTCATGGAGTTTTTAGGAAAAAACCGTATTCCTTTCTGCATTGTTTTCACCAAAGCAGATAAATTAGGAAGCTCTAAATTAAACAAACAGATAACTGCCTACAAAAAGAAATTACTTCAATTTTGGGAAGAACTACCTATGTCTTTTGTTACCTCTTCTTCAACTGGATTTGGTAGAGATGAATTCCTTAATTTTATTGATGGAGTTAATCAGGATGTAGCCGAAAACTTTAAATAAACCATTTTTTATTTATTGCTTATAATTTCTGAAAATGTATTCTACCAAAAATAATCTGCAAGTTTTACACGAGGATAATCACATTATTATAGTAAACAAACGTGCTGGAGATATTGTTCAAGGAGATAAAACTGGAGACAAACCCTTATCAGATGTTGTTAAAGAATACATTAAAATAAAATACAATAAACCTGGAGCTGTTTTTTTAGGTACTGTTCATAGACTCGACAGACCTACTTCTGGTATTGTTATATATGCTAGAACATCAAAAGCATTAGAACGTTTAAACAAAATGCTTAGAGAGAAAACAATACAGAAAACGTATTGGGCTGTTGTTAAAAATCAACCTAAAAAACCAACAGACACTTTAATTAATTTCTTAAAGAAAAACCCCAAGAACAACAAATCTACCGCTTACTCTAAAGAAATTGACGGAAGCAAAAAAGCTGTTTTACATTATCAAGTTTTAAAAAAACTAGACAATTATTCTTTACTGGAAATTGATTTGGAGACTGGTCGCCACCATCAAATTCGAGTACAATTATCTAACATTGGCTCTACTATAAAAGGAGATTTAAAATACGGAGCCAAAAGAAGCAATAAAGACGGAAGCATTCATCTACACGCAAGAAAAATTAAATTCACTCACCCCGTAAGCAAAGAATTAATTAAAATAATTGCCCCAACTCCATCAGATCCTATTTGGGATGCTTGTATGTAATTTGTATCTTTAGGGAAATTTCAACCATGAAAGCCCTTAAGTTTTTATCAATTTTAATACTCCCTATCACCGTATACATTTCTTTTACAAATAACGGTTGGTTAACCATATTACCTTTGATTACCTTTTTTGGTTTTGTGCCATTATTAGAACTTCTATTTAAACCAGACAAAGAAAACTTCGAAAAAGAACAAGAAAAAGCTGAGAAAGAAAATAAATTATATACCTATATTTTATATTTAACCATTCCTATACAATTAATCTTTTTAGCTTGGTTCTTTTATATAATTCAAGAACCAGAATTAACTACACTAGAATACATTGGTAAAATTTCTGCCATGGGTCTTATGTGTGGAGTTATTGGTTTAAATGTTGGGCATGAATTAGGTCACAGAAATAATAGATTTGATGAATTTTTAGGTGAGATTTTGTTATTAACTTCATTAAACACTCATTTTTTACCTTATCATAATGCAGGGCATCATTTAAATGTTGCCACCCCTAAAGATGCTGCTACCGCAAGAAAAAATGAAATTTTATATTCTTTTTGGATTCGCTCACATTTCCAAAGTTATTATCAAGCTTGGGAAGCAGAAAACAAACGAATGAAAAACTTAAATAGAAATTGGTTTCATCATCAAAACAGAATGCTTGTTTATACATTTTGCAACATCATTTTAATCTTTAGCATTTTCTTTTTTTTCAATCTTAATGTTCTTTTAAGTTTTTTTGCTGCTGCTGTTTTTGGTATTTTATTATTAGAAACAGTCAACTATATTGAACATTATGGCTTACTAAGAAAGAAAAATGAAAAGGGTAGATATGAACGTGTAAAAAGAACACACTCATGGAATTCTGACCATGTAATTGGAAAGATTATGTTATTTAATTTATCTCGTCATTCAGACCATCATTATAACGGAAGCAAGCATTATCAAATATTAAAATCATTGCCCGAAAGCCCTCAAATGCCCACAGGATACCCTGGCATGATGCTAGTAGCACTCTTTCCTCCTTTATGGTTTAAATTAATGAACAAAAAACTACAAGAAATTTAACTTTATGAATATTAAAGACCTAGTTCAGTCACAAAAAAAATATTTTTCTCAACAATACACTAAGGATATCTCTTTTAGAAAAGATGCTTTAAAAAGGCTTCAAAAAGAAATTATTAAAAGAGAAGACGACATAATAAAAGCTCTTCATGATGATTTTAAAAAATCTGAATACGAAGCAGTAATGACCGAAACCTCTATAGTACTAGCTGAATTAAAAATGGCTATTAAAAATATTCATTCTTGGAGCAAACCTAAAAGAGTTTTACCTTCTTTATTGAATTTTCCATCATCAGCAAAAATTTACAAAGAACCTTATGGAACTGTTTTAATTATTGCACCTTGGAACTACCCATATCAACTAGCTTTTGCTCCTTTATTGGGTGCTATCGCTGCTGGAAACACCGTAGTTTTAAAACCTTCAGAACTCACTCCTCATGTAAGTAAAATTACCAAAGAAATAGTAGAAGCTGTTTTTGACAAAAATCATGTAGCTGTAATTGAAGGTGGTGTGGATGTTGCTCAAGAATTGTTAGCGCAACGATGGGACTATATTTTCTTTACAGGAAGCGTACCTGTGGGAAGAATAGTAGCAAAAGCTGCTGCTGAACACATTACTCCTGTTACTTTAGAACTTGGAGGAAAAAGCCCATGTATTGTTGACGAAACCGCTAATATAAAGTTAGCAGCTAAACGATTGGTTTGGGGTAAATTTATAAATGGCGGACAAACTTGTATTGCCCCAGATTATTTACTAATTCACAAATCGGTTAAAGATAAATTTACTACTCACTTCAAAGAAGAGTTGATAAAAGCTTATGGCCAAAACCCTCAAAAATCTGAGGACTACCCAAGAATTGTAAACACCAGAAACTTTGACCGTTTAGCTCTAATGCTTGATAATGAAAATTTTATTATTGGTGGACAAACCGACAGAGAAGATAGATATATAGCTCCAACCATTATTGATGAGCCGAGCTTTGATAGTGAAGTGATGAAAGGTGAAATTTTCGGACCTATTTTTCCTTTAATCTCTTATGAAAACGAAGAAGACATAACCAAAACATTAGCTAATTACGACAAACCTTTAGCCTTATACGTGTTTACAACTCGTACTCGTTTTGCAAAAAAAATAATAGCAACTTATTCTTTTGGAGGCGGTACCATAAATGATACTACTGTTCATTTTGCAAATCATAGGTTACCTTTTGGAGGTGTAGGTGAAAGTGGAATTGGAGGATATCATGGAAAACAAACTTTTGACACTTTTTCTCACAATAAAGGAGTTGTTACAAGAGGAAACTGGTTAGATATACCTACTAGATATGCTCCTTACAAAGGAAAGTTAAAACAACTAAAATCATTAATGAAGTTTGGGTAAAATGACAGAAAAAACAGTATCTGAAGCTATTAATTATAGACGCTCCGTAAGAGTTTATGACTCTGAAAAAGCTATCGACAGTGCTATCGTAAAAAAATGCTTACAACAAGCTAGCTTAGCTCCTACCAGTAGCAACATGCAATTGTGGGAATTTTATCATATTACCTCTAAAGAAACAATTGCTAAAATTGCTCCTTTATGCTTTAATCAGAATGCTGCAAGAACCGCACAGCAATTAGTTGTTTTTGTAGTCCGTAAGGATTTATGGCGAAAACGAGCCAAAGCAAACTTATCTTTTATGAATAAAACTTTTGGCAAAAACAATCCAAAATCTGAACAAAGCAGTAGAGAAAAAGTAGCTCGTAACTATTATGGTAAAATTATACCTTTTGCTTACGCTGACTTTATGGGGATTTTAGGTTTTTTTAAATATTTAATGATTTTAATTACTGGATTGTTTCGACCAATTTATCGAGAAGTCCGCAATAGCGACATGCGCATTGTTGCTCATAAAACTTGTGGGTTAGCAGCGCAAACCTTTATGCTTTCTATGGCAGCTGAAAATTACGATACCTGCCCTATGGAAGGCTCAGACACTTGGAGAGTTAAAAAATTATTAAACATACCAAGTAGCGCAGAAATCAATATGATTGTTTCATGTGGTATTCGAAAACCTGAAGGTGTTTATGGCGAACGTTTTAGAATTCCTTTTAACGAAATTTATAAAGAAATATAATATGAAAAAGCTACTACTATTTCTTGTACTTATTATATCAACTACAATAAGTTGTAAACAAAAGAAGACTTCTAAAAAAACTACTGATTTTTCTATTACCGATAATGGTGTTAACAATATTAATCTACTAGAATGTATTACAATAGACAGTCTACAAGCTGCTTTTCCTTCTTATACTATTACCTCTAAAGTTGGCCAACAAGACGGACCTGATTATCGTTATTTTGAAGTTTTAAAAGATAACACTACTCTTAATTTTATTATGAATGAGCAAAAAACTTGTATTATTAATGAAATTAATGCTCAAACCAATTTAGAAGACATGTATGGAGTAAAAGTTGGAATGACTTATGAAGAAGTAAAGAAATTACGACCCAACATTTCCCATAAAACAGATTTTCATTTCCACACTACTTTATCTGAACCTAACTCAAATTTACAATACGAAATATCTGGAACTTACAATGGTCCAGATAAACAAGATTTTATTTATGAAGAGGTAAAAAAATGGAAAGTAGTACAGTTTATAATTAGAGAACATTAGCAAAATAAAAAAGCTACTTTTCAAGTAGCTTTTTTATTTTATTCTTCTAATCTAGTTAGCCTTTTTTCTATTTTTTTTAAAGCTAATTTTAATTTTTGATTTTCCAATTCTCTCTTTTTTATATCCTTTCCTTGCTGAATAGTATATAATGTTAGTTCTTCTATTTTCTCAAGAAGTTTAGCATTCATAACACCTAATTCCACTCCTTCATCTTCTTTTACTTTTTTAGCTGAAGGCACATTAGGTAAATGTCCTTTTTCAATTATGTATTTCTCTAAATCATTTAAACTCGGCAACTCATAATCTTTAGTAAAAACATAATCAGGCCAATTTACATGTAATTTTACTTTTATTTCTTCTGCAATAATTCCTTTACCCCCAGCAACTGCTAATTTATAACCTTTCGCATCATTTGTTCCTATTGCTACATTTCCTTCTGGTGTTATCCTCATTCTCTCTATATCATTTGAAGTATTAAATGCTATAAAACCTCCATTAATACCTCTTCCTCGATAAAAATTAATTGAGTTATTTGTTTTCCCATAAAAATTATGAACTAATGAAAAGCTTTTAATATTATCAACATCTGGACCTTGAGTTTTATGTCCCTTAACCCCAAGATAAGTACCATCTCCAACCGTATTCCCTTCAGCTAACCTCCCAAAAACACTTCCCAACGTTCCATTAGGCACAAAAGTAGATACATCCATGAGAGCTTTAGAGTTATTATTTCCAATACTTAATTTACCATCTAATTCAACCGCACCTGCAAATTTACTCTTGTAAACGAATGACTTCACTACACTTCCAGTTAATAGCTCATCTGAAATTGACCAATTTGAAAACATTTCAGCTGTTTCCGATTGACCTACTGCATACCCTCTTATTGTAAAACGATTGTAATATTGCTTATCATTAATAAAAATAACAACTTTATCATTTTCTTTTGACAATTTTATTTCTGGCGTATATGCTCCAAATGATGAAGCTACAGGATAATAAAAATCATCCCCATATACGTACCAATTCAAAATTAGTCCTATAGGAGCTCTTCCTCCATACTGATATCCTTCTATAATAACGGTAGGCATACCCTGACCATTTTTAAACGGAATATTAGTTTTGATTTTTATACCATTTGCTGGTGTTCCATTAAAACTATAATTAATTATTGGATTGTAATTTTGTGCAAAAAACATGAACGAGCATAACAAAGCAAACGTTGTAGCAATTTTTTTCATAACTTTTTTTAAAATTTTTGAACTACAAAACTATAAAAAAATGGAAAGTAATTCAGTTTATAGCTAAATAAGTAAACAATTATTTTAAAAGCATCATTCCTTTTTTTTCATAATAATCTTTGATATATCCCTTCGATTCAGTTGACATTTCCTTACTATCTAAATTAAAACAACCTCCTCCTCCAGTTGCATAAGATAACATTCCGAACATTTTTGAGCCTGACTCTTTTTTAACTTTTGACCAGCATTTAAAAACCAACTCTGTAAACATTTCTCCTAACTCTAACTCACTACCTGACAAATAATCATCTTCTTTCCATGTCTTATAATTCACATTAAATTTATCTTCCACTATAGGTAAATGAATCTTCCTTTCTCTTCCATCAAAATCTATATAATCAAAAATCATACTTATTCTATTTCTTAAGAACAAACACTAATTTGTTTTCACTCTTTTCAATCTCTTTTTGATTTATTTTCATTTTTACAAACTCTCCGTTTACATACTTTTGAGCCTGATCTTTATAATATGGACTAAATACATTTCCTGATTGACCTGTTGGCACTATAGCTATGCTATTTTCAACATCAGAAAAATCAATTACTCTACGAGTTGATGGTCCTGCTGTAATTTTATAATACCCTGTACTATCCAATTTAAAAATCTGATTATTAATCACCTCATTACCTCCAATAGTTTCAAACGGACCTACATTAAAAAATTTACGCAAAGCCCCGCCTGCTTTTCCTATTGCATGCTCATACTCTACACTAATTACTCTTTTCCACATCCAGTTATCTACATTCTCTCCCAATTGATTTTGTAAAAACTCAACTGCTTCTGTAAAAGCTTTCGTAATGATTTCTTCTCGAGTTTCAACTTTATCTTTGGTTAATATATTATCCCACCACACAGACTCTTTTCTTTTAGATTGCTGAGCCAATACCTGATCTTGCAATTGAGTATCTATAAATAACTGAAAACTACTTCCCAGTTCATCTTTATAAGTTTCTTTTAAAAACGCATACAAGAATCTATTGTAAATTGTAGCCCCTAAACTTTCTTTAGGATAATCACCTTTCCACTTTTTTAAAACTGAATAAGCTTTTTTTGCTGATGGAGACAGTGTTTCTTTCTCTACTCCTTCTAATAAATTCTTAGAAATATCAGCAACAGCTGGTGAAGTTACATCATAAATCATTTCAGTAACATCCTGTTTAGTAAAATCGTTTTTAGCCTCTAACAATTCTACTATTCTTTTAGCTCTATCTTCTGGCTGATAATATCCTGGGTACAATTTACCTCTTACCGAATCTGGTTGATTATTTGCCGAATACACATAATTCCAAGTCGGATTCACTGCTTGTGGATTCTCTTTAAAATCTAAATATTCTTGAATTTCATCTTTACCTGAAGCTCCATTTAAATACATTCTTGACGATAAACTATCTCTCAACTGATATAATTTCGCAGAAGCAAACCAACCCACGTTTCCTTTTGCATCTCCATACATTACATTTAGTCCTGGTGCATGAATATAAGATGCTCCTTTCTTAAAACCTTCTATTGATTTTGCATGAGACATTAAATAAGATGCCTCCAACACTTGATTAGGCAGTTGTGTATAAATCCAATTCATCGCCACTGGTTTATCATCTTTAACATGTTCTATTAAGCCATTCATAACAGGACCATGTTTACTTACTTTTACCTGATAAGTTGTGTCTGCTCCTCCTTTTACCTTAATTGTTTTGTCTACTAATTTATATTTTTGATATCCTTCAGATGTTTTATATTCATTAGCATTTTCTGGATTATTTTCTTCAACATAAAAATTCAAATCGTCATTTGCTAACATGGTTAATCCGTAAGCATATTCTTTATTATGACCTAACAAAGGAAATGGCATTAAAGCTAAATTGAATCCATAAATTTCATAGTCAGGAGTTTTTAAGTGACTCTGATACCATACTGATGGCTGCGAAAACGCAATATGAGGATCATTTGCAAAAATTACTTTTCCATTCTTTGTTTTCTGTGGAGCTATTACCCATGAATTACTTCCTATAAAAGGAGAAACAGGTAGTTTTTCCATAATTTCTTGAACAGCAACTGATAATTCTGCTCTAATCTTTTCTTTATTATTTGATTTATTAATTGTTAAGTTTTCTTGATATGAATTCATCAACTCATTAATATAAGCGTCTCCCAGCTTTTCTTTTACTTCGGTTAACAGAGGATCAGTTTTATGTGCAATTGCAAAACTAAAAGCCATATAACCAAATACATTGTATACATCTTTTATGGTATATTTTTCTTTATTTACTCCAACTAAATAATATTCTAGCGGAGTAGTTCCTTCTTCTATAAATTGATTGATTCCATTTAAATAAGCTTCAGTCATTTTGTAGGCTTCAGAGTTCTTATCTAAATTTTGAATTGTTTTATTCGCAGCCTCCTCAATTCCTAAACCTGAAAAAAATTTATCTACTCTTACTAAATCTTTACCAAAAAGCTCTGCTAATCTTCCTGCTGCAATTCTTCTTATCAATTCCATTTGCCATAACCTATCTTGAGCATGCACATAACCAAGAGCTGTATAAGCGTCTTTCTGATTTCCTGCATTAATATGTGGAACACCAACTTCATCATAATACACAGTAACATTATCTGAAATATCCGCTAATTCAAGCTCTCCACTATACTTTGGATGTAATGTTTTGGTAAATAACCACACTCCTACGATTAATAAAACAACTAGAATAACTACAATTTTTAGACCTCTTTTTAATAACTTCATTTATGACTGATTTTCTTCAAAGATAACAGAAATTTAATTCGTATTTTTGATGTTCTAAAAATTCATTTTTCAGATGAAAAAAATACAAATGGTTGACTTACAAAGTCAATATCAAAAAATAAAAGATGTTGTTGATACATCTATTCAAGAAGTTTTAAATTCATCAGCATATATTAACGGTCCTTACGTTAAAGAATTTCAAGCTGATTTAGAAAAATACCTAGAAGTAAAACATGTAATTCCATGTGCAAATGGTACTGATGCTTTGCAAATTGCCATGATGGGATTAGGTTTAGAGCAAGGTGATGAAGTTATTACAGCTGATTTTACCTTTGCTGCTACTGTAGAAGTTATTGGTTTATTAAAATTAACTCCAGTTTTAGTTGATGTAGAACCAGATACTTTCAACATGGATATCGAAGCTTTAAAAAAAGCTATCACTCCTAAAACTAAAGCAATTGTACCTGTACATTTATTTGGTCAATGTGCTAACATGGAAGCTGTTTTAGCTATTGCTAAAGAACATAACTTATTTGTTATTGAAGATAACGCACAAGCTATTGGTGCTGATTACACTTTCTCTGACGGAACTAAGAAAAAAGCAGGAACTATGGGGAATGTAGGAACTACTTCTTTCTTCCCTTCTAAAAATTTAGGTTGCTACGGTGACGGTGGAGCAATTTTTACTAATGATGATGAATTAGCGCACACCTTAAGAGGAATGGTAAATCATGGAATGTACAAACGTTATTACCATGATGTAGTAGGAGTAAATTCTCGTTTAGATTCTGTTCAAGCCGCTGTTTTAAAAGCAAAACTACCTTTACTAGATTCTTATTGCGACGCTCGTAGAGAAGCTGCAATGTATTATACTGAAGCATTTGCTACTAATGCCAATATTATTACTCCTGCAATTAGTGTTTTCTCAACTCATGTTTTTCATCAATATACTTTAAGAATTACAAACGGGAAACGAGATGAATTACATCAACATTTGTTAGAGAATAATATTCCAAATGCGATTTATTACCCAGTTCCGTTACATGCTCAAAAAGCATATCAGGATGATCGTTATAAAGAAGATGATTTTACAATTACAAATCAGTTAATAGACGAGGTAATTTCCCTACCAATGCACACTGAATTAAGTGAAGAACAATTATCATTTATTACTAAAACTGTAAATGAATTTGTAGGGTAATACATGCTCGCTATGAATCAGAAAATAAAAACACTTAAAATTATACATTTAGCTTTAGTAGCTGGAGTAACACTTGCGTATTTTTTAATTGGAGATTTTAAAAACATCTTAAATCTTGAAATAGATGATTCTTCATTAATTTATTCATTTATTCCAGCACTTGCTTATGTTTCAAGTAATTTTATTTTCAGAAACATTCTCAATAAAATAAAAGAAGACACTTCTGATGATGAAAAGTTTGCAATATTTCAAAGTGCTTCCGTTGTTAAATGGATCATACTAGAAGCTGCTTGTTTTTTAATTTTATTTTTAAAACCAGACTTCCTCTTGTTTGGAGTAATTCTTTTATTTTATTTATTGCTTCTAGCCCCTAAAGAAGATAAAATATTTAATCTTTTAAAGATTAAAAATCCTAATTATGAAAAATAACTTATTATGAAAAAAATATTAGTTACAGGAGGCTTAGGTTTTATAGGTTCGCACACTGTAGTTGAATTACAAAATGAAGGTTTTGATGTAGTGATTATTGACGATTTATCTAATTCTAAAATTGAAGTTTTAGATAATATTACTTCTATTACTGGTACAAAACCAGATTTCCATCAATTGGATTTACGTATAAAAGCCGATGTCCAAAATTTTTTTAACCATAATACTATCGATGGTGTTATTCATTTTGCTGCTTTTAAAGCTGTTGGTGAAAGTGTAAATAAACCTTTAGAATATTATGAAAATAATATTGGGAGCTTAGTTTATTTATTACAAGAAATGCGTGATCGAAATATTGATAATTTTATTTTTAGTTCGTCATGCATGGCTTATGGTACTCCTGAAAAACTTCCTATTACAGAAAGTACTCCTTCTAACAAAGCTGCTTCTACTTATGCTAATACTAAGCAAATTGGAGAAGAAATTTTAGAAGAAAGTTGTAATGCCTATGGTATGAATGCTATTACACTTAGATATTTTAACCCTATAGGTGCCCATTCAAGTGCTAAAATTGGGGAACTTCCTAATGGTGTACCTCAAAACTTAATACCTTTTATAACACAAACTGTTGCTGGTATTCGTGAACAGCTATCTGTTTTTGGGAACGATTATCCTACTGAGGACGGAACTGCTATTAGAGATTATATTCATGTTGTAGATTTAGCTAAAGCCCATATTATCGCTTTGCAACGCTTATTAAATAAGAAGAATAAGAAAAACTTTGAACTATTTAATATAGGAACTGGTACAGGAAGCTCTGTTATGCAAATAATTAATGCTTTTGAAAAAGCCACCAACAAAAAATTAAACTACAAAATAGTAGATAGAAGACCTGGTGATATCAAAGCTATTTACGCTGATACTACATTTGCTAACGAAGAATTAAACTGGAAAACAGAAAAAACACTTGAAGAAGCTTTACTTTCTGCTTGGAAGTGGCAAGAAAATCAATAAATTTTATATAGAAAATGAAGCATCAACTTAAAAAATATATGAATAGGTATGCTTCATTTTCTGATAAAGAAGTAGATCTTTTTTTTACTTATTTAGAAGTCAATACTTATAGTAAAAAAGAAGTTCTATTAAATGTTAATCAAGTTTGTAAACATCATTATTTTATTATCGAAGGCTTACTGAGAGCCCATTATATTAATGAAAAAGGCAATGATAAAACAATACAATTTGCTATTGAAAATTGGTGGATTACCAATTTAGAAAGCTACGTAAGAGAAACTCCTTCTACTTTTATAATTGATGCTTTAGAAAAATCAATTATCCTCTCAATAAGTAAAGAAAACTTAGAAAAAGCCTTTGTTCAAATTCCAAAATTAGAACGTCTTTTTAGAAAAATTGCAGAAAATACATTGATTGCTATACAACGTAAAAATGAATATTACTTAAACCTAAGTAGCAAAGAACGATTTATTACTCTACTTGAAAGTATTCCTGATTTCTTGCAAAGAGTTCCCATGTACATGATTGCTTCCTATTTAGATATGACTCCAGAATATTTAAGTGAAATAAGAAAAAGTATTTCTTAAGATATCTTAAGTAGATTCGATTTTTCGACTCCTAATTTTGTAATACACTTAAAAATAAAATTATGGAACGAATCTCTTACAACGAAGTACCTAAAGGAATGTTTGACGTATTAATGTCTGTTGAAAAATATGTAAACAATGCTCCCATCGATTTACAACTTCTAGAATTAATCCGCTACAGAGCAGCTATTTTAAACGGTTGTTCTTATTGTGTAGACATGCATTCTAAAGAATTAAAACATATTGGAGAAACCGATGTTAGATTACATGCCGTTAGTATTTGGAACAGTACACCTTATTTTTCTAAAAAAGAGCAATCAATACTCGCTTTTACAGATGCTATAACACACACAAGCTACGACCCTATACCTGAAGAACTCTTTCAAAACTTAACTAAACATTTTACGAAAGAAGAAATAGCTTACTTAACATTAGCTATCGCTCAAATTAATAGCTGGACTCGCTTAATGAAGTCGTTTAAATTTACTCCTGGGAACTACAAAGTAAGTCAAAATGAAAAATAAATATCTGAAGCTATTTTTACGGCTATCAATAGCATTTGGTTTTTTATCGGCTGTTGCTGATCGTTTTGGGCTTTACTCTAAAGAAGTTTCTACTTGGGGAAACTGGAATTCTTTTGTTGATTTTACTCATTTAATAACCCCTTGGTTTCCAAAAATTATAATTCCTAGCATAGCTATTATAGCTACAATTTTAGAAATTGTTTTCGCTATTTGCTTATTATTAGGTTATAAAACTCAATTAACAGCTAAACTTAGTGGATTGTTACTTTTAATTTTTGGTTTAAGTATGACTTTTTCTTTAGGCATAAAACCTCCTTTAGATTATTCTGTTTTTGGTATTTCAGCTGCTGCCTTTGCCTTGAGTAATTTTAATGAGTCTTATTTAGAAATTGACACTCTTATTCCCAATAAAAAATAACGCATAAAAAAAGCCGCTTTATAAGCGGCTTTTAAATTATTTTAAGCTTCAAAACTAGCTCCACTAGCTGAAACACTTCTATCTATTTTTCTCATTAATCCTTGTAAAACTTTACCTGGACCAACCTCAACAAATTCAGTACCTCCATCAGCAATCATAGCTTGTATACATTGTGTCCATTTTACTGGCGCTGTTAATTGTGCTATTAAATTTTCTTTAATCTCTTCTGGACTAGTAACTGCTTTTGCTGGTACATTTTGATATACAGGGCAAGTTGGCTCATTAAAAGTAGTTTCTTGAATTGCAGCTGCTAATTCCTCACGTGCAGGCTCCATCATTGGTGAATGGAATGCTCCTCCTACTGGTAATACTAATGCTCTTCTTGCTCCTTTTTCTGTTAAAATCTCACAAGCTTTTTCTACAGCTTCAACTTCTCCAGAAATTACTAACTGACCTGGGCAATTGTAATTTGCAGCAACAACTACTCCGTCAATTTCAGCACAAGCATCCTCTACTACTTTGTCTTCTAACCCTAAAACAGCTGCCATAGTTGATGGTTGTATC
The DNA here is from genome assembly GCF_022347705.1 of Tenacibaculum sp. Cn5-46. Classification (NCBI taxonomy): domain Bacteria; kingdom Pseudomonadati; phylum Bacteroidota; class Flavobacteriia; order Flavobacteriales; family Flavobacteriaceae; genus Tenacibaculum; species Tenacibaculum sp. Cn5-46. The sequence goes on from NZ_JAKRGD010000006.1 coordinate 120,627, forward strand.
TCACATGCTTTTTGCATTGCCATAGCTCTTTTAGAAACTAATGTTAATCCATCTTCAAATGACAACACTCCGTTAGCTACTAAAGCAGATAATTCTCCTAAAGAGTGTCCTGCTACCATTTCAGGTTTAAAATCATCACCTAATACTTTTGCTAAAATTACTGAATGTAAAAATATCGCTGGTTGTGTTACTTTAGTTTGCTTTAACTCTTCTGCAGTTCCTTCAAACATTATATCTGTAATACTAAATCCTAGTATTTCATTTGCTTTTTCAAATAGCTCTTGAGCTAGTGGAGATTTTTCATATAAATCTAATCCCATCCCAGTAAACTGTGCTCCTTGACCTGGAAAAATATATGCTTTCATCTTTTATTTTCTGTTTTTGTTAATTGAATGGTGTAATTACTATATCAATTTCACCTAATTAGGTTGTTGTTTGTTTTATGCTGCAAACATACACATTTTTAAAATCATTATTAATTAGTAACTTCGTTCTATGACTGCACAACAGAAAAACCAAGCTCAGCTAATATATCTTATTTTAGCCGCTTTATTTATTGCTTCGTTAGTAACCTCTAATCTTATTTTTCAAAAGTTTTTTTACTGGTACCCATTTGATATGGAAATTTTTGGAGTAAAACTTTTTGAAATATCTGTTGGATTGCTTCCATACCCTATTACTTTTTTAATTACCGATGTATTATCTGAAATCTACGGTAAAAAAAAGGCAAACCAAGTAGTAATTGCTGGTATTTTTGCTTCTTTGTTTTCATTAGGAATTATATATTTAGGTAAATATGCTCCTGCTACGGAATGGTCTCCAGTAGATAACAGTACATTTGATTTAGTTTTTGGAGCAACTCCTTTAGCTGTTTTAGCTTCAATGCTTGCCTACTTATTTGCCCAATTTATTGATATTAGAATTTATCATTTTTGGAAAAACTTTACCAAAGGAAAACATTTATGGCTACGTAATAACTTTTCTACGTTTGCATCTCAGTTTATAGATACTCTTACTGTACTTTTACTATTATGCTCTTTTGAAATCATTGCTTGGGATAAATTTGGAGGTCTTTTGATTAGTGGTGTTATTTTTAAAATTATGATTGCTGCTATAGATACTCCGGTACTTTATATCTTAGTTTATGCTTTTCGAAAAAAATTCAACTTAAAAGTTGGTGAAGAAATTACCAATATCTAATTTCGGCTCATGAAGAATTCTAATTCTCTTTGGCAAATTGCTATCCAAAAATTTAAGCAAAGTAAAACAGGAATGTTTAGTTTTTGGTTTATTATTCTTTGCGGTTTTACTGCGGTTTTTTGCTATGTTTTAGCACCAGACAATAGTAATTCTGCCAATCAGATGCATTTAGAAATTCATTCAAAACCTCCTGGGTTTTCTGTTCAAATGTTAAGTATTCCTTCTGAAAAAGAGAACAGTCAATCTTGGTTTACCATCTTTATGAACGGGAAACAAAACTCAAACACTGAAATCCCTATCAAATCTTACTCTGTACAAAACAACCTTCTAGAAGTTGTAAAATACTCTGATAACTTAACGAAAACATATCCTCTTTCTTTATTTAACAATACTCCTGAAGAATATATTGAACAAAAAACATTTTGGTTTGGTACCGATAAATATGGTCGTGATTTGTTAAGCAGATTATTAATAGGCGCTAGGATTTCTTTCTTTATTGGATTTATAGCTGTTTTTATTTCTCTTTTAATTGGAATTCCAATTGGTGCTATTGCTGGATATTTTGGTGGGAAAATTGATGATTTTATTATGTGGGTTATCAATATTACTTGGTCTATTCCTACTCTTTTATTGGTAATTGCAATCACATTAGCCTTAGGAAAAGGTTTTTGGCAAGTGTTTATCGCAGTAGGTTTAACTATGTGGGTGGAAGTAGCTCGTGTGGTTCGTGGACAAGTAATTACCACTAAACAACAACAATATGTTGAAGCAGCTAAGGCTTTAGGTTTTTCTGATTTTAGAATTATTTTTAAACATATTTTGCCTAATATTTTAGCTCCTATTATTGTTATATCTGCAGCTAATTTTGCTGCTGCTATTTTAATTGAAAGCGGTTTAAGTTTTTTAGGTATCGGTGCGCAACCTCCAACTCCTTCTTGGGGTGCTATGATTAAAAATCATTATAACTACATTATTCTTGGCAAACCTTTTCTAGCTATAATTCCTGGATTAGCAATTATGAGTTTGGTAATGGCTTTTATGCTTATTGGTAATACACTCCGTGATGCTTTAGATGTTAAATCTTAACAGCTGATACTTTAATTTTGTACTTTCGTTTTTCAAAAAAAATTACAAATGAGTTTTAGTGTACAATTTAAAACACGATGGGCAGATTTTGATGCCAACATACACATGCGTCATACCGCATATAATGATTATGCTGCGGAAGTAAGATTACGTTTTTTTAAAGAGCATAATATTACCATTCAAGATTTTTCAAAGGAAAATACTGGTCCTATTTTATTTGAAGAAAACACCAAGTTTTTACGTGAAATACATATGGGTACTGATATTACTGTTAACTTAAAAGTTATTGGTTTATCTAGTAAAGGTGAGCGTTGGAAAATTCAACATGAAGTTTTTAATGAAGAAGGTAAACTTTCTGCTATTATTACTGTTTATGGTGCTTGGTTAGACTTAGTAAAAAGAAAATTAACTGAACCACCAGTTAAGTTTCAAACTATTTTTAATGAAGTTGAAAAAACTGAAGATTTTAAAGAAATTGTATTAAAAAGTTAGATGAGTACTTCAAGAAAAATAAAACTTATTGTTTCTATAGCTGTTTTTATCATTGCTTATTGGTTAAAACAAAAAGAAACTCCTACTCATACCTCAACAAAAGAGACTACAAAATCGAGTAACACAAGTTTTAATTTTCTACCAACTTCAACAACGGGAGCTATTATTAAGCATAATAGTTATCAATTATCATACAACGAGCAACATGAACAAGCAGAATGGGTTGCTTATTCTTTAGACAAAAAAGATATTGTTTATAATAACTTTAAGCGTCCATTTTTTATTGATGACCCTAAAGTAAGAACAAAATCGGCTAGTTGGAGAAGTTATAAAAACTCTGGATATGACAAAGGCCATCTTTGTCCTGCTGCAGATAAGCGCTATTCTAAAGAAGCACATGATGAAACTTTTTATACTTCTAATATAAGTCCTCAAAAACATGATTTTAATGCTGGAATTTGGAATAAATTAGAACAAAAAACTCGTTATTGGGCTAAGAAGTATGAGCATTTATATGTGGTTACTGGTGGTGTTTTAAAACCTAATTTAAAAACCATAGGTAAAGACAAAGTGAGTGTTCCTAATGAATTTTATAAAATAATATTAGACTACACTCAACCAGAAATTAAAGCCATTGCTTTTTTATTACCTCATCAAGAAAGTAAATTACCTTTATATAATTTTGTTGTTTCTATTGATGAAATTGAGCGAAAAACTAATATTGATTTTTTCCCTGAGTTACCCGATGATATAGAAACAAAATTAGAAGCAAATAGTAATTATAAGGCTTGGAGTTTTAGATAATCCAAGCCTTATTTTTATGATACAAAATAGCTATCTGGCAAACTTCTAGTAAAATCTGCCAAATTTTTCATCGCCATATAATGGTTTTTCTTTTCGGGAATTATATTCACATAATTAAAATTCTGATGTCTCCAAAAAGCTGTTGCTGCTGCTCCATAAACTGTAAAAGCTTTCAATGCTTTTTTCTCTTGGTCTAACAGTTTTATTTTACTTTCATACCCTTTCAATAAACTCTTTATTTTTTTTGAATTCAATTCTTCACCTTCTGCACAGGTACCAATAATCATCATACCAATATCAAACACTCTATAGTAATAACTAGCTTCTTCAAAATCCATAATAGTAGCTTTTTTTCTATCCTTACTTATAATAATGTTATTAAAAAAGATATCACTATGAATCAGTGCTTTTGGCAAATCGGTATTGATATAACTTTCTATATACTCTTGAATTTCTTTTAACCATTTATAAAAGGTAGATTCTGGCGCATATATTTTAACTTCATCAAATCGTTCGATTCCATAACTAACGGTTTCTGATAAATATTCTGGAGCTTCTACTTGGTGTAATGTTGCCAATTCTTTTCCTAGATAAATTAAAATATCTTCTGACAAATCTTCAACAATATCTCCTTCTAAATATGCTTTAAGTATAATTGGTTTATTATTCCAAACTGGCACAAAGCTGTTACTTACCGTTTTAATTATTTTTGATGTTGAAAAATTATTTTTATTCAAATGCACCAATAAATTAGCTAGCTCTGTTGCTTGTTCCAATGATTTTTGTTCGCAAATTGTTAGCACATAATTATTAACAGCTGTTTTTATCAAATAATTAGTATTCTCTGAACCACCACTTAACACATTATACGATTCTACTTCATTAATTCCATAATAATTTAAAATGGCTTGTAAATCTTTATCCTTTAAAACTGTATACTGTGCCATATTACGCTCCTTTTGTTAAATCCCAATTTATTTCCATTGCATGCATCAACGCTTCTTCTAAATGCTCGTAGTCACATAAATGTACCTTTTCACAACGCTTTTTAGCTACTTCTATACTCTTATGAGTTGCTTGCGTAGGTATCTCTTTTGTAATTAAGGCTTTCTTTATTGTTTCTGGGAACTTAGCTGGGTGTGCCGTAGCTAAACAAATTAATTTCTCCTTTCCTAATTGCTGTTTTAACTCATCTGTTGCTTGTAAAGAAACCGCTCCATGAGGATCTAATAAATAGTTTTCACTTGTATAAATTTCATTTATTAAAGTAAGCGTTTCTACATCGGTTGCACTATTTGATAAAAATCCTTTTTTATAAGTTTCAAAAGTTTCATCATCAAACTTTAAGTTGCCTGTTTCTTTAAAAGAATCCATCCAACTTTTTATTTTTTCAGCATCCTTATCAATGCTAAAATATAAGTACCTCCAAAAGTTAAACGGAATTAAAATATCTATTGCCGATGAAGCTGTTTCATGGATTGCTTCTTTTGTAAATTCTCCTTTTGAAAAAATACGATCTAAACAAGCATTTTTGTTATTTGCTGCAACTAAGTATTTAATTGGAAGTCCCATTTTTCTTGCTAAACTTCCTGCACATAAATTTCCAAACCCTCCAGAAGGCACCGACATATTTACTTTTTCTCCTACTTCATCTACCACTTGTAAATAGCCATAAAAATAATGCACCGTTTGCATCATTACTCGCCCCCAGTTAATTGAATTCACACTCGATAAATTCAATTTTTCTTTAAAGGCTTTATTTGCATAAAACTTGCTAATAACTGCATCTAAATCATCTCCTCCATCGGGGCAATTTGCCACTCCTACTGGATGTATATTTGCATGTTGTAAAGTTGTCATTTGACGCTCTTGCTCTTCTGTTATTAATCCTTTTGGATACAATACCCAAGCGTCTATATTTGATTTTCCTGCTGCAAAATACGCTGTAGCCGGCCCTGTATCACCCGTAGTGGCTACAATTACTGAAAGATGTTCTTTTCTTCTTTCTAAGAAAAAATTAACCAAGTTTACTAAGAATGCTAAACCTACATCTTTAAATGAAATTGTAGGCCCATAAAACAATTCCATTATAAAGGTATCTTTTCTAGTTTTCAATGGATACAAAGGAATTATTTCTTCTTTTTCAAAAGGCTCATAAGCTGTTTTAAGTATGCCTTTTAATTCTTCTTCTGATACTATTGACCTATCTATAAACAAGGATAATATTTCAAATGCTAAATCTACATAGCCTAGACTTTTCCATTCTTTTAACTGATCTAAAGTAATCTCAGGTAATTCTTCTGGCACATACAATCCTCCATCCACTGCAAAACCATCTAATATTGCTGTTTCAAAATCTACAGGTTCTCCTCCTCCTTTGTTACTAACAAATTTCAACATCTTTTATTCTTTTATATAATTTGTATAAACCGCTTTGGTTATCATAATATCTTGCACTGCTACCCCAGTTAAATCTACCACTGTTATTTGTTCATCATTTAAACGTTGTAATGCTGAGTTTTGAATAGCTGTTCCTAATTCTATCACTGAACTTTCTGCTATAGCTCCGTCTTTAACTGCTCTATATATTTCTCCTCTACTTTTACTTTGTGGAATACTGTCTGCAATTACTATAGATGCTTTTTTTAACAACTCACTCTCTAACTCTTGTTTATGCTCTGTATCTGAACCTACAGCTGTAATATGCGTTCCTTGTTGAATATCTTCTGCCTTTAATAAAGCTATTTCTGAAGGAGTTGTAGTTACTATTAGATTACTATTTTTAGCTACTTCTGATGGATTTTCGGCTATATTTATATCAAAGTCAATTCCAAGCTCTTTTATAAATTTCGCTACATTTTCCTCGTTACGTCCCCAAAGCCAAACCTTAGTACAAAATGTGTGTTTTTGCAAATACTGTAACTGTAATTTCGCCTGTATTCCTGTTCCTATAATCCCTACTGCTTTTATATTCTTGGGTGCAAAATATTTAGCTGCTAAAGCTCCTGCAGCTGCTGTTCGTATATCGGTTAAATAACCTTCATCTAGCAAAACTCCTTTTGGAACTCCTGTCTTTTGATCAAATAACAACATTAATCCCTGACTTGATGGTAGTCCTATCTTCGGGTTATCATAAAAACCAGAGGCTATTTTAATAACATAATAGTCATCATTTTTTATATATCCGTATTTGATGTGTGCATCTCCTTTTGGTTCTTCAAATAATAATTCTCCTACTGGTGGTACTACTGTATTTCCATTACTATATTGTACAAACCCTTCTTCCATAGCAGAAACTACATCTATACCTGCTACTATTTTTTTTATTTCTTCAAGATTAATAACAATCGCCATATGCTTCGTTTATTTCTTTTAGTAATTGTTTATTTATTTTTTTTCCTGTTAATACCAACACCACGTTTTTATATTCTTTTGAAATATCTTCTTTTAATAATGCTGCCACTGGTACAGCTGATGTTGGTTCAACAATTATATTATGATGTTTATATAAAAACGCTACTGCTTTTTTTATCTCTTCTTCGGTGACTAGTTTAACTTCCTCTAAATACTTTTTACAAATATCATAGGTTATTGCATTTGCTTCTATTCCCCCAGCTGCTGCATCGGCTATAGTATTTAATGTACTCGGTTCTACGATATGATTATATTTTATAGAATCATACATTTCAGAAGCATTTTCAGGTTGGCAACCTATTACTTTTACTTTTTCATTTTCTGAAAAATAAGAAGCTATTCCCGATATTAATCCTCCGCCTCCAATTGGCACTAGTATAGCATTAACTTCTGGTAATTCTTCTGCTATTTCAACCGCAATGGTTCCTTGTCCTTTTATAATTTCAACATCATTGTATGGATGAATTAAAACTCCTTCAATATCCTTTGCATATTGAGTTGCTTTATTTTCTGTTTCTACACTTGTATCTCCATACAATACTTTGTCCAATTTATATTTAGACAAACTCTTAAGTTTCTCTGAAGCAACATTTTTAGGTAAAAATAGCTTAGCTTTAAAATCAAATTTCTCTGAGGCTAATCCAAAAGCTGCTGCATGATTCCCTGTTGATGCCGCTACAAAAGTTTTATCAAATTCCTTTGAACTTAAACTCTTTACTTTATTTAAAACGCCTCGTATTTTGAAAGAACTGGTGAGTTGTAAATACTCTTTTTTTAAGTATACATTTACTCCTGAAATTTTACTTAACTTTTCTGAATACTCTAAAGGTGTTTTATAAATATCGTTTTTAATATTTTCATAAACAAGCTCTATATCTGTTTTAGAAATCACTTTTCTTAGTATCTATTTTTAGTTAGGAAAATTAGTATCTACACTTTCAATAAACTGTTCTATTAACGCAACCACATTGGTATAAAACACTGGATTTGTATTTTTAAAATCGTCAGTAGGTTTATGATAGTCTGGATGATCTTCTTCACTAAAAGTTATGTTTGGAATTCCTTTTTCATGAAATGGCCCATTATCTGACGAATACATCCAGTAATCTTTTGTTTTATCGTTTGGATCATCGTGACCGTAAGAAACTTTTAACGGACTCGTTTTTGCTATTTTTTCTACCACAGGTTTAAATTGTGGATATGGATACGTTCCTACTACATAAATTTCATTATTAGGATTACGACTTATCATATCAAAGTTGATATCTAACTTTATATCAGCTAAGGGTACTGGTGGGTTTTCTACAAAATACTTTGACCCATGTAAGCCCAATTCTTCTGCATCAAAAGCTGAAAATATAATTGAATGCTCTGGTTTGTTTTTAGTAAAATACTTTGCCAAAACTAATAAGGCTGCGGTTCCTGACGCGTTATCATCAGCTCCATTAAATATTACACCATCTACAATTCCCATATGATCGTAATGCGCTCCTATAACAATATATTTATCAGGATTTGTTTTTCCTTTTATATATCCTACTATATTGGTTGCTGGTCGTTTCTTTTTGGTTTTTTCATCAACAAAATCAAATGGGACTTTATAACTATCCTTAAATTTTTCTAAGCCTAATGTTTTGAAGTAATTGATTATTAATTCCTGTGCTTTTTGATTTTTTCCTGTACCTCTTCCAGCAAACTCTTCTGATGATAACGTTTTTTGCAAACTCAACAGTTCAGATAAATCATTCGTTAATACTTTATACTTTTTAATTTCATCAGGTTTCATCCAATGAATACTCTCAGCAGGTGCTGCTTGTAGTGTATACCAATAAAAGTCTGTTGGTATGTCCATTTCCTTGTAGTAGTCTAAATACTTTTTATGAGAAGGGTCTTCTTTAGGATATTTATCTCCTCCTTTATTTCCATCTGACCAAGAGTGAACTCCTAATTTAGCACTTGGATGTGCATTTCTTTTAGTTCCTGCTAAAAACATATCTGTTCCACCAGATGCCACCATTCCATTTTCTGGTAAATATGTATTTATCTTTCGTTTTCTAATTTCTTGAGATGCGACTAAATTTACCTCATCATCTATTGATCCACCTACATCTTCCATTGCAATTGTTGTTACTTGTGGATTCTTATCTAGTACATTTTTAATATCTTCTAAGGTATTCCCATAAATAATCCCTTTCATATACAAAGTATCCTTTGTTTTCTGACCTTCTTTAAAATAGAATTCTGCTACACTCTCATCTGAAAGTTTAAGTAATAGCTTTTGTCCAAAAGTTGACCCAAATATTAATTGAGGAAAAAAATAAAGAAGTCCAATTCCTATTACTAAAACCGTTAATAAACCAATAAATAGTTTTTTCAATTTTCTCATATATTATGTTTTTAAAAATTGGTGTAAAAAAAAATCTCCGTACACCAATTAGTTATTACTAATTAAGGTATACGGAGATTTCCGTAAGAAATAAAACTTATCTTCCCAATGTCTTCCTTAAGATAGAAAATAAGCTTGCAATAATTATATTGCTATTAATTCTTCTGATTACAAATTTAAAGAATTTTGGTCAAATTTCAAAAAACTGAAAATCAACAAAATAACAAACTCATTAGGCTAGCACTTCAAGCACTAAGAGTTCTTTCTCATAATCTTCTATAAAAGTATCTATTTGACTTTTTTCAATTCCTGGTGTACAAATAATATGTGCGATAGTATCTTCTGATGCTAATTGATATTTTTCACATAAACCTTTTGATGGTTTATCTAAGACTACCGTTAAAGCATCATTGTTTCTCCAAGCATTTACACCAATTTCTTTCAATCTCATTTCAGTATAAGCTGCTAACTTTTGCGATTCTCTTGTACGTTTTATCAGTCCTTCTTTACCATGTTTCTTTATAAACGACCATAAAAACAATGGTGTTAATCCATTTCTAGATCCTGTAATTGTAGTATCTAAGGTTCCTACATAGGATACTGAATTTACAATACGGTTTCTGTGTTTTCTTTTTGCTAAAACAATTCCACATGGTATTGGTCCTCCAATAAACTTATGTCCCGAAATAGAAATACTATCAATTCCTTCAGCAAAATCAAACTTTGGTTTTGGATCTACAAATGGCGCTATACAACCTAAAAATGCTGCATCACAGTGTATATAATAATCTTTGATTGCATATTTTTTAATTAACTTTTTCACCCTATCCAAATCATCAACAGCCTCAGTCATTGTAGTTCCTATATTTAAAAAGAAAACTGCGGGTCTGTCTCTATTAAGGATTAAAAGACTTTCTAAATCTTCATAATCCATTTCTCCGTTAGACTGACTTCTTACTACAATACTTTTTAAATTCAGTAAATGTAAATTCTTTTTTACACTATAATGCGTAGACTCACTATAATACACTATAGGATTATTAAAGCTCTCTCTTGCTAAATACAAACCATAAAGATTTCCTTCAGTTCCTCCATTTGTAATGTAGCCCCAAGTTTCTTTTGTATTAGTTGATAATATATCCGCAAAAAAAGAAATGACTTCTCTCTCCACATCTTTAGTGTCTATTGACAAGGTAGATGGTGATTCTGGATCTCCCACATTATTAATACATAAATTTAAAAAGGGAGCAAACTCTTTATAATCAAAATCTTTTGCTAAAGGATACCCTAAAAACCTCGATGAGCTTTCACTAATTCTATTATAAATCTCTTCTATTCTTTCCATTTCTATTATATGTATAAAATTCTTTTCCAAAGTTACATGAAAGAATAATTTACCGAAAATAAGTTTTAAAATAACGAAATTATACTATTTTTATACCTTAAAGAGAATTTTATCCTTTCATACAAACACTTAACTGATGAAAACAGGAAAAAATACCGTGCACACGCTAGATCATATCGATTTAAAACTGATTAATGAGCTGCAAACCGACAGTAAACAGTCCATAAAACAGCTAGCTGCTAAAGTAAACTTGTCAATTACACCTACGCATGAACGTATTAAACGCATGGAATCTAATAAGGTTATTGATAAATATGTAGCAATTGTTAAGCCTGAAACTTTAGGAAAAAGTTTAATTGTATATTGTCAAGTTACCTTAGTTAAGCATCAAGAGGTGTTTTTTAAAGAATTTGAAAACTATGTTGCTGATATTGATGAGATAGTTGAAGTATCTTACATTGCTGGGGCTTATGATTTTTTATTAAAAATTATTTTAAACGACATGAGTCATTATCAAGATTTTGTAATGAAGAAAATTTCTCAATTAGAAATTATCTCCAACATCCAAAGTTCTTTTATTATCAAGCAAACGAAAAATACTACTAAGATTAGTGTAGGTATATAACACAAAAAAAGTCAAGGTTAATTACTCCTTGACTTATATTAATTAATTCAAATGATTACACCAATGAGAACAAAAGTATTGGTATATCTGCTGCAAATTTACGTATGTTAATATGTTGAAAATTCATATTTGATCTGAATCACTTTTCTTTTGAATTAAAACAACAACTTCCTATTATATAAAAAGAAAAAAGCCGAAATTACTATGAATTTCGACTTTTAAATTTAGGGGATCAATAAATATTCTTAATTGATGAATGGATTATTTTGAATTTCTGATTGTGGAATTTCAAGGTCTAATCTATTATCATTGTAAAGAATAGGTTCGTTAACTAAATACAAGTGGTTAGCTCCTCTTGTAACAGTACCTTTGTTTCTCTTTAATGCTAAATAACTTTTTCCTTCAGCTACAAATTCGATACGAGTTTGTAAGTAAATCTCATCTTGTAAAGCTTTACCAGTTAATGCATCAACATAAGCGTAATCAGCAGCGTTATCAAATCTGATAGCTAATACTTCTTTAAGACGATTAATAGCATCTGCGTCAGCACCTTCTTTTGCAGACATTTCAGCTGATAATAAATACATTTCTTCAATTCTCATGTAAATGTAATCAGTTTCAATATTTCTCTGACGTCCTTCGATTCTTTCTGGAGCATAAAACTTATTTAATGGAGCTAAGTGATTACTTGAAGCAGGATTGTTTAAAAACTGTCCTTTTCTTGCATCATTTGCCTTAATTGAGTTATATAAGTTTACATCTATTGCTTTTTTATCTCCTGCAAACTGATAACTATAAGTAAATACATCCATTTGACCCCACCAAGAAATCAAATCTAAACCATTGTCTAAAGTTAAATCAACACCCCACATCCAACTAGGACTAGTATTGATATTATTAAATCCTCCAGTTAAAGCCTCCTTAGTTGTTAAAGGAAAATCTCCACTCATAATTACTGCCTCAGCCAAAGCTTTAGCTTTCATATTATTTGCACTGTCACCCATAGAAGCATAAACATATGCTAATAATCCTCTAGCTACATTTTGATTAATTGCATAATCATTAGTTCTATTAAATCCATCTAAAAGAGTAACAGCCTCTTCTAAATCTTTAATCATAAGTTTATAAACCTCGTCAGTTGTGCTTTGAGCTTTAGCTGGCGAATTTGGTTCAGTGTAAATAGGTAAAACTGTAGATGTTGGTGTATATTCTGGAATATAGAATTGAGTTAAATAGAAGTATGCATAAGCTCTTAAAGCTTTAGCTTGTCCCATTGCTCTTCTATTTACATCAGTAATAACAGCATCATTACCTCCTAAAGATTGAATTACTAAGTTACTAGCATTAATAATTCTGTAGTAATACCTCCAAGCCATATAGTTAGGAGCATCAAATGTAAAATCTACTGTAGAAATAAGTTGAGCAAAGTTATTATATCTATTATAACTATTTTTTGTTAATGCTATATCTCCAGATAATAAATCGCTATAAATATCATATCCTTTTTGTCCAAAATCTGCGTGATCAGTTGTTCCTCCGGTTCCAGTTTTAAACATCATTTCGTAAACACCTCTTAAGGTACCGTCAGAAATTTCTGGATAAATCTTAGCTGTACCTTCTACATCAGAAACTGATACATATCTAGTTGGTGATTCTTCAAGGAAACTGTCACTACATCCTACTGATACAAAAGCTAAAGAAGCCGACAGTAGTATTGATTTTATATATGTTTTTTTCATTATATTTTTCGTATTTAAATTATTTAAAACTTAATTCTAGCTCCAAAACTAATTGTTGATAATGGAGAGTAACGGTATACATTAGAACGTCCTGTTTCTGATGTAGCTGGATTAAACCCATCTCTTGCACTTAATAAGAATAAGTTATCTCCAGACATCCATAAGTTTAAACTACTAATTCCTGAACTTTCAATAAACTTACTTGGCACAGCATATCCAATTCTTAAATTGTTTAAAGCTAAATAGTCTGATGAAGTAATAAAACGAGTAGATGCTGAATTTACTTGTGTATTTCTGTTACTAATTAACTTAGGTACATTAGTAACATCACCTGGATTTTTCCAGCTATTTCTGATATCAGTATGCCAGTTTCCTGATCCAATTTGGTCATTAGACATTAATCCTGCATATACACTATCATATGAATAACCTCCTAAGCTATATCCAAACTGAGAACTAATTGTAAAATCATAAATCTGAGCATTTAACTTAAATGCACCTCTAATTTTAGGGATTGCAGATTTTCCAACATACTTTTGAGTTGCATCACTATAAACATTAGTAGTAGTTTTACTAATAGCGTTATTTGGGTTAGCAGCTCTATATTCAGTTAAACTTCTAATTCCTTCACCAGCATCAAGTACATTATTATTATTAGCATCGTGGTAATATTGATTCCATAAAGGATCTCCATTAGCTTGATCAACTCCTGCCCACTCTCTCATATAGAAATCATAGATACTGTGTCCTTTAGAACGTCCGTATAATCCAGCGATATCTAATAATTTAGGTTGTCCTGTAGCTGGCTCAATAGGCATAGCAGTTAACTCATTGTTAAACATCTCTCCATTAAGAGAAACATTAAACTTATAGTTTTCTTTATCAATTAAGTGTGCAGTTAAATCAAATTCTAAACCTGAATTCTTTAATGATCCGTCATTTACATCTAAAATAGCGTTACCTGTAGATGGTGCTATTCTTCTTTCAAAAATTAAGTCATCAGTATTTTTGATATAGTAATCAACAGATCCTTCTAATTTACTTCCTAAGATAGCAAACTCTAATCCAACTTGGAACATTTTAGAAGTCTCCCATGTTAAATCTGGATTTTGAATAGCTCTAGGTGTTAAAGCAATCTCTCCTCCTAAGTTACCTATAGCATAAGTATTTTGTCCTGAATAAATATCAACACCTGCTTGATCTCCTAAAATACCATAACTTGCTTTTAGTTTTAAGAAATTAATATAGGTAGCATCAAACATGAAAGCTTCTTTAGATACAATCCATGACGCTCCTAAAGAACCGAATGTACCCCATTTATTATTCGCGAATCTAGATGATCCATCACGTCTTAAAGATCCTGTTAAGTAGTACTTGTTTTGGTAGTTATAGTTTACTTGTCCAAAGTAACTTTCTAATGCAGTTTTTGTAGTATATCCTGTTGGAGGAGATGAGTTTCCTACATAGTTGTTAGCATCAGTTAAACCATTTAATAAGTTTACTACTTTATTTTTACTAATACTTGTTGTATTAAATTCTCTTTGATTTGTTTCGTGAGCTAATAAAGCTGATAAGTTGTGATCCCCAAAACTCTTATTATATCTAAAGATTTTTAAGAAGTTTTGTGTAAGCGCGCTAGAAGTTGTTTTAAATAAACTTCCATCTTGACTTTCTGCAGATCCATAGAAAGGATTTCTAACTGTGTTAGCTACTCTACTGTAATATTGAGCTCCATATTGAGCTTCAAAAACTAAACCTTCTAATAAATCTACTTTAAAAGAAAAGTTTCCATTTAAAGAGTGACGATCGTTACCAATAAAGTCGTAGTTAGCTCCTCCAATTGCATTTGTTAAACCACCAAAACCTCTATCAATTCCGTAATCATATTGGTTTCCTCCATATTTAGTATCTGGTACTAAATTACCATTAGCATCTCTTAAGAATAAAGGATAAATAGAAGGAATGTTGTCTACGAACCAAAAAATACTTCCTGAATCTTCTGATTGTCCATTAGCAATTGTTTTACCTAATGTATATCCAACATTCGCGTTTGCAGTTAACCATTCTTTTGGTTTGTGCGTAATATTTAATCTTGAAGCATAACGCTTATATCCTGAGTTAATTAAATAACCTTTATCATCTAAGTATCCAAAAGAGCTGAAATATTTAGTATTTTCATTTCCTCCACTCATTTTTAAGTTTGCCTCAGTTCTAATTGCAGTTTGGAAACCGTAATCAGCCCAGTTTTCTGGAGTATATCTTCTCGATACGTTTGGTCTTACTTTACCTGTAGTAGGATCAATTATTTGCGATACATCATTTGTATTGTAAAAATTGAATTTAGGATCGATACCTCTACTTGAGAATAAATAAGTATTAGCATAAGCTTCAGCATTATTAGCAGGGTTAAAATCTAATGTTCTGTTCCCCATTGCATGCCATGATAATTCGATGTATTCATCTGGAGACTTGATTACATCATATCTAGGTAATAACTGGAAGTTTACACCAGTTTTAATATCTACCTCCATTGAAGTTCTACCACTCTTACCTGCTTTAGTTGTTAATACAATAACACCATTTGCTCCACGTGAACCATAAATTGCAGTTGCAGTTGCATCTTTTAATACAGTTGTAGAAGCAATATCAGAAGGGTTGATTGAGTTTATTGATCCTGAAAAAGGAACTCCATCAACTACATATAAAGGACTTCTGTTTCCGTTTACAGAACCAAATCCTCTAATACGAATAGTAGCAACTGTACCTGGCTGACCAGAAGTATTAATTACATTTACCCCTGCAACCTCACCTGCTAATGCTTGTGAAATATTCGCTACACTCTTCTTTTCTAACTCTTCTGCTTTTACAACCTTTACAGAACCTGTAAATGATTGCTTAGTTGATTTACCATAACCAACTACAACAACTTCATCTAAAACACCAGAATCTTCTTGTAATGTTACGTCTACTACTGAAGACTCCCCCACAATTTTTTCTGCAGTTACATATCCTAAGAACATAAACTGTAAAATATCACCAGTGTTTGCTTTAATAGTATATTTACCATCAAGATCAGTCTCAGTTCCCTTAACCGTTCCTTTAATTAAAATACTTACACCTGGTAATTCCCCACTACTGTCACTAACAGTTCCTGTAATTGTTTTTTGCTGGGCTGTCGCGCTGACAATAGCACAAAAAAACATCAGAAATGTTAAGACACTTTTGAAACTTTGCTTCATAAATTATTAAATTTTTATTAATTATCATTCACGAATGTAAGGGCGTTAATCTTTCGTTAACATTTGTTTGATGCAAAACACCCTTTTTTTGATGTAAAAAAACTCTTTTTAGATATAAGCAAAAAACACTATTTATCTTAAAGAAATGTTAATAGTGTTAAAATTTAAAAACATGCTTAAAGTACCATCGTTACTACGATTATATTCATTAATTTTGTTTAAAAATCGGCTTAAAATTCAATGTTACCCCTTAAAATTCAATTGAAAAATTTAAAAAGATTAGTCTATTTCTGTAGAATTGAAACTGAAAAAAAATTCCTTCATTTTTTTCTAAATTTTTTACTGTGTATTAACTAATGTGTTAGGGTTAATTATAATTGATTTGTTATAGTCATTAACTAAAATGTATATGAAAATTTCAGCTTTAATTGTTGATGATGAAAACCTTTCTAAGGATAGAGTCAAAAAACTAATAAACCAACATGGTTTAATAAATATTATAGGAGAATGTTCTAATGGAAAAAGTGCTATTGAAAAAATTAATACTTTAAATCCTGATGTTATCTTTCTTGATGTAAAAGTCGAGGATATGACTGGGTTTGATATTATTGAAAAAATAACACTCCCTAAAAAACCTATCCTAATTTTTATAACAACTCATAATGAATTTGCTTTAAAAGCTTTTGATTATTTTGTTTTTGATTACTTATTAAAACCATTTAAAGAAGATCGTTTTTTTACTTCTTTAAACAAGATAGTAGAATATAAACAAAGAGAAAGACTTTCTAACTTTCAGCACGATTTAGAAAGTATTCTTGATATTGTTAAAGAGAAAAAAATTGTAGAAATACCTACTCTTAGTAAAAAAATCAGTGTCAAATCTGGTAATAAAACCTCTTTCTTAGATATCGACTCTATTAAGTATATATCTGCTTCTGGATATTATATTGAAATTTTTACTATTGATAATAAAAAGTATTTGCTTCGCGAATCTTTATCTAGTATTATCAACCGTTTAAATTCAAACTTATTTATTAGAATCCATAGATCTACCATTATTAATTCTAACTATATTAATGAAGTTATTACTTCAAATTATGGTGAAACTGATGTTAAAATAAATGATAATAAAACATTCAGAATTAGTAAAGGTTATAAAAAAGAGTTTCAAGAAATAATGGGTGTTAAATAAAATTACACAGATACAAGAATCTTACTACTATAAACTATAAAATGGTTTATATCTTTCATAATCTAGTCCCCCGCTAATGAAAAATGATATTTCCCATTTTATTCATACTCCTATTTGGATATTATTAATTGGCTTATCTTCTTATCGTCAATTTTTAAAAAGACATTATTTATTTTCTTCAAAAAAAAAGCCCCACTCTATTACTAGAGCAGGTACTTTCTTTAATCCCCTAAAAAAATCAATCTTTTGTTCCGATTGATACTACAAATAAACTCCTAATAAATTACTTTAGTATACTTTAAGCATAGAAAAAACTTATTTTGAAATAATCAAAAATTACTCACTGTACAACACAACTTATTTACAGAAGTTTATAGCTATTTCATAGAATTTTAAACTGTTTGCAAGAATTATTATTCTAAACAAAAGTTAGTATAAAAGGTACCAAAAACGGTACTATAATCGTAAGTATCACACCACTAAACACTGCTATGATTGCCCATTCTTTACCTGTGGTTTCTGAAATAATAGGCAAACAAGTATCCATGGAAGTAGCTCCACCAGCTGTGATGGCTCCCAGCTTTCCAAAATACTTTACAAAAAATGCTGCGGCTAAAAGTGTTATGATTTCTCTGGAAATATTAGAAAGTAAGGCTATTACTCCCAAGGTTTCTCCACTTATTTCAGTAATAAAAATGGACGATAAACTATAATATCCAAATCCAGCACCTACTGCCATTGCTTCTACCATGTTTACATCTTCAATAAAGAAAGAAATGATTGCAGCTCCTAATAAAGAACCTACAATAACACAAAGTGGCACTAATATGATTTTAATTTTTGTTTCTCGTATAACTTTAAAGGCTTTGGTATCTGAACCTATTCCGATTCCTACAAAAAACATTAATGCATATAGGGTATATAGCGTAAAGTCGTTATTGATTAAAAAATCGGGTAAGAATTTATACAATGCTAGCAATAAACCTATTACAAACATTAAAAGAATGGTAAGACTATTTTTCATTTTTAGCGACAAAAAATAATTTATACGTGAAATATGCTAATAGCAAACTTCCAAACATTGCTCCTAAAGTAATGAGAAGCGCTTGTAACCCTATACTTCCCATGTTAGACACAATGGTTTTATTCAACCCAACTCCTATTCCCAGCAAGAATAATAACAAGTAAATTACCATACTGGTTGCTCTTTCTGAAAATCGGATGATTTTTGATTGATTTCTAAACACATATCCTAAAACAATACCTAGTGTCATTACTAATAATACTGGTAGCATATTCTATTGATTTTATTTAAAGTGTTGATATAAATAATTGAATTCTGTGTTGGCTCCTCCACACACAATAACTAAAATGTTGTTACTTTCAGCTAATAATTCAGGGTGGAAATACGGAACAGATATCGCAGCTCCACAAGCAGGTTCTACCAATACGCTTTTTTCATTTAAAAAATCGAAAGAAGCTTTGAGCGCTGTTGCATCTGATACTTTTACTGGTTTTATTGTAAATTCTTTAGCTAACTCTAAGGCTTTGGTTGTTATTTTTTTGGCTCCTAAACTTGTGGCTATGGTTTTAATTTCTTCTAGCTCTACAATTTTATTCGCCTGATAACTTTCATAAAAAGATGCTGCTCCTATGGTTTCTGTAGTAATAACTTGTGTATTGGTCCATCCGTTTTTTTTCATGCCTTCTAATACTCCGCACAACAATCCACCGCCACCTACTGAAACAATAACCGTATCGGGTTGTTCCATTTGTTGGGCACATTCATCTATAATACTAGCATGCCCTTTCCATAACAACGGATCGTCAAAAGGAGATACATATACCGCGTCTTCTTGCGCTGCTGACTTCAAAGCATACTGATGTGCTTCGTCCCAAACAATTCCATGCACCTCAACTTTAGCACCTAAATCTTTGATTTTATCAATCATAAATTTAGTGGTTGTACTAGGCACTACTACTTTTACACTTACTCCTAACTGTTTTCCAACATAGGCTAATGAATAACCCGCGTTTCCCCCTGAAGAAGACACAAATTTTGTTTTTCCTTCCCCAATATGATGCCTGCATAATTCTTCCATTCCTCTAATTTTAAAAGAATTGGTTGGCTGATAACAATCCATCTTATAAAAGACATTCTTGTGCCGCTCATTAAAAAGCTTATGCGATTGGTATATTGGAGTTTCTAAATAAAATTTGTGTCTCATTGTTTATTAGTTGTTTCTAACTTTATATTTCTTAATTTCTTCCTCAGTCATGTTGTGAATACTACTTGCTGGCGCTGCCTTAAGTGTGTACCAATAGAACTCTGTTGGAATATTAATTTTTGTGTAATAATCTAAATATTTTTGGTGTGCTTCATCGCTCTTAGGTAAATCGGTAGCAGCGGTAGCTCCACCACCCCACGAATGTACTCCAATTTTAGCTCCTTTTGCTATGGTTCTCTTTTTACCAGCTAAAAAGAAATCTGTTCCACCTGATGCAATCATGCTTTTAGAATTTAATCTAGTGTTTAATCCAAATTTATGTACATATAAACTTGCACGCAAATTAGCTACATCGTCAATAGAACCTGGTACACTTAACATTTCTATTGTTTTTACTTCTGGATGTTGGAAAATTAATTCTAAAACAGCCGCTGGTGTACTACTGCTTATTGTTCCATTCATATAAGCTACATCTCCTTTTACTTCAAACTTAGCTGTTGACGCTCCTGATTCTAACCCTTTAAAGATTTCGTTTTCAGTTAACTTTCCATCTTCATTGCTATCCCAAGCTACAACTTCTTCCTGTACTTCAGCTGGTGCATTTTTAATTACTACATATGCTTTTCCTCCAGAGAATTGTTGTAAAATTTCTTTTGCTTGTTGTTTCAATGCTGCTTCTCCTGGAAAGATGGCTTTTTCAAAGTTAAAATTATTCATTTCTTCTTTACTTACCGATCTACTTCCATCTGTATCCATCATTTGTAAAAATTGCACCATTTCTTCTGGAGCTTCGTTCATTTCTATAATGTTGTTCTTGTTTTTATCAACATCCTTAAAAATATCGTCGCTTTCTTTTTGTTGTTCTGTATGGTAGCTAGCCACAATCTCTGCAATATCGTCTGTAGCTATTTTACCTTTTTCTTTTTGCATTAACAACAGTACGTCTAAAGCTTCATATGGATTGATAACTCCATCTCTATTGGCATCTAAAATTGCCATGTCAGACACTTTGTTTCCTACTCCTTCTTTTACTCTTTTGTAATGCAACGTAATCAACTGTCCATCTATTTTTGTTTTCAGTGTCATTTTATTGCTTTTAAAAGACAATACTTTAAATACACTCTTCTCCCCGTCTGTTGTTATACTAATTTCTTTTTGGTTTTTAGACGCTTTCCAGTTTCCCTTTTTTTGTTCCGCACCAACTACTCCTGTAAAAACTCCTTTTGCTGCATAAACCTGAAATACTTCAGATGTTTGAAAAGCATCTTGTGGTTTTAATTTAGAACCATCTACTTCTAAAGTTTTTAATTTCCATTTTCCTATAATAGCCTTCGAAAGGTCTTGGGCTAAAACATTTCCTACTACTAAAAAGGCTACTAGTGCCAGTATGTTTTTTTTCATTTTATTCTTGTTTAAATTTATTTTACTGTTCATAATCTTTTCCTGTTTTTTATATCTCCTTGTTTTTTTGCCATAAAAAAACTCCGTATACCAACCACATTTATGTGATTAAGGTATACGGAGTTTTCCGTAGGTTATTTACTTTATTTCCCAATTTCTTCCTTAATGTTAGAAATAAAGCAAGTAACTGCATTTACATACAGTTACTTTTTGTATGTCAGATAACAGTTAACAAAGGTAACTTATTTATCTTCTAATCAACTTTAACAAACTATAAAGTCTTTATATTATTTTCAAAATAAAAAGACACTCTACTCCAAGATGAAACACAACTATTTTGTAGAGCGTCCTATAAAGTCAATCAAATAATGTCTATTTAATTTTCTCTTTGAATCCCCCTTTTTCAAACTTCCCCTCTATCAAAGGTTGCTTGAAAACTTGATGCAAAGTTGAGTTGAATTTTTAGAATTCCCAGTAAAAACGGGGCTAAAGTTGTCCGGATTTTAGAATTCTGTACAAAATTACGTAAATCGGGACTCCTTGTATTTAATCGGAGTCATCTGAGTACTGTTTTTAAATGCTGTATAAAACGAGGTTCTACTTTTAAATCCAGATTCGTGAGCTATAGCTTCAATAGTAAAATTATTCTCCAAGTTATTTTTTAATAACTTCTTGGCATATTCTACTCTGTAGTTATTAATAAACTGATTAAAATTAGATCCCAAATTCGCGTTGATTGTAGCCGATAATTTTCTTGGATGTACTCCAATTTTTTCAGCAACATCAATAATGGTTAAATCGACATGTTTGAAAAGTTCAAACTCTTCAACCGCTGCACGCAATTTATCAATTATTTCTTTGGTCTCCGTATTACTTTCCTGAGGCAATTCTTTTGGCGTATCTTTTTCAGTACATAATTCTGAAGTATTGCTATTGGTTTCTTCTGGAATTAACATTTTTACTTCATGTTGCATAATTCCTTTAAACGATGCCCAAAAAATAAGACACATATTAATAATAAGGAATGCCGTATCTAATAAACTAATTGCCGATTCTTGAAAAACAACCACCAATATTAATGCTACAAACGACGACATAAAATAAAGGAGTATGGTAAGCGAGAAATATTTAATCCAGATAATCCCTTTGTATTCTGTAGTTGAATATTGATTTTTAATTTTTTTGGTGTGAATAGTTATGAGTTTAAAAGTTCTCACCATAATTACAATACTGTAAATAATCCCTCCTAAGTAAAATATCAATCCGAATAAAGGAGATTCTACTACTTGAACAATAAAAGACAAATCGAAGAATAATAAACCTGTAAAAAAGAGAAATGCGACAATTCCCGGTATTAACACATTGTATTTTTTCTTTTCAGGTACAATGGAAATGTCTTGCACATACAAATAAAACACAGGAAACAACAACCACAAAAAGTCAAATGGTAAGAATTCTAGCTTTGGATAATACTTTATAAGGTTTAGCTCTATAACTATATCGTTTATAGAACCTAAACCGAAAAGAATCATAAAAACACCTAAGAAAAATGTGTTTCGCTGTTCTTTTCGATGCAAAGCTATTAGTAGGATACCAAACGATACTCCTAATATTAACAACACAATACTTATGGTTGATTGTAATGAATACGTTATTTCCATATTGAATAAGACACAGTGTTCACCATTAAGTTACAAAACATTTTACAGAAAACCTGCTACACTATGCTGAAAAATTCCATCAAATAGTATGTAGCAGATAATTATTAGCTATGCCCAATAGAAAATCGTGCCAAAAAATTATAGCAAGCTTCAATGGCAACCAATCAAATAGAAAATTGGTATACCACCTATCCTTTATTCAATATTTACAGTTTGCAACGCAAGTGTAACATTTTGACCACTTTAATCGTCGTAAGGTGAAAATCCCTACAACTAACCTTAAACTGTAAAAAATGAACAAAGCTACTCTCCTTGTTTTCGCATTTCTTATCTGCTTATCGTGTAAAAAAAATGAGCAAAAAGCGTCCTTAAAAAAAGAACCACAAACCGTAAATCCGATTTCAGAAATAGACAGCCTTCTACGCAGCTATGAGAAAAACGGAACATTTATGGGAAGCATAGCCCTGTCTGAAAAAGGTAAAACTATCTATTCAAAAACTATTGGATTTAGCAACATAGAAGCAAATACAAAAGCCAATGAAAACACCAAATATCGTATTGGGTCTATTTCAAAAACATATACAGCGGCATTGGTATTAAAAGCTGTTGAAGAAGGTAAAATTGCCTTGGATGAAACCATAGACAAATACACCCCTAGCATTAAAAACGCATCAAAAATTACCATTGCTCATTTATTGCAGCACAGAAGTGGCATACACAACTTTACAAAAGATAAAAGCTTTTTTGAATATAGAACGGAGTATAAATCGCCCAAAGAAATGTTAGCCCTGATTGCTACTTACGACAGCGATTTTGAACCCAACACCAAAGGCGACTATAGCAATTCTAACTACTTTTTATTAGCCTATATTCTTGAAAAGGTATACAACGAAAGCTACAATAAACTTTTACAAGAAAAAATATGCACACCTTTAGGCTTAAAAAACACTTATGAAGGAAAACAAATAAACAGTAGTAACAACGAAGCACATTCGTATTCTTTTGCCGAAGGGAAAACAAAGTTCCCTGAAACCAACTTATCTATAACCTTAGGAAGCGGTTCTATAGTTTCTACCGCTAAAGAAGTAAACCAATTTATAACCGCTGTGCTTACAGGCAAATTACTTTCTGATAAAAGTATAGCCCTTATGAAAACCATTAAAGACAATTATGGAATGGGGTTATATCGATATAAAATAACCGATAGACATGGACTTGGACACCGTGGGCATATTGATGAATTTAGAGCTACCGCTATTTATTTTCCGAAAGAACAAGTAACGCTTACTGCAATAACCAATGGATCTAGTATTGATATTAACGATTTATTTTTAGCCATTTTAAAACGTTATTTTAAAGATGCTCCTATAGAGATTTCGGAAACTGAACTTGAAAAATTTGCAGGGACTTATGTATACGAAAAAGATGCTACGGACAAAGCAGTGTTTGTAAGAGACCACACTACTTTGGTTCATATTATAAAAGGTGAATTTAAATCTCCGCTTGTATACAAGGGCAATAACCGATTTGTTATGGAACAAATGTATGCGGAGTCTATTTCGTTTATATTTTCTGCAGATGGAAGTGAGCTAAGCTTTGTTCAAGGTGATTTTAAGGGCAAATACACCAAAGAGTAAATGCTTTATTTAGCTCATTATTAACAAAGAACAATTAAAAATTATTGTACTATTGTTAAGCCTTGCATACTTAACTATATATCGATGAAGCTTAAAATTGTTCTTTGTTTCCTACTATTTCAAACTGTTTTTTATTCGCTAACTGCCCAAGAGGCCACTCCTAATGTGGTTGGCAACAAACAAGTGATTTCTTCGAAGATTTTAAACCAAGACCGAGAAATTTCGATATACCTGCCTGCTGATTATAAAAAAACAGCTTATCCTGTACTGTATATTGTAGACGGACAACGTTATTTTTTAAATGGCGTACTGTACCAAAACACCTTACAATGGCAAGACAAAACACCTCCATTTATTGTAGTGGGCATACATACTCAACAGAGACAACGGAGAAAATTGTTATATCCAGACGCTCAAAAGTTTATACAGTTTTTAACGGATGAATTGATTCCGTTTGTTGAAAAAAATTACAATGCTGCTCCCAAACGTTTCTACTTTGGCTGGGAAATGGCAGGAGGTTTGGCGCTGGAACTACTAGCACAACCCGAAAATATATTTACTGCTTTCTTTATAGCTAGCCCCACCCATATAACTAAAGCCAGACTAAGCTCTTTGAGAAAAAAGTTAGTTACACAGGGCAATACTACTGAGTTTTTCTATGTTACATTAAGCCCTTCTGAACATTGGGCAACGGAGTCCGTTAATCAGTTTAAAAGCTTGTTAAGTAGTACTGTTTTGCCTAAAACCACATGGAAATTCGATTCCTTACCAAGCGAAAACCATCACTCTACCCCAACCTTAACCCTGCATAAAGGTTTAAACCTTTACTTTAGCGATTATCCTTACCTACGCTTTAACTCTTTAAACGATTTTAACCAATATGGTGGATTGGCTCAACTTAAAGTGCATTATGCCAAAAGAGGTGATAAATACAATACCTCTAAAGAGATTCATAAAAGCACCAAACACTTTTTGTTATTGCAAGCCATGAAAGAAAACAATTACCCTGCTTTTGCTTTGTTTATGAAAGAGTTTGGCAACTACTACCAAACCAAAACTAGGGATTTGTGGTTTAACAGGTATGCTCAGTTTTATTTACAACATCAAAAAACGAATAAGGCTATTGAAGTTTTAAGCATTGGACTCAGCAAGTTTAAAAAATCGGCAATACTGTTACGAAGTTTGGGCGATGCCCATTTACAACAAGGTAACAAAGCGAAAGCCAAGGTATTTTATACAAGGGCTTTTGAAACCGCTATACAAAACGAGGACAAGAATATTGAAGCCTATAGATTGAAGTTGGAGGGGATTTAAAAGCTTTTCCATTTTATTCTATTACTCTACTTCTTCACTTTAATAAATAAGGTAAAACCTTACTTTGATTACGGTTTTACATATATCTATGATTTTTTTTAATAGTACTTTTAAAAAATATATAAAGGATGTGTAATTACAACTTTTATATATGCACAACAAATTAGTTAAAATATAATTTAAAGAAACTTACAAATTGGCTTTCAATAAAGAAGAAAGAATAGGTGTATTTTCTGTTGCTAAAATTTTTGTAGAAGATTTTGAATGGATTTTTCGTGAGCAACCTGTCAATGATTTTGGTATTGATGCTTTTGTAGAAATCACTAAAAGAGATCACCCATTAATAAACAATATAATACCTACAGGTCGTTTAATAGGTCTTCAAATAAAATCTGGGGAGAGTTTTTTTAGTGAAGAAAAAAATGATCATTTTATATATAGAGGCAATAAAAAGCATTTAAATTACTGGTCAAACCACTCTATTCCTGTTATTTTAATCTTATATGATAAATCAAATAATTCTGCATATTGGCAAGAAATAAATCAGAATACTATAACACTTACTAAAAAGGCATTTAAACTACCTGTTCCTAAGTCAAATCTTTTAACCACTGAATTTTATAAAAAATTAGAAGACATTGGATATTTTAAAAATGAATATGGTTATCGATTATGGCTATTAAGAAGTTCTGTAGAAGTTATGAAAGCTGCTACAACAAGGAAATACTTTCTTTATGTTCAATTATATGAAAATTATTACACAAAAGATTACCACGTTGAAGTTCTAATGAGTCCCGAAGATGATGATTTTATAACTAAAGTATTTCACAAACTCTTCCATTCAAATTTTGAAAACTTCTATTCTTTTCACTTAAAAAGTGATGGCAGCATAACTGATAATATTAAAAAAGTAATTCCATGGATAGATTTATTTTATAATGGAACTCCTTTTTCTGACAAAGTTTTTTCAAATAATGTCGTTACTTATATAAAAGATTTTGCTGATGATTTAAAAATAAGAGTCGATTCTCCTGATGAAAAATCAATTTATGAAATGGCTTGCCAGATAACTGGCGAATATTATTTTAAATTAGAAGTAAATCTTAATGAATTAGCTTTTAACTTTCTACGTTTAAATGATTTTTTAACTACAAAAAATTGAATAGAATAATTAATTATATAAATTTATAGTCTCTTCTTTGAGCTCATTATTTAAATAAGCTAGCACAATATTAAATTAAATACAATCTTAATAATAAACATCAGAAATTTGATTTTCTATTTCCTTCAAATAATAATAAATCACTTACTTCTTGAATATTATTATCCTTTTAATTTAAAAATAGATTCAGTCTTAACCTATTTGATTTTTGTTTAACAATAAAAACTTTGCAGAACTATCAGCGAGCTTCGCTGGTGCTCTTGAAACTCTACGAAACCTTCAGCGAGCTTCGCTGATACTCTTGAAATTCTGCGAAACCTTCAGCGGGCTTCGTTGATACTCTTGAAACTCTGCGAGACCATCAGCGAGCTTCGTTGATACTCTTGAAACTCTGCGAGACCATCAGCGAGCTTCGCTGGTACTTTTGAAACTTTGCGAAACCTTCAGCGTGAAAACTATACTCTTTTTATTTCTAAACTTTTATTAGTTATGCAATAAAATATACCAAGACTTTAAATGTTTTTGTTGAGTAATTGTAAATTCTTTTTTTTCAGATTTTCCAGTCTTTATATACTCATCAAGGTCTTTTATAATAAAAACTTTTACAGATTTTAACAATTTACTGTCACCAAAATATTCATGACTTATGTATTCCACGTAAACATTTTCAAAATAAACATCTGTATAATATATCTTAGCTTTAAAAGCATTATGCAATTTATCATTATAGTTTACCATTTTTTAAATGAGTATTAATATAATCAACTAAATCTTGAAAGGTATCTTCATGAGTAGTAATAGTTAAACGAACAATCGTTTCATTAATTAACTTTTTACGATTTACATTTTGAGCAATCATAGTATTGTTTGCTTTACCACTTAACTCAAATTCATTTATTGCTTGAGTTATAATTAAAAATTGTTCTTCTGTGAGATTGAAAGTTTTGGTCATGTTTTATAAATTAGTCAATATGTGGACTATCTGTGTAATGATTATAACTTCCTGACCCTTGACATTGATAACAATCTTTTGTTTTACTTCCGTCTTCAGATTGTATTAAACCAGTACCTTCACAAACATTACATTCGTATTTCATAGTTAAAAGTCTTTTTAAATGATAGCTAGCTAAATTAAAATATAGTTATTAGAAAGTTTAGTGAAAAACCATAAAAAAAGTAAGGTAAAACCTTAGGTTTTTAGAATTTCATAACTTAAAGTTTATTGACATTTTGAGATAAATAATACATTTTAAAACGATTATATTTGAATTGAAAATATACGTAATTGCGTGTATTTAATATTTAGGAATGTTTACAAATTATACTCTAAAATGAATCAAAATATAAATAAAGTATTAGAAATTTAATTTTGTTTAGTAAAAAAGATTTTAACAATAATACTGTTAGTAAATTGGAAATTAAAGATAACCTTAATTTAAGCACTGATGTATGTGATTTTATTTTTGAAACTTTAAAAGAAGAAGGTGAAATCAATTTTTTAAATGTTTTAAGAAATGATATTTACATTACTGAAAAAGGAAAA
Organism: Tenacibaculum sp. Cn5-46; assembly: GCF_022347705.1. Lineage (NCBI taxonomy): Bacteria > Pseudomonadati > Bacteroidota > Flavobacteriia > Flavobacteriales > Flavobacteriaceae > Tenacibaculum > Tenacibaculum sp. Cn5-46. The sequence goes on from NZ_JAKRGD010000006.1 coordinate 149,095, forward strand.
AGTTCTTTTACAATACTTTGGTAAGTCTTATCTTCAAGACTCAATAAAATTAGAAAAAGAAAAATGTTATGGAAAAAACACAATTAATTCTTGCAGTTCTTTCTAGTTCTGTTCTTTCAGCTGCACTAACAGCTTTTATTAATTACAAAATAAATGAATCTAATTATAAGAAAGATTACTATAAAAAATTAATAAATAAAAGAATTGATGCTTATGAAGATTTTTATGAGCTAGTTAATTTTATGTCTGATTTGGTATATGTTGAAAAAGGGACTATTATTCATGGGTTTATGTTTAATGAACATTTATATGGGCTTTTTAAATCGAAACTTATTAAAGTAATGAATAAATCATTATGGTTAGATGATGTTACTTCTAGTAAATTAACAGAATTAAATGCCTTTCTTTATAATGAGGTTGATGGACATATTGATGATTTATTAAGTGATGAAATTAAGAATAAAAAGTATGTTAATTTCGGAGTTAAACATTTTGATAAATTTCAAGATATTAAAGGAACATTTAGGTTCTTTTTAAATAATGAATTGAAGAACTTGTATAAGCTTGAAGATTTTTTTAAAGACAATAGAAGCGGGGATAAAAGCTACCCTATTTATGAAAAGGAAATAAACTTTTAGATAAATATTTTAGTTAATTGCCACAAAAATTATTTCATTATTAAGTAAATTAATTCATGTCCAAGTTCGTGTATTAAAGCATATAAAAAAAATATGATTGATTAGTTAATCTCTTTTCATCCTTTCATAACTATCTAAACTTAGCAGAACTTCTCTTTCAATAAGTTCAGTATCATAATCATTTGTAGAGTATATAAAAGAAATATAATAAGGAACCTCTTCAAAATCATAATCATATTTTATCCAATCTACAGTTTTACAACTTAAAAACCACCTATTAAAAAGTCTTCTTCTGAATAATTGTTTGTTGTCTGTACTATCACATACATAATGTAAAATAATAGAGCTATCTTTCTTAAGAAATTCATCAACTATTTTTAATATTGTCTTAGGTATTAAATCATCTTTTGAAGATTTCTTATTATCGATTTCTGTAAAATCAAATGCATATAAATTATGAAAAGGATAATTTTCATTTGGCATTGGACGAAAAGAAACAGAGTAAGTTAAATTATTTGATGTTCTAAAATAAAAATAGGGGCTATCTGCCCCTAAACTTTCTATATAATCATACATTTATAATATAGCTTTCTTCTTAATTAATGCTATTATATTTCTTCTATGCTCCTGTTTATCAGACATCATCTTTTCTAACACTTTCTTAGTGTTTTTATTTGCCTTTATTGTAGTACTTATTATCATAACTTTCTTTTCTCTCTATTACAAAAGTAATATTTTATATTAAAAAAAACGAATTAAAATCAATTTTGTTACATAACACTTAGGCATTTAGCATAATTAAAATAGAAACATTTAATTTTTAAAGCATCTCGTAATCATAATTTTTAGACCAATCTTCAGGAAGCCGATTTCCTAATTATTCTTATCCTGCTGGTCTCTGACTAGTGGTAATAAACAGAAAATATTTTGTATATTTTTTCTTTAGATTTATAAAAAGCCTCTGAATAATATACTACTCAAAGGCCTTTTAATCCATAGGTTTATCCTAGAATCTGTATAAAGCAGATATTGCTACAACAAATTGGTGCTTGTCTCCTGTTTGAATAATTGGGCTATCTACAACATCTGAAATAAATACATTGTAACGAAATGCCATACCTAACATCCATTTTTTATTCAATAAATAGAAAACATTTGAAGATACTCCAACGTCTTTAAAACCAGACTCCAATTTATAACTTGGTAAGTTAGCAGCTAAACTGCTTGTTTGAGATACTCCAAAATAGGTATTTAAATAGTTTGAGGTGGCAAAAGAGCTGTTTATTGCAACTCTTGAAATTAACTTCTTTTTTCTATGGTTAAACCCTACTTCTACATTCGCCAAACCACCATCGTTTGCTCCAGTAATATCGTGCGTATAGCTTGCTTTAATATCTACCTTTTTAAAGTTGTACTTAGCAAACAAACCTGCTCCAATGGCAAAGTCTATTTCGGGAAGCAGCGCTATTTTAGCATTAGACACGGAGTTATTTCTGTTTATTTTTGAGGCAATCATGGGACCGAAATTCCACTTTCTATTGGCCAACACATTGTATTCTGCATTTAGTCCGTACACTCTTATATATCGACCATTTATCCAGTTAGCAGAAAAACTTATAAAAGGTAATACACGGTAATCTTTCGCTCCTTCGTACTCAGGAAACAAAGCTACACTTGCTCCTAAACTATAAAACACTTTTTTAGTAACAGGGGGTTTTTGTTGCTTTTGAGCTTGTAAGTTATTGGTATAAAGACTGCTTATTCCAATAATAAAAATTAAAAAAAATCTCGTCATAAATAGTTATTGTTATAATTAGGCAACAAAACTATTGGCTCTGACACTTTCAATTCTGAAACTAATTTCAGTATTGAAGCTATCAGCTTACTTTAACTATAAAGTTCTTTGTTATTATATTTTTGGAAAAAGCTAGCAGAGAATTTTTTATTAAAAACAGAAAACACAATTAATTAAATCTGTAGTACGAAGCGTATAAGAAAAAGAAAAGCGAACCGAAGTTCGCTTAAGAATAGTTTTAGCATTTATGTGCAGGATATTCAACACCACAGATATAACAATAACCATTAGAATATACTGGTGTTGCACTACAATCTAAAGGCTCTTGAAATCCACCACTAATAGATTGTTGCTCAGATTTGTTTAAAGCTGTTCCTAAGTTTGAAATGTTCTTTAACATAATTTGAATTTTAAAATTTCTCAAACTTATGGATAAATAAAAACAGTGAGTCAAATAAAACCGTAATAAAAGTAAGGGTTTACCTTACTTAACAAAAATTAACAACTACTGTAAATAGTGCAAGTTTTTAGATATTCAAAACTAATAAGTTTATCCAGAAATAAATTAGGTATAACCTCTATATTTGTTTTTATATCATTAATTGGCAATAATTTTAAAAAATGATTTTGATAAAAAGATTATTTTTTCTGGTCTTGTTTTTTCAATTCCAAAATATTCTTTCTCAAGTAAAAGAGATAACCAAACCGGAAGAAGTAAATAACGGATATACTCCTTCTTACTATAAAACTTTAAATTTAAGTTCTAAAATATCTGATTATAAGAGATTATACATTTATGAGTACTCTCATGAAGCTTCTAATATAAATTTAAAAAGAGTTCAATTAAATTTAAAAACAAATAAAAAAGTAGATAGTTCTTCTATTATAATTAAAACTACAGGAGATATTAAAACTTATAATGAAGATTTCACCTCTTTCCAAAAAACAAATAGTTTATTAACTATTAATAAATACTTAAACTACGTAGTTTATAAAAAGAAAAAAAAGCTAGGAGTTATTTTAACTGATCATATCATACCTGCGAAATACGATAGCATTGGAAAACCATTTCTTGTTAAAGGAATGAAACCAATGATTTTAGTAGGTATTAAGAAAAATAATAAAATGAAATTGGGAATCATTAATTCTAATGGAAAATCAGTTCTTCCCATAAAATACGATGAAATAATAATTCCTTTTGATCCTGACTTAAAAGATATAAAAAACACAAAAAGCCAAAATCTTTGGGTGAATGTTAACAGTACTGATTTTTTAAAAAAGAAAGTAATTGGTAATTATGATGGCTTCTATCAAAACCAAAAAATTATAGTAAAGCAAAACGATAAGTATGGTTTATTTAATGCAGATTGTAGTAAAGTTTTAAACTGTGAGTATGATAAAATAACTGTAAATAATAATTTAGATTTTTATCTTTTGGAGAAAAACAAAAAATTTGGTTTTGTTATGCTAAGAAGAAGAGATGCTGAAAAAAATGAAATTACTCGTCAAAATGAACCAGGTATTTTAGCTAACTCTATATCTAAAATAATGCAAACAAAAGATTTAATTCTAGAGCCTAAACTTGATTTTAAAGTATTGAGAGAATATAAGCTAACCCGCTCTTATTTTTCATTTGTTATAGGAGGACAAAAAATTAGAGTAAATGAATCTGAAATATTAAAATTATTGTCAAAACCTCCTAAACCACATTAAAAAACAGCTCTCTTTAACTACAAATATCTTTATAATTATTTTTTGGAAAACTGTATTTTTGGAAATTGTATAACCATACACAAAGAAGCTGGAAAAATAAAATACACTATGAACATTGAACTTTTTAGAGAACTAGATTTTGACAACCCACAATCGGAAATTATAACTGTTGATATCGATGAAAACTCATCTATTGGTGAGCTTTTAACTGAGGTACACAACCTAACGAAAATCCCTACTTATACAGAACTTGAATGGGACGGTAAGGTTGAAAAAATAGCATGCAGATATTATTTTAAATTTGATTCAGACTTTGGAGACTTTAGTTATGTTGAGGATTTAGAACAAAAGATTAGTGATTTTCCTAAAAAAGGATCAAACAATGAACTTTGCATATTAATAGATGGAAAAGTTGGACTTGCTAACTAGATACAAATTCAATCAAAACCTAGCATACGAGGATATTATTTCGGAATTAAGAAGAGGTGATAGAATAATTTTGTTAGAAGACTTCCCTTTATCTGACTCACAATTTCAGTCGTTTATTAATCGTATTGGAACTTCTATTTTTGAAAATAAAAATAACGACAGGAAAGATATTTATGATGTAAAAATAGCCAAACAAAATATTTTTTTTAGATCCATAGCTAACTCCAACTTATCTTTCCCACTACACACCGATTGTGCTGATTTTGATTCAATTCCAAATTGTATTGGGCTACTATGTGTAGAACCCGCTGCTCATAAACAAGGAACTAATACCTTTATGTTTTTAGAAGATTTATTGAAACAATTATCTGAAAAACAAGTTCGAGAACTTGTAAATAAAAAGTGGAATTTCAGAAATCAATCTAGAAGCATTTTAACAAAGGAATCAAGTACATATAAGCTATGTTACGATAGAATTACTATTGAATCATTTTCCAAAACAACAAATGCAGAAAAAGAGCAATTGAATAGGTTAGACTCCCTATTTAAACAAAACGCATTTGAATTAAAACTAAAAAAAGGAGAACTCGTTTTATTTAGAAATGACTTAATGTTACACGGACGAACTGAAATTGATATAAACTCAAACAGGCTGGTTAAAAGAATCAGATTCGACGTTAATTAAAGCTTTGTATACTTATTCTTTTATAACTATTTTAAGTTTTGCAGTAAGTTAAATTAGTACTTTTGCTTTTCAACGTTTAAAATAAATTGTTATGAAAAATAAGATTGCTATAATAGCCATGCTATGCAGCACCATATTTTGTGAAGCACAAACTACTGAATACCCAATTAAACAAGAAAATCAAAAAATTAATAACAGTCCTTGGTACGGATTAGGACAGAGTAATGTAATATTTCCAAGCACCACTTATCCAGCAATGCAATTGGCAGGATATTATGGGCTTCTATTAAAAACAGGCACTGGGAATTTTGCTTTTGATTATCATGGAAGGTTAGGTATTGGTACAACATCGCCACAAGATTTATTAAACCTTCATAACCCCGATCAAACATCTAATATTGGATTAAAAATAACTAGAGGAAATGAAAATCATGGTTTAAGATTAGGAGTAAACAATACACATGCCTTTTTATGGACAACTGAAAATCAAAACTTAGTTTTAGCTACATCAGACAAAGAAAGACTTACAGTAACTAGTGGTGGTAATGTTGGGATTGGAACTACAAGTCCACAAGATTTATTAAACCTTCATAACTCCGATCAAACATCTAATATTGGTTTAAAAATAACTAGAGGAAATGAAAACCATGGTTTAAGATTAGGTGTAAACAATTCATATGCTTTTTTATGGACAACTGAAAATCAAAATTTAGTTTTAGCTACATCAGACAAAGAAAGACTTACAGTAACTAGTGGTGGTAATGTTGGGATTGGTACAACAAATCCTTCTGCCGGTTTAGAAATTAATAAAGGAAATACAAATGATGTAGCTTTATTATTAAAGTCTTCTGGTCCTGGTTGGGGTTCGGGATTGCAATTATATAATTTAGCTTCAGACAAACAGTTTGGTATGTACTCTGGAAATGATGGAAAATGGCATTTTACACATGAAGGTAATGGAGATAGATTAGTTATAGATAATGCTGGAAATGTAGGAATTGGAAATTCAAGTCCAAGTACTAAGTTAGATGTTGGAGGAGAACTGAAAACGAATTGGGGTAGACTTGTTTTAAGAGATAACTCTTTAGAAGAATGGTATACAAACGGACCAGCAAGGTTAGCTGTAAATTACTTAGGCTATCAAAAAGGAGATAGTCAGTTTAGAGATTACACTATTTATAACGGTAAGAGAGTAGGAATTCTACATGTAAGTGGTGAACAAGAAAGCGTAGGTATTGGAACTGAAAACACACAAGGTTTTAAATTAGGTGTAAACGGAAGAATTGCAGCTACTGAAGTTAAAGTAGCTACTTATGCTAAATGGCCAGACTTTGTTTTTGAAAAGAATTACAACTTACCAACCTTAAAAGAAGTTGAAAACCACATCAAAGAAAAAGGACATTTAAAAAACATACCTGATGCTAAAGAAGTAGAAAAGAATGGTTTCTTTTTAGGGGAAATGGATAGCAAACTATTACAGAAAATAGAAGAGCTAACTCTATATACCATTGAACAAGAAAAAAAATTAAATGCTCAAAAAGAAGAGATTGAAAACCTAAAAACTCAAAATTCTAAAATAGACGAGCAACAAAAGAAAATTGAACGATTGGAAATGTTAGTCAACAAATTATTGAAAGACAAAAAGTAAGTTTATTTACTTTTAAATATCACTAGAAAAAATCAACACTTATTTGGTGTTGATTTTTTTATGTTGAGGATTTAAAGAATTAATCCTCATATAAGGTTTGACTTTAATTAATTACGCCCTATTCCTGCTAGTCTTTCACAAGTACGTTAATAAACCTCCTACTCTCTATTTATAAAACTGTAACATTTAAAGACTCTCTTAGTCTTTTGACTATAAATTAGTTAAAACAAGATGTTATGAAGAAAATTACTACACTCATACTTTTCGTATTTGTTTTATTAGGATGTAGTACTCCTAAAAAACAAAAACCTCAACCTTTTTTAAAATACAGTAAAACAATAGATTCTTTAATGCAATTTAGCTTTGATAGAGGAATCTTTAACGGAAACGTATTGGTTACTAAAAACGACTCCGTAGTGTATCAAAAATCGTTCGGATATACCGATGCCTCAGGACAAAATAAACTAACCAAAGAATCTCTTTTTAGCCCAGGTTCTATTGCAAAGGAGTTTGTAGCGGTATCTATTATGATGTTGGTTGAAAAAGGGACTTTAAGCTTAGATGATAAACTTTCTGATTTCGATTTAGGACTCCCTAATTGGTCTGAAAAAATTACCCTTAAACATTTACTCAACTACACTAGCGGTATTCCTCAAATTGATTACGAAAACGTAAAGAATGAAAATGATATTCTAGAAGATTTACAAACCTTACCTAATTTAATGTACAAGCCAGGCACAGACTTTTTATACAATAACAACAGTATTTTTATTCAAAAAAAGATTATTGAACAAGTTAGCAAAAAAACTTTTCAAGAGTTTGTAAAAGAACATATTATTATTCCTTTAAAAATGAAAAGTGCTGCTTTTGATCTTGATTATGATTATCCAAATAGAACTAGGAGTTTTAATGTGCATAAGGAAAATACAAACGAAGTTTCTCCTACTAAAGGCTGGATATGGTTATCAACTGACGACTTAAACACTTGGGTTACTGCATTACGCAGCAACAAGTTGATTTCTATGAAATCATTAAAGTCACTTCTTAAAAATCAGTATTTTGAAAATCAGAAATCAGTTTTAGGCTCAACCGACAAAGAGTTTAGTTTACATATGCATGGAGGTCAATACTATCAATTTGAAGCTGCTTTTATTGGTGAATTCAAAAATAACCTCAACGTTATTTTAATGTCCAACAATAAAAACCAATCCTTTGAAATAATTTATTCTGTATATAACATTATGAAAGACAAAGCTTTTAGCTTACCTAAAAAATCAATTTACAGAGAAATAAGAAAAAAATGTGCAGAAGATATTGACGAAGGAATCAAATATTATCATGCTTTAAGAGAAAGAAACTATGATTTATATAGTTTTGAAAACCCAAACGAATTAAATAGCCTTGGATATGATTTAATTGCACAAAAAAAAGTGACTCAAAGCATTAAAATATTCAAACTAGCACTTTCAGAGTTTCCAACTAATGCAAATTTATATGATAGCTTAGGAGAAGCGTATTATATTAATAAAGAATATGCGTTGGCCATATTAAACTATAAGAAGTCTTTAGAATTAAATCCAGAGAATACTAATGCTGAAAAGATGATTCTAAAAATGAATAACATTCAAGAAAAATAAGCAACAGAACTCTTTAGCTAAACTATATAAAACCCAAAAACCTTAATTCTTTCGAATTAAGGTTTTTCTTTGAAAATCAGTACGGGCGGAGAGACTCAAACTCTCACACCTCACGACACTAATTTTGGAGCAAAACACTTAAAAACTATTTTAAATAGTTGAGAATTGAATAAAAGAATTTTGTTTTGAAATAAAATTTACCATAAATTGTAAAGAAATCTGCTATACATTATAATACTATGAGAAAAATAAATTCTTCATTTAAGGAAATTGTTATAAATAAAACTTCTTAAAGCTGCTTATTAATTTCTAAAGTAACCCATACGTCAATGAGTCTTTAAGCATATACTAGCTTTCCTATATATAATGAGACACATATCGTTTGAAATATACAATAGACATAGTTCAATGAAATAAGTTTAATATATACAATTAAACACAAGAGCTTCAAAGCTCATCAAATCACTGCTGAACTAATCTAACAACAATTAAAAAGGAGGATACCGAAAATCCTATAAAAAAAGAGTAGGTTTTGTTAAAAAAAGTAAATTTTTATGAAAAACAAATTTGAAAAATTAGGAAAAATTCTAAATAAACAGGCACAACATGCTATCACAGGAGGCCAGCAAGATGATGAAGATTTAAATGATGGAAGAAAAACTGACCCAGAAACATGTATGAGAACTGTATGGGGTGTATCATACGTTCACTTAATACCTATTCCAATTAGAAAAATTGAAGTTTACGAATGTTAATTTGAATAAAAACTTACAATCTTAAAACCAAAAAACCTTAATTCTTTCGAATTAAGGTTTTTCTTTGAAACTCAGTACGGGCGGAGAGACTCGAACTCTCACACCTCACGGCACTAGATCCTAAGTTTAATGTTTAAAAAAACAAAACAAAACTTAGTCTGATAATCAATGCTTTATATTTTTATAAAATTAATTAAATTTGCAATTATATGTACTTTTGTATGTACTTAAAAAAATGCTATAATTCCACTTTATTAATTACTTCGCTCGAAATTTAATTAAAATAAACAAAACTTACAATACCTAATCTCCCTATTTAACATCTAAGGGTTAACCCTATCTAGGTAAGGGTTTTTGGGTATTGTGGAAGTAAAAAAAACTTTATTTATTTGCATAACCATTAATAAATTGAGTAGTATTTTACATTAAATATTTCATGTAAAATGTTTGTACACATTTAATTATAATATTGTTACGGTAAGCCGTAAATTTTTAAAATCTGTAAACATATTTTTACTCTTTTTTAATTAAACCCTTTAAAATCCAAATTATATGTATTACAAAAAGAAATTAATAGTTGTCACATTTTTATGTGTCTCTTTATCTAATTCTTTTTTTAAACTAGAAACAAAAATTTGGAATCAAAGCAAAATTTCATTTATAGATCCTAAAGACATTAAACCGCCTACAAATGGTGTAAAACAATACATTTAATAATATCCATAAAAAACATTATATTAGAAAAAAAAATTGTGGTAAAGCTTAATTCCTCATATCTTCCTAACACATAATTTAATACACTTATTTTTGCTTCATTATTAATTTAAAAAAAGTAAAAATGAAAAAAGTATTTGTATTATTTGTGTTATTTATCATGGTAATTTTAACAAGCTGTACAGACAACATTGAAGAAAATTTAACAAATGAATCACCTCAGACAGACACACTCCAACAAACAAACCCAGGAGACGACGGAAAAATTAAAGACGTTGACCCAGACGACGACGGAGAAGGTTAAAAAACAAACAACTGGAATATTAGCTGTTATTATACTTGTTATAGGAATAGCAGCTACTTTTCTACATCGTTCATTTATACCTGCTGAAGAAAATCCTAAAATTGTGAAATTATATTCAGAAAGATCACAATTAAAAAAATACTGGAATAATGAGGAGAGGAAACACGATAGCTTATTAAAAAATAATTTAATTTCTATTAATGATTATCTTTCAATTAAGGAGAAAAATGAAAAGTTAAGAGTTCAAGATTTTAGAAAAATTAGTAAGAAAAGAAAATTATTCGCAAATGAGTTTAGTTTTAATGGAAGGAATAGCTTTCATTATTGGTTATGGGCATTCGGCATTTTCATTTTAATGTTTATTATATCTATATTCTCTTCTTTAAAAGATTATCGATTAAAAAAAGCTGGATTATTAAAGTGGTATGAACCACATGCAAGTATTGTCTTTATTTTTATTTCTTTATTTTGGCTATACCATACAATATTTAAGAAAAACTACGATTTTAGTATTGATATATATCTAGGAATTTTAGTTGCTATATTAATCCCTGTGTCATATTTTATTTATCATTTTATTAGAAGAATATTCACATTAGAAGACAAACTTTTAGATAATATAAGACTGGCTGTTTCTCATATTTTAAAGTACACTAAAGAGGATAAAGAAGAAGAAAAATGGAATACACTTGAAAAAGTAGCTGATAATGGGAGATAATAAAAGAAAAAAAGAAATATTAGAGAAGTTAAATCAAACATCTCAAATTGATTTAAACGATAAAATTGAACAAATTGAAATCTTGGAAAATCAGCAAAAAGAAATTGATAAGTATAAAACTATAGGGTTTAATAATTTTATCAAAATCTTTGGATAAAAATTTATAGACTATATATTCTTTTTTAGGTTTTCAATTTCTTTATCTTTATGTTCATTATCAATTAGTAATTTATAGGATGTGTTTTTTCTAAACGTATCTTTATTCTTCGAAATGTATTCTGCTATTTCATCAATAGTAAATTGATCTAGAGAATTTTTAGGTTTTAAAAGCATTTCTCCTTTACCAGAAATGAGCCATGTTATATTTAGATTGGGAAATTTGTCCAACAATAAAATCATTTTATCAAAACCAATACTTTTAGTTATACTATTTACGTATCCATTAGAAACATCAATTGATTTTTCAAAAGATTTTATTGAAAGTTTATGATGTTTTATTAATACTTTAAGTCTATTTTTTAAACTCACAGAAAAAAATTATAAAGTCAGTTTGTATAACTTTTCAAGTCTAAAAAGTTATTTAGCTTTTTAGATAATCTAATAAAGTATTTTTAGAAGCTGTTATTTCTGCAATTTTCTTAGCGACCTTAATTTCTATAATATTTGTAAAGGCCTTTTCATTCATAAATGCCTCTTCATTATTAACAATGAAAGTAACTAATTCTTCAATATTAATCTTTACTCCTTCTTTTTCAAGAATTAATTTACTAGAATTATCATTCACACCCAAATTGCGTATACTGTTTGATACCCAATCAGGAATGTTTCTTTGTTCTCCTTCCCAATTTTGAACAGTACGCATAGAAACTCCAAGTTTTTCAGCAAGTTGTGTCTGATTAAGACCTAACTCTTTCCTTAATTGTTTAATATCCTCACTGTTTAATTTATTTTTTTCCATCTACTATTTTGTCAAAATATGAAATTTGAGTGTTAATTATTTTGCAAATACGAAATTTGAGTGTATATTTGAATCGTAAAACAAACAAATATAATAAATAACACAAGATTATTTGTTAAAAGGTCAAAATATACAGGGTGTCAAATAATAACTTAAAAATAGCAATGAAAGAGTTCGGCAAATTAAGTCAAGCCGAAAGAGAATTGTTCTTATCAGTTATTGCTCCACAAAATTTTGATTCAAACCAAGAAAATAAAATAAAAACTCGTAAGAGTAACAAAAGTTCATTGCCTATTGAACTTACGGAAGATTACTTTTTTCAAGAATTAGTGAAAAATCATAATAAGGAAGTAAGAAAAAGGCTAAGTAGAAATAAAAATAAAATCGAGTTGTCAAAAGCTGGATAAAATATAAGAGGTCAAGTCATATACGGGTACAAAAAAACCAAAGGGATGAGTGAAACTTATCTAACAGTAACCCACAACAAAAAACCGAATGACTACAATTTGACCCTGTATAAACGAAGTTGTGGGTTACTTCCTTAAAGTTCATTAACATAAATGGTAGAAGAATTTTTTAGTTGACTATTTATAGTTCACTAAGTTTGGTTAGTTGTTTAAGTGCAGCTCCTGGAGCTGTACTTTTATTTGATTTTAGTTTGTTGCTAAACCTATTACAAATTTTCCCCTTTTTAAAGATCATTTCCAAGCAATTTAAATTGTAAAGTAGTTTTTCATACGTTGATTAGATGCTATCAAAAATAAGTAACAGAAACGGGGGACGTTCTGTTGCTTTTTTGATAGTTAAACTTCACTAAAATAATTTTCTATCATTTTAATATTTAATAAAATGGGTCAAAAAAAATTAAAAAAATACAAAGCTGAAAGAGACTCTTTAATAGAAGTTTTCTATTCAGAAACTGAAAGAGTTTTTTTTATTAAACATGATGAAAAACATGTTTTAAACAAGCATTTCAAAAGCTTAATTACATGCGAAGAGTATGTTTTTAATCAATTTCAAGTGTATCTAAAAGAAAACACTAAAACAAATCAACCTCCAAGCTTTTCATTTAAAGAATTAGTAAATCTATTGGATGCCTTTTTTATAAAAAGAGGTAAAAACTGTAAAACAAGAAATTATGAAGGAATTAACAAAGCATCTTAAAAAAAGAAAGTGGCCAGAATTTGAGCCTCTACCACTTTCAACCAAAGGGATAAGCTAATGCAAAAACAGTAACTTAACCATGAACAAATATACAAATAATAATGCAAATTTTGCGCAAAAAAACGCAAAAAATTTGTCCAAAATTGGTGTTTATAACCAATTAGTCAGAGACTATTTAAGTGCAAATAAATTAGATAATTTAACCCAGTATGCAATTAAATTATTTAAGGATAACGCACAGAGAAAAAAAGTAACTATAGCCCAATATAATAAGGCTGTTGAAGAGTTTAATAACCAACATGGTTTTTTAATTCTGAAAAAAGGATCAGAAAATCAAACTCCAAACAAATATTACTCTTATATAAACTTTCCTTACTTAGATCGTGAATCCATTAAGGCAACAATGGATAAATATCGTCAGTATGTAAACAAATACAACAAACAAGCTGATGAAGAAAACGAACAAATAAGAAATTACAACAACACAAAAGTAATTCATCACTATAGTTTAACAGATTCTCAAAAGAAGCGTAAGAAGGAATTTGAAACTGAAAATAATTATTTGTTTGTAAAACAATACAATGAACTTGTTGAAAAGGAGAACTCAAAAGAAGCTTTTATTCCTAAAAAGAAACTCCAAAAAATTAAGTTTCAAAGTGAAATAATTTTTCATGTATTAATTGGTTTTTATACTTCTCAATTAAGAACTCGTAATACTTATTTAATGGAAATGAATAGGCCAACAAGTACGCTTAAAAATTCATTACCAAAATTAAAGATAGATCATAGGAAATTAGCTACTCACAAAATTGCAGATATACCTAGACTAGATATATGCAAAAAGACTGCTCAAAACCATGTAAAAAGACTTAGAGAGGCAAATATTTTGATTAATTATGTTAGAATTAACCAAAATAAGCCAGTTCAAGTAAATATAAATCCTCAGATTTTAGAAATTCTCGACGGAAAAGAACCAAAATCTCAAACCCTTGAAAATAAACGCTTTTCCCCTACTTTTTCGAAAACTTTGCACGATAATAGTGATGCTACTAGAACAAATTTAAAAGAAAAAGAAAGAAAAGACTGTGCAAAAGGCACAGGTCTAAATAAATCCGGTTCGATGCTGGAGGGGAACGAAAGCAACAACGCATGTCCTGCGGACGGCTACAAAGGCACCAAAGGGATAAACAAAATTAATTCACTAGGGCGCGCCGAAATCAAAAAAATTCTTCCCAATTTTTTAAAACCAGGTGTGGAAAATAGTAAGGTATCAGGGAAATATGAGGTTATTACCCAAAACTTTCTTTCTAGGTTAATGGATGATTACGAATTAGCTCAAAAATTAGCTAATGGAGAGTTTGACGATTATAAAGGATTAAGGTATAGCTATCTGCAACAAATAGCCATGTATGCCCATGTAAATAGGGATGAATTTAAAAAAATCATACTTCAAGACTTTATAAAATCTTCAGCGAAAATTTGGAAAAATCACAATGTTTATCCTGGTGAGTGGAAAAAGACAATTAATGCTTTAAACGAACAATTTCTTGAAAATATAGTAAACAAGGAAACTCTAATAAAAAAGCTAAGAGAATATCGTTGGAAATTAAATTTTGCTAGAAAATGGTTTATTAAAAAAGCTCAAATGAAAGCTTTATTCCCTTACAAATACTTCGATAAAAACAGAACTCAAACCAATGAAATAGGGTTTTATGGACTTCATAAGGTTTGGCTAAAGAACAAAAAATACAAAGAACAAAGAGAACAAGAAAAGAAACGATTAGAAATTGAAGCTAGTGCTAGAGAACGTGAGAAGAAAGAAGAAAAGCGTAGAATTTCTATTCAACAAAAACTTACTAAGGCAATAAACAAGTACGAATCAGGAAAATACACACACGAACAGCTTTATAGCTACGTTCAGGATAATTTACCACATGAATACTTGCTATCACTACCAAACTTAATAAATAAAAACAATCAAAACTTAGCTTAAAAATGGAAAAAACTAAAAAATGTATTTGTGGAGCTGGCAAAAAACGTTCTTGCTCTAAATGCTCAGAGGTTAAAATGGTTATGCTTTTAAATAATAAATATTCTCATTTAAAACTTCCTTCACAAAATGGAAATAAAAGGTCTAACCCTGTTTGGTACAGCTTTATAAGTAAGAATAGAAAAGATGTCAATAAAATAATTGATGCTATGATTAGAAGATATCAAAACTCAAAATATTCAGGTAAAACCAATGTGTTAGATTTTTATAACAATAACACAAATCAACTGATAACAAGAATTTATACGCAATAATTATGAAAGTGAAAATAAATTTAAAACTGGATGAATTAATTGCTATTCGTAAGATCACTCAAAAGTTGTACGATTTAGATTTTAAAAGGTTTGATAAAAATGAAAAAATAGCTGCTTCAATAGGTTTAAATCTAGCTGATAAATTTGATAAAAAATTTAAAACGATTAAGAAGAAACTTGATCTATTCGAAAGTAGAAAAACAATCAAATTCACATTTGATTTTTACGAAGCTTGGGCTTTAAAAAAGCTATGTATTGAATTATACGGAATGGGAGAAACTGAATATTCTAAGCTAGGGATTCAGAATGTAATTAATAAACTAGATCGTGAGGGATGCTAAGAAATATTTTGAAAATAAAAAACAATAAGGTTGAGCTTTACGAATCATTAACCTCGATGCAATCTCTTTCGTTTTCAATTATTAGCTATGGAATTTTCTATGGGCTAAAACAAGCAGCTTTTTTTTATACTCTGTTTGCTTACCTATTTACAAACGAAAATGTAAGGCTATTAGCTTCTGTATTTTTTGGATACTTCATTTCTAGGGCTATGTTAAATACTGCGGTAAATATCTCAAAAAGCAAAGACTGGGTAATTATCTCAATTGCATTTTTTGACTTTCTTGTTTTATGCGTAATCACAGACATTTTAAACCAGGAGAACTGGAAGGTAATAACAAACTTATTAATCTTTTGCGCCTTTGTTACCTACTTAGGTTTTTGGTTAAATCATGTATTTGTTGATAGAGTAAAAGAAAAGCAGAACGAGAAGAGAGAAAAACAAAATTTAGCAGATGCAAAACAGATTTTAGCAAAAGTAAAAGAAGGCATAACAGATTCAAATCAAAAATTAGATAGTGTTAACCAGAAAATAACAGATTCAGAAACCAAGCTAACAGAAGTTAGCAGCTTAATAACAGAAAAAAAGCAAGATTTAGAAAAGATAGAGCAAGAAATAACAGATAGAACCTGCCCTTACTGTAATTCAGTTTTTTCAAATAAAAAAGGTAGAGATAGCCATAAAGGGAGGTGTCCAAAAAAACCAAAAAAAGAAGAATAAAAACAAACTTCAAAAAAACACTTACATAAAATAATACTATAACTATGAAATTCGGATACGCTAGAGTTAGTACTCCATCTCAAAATTTAGAAATGCAAATAGATGCATTGGAATTATTTGGAGTTGATTTGAAAAATATTCATACAGACATTGCTTCTGGAGCAAAAGAAGATAGAAAAGGATTAGAAGAAATGTTAATGAAACTAAGAGAAGGAGATTCTGTTATTGTTTGGAAATCATGTAGACTAGCAAGAAATGTAAAACATATGCTTTCTATGATGGAATTATTTGAATCAAATAATATAGAGTTTAAAAGCATTCAAGAACCTTTCTTAGACACAAGCTCTCCTCATGGGAAGTTTATTTTCAATGTATTTACTTCTCTTAACCAAATGGATAGAGAAATTAACAGGGAGCGTGTTATGTCTGGATTGGCTTCAGCACGTAAAAGGGGAATTAAAGGCGGTAGACCAAAAGGAATATCTCAAAAATTAAAAGATGTAGCTCCTGGAGTTGTAAGTATGTGGAAGGATGATACTAAATCAATTAAAGCAATTCAAAAAATGTTTGGTATTTCGCAAGGTTCAGTCTATAAATGCCTTGAATTCGAAGGGATTGATGTAAAAAGATCAGAGCATAAAAACAAAGGAAATCAAAACGCTAAAAGAAAAAGAAAAATCAAAATTACACGTAAAAATTAAACAGTAATTAATATAGCTTATTTATCTATCTGGTAAGTTAAGTCAGTTGTAGGGCAATGAAAAGTTTCAAATGTTCCAATTATCTGTACATGTGCCATCACTTCATCTATAGAAAGAACAGTTACTTTTTTAGTTTTTTTACTTACTGGGTCAGTATAAGTCACTGTAGTATTAGGTTTTATCATAATTATAATTTTTAAGTAAAAATAATAAAACAAAAGAAGTATAAAAATAATAGAAAAAAGGAGCATAGAAATGCTCCCTTCAAAATGTAAAAGAAATGCCCCCTAGCAAATCAATTTCTGTTCATAAATATAGACGAGAAATTATTGGGAGCTTACAAAAAAAATAAAAAAAGCCATGCGCTAGGCATGGCAAAATTTAAGAGAAATACTTGAGATTTCTCACAAAATTAAATCTGTTACTAAATTAAAGAAAATAAAATTATGATGATTGATTGATCAAAATGACTATAAAAGAAATTTAAGCAGTAAAAAAAGAGTTCATTATTGAACCCTTTAATAGTTTT
The DNA here is from genome assembly GCF_022347705.1 of Tenacibaculum sp. Cn5-46. Lineage (NCBI taxonomy): Bacteria > Pseudomonadati > Bacteroidota > Flavobacteriia > Flavobacteriales > Flavobacteriaceae > Tenacibaculum > Tenacibaculum sp. Cn5-46. Next base: position 166,847 of record NZ_JAKRGD010000006.1, read on the forward strand.
ATGTGTAGTCCTCACAACACAAAGGCGGCAAAAATATGAAAAGTAAAAGTTAAACTAAAAATAAATTTTAAAATAATTGTAGATAAAATGGCAACACCATATAAAGTTGAAGTTGAGTTAACAAGTGACTGGATTAATTTATCTGCTGAAGAAGTAGAAAATCGAATAAAAACAATCATTGAAGATACTCATCCATTATTAATGCAAGAATTTAGAGTAACAAGTATTAAAGCAGTAAAACAGTAGTATGAGTGATAAAAAAGAACCCACTCAAAGATTGAGTGGGAAAATTGCTATGAAAAAGAACTTAAGACGTCTCTTAAGTGGCTGCGAATGTAGCTAAAATAAAATGATTAGAACTGTTTAATTGAATAAAAATAAAAAGTATCGACGAGCTGGATATCCAGCTTATCGAAAGTAGATTAATAAAACTGTAGGAATTATGATAACAGAAATAACAATCAAAGGAAAAAAATACTTCAAAGATTCTTATGATGGAGATTTTGAAGATTTGATTTTAGAAAATCTTGATGAAGATGATATTCAAGATTATTCAGAAAGAAATTTGGATATGGTTCATGAAGATGAAATCGATTATAATTCAATTGATGATTTTACAGAAGAAGAACTTTTAGATCAGTTAAAGCATAGTGGTTACATATTTATTAAAGCAGAATCATTAACAGAAGAAATGAGGATTAAAGAAACAATTGAAGCTATTAAACTGTAAATAAAGCAATATGGCACAGAAAATAGAATTTGACACAAAATCACAACATGCAATGTTCTCGCTTTTAAGATTTCTGCATCACACTAGCTATATAGATAATGGTAATAGTATCATAAACATGCAGAAAACTATTGCTGATTTTAAAGATTATGTTGAGAAAAATGAAATTGAATCTAAATCAATTGTGAAATGCAATTGCACTGAAGATATAACAATAGAAGAGGCAGTATTTAATGTTTGCTACTATTGCAAAGGAATGCCTTATAAACCTTATTTAATGAACGATTAAACTGTAGCAATTGAGCTACGCAAAAAACGCAACAAATGGAAAAAACAGTAGAACAAGCATTAATAATTGAATTTAATCAAAAAACTGATATAGATTCTATACATGAATTTGGTAATAAAGTAGCTGATATTTTTAAAAATAAAAATTTAGGAGAATATGACGGACACGAATATTGTGCTGATCTATCTCATGGAACATTTTATATGTATGGAGAATCTGCTGACGAAATGATTAAAGGCATTAGAAAAATTATAGGAGCTACTCCATTTTTACATAAAGGAGTATATACTTTAAGATATGGTAGTATAGAAGATGATGCTGAGGAAAAAAAGTTTAGAATACTTGTAGAAAGTGAAATGAATTAAAGTAACTGTAGAATTAAGAATCAAGAGATTTAACCCAGTCTGATAATTGATAAAGGTCATCAAAGGATTCTATTAGTTCGTTCTTTGAATTATAAATCTCTAATGGAGGGTGTAATTTATGTGATTTAGCTCTATATGTTATAGTGCTTTTTTTAAAATCATAATGTAAAATATCTTTTGGGACCTCAATATCTGGTCTATATCTGAAACCTAAGTTTAATAAGAAAGAATGGAAAATCATAGAACAAAATTAAAAAAAATATGGCTGTAAAAAAAGCCATACTAGAGTATGGCTAATCTTACAAATGAAGGGTCTTTAATAAAACAGAAACAACTAAATGGAAATCAAAAATATAGAAAATAAATAAACGATAAAAATTAATAAAAAACTGTAGCATTTCTGCTACGTAAAAAAGAGCAAAAAATGAAAAAATCAAACTTTCAAGCCCAACCTTTTAGATCATCACAATGTGGGCAATCATGTGTTGCCATGATTACAGGGAAATCCCTTGAAGAAATTATAAATGAATTTGACAAAATATATAGTGTTTGTATTTATAATGATATAAAACCTTATCTAGATAAAAATGGCTTTAGAACATCTATCACCTATTGTGATCTTCCTTTAAATGAAATTAATTCAATTCCTAACAGCAGTATTATAAGATTTGGAAAACCAGATACTACTGGGCATTTTATAATTAAAACGGATAAAGGTAAATTATTTGATCCTTTTACTGGAATTGTAGAAGAATATTTAAATCATTATACAATTAGCCACTACTTACAGTTTGAAAAAAAATAAATCAACCACAAAAGGAGTGGTTGATTTACTATACTAATTGAAAGTCGATTTTTCTCGTTTTCGACAATTCAAAAGTAAGAATAAATATTGCTTTACAAAATATTAAAGCTACCTAATTAAGCCCTTTTTGAAATGAATATTATAATAGAAGATAACAAAGTTAGACCTTATTTAAGAAAATGTGATTTCTATAATTTTTTTATAGACTATGTTACGGATCATGATTCTATGAAACGAGAAATAAGCGAAATAGTATCAAAAAATAGAAAAATGAGCATGAAAAGAGCTTTAAATATTCGCAACTTTAGAATACGAGAAGTTAAAGAATTCATCAAATTAAATGATTTACAAGATAAATTTATAGCAGATTAGCCCTGCTAGCTTGTTTTAGCTTCACTTAGATTGATTTAGCTTATGCTAGGTTGTCTTAGCTTACTTTAGCTTCACTTAGGTTGTTTTAGCTTGTGTTAGGTTATTTTATCTTCCTTTAGGTTACTTTATCTTACCGTAGGTTGTTTTAGCTTGTGCTAGCTTAACTAGCTTCCAAACATCCATAAATCTCAAATTATTATTGCCAAAGAATTTGAGCAAAGGATGGATATAGCAACCGTAAATAAAGCATTATACCGAAAAGTGAAAACACATACAAAGTATGATCGTTTTTTCACTTTTACGCCATGTAAATCTACTTATTTAGGAGATTATACAACTACTGGCGGTATGCAACAAATGGTTGAATGGGCTTTAAAATATAAAGATTTCTCAAAAGAGATATCTAAAGTTTTAAAAGGCCGCAACCTTAAACAAACGGTAGCTAATATCTATCAATTCTTATACGATCATGTACAATACCAAGCTGACGGGTACGATCAACAATTAAGAAGTCCTTCATGTACTTGGAATACCAGGTTAGAGGGGTCAGATTGTAAATCGTATAGTTTATTTACGAGTACAATCCTATTATCCTTAAACATACCACATTCGTTTAGAAAAGTAAAACAACCATCTGAACCACATAGATGGTCGCATGTATATGTGATAATTCCTTCCGGCAATCAAACACTCATTATCGACCCTACAAAAAAGGTCAACACAGAAGTAGAATATATACAAAATGAAGATATGGAAGTAAAATTGCCTTATTACGGTTTGCATGCAGCTATGCCAAATGTTTCAAAAGGAGAATCTGAAACGGTTGCAAACTTCAGAAGATTTTTAGCTCAATTAAACAGTTTCGGAGTTCATAAGTCAGTAACTCGAAGAATCGAAAACGAAGTACGTAGAAGTACAGATAGAGGGATTAATCCTATGATTGATTTACAAGCTACTCATATTGTAGTTAATGGTGTAATGATTCCTTACGGAGTAAATATTCAAACGCAAGGAATGGGATTTGTTGCTGAAGGTATTCAAACGCTTTTCGGTAGTGGTTTCTTTTCTAATTTATTCGGAAAACAAACTTCAGCCGATGAAGTTATGCGTGATAGCATGAGAAGGATTCAAAGTATGATTAGCCAAGTTTCTTCTAAGCGTTTAGGAACTGAAGAACATACTAATGAAGTGCTGTATAACATTGGTTGGTTAAAAGCGATGCACATTAGAAACGGTTCTGATGCTGATTCTAATCGAATGATTGAAGGAAACGCAGGAGCGAAAAGAAATTTAGATCAGTTAGAGGTAGAAATGTTTAATAAACTAGCTAGTCAAGCTAGTTTTACTAAGCAACAAAAATCTGTAACCTTTCCTGGTTCAAATCCATTATTAGGAGTGAACACTCATAGCAACCAAGGATCTTATTTCGTAGTTAAAATTACTGGAGGAGTGAGAAGCGGAGGAAACTCTACTACTGGAAATGGTTCTCAAAACTCTAATCCAGGAGGAATTCCGGTTATTCCAACAGGAACTGGAAATGTGCCAACTCAAAACAACAATTCAAATAATGGAAATAACACCCCTAAAACTAAAAAAAACAGTAACGCATTATTGTTAGGAGCATTAGCTATTGCAGGAATTGGAACAGCAATATACATAGGGACAAAAAGCAAGAAAGAAAGTAACACCAATAAATAAAAAGAGTAATGAAGTTTAAATTAAATCAAAAAAACGCCATTGATTCTGCAGTTACAGGAGTTTCTACCATGGGTGGAGCTGTTGTGTCAAAAGGATTTATGGGAATCGCCCCAGAGGGGTTAAAAAAGCCGATTGCAAGAGCAGGTCTTTCATTGTTAACACTTGCAATAGCTAGTGGAGTTCAAGGGAATGATGCTTTAGCTAAATCTACAAAAGGATTTTTATTAGGAGTTTCAGTAGAACAAGGAATTGGAGCAGTTGCAAAGGCAATCTCTCCAAGTGTTAAAGACACTCCAACAACTAAAGGAGAAAAATTTGTTGCTGCTATTGCAGGTATGAATGCTCCTGAAGGAAACCTGTATCAATCAACATTAAATGTACCAATGTACAATTGGAGTACAACAGATGTACTTGATACAGTAAAGCAAACAAGTGAAATTAAATTAAAAGCATAAAAATGAAAACATTCGATTTAACAGAACACAGAAATTCAGTAATTGAATTATTAACAGCTCAATCAAGTTTGAGTACTCAATTTAGATCTGATTTAGAATCAGGAAAAGTAAGAGTTGTAAACAACAGCTCTATTTTAAGAAAACAAATTGTTCCTTCTGGAGGTCAAAAACAATTAATTGATTCAAATACCAAAAAGGTTGTTGGAGTTTCAGATTTTACAGACACCGTACTTCCTGATTCTGAAGTTTTAATTGTAGATGGAATTAGAATCGGTTATGCAACTCATTTAGAAACAGGAAAAGAAGCTGTTTTAAATTATAATGAAGCTTTTCCTGCATCAGTTAGAAATGCTGTGTTAAGAATTCGTCAAGAAGAAGATGTAAAATACACTACCTCTTTATCTGAATTAATTAATGTAAACAAAGATTTTGTAAATCTAGCTGATGAAATCTTCAATTTAAAAGTTCCTTTTGTTTTAACTGGAGGTTCTAACATCAAATTCGAAATCGAATATCCTGATGGAGCAGCACCTTTAAAAGATAAAAAAGAATACTTAGAAATTGTTTTCTCTGGATTTAAAGCTACTAGATAAGCAGCAATTCGTAATTATTAATTATAAAAGCCCATGCTTTTAAGTATGGGCTTTTTTTAAACTCTTTTAAGATGGCAAAATTAAAAACTAAAGTTATAAATATCACAATTAAAGAACGTGGTGATTTTGATTCTAAAGAATTGAAAATTGATAGTGGAAAGGTTGTAAAGTGTGCTTTATTTACAGATGCTGCTCCTGGTGAAATTGTAAATATTAAGATCGAGGATGCAAATAATAATGAAGAGCTTCATCCATTTGTTACTCACAAAGAATATCAACCTACAAATGGGAATCATTTTGACAGTAGAAAGGATATCCATTTTGATGGAAATAGAAGAATTAATGTTGTTGCCAAAGCTATAAAACCATTAGCCAAAGAGTTCACTTGTCAAATGATGTTTTATATAGATCAAGAACAACAATAGATGGAAAGAGGAAAATTTGTAGAAAGTAAGATTACAAGCGATGATAGTTTCTCACTTGCAAACTTACAAAACATCTACTTTAAAAATGTTGGGGCAACTGATGTAAGAATAGGATTATTTGTCTTAAAACCTGCCCAAGATAGATACATCAAAACAGGAAATACAACCTTAGACCAAACAAGTTTAGATATTAATTTTCTTGGAGGTTTAGGTAATGAACAAGATTTATATGTGAGCTATATAAAAATGCCTGATTGTACATGTGACTAATTTAATTACCACCGAATCAAAATGAAAAATACATTAGAAGAAATAGAAGCTTTTTTAAAAAGCAACCCAGCCAATTCTGTAGATATTTTCGATTATGAAAATCAAAATAAAAAATTCTACAAAAAGCTTTCTTATGCTGACTTACAAAGAGAAGGGTTTTCTTTTAAAGATTTAATCTCACAGTTACATTACACCTACACTTCTAATGTTTTAGGAGTACAAAAATTTAAGCCTAATGGTACATCCAATAGGAAAGTTGACTTTGTTATAAGAATTAACAATTCAACACAAAACAAAATGCCAGAGGAAGTGGTTCACGAAACAGCGCAAGGTGTATCAGAAAGTCAGCCAACTGTTACACCTCCTGTTTCTTCTTCAAATTATTACCCACAAAATCATAATAATATGAATACACCAGGAGGAATGAGCGCACCTATGGGAATGTCAATGCCTGAAGTTGTAAGATTAAATGTTGTAGAAGCAAAATATGAATCATTAAAAGAAAGATATGATGATTTAAAAGAAAAATACAACAAGCAAGAAAAAAAAGTTGATGATTTAGATTCTGAAAACAGAAAATTAAAAGGTGTAATTGAAATTGCAGACAAGGTAAAAGAGGTTGCTTTAGAAAAAGAAAAACTAAATAAGAAGCCAATCATTGACCCTGATATTATAAAATCTGCATTTGGTATGCTTGGTCAATACTTACCTAATAATCCAAGTGCTCCAGTAGGTATGGCAGCACCTGACATAACTGAGGGTTTATCAGAGAATAAAAAAGCTTTTGTTCATTTAATTAAATCGGACAATATAAGTGATGAGTTCGCTAATCAGCTATCGTTTTTAACCGTAGCTATGATGCGAGTAGCACCATTTAAAACTGAATTAGAAGAATTAATCAAAAAACATAATATCAAAGAATTAATACAATAATTATGGGAAATTTTAACGTAAAAGTATCAGGGAAGAACGTAGTAGATAAAATGAATAGACAGGAAGCTTTAGAAAAAATAGATAATCATGCTTCAACTGATGCATTAATGCTATTAGCTCAGATCATGGAAGAGAAACCAGGAGCAAGTGAAAAGTTTGTTCAGAATGGAGCAATATTAAAAAGCTTCATCTAAAAAAAATAAGTAGTAATGAAAAAAAATCAAGGAATGGGAAACCCTCTAGCAATTCCAGTAGCTGCAAGCGTAGTTAATTCTAAGGAAGGACAAAAGGCAATCGGTCAGGGAGTAAATGCTTTAAAAGTGGTATTCCTTGTTTTAGGTGTAGCAGCAGGGCTACGATATGTAAATATTCAATATAAAAAGCTACGAGCAAACAACTTTGCACGTGAAAACGCGGGAAATCCAAATTTAACAGCAGCAGCTATTATTTACGAATCATTTACTAGAATTGGTTTTCCTGATTCTAGCTTTTTAAGTATGCTAATCCCTTCAATTAATATTTCAACAGATGAAGCCGCTTTAAATGATATCGCAACTAGAGTTTCCAATGTAAAAGCGGTATCACATGCCTACTATATATTATTTGATCGGAATTTATTTACTGATATCCGTAAAGGACTAGGAACTGATGAAATAAAAACGTTTTGGGGCATTATTAATTCCAGTTCACAGAATGAAAATGTTAGCACTTTATACCCAATTGGTATAACGCTATACTGTGCTGATAAAAATGGTATTACCGTAAACAAGGCGGAAAAAGATAATGGAGTATGGAAAGGAACGGATGAGTATTACGATCAGTTGAAGTTTGGGGAAAAAGTCGGTAAAGTTATAGCAAACGGTGTATTTACTCATTCAGATAACAGGAAAGAAAACTACTACATCGTTGAGGATTACTTTTTTGCAATTCCTTTTACAAAAACAGGGGTTGTATTACAGCATCAAGTAACAAATAAAGAGATTTAAAAATGTTTAGAAAACAAGGTAAAATAATTGATGAAACTGGTATGGGAATACCTAATGTTCATGTATCAGTTGTAGGAAACCCTTCTATTGGAACTACTACCGATATAGATGGAAATTATTCTTTATTAGTAGGAAGTACAGCAAAATTGAACTTCTCGCATTTAGGAAAAGGAATTAAAATTATTCCAGTTGCTCAAGTTCCTAGTGTTTTAAAATTGGATGCCAATTTTGAAATGCTAGACGAGGTTGAAATAACACTTCCACCAAAAAAGAAAAGTTATTTAGGTTGGAAAATAGCAGGTATTACAGCAGCAACTTTAGGTTTTTTAGCCTTGTTATCAAGTAGTGATGAAGAAAAAAAAGAAAATAGGAACGTACAAAAAGTAGTTTTATAATGGCAAATTATGAGATTTTTAAAGCCTCAATTCAAAGTCATGAAGGAGGTTATCAGAATATCCCAACAGATTGGGGAAACTATAATTCTAAAGATGAATTAGTAGGTACAAATTTTGGGGTTTCAGCACGTTTTTATGAGCGTGTAATTGGTAGACCGCCAACACAACAGGACATGCTTAATATTACCCAACAAGAAGCTCATATTCTTTTTAAAAATGAGTTTTGGGATAAGGTCTTAGGAGATTACATAGACAGTCAAGAAGTGGCTGAAACTATTGCAGATCATGCAATAAATTCTCAGCCTTATAAAATTACAAAAATCGTTCAACGTGTTCTAAATAATGAGTTTGGAAAAAACTTAAAAGTAGATGGGCTTTTTGGTGCTAAAACTTTAGCTGCGGTTAATTCTGTAGACTATAAAAAGTTATTTATTGAAATTGGTTTAGCAAGAAAAGCATATTACGAAAGCCGTCCAGATTTTAATCATCATGGAAGAAGTTGGCTAAGAAGATTACGCTTGTTATCTGAAAAATTCAACATCGTAATTAAAAAAAAAGTAGCCTAATAATTACATCACTTCTTTTCCTGGGCATTGGTATTACAATTTATAGAATAAAACAAAACGAAAATGAACTTACTACAAGAAATGTTTGATATGCTTGGGATAAAACTAGGGTTATTATTAACTGGAGCAGTCTCGGGAATAATTGGAGCAAAAGCAGAAGATAAAAAAGGATTTTTTAATTATCTATTTCGTGCTTTTGGAGGAGCAACAACAACAACTTATTTAACTCCATTTTTAGTAGACATTTTAAACCTATCTGAAAACTCATCGTATGGTGTAGGTTTTTTGATTGGTTTAATCTCCATGAACCTAGTACAGTTACTTTTAAAACTAAGTTCCAATACTGAATTTGTAAAAAAGTTAATATTTAGAGAAAGATGAACAAAATAGCAACATTTAGCCTTTTTACATTATTGTTTTTGATGTTGATTTTAAACTTTAAGACTTGTAAAAAGAAAGAAGTAAAAACCACAGAAACAACTACAACTAACAAAGAGGTAAAACAAAGAATAGATAGTGTTTCACATGATACAATTATTCATAGAAAAGAATTTGTAGTGTATGATACTATTAGAAAAGTAATACTTGAATACGTTAAAAAGCCACTTAAAGAAAGTGAGGTTTTAAAAGAAGTTGTAAAAAGTAAAGACACTTTTAATCTTTCTAATGCCAAGGTTTATTCTACCATATTTTCTGAAGGAAAGGTTTTAAAACACGATCTAAAAGTAATTACTAACGATTCAATAATAACTAAGCTTATTGAACGAGAAACATTTACAGAAAACACCAAAAACACCCTGTTTTTAAATGTTAATCCATTGCTAAGCTTCAATAGTTCACTAATTGGAGCTGAGGCAAGTATTGATTATACCATTAAAAACAAATTTCGGATAGGTGCAGGAGTTGGATATATAGAACCAATAGGCGTAAAAGGAACTGCATATTTTAAAGTAAAAATAGGAATCCCATTAAATTAATGAAAATGGAAAAAGCAAAATTACCTAAGAAAAAACAAGAGCAAAAAGGATCATTCCCTACTGGAATATTAGCAACAATGGCAATTGCCATTTTTGGATATGCTCAATACACAAAGTTTATAAATTTTATTGATTCAGTAAGATTTAGAATTGTTTTAGTTCAAAAAAATGAACGTGATATCATAACATTTATTAGTCCTTTGAGTGGGCTTAATATTCCTTATAAGATTGAAAACATTGAACTGTTTTTAGATAATCATATTTGGAAAGTTCAAGGATCAGATTTGCATAAAAAAATCGTTGCAAATTCTCAGATTCCTATTTCTATTAAAGCTTATAGAACTGCTCAAAATAATACAGATCAGCCAATAATGGCTGTTACTTATTCTTTGTGTGGTTATACAGTTAAAAGAGGATATCAACCTGAAATAATTAGAAACGAGAATCAACAAAGACCTGGTGTAGAACTACCACAAGTTTCAAGACCTAATAATTATACACAAAAAAAGCCTTGTAGCTGTAAAAAACAATATTCATAATGAGTAGAGTAATTAAAATAAGTAAAGTAAATAATATTACCCTGGTAACTGTAGTTGAAAATGGAGATTCAAAAATAAGTTACTCATCAATTCGAAGAGTTGTTTCAAAAGAACCAGGTGGGGTAATAATAGAACCGAATTCAGAAGAGCCTGAATTCAATAACTTCTATATTCCTTTAGATGAATTAGAAGATACTTTTGGGGCAAAAGATGCTGATGGTTTAATAGCTGAATTTGCTGCACGAGGTTTTTTTAGTGGAGCTGCTAACTCAAATACTCCAGGTGCAAACATAAATCAAAATAATAAAATAAAAGTAATTGAATTACCAGGTATTATAGTACCTCCAAATACTTCTTTTGAAGATGCTCTAGCAACTCAATTAAATGAGTACTCAGATTTAGACGTAAAAGAAGATGAAATTTTAATAGTAAAAGTTGGTCGTTTTATTCAAGGAGGACCAGGACCAGGAGAAGGAAAATAATAAGTTTTAGAAAAGATTATGAATACATATATATTAAAAACTGGTAAAGGAAAATACGGAGTTGGTGGTAAACAAATTCAAGGTGTAGATTTAGTAAATATAAGCCAAGACCCGACTACGTTAGTTCAAATTTTAATTAATGAAAGATTTAATGATCTCCCTGATTTATCGATACTAAGAAGTATTACTCCACAGTTAATTGAAAAATGGAACGAAGGACAGTTTACAAAATCAGAAGTAAAGAAGCTAAAAACATTTATTTCATGGAGAAGTGTTTTAGTCTCATTTAATAATTTTAAAGATAAAACTAGTATCCCTCCTTTTCCTTGGACTAATGGTTCAAATATTGTAACATTAAAAAACTACAATAACGGATCAGTTTCAGGAAATTACTTATTGGTAAGTAGTGCTGTTTCATCAAATAATATTAATTGGATTTACCTTAAAGAAAGCAATAAAATTTCAATTCATTATTACGATGAAGAAAACGAAATTCCTGATGCTTTTATCCTGGAAAAAACTAACGAAATTGTTTTAGCAGGATATGTAGTTTATAAAGTAATTGGAGCAGCTCCAAACGCTAGATTTACCACCTTTACACCAGAGAAAGACGGTGCCTATTCTAAAAACATTCAAGTAAATTCTTTATAAAACAATGAAAAAAGTAATACTAGGAGCTATTGCAGGTATTGGAATTTATTCACTTGTAAAGTATAATAAAATCAAAGAATCTGCGGGGAAATTACAGTTAAAAATAAGTGGATTAAGTAACTTAGATGTAAGTATAAAACAGATCCGTTTTAACTTGTCTTTTAAAATAATCAATCCAACTGCTCAGTATATAGGAATCAATACTTATAAGCTGCTTAAACTGCACCAAATTAAGTTCTATAACAAAAGAAATAATGCCTATTTAGGTACTGCAAATGTTAATATTTCAAACATTCAAATACCAGGAAAAAAGGCCATTGAAATTAAAGATATCCCCACACTATTACCAGTTGAAAATCTTCTTTCAAATTTAGATTTATTCCAAGGCAATATTGAAGGAAAATTATTGATTAAACTTCAATTTGAATCATTAGGACAACACTTTGAATTAATAGCTTAAGAAATTTATGTTAGAATCACTTATACAGCAATACAACGAATTAGATAATACCAAAGTAACTAGAGTTTTCTTGGAATCTTTTTTAAAGAAATTATCAGTAGTAAAAAATACTACTGAAGAAGCTCGTTTTATACATGGTAAAATTCAAAACATATTAAAAGAGTTTCCAGACCAGGAGTTTTTTATTGAGCTATCAAAAAAGGTAAAACATGTAAATGTAAACCAACTCCAAGGAATGGGGATACCTTTATATTCCAAGCCTGTAAAAGATGTTGCCTTGGGAATGAATGGGAAAATCAATGCTGAAGATATTTATCAGATGATTACTGATAAAATGATTGATTTAATAGAGGAAGCAACTGGGCATGGATATGTAAAAAGATGGCAGGAAACAATTAACGAGTTTATGTACCCTGTAAATTTTATTTCCAAAAAACCATATAGAGGGATAAACCATGCTCTTTTAACAACTTTTGGAATGAAAAGTTTTGAGAACCCTTATTTTTTAACCTTTAAGCAAGTAGAAAAACTTAAAGGTAAAATTAAAAAAGGTTCAAAAAGTCATGAGGTAGTTTATTTTACAAAACTATTCATCTTTCAACAAGATGAACATAAGTTAAAAATTGGTACTTATGATGTAAAAAGATTTGTTACCTACATCAAAAAACATCAAAGTAAAATTAAACACTTTCAAAATGGAGGTAGTTTAGATTCTTTTATAAATAACTCAATCGTACCATTATTAAAATATTACCGAGTATTTAATGGAGCTGATATTGAGGGAATAGATTTTAAGTTAGATGAATATCGAAAAGAGTTTGCTAAAACGGATAAAGAAAAAATTACAACTGCTGAAGCAATTGTAAAAGCTTATCCAACTCCAAAACCACCTTTAAAACATGGTGGAGACCGTGCATATTATACACCGACTAAGGATTTTGTACAAATGCCTAAGTTAAATGATTTTGAAACTAAGGAAGATTACTATAGAACTTTATTTCATGAGTTTATTCATAGCACAGGACATAAAAAGAGATTAAATCGTTTTGTTCCTGGATCAAAGTTTGGAGATCCTGATTATGCAAAGGAAGAATTAGTGGCAGAATTTGGAGCTGTTTTTTTAAGTGCTGAAGCAGGTATTATGTGGCGTAATGATTCAAATCATGCAGAATACATAAAAGGATGGAAAAGAGCTTTAAAGCATTTAAAAGATGATAATAAATTGATTTTTAGAGCTAGTTCACAAGCACAAAAAGCAACTGATTTTATTTTACAACGTGATGAAGAAGGAGTTCCAAAGTATTTACATGGTTTATTAAAAACAGCATCCAAAAAAACACCAGGAACAACAAAAAAGAAAGCAGCTAGAAAAAAAGAAGTTGTAGGAATGAATGCTGCTGAAATCATTGTTGATTTACCTCCAGCTAAAGAAGTATTTATTACTTTACCACCCAAAAAGGAAACATTTGTTGCAACAGACATCAACAAAATTGCAACAAAACTGCAACAAAATGAATTTAAGCAGGATACTCCGCAACCCCCTATAAATACTGGGTTTTTACAAACTGTTGCAACAGACATCAACAAAAGTGCAACAAAATTGCAACAAAAACCCAACAAAATTGCAACAAAATTGCAACAAAATTTAGAGCCTGCAACAAAAGTGCAACAAAAGAAGAATCCATTTAAAACCTCTTATGAATTATTAAACTCTGAAGAAGCTCCTTCTGAATATTTCACTTTAAAGAATCAAGATTTATCTAAATTCTTAGGGAAAATTGAAAAGAAGAAAAGAGGTTCGTTAGTAATTACTTTAGATTCTGAAGAAGGTGGAGGAAAAACACACACAGCTTATCAATTTGCCAATGCTTTTGCTGAATCAGGATATAAAGGTGTAATATTTAGTTTTGAAGAAGGTGCAAACAATGAGCTTTCAAAATCAAAGCAGCGTAAATACTTTACTGAAGAAACACAAAAACTGGTTACAGTTGTTGAAGATAATGCAGACTTAACAAAAGAAGAAAACTTTAAATTAATCATTGATAACATTGATTACTTCGATTTAATTATAGTTGATAGTTGGGCTAAAGTTTTGGAGTTAAATAGTAGAGCTAAAATAGATAAGGACTTCCGAAAAAAATTTCATGGAAAAGTCTTTATGATTATCAATCAAAGAACCAAGGATGGTAAAATGAGAGGTGGATCTAATGTTGCTTATGATGGTGATATCATTTTAAAAGGTGTTGTAGATCGTGACGATTTTAAAAACAATTACATCTATAACCATAAAAACAGATACAACGATTATAACCCACTTTCTGATCTAAAGTATAGTCCATATTTTCAACAATTAATAAGTGAAGAAAAAGAGATTATTTTAGAATTATAATTCTTATATTGTATTTAAGTTTAAATGAGACGTCATTAAACTTTCTTTTTCATAGCAATTTTCCCACTCAATCTTAGAGTGGGTTTTTTATTTTTAATACTGTTGCAAAACTGTTAATGTCTGTTGCACTTTTGTTGCAGGCTCTAAATTTTGTTGCAATTTTGTTGCAATTTTGTTGGATTTTTGTTGATGTCTGTTGCAACAGTTTGCAAAAAACCCAGTGTTTATAGGGTTTTCGGAGTATCCTCCTTAAATTCATTTTGTTGGAGTTTTGTTGCAATTTTGTTGGAGTTTTGTTGCTGTTTTGTTACAATAAGGTGTTTTTTGTTGCTGATTTTGTTGCAAACTGTTGCTTTTTTGTTGGAACAAGGTGTTTTTTATTTTTACAATATTGTAATCACTTTTTTTAATAATTAAATTAAAGCTGCTTTTTCTGTTTCTAAAAAAAAAATAATTGTTTGTTTCTCCAATATAAACAATATCTTTTGAAGATTTAATTGTGTCATTTTTTGATTCAATTACAATTGTCTTATTTACTTTTCCTTTTAAAATCTCTTTTGCTTTAATTCTATTTACATTAAACGAATACAATAAAAATAATGAGATAATTATTAATATATAATAACTAATGTTTTTAGAATTTATTTGCTCATTATTATAGTTATGAATGATTATTGCAACATGAACTAATAATGACAATAACATTATAATAATGACAATCCAATTAGGTAAATAATAGCCTGTATGGGTTGAATAAATTGGTAAACCTAAAAAAAAGGCAGAAAGGAGAATTGAAATTTTAAAAAACTTGTTTTTCCTATTGAATTTAAAAAGTAAACCTTTAGTTGATTCCTTATTTTCATTTAAAGATTCGTCATAAACATTTATCGATCCTAATAAAACAATTATTAAAACCAAAGTTAAAACAAATGAAGTTATTGGTAAAAAACTAAATATAATTTCTTGTAGAGTTAAATAATTCTCTATATCAATATTAAAATAATCGTAAAAATGAAATTTGCTTGCATAACCAACACAAACTAAACCAAAATAAATTAATGTAATGTTCTCTCTAATTACTTCAATTTTTTTACCGCTCATAAAAGTTTTAAGTATGAATATTTTCCATTTTTCTCACTCAAATATATTGATAATTTTCATTATGATTTTATGTTAATGAACTTTTTCTAGCCTTTTAATTTAACTTATTAACTATAGTTTATCAAAAAATCATTCTATTCATTCCTTTTTTATATTTTTGATTTTCAACTAGTTGTTTATATATATCCTTAGACCCTTCATTATGAAATTGCCATACTCAAGTATGGCTTTTTTTTACAACCATATTTTTCTACTTTTGTTTTATGATTTTCCATTCTTTTTTATTAAGCTTAGGGTTCAGATATAGACCAGATATTGAGGTTCCTAAAGATATTTTACATTATGATTTTAAAAAAAGAACTATAACATATAGAGCTAAATCACATAAATTACACCCTCCATTAGAAATTTACAACTCTAATAATGAATTAATAGAATCATTTGATGACCTTTATCAATTATCTGACTGGATTAAATCTCTTGATTCTTAATTCTAATTTGTAGACATAAATACGATTCAGAATATTAATCTATTGAAAGATAATATCGTTTACTGTTTTTGAAAACCTTCTAAAAATCTTAATCACAAAATAACTTGTTATTAGAAAACCTACAATAAGTATCCCTTTAGTACCTATAGAATCATGCATAAGGGTTAAAATTCTAAACAATTTTCCTTTTTCATAAAATCCAATCATAAAAAATTTAAAATAGACCAAAAAAGTTATTAAAATTGTAATTAGAACCCAAATAATATTATTTTCATAAAGCAATTTTTTTAAACTACTCTCAATTTTAATACTTTTTTTTAATAATGTTTTGCCTGCTATGAATTCACCTATTTTATGTGCTAACTCTATGCTCTCAAAAATAAAACTGATTGTTTCATCATCTTCCCCTTTATACTTTAATTTTATCTTCTTGGAGTCTTCATTCATTTCAATTTTTTCTATCAAAGCATAATGAATATTACCATTAAGGGGTTTACTTGTATTCTTATCTATTATAGATTTCAATGAAATTTCATCTGTAAATTTTTCTGAACTAAACCATAATGAATTATCCTCCAATAGTAACGTCTTAGTAAATGAACCTTTTAAATTAATTAATTTATTAACCATACAATATTTTTTAACTAGATTGTTTAATCTAAAAATATTAGATGTAATAATATATAAAATGTTACGGTCACATGTAATACTTTTTTAACTTATCTCAACTATTTAATCAATTACTATATTATTATCTCTTGCATATATTTTAATTACCTCACAAGTTTCATAGTCCTCGTTTTCCAAAGCAATTTTCTTAATTCTAATTAAAGTACCTTTAGTAAGTGGCTCTTTCAAATTATATAAAAAAAACATTCTTTCTTTCTTTGAATGTCGACTTCTTATAACCTTAGAGGTTAAATATGCTAAACTATTTTGAGCTTTACTATATAATTCATTGATTTCATTTAAACTCATGTTTTTATTTTAAATTTACAATAATTATTTATAATAAACTTCAAACTTTTAAACCTTTAAGAACCTATTTTATTAAGATAACAAACCTTTATCTTGAATTTTACTTTATAATTAAATAGGTATTATTCAGTGAAAATAATTTTAAATCAACTTCATAGCTATTTATATCATCAAATAAGTTTTTCAAATACTGGAATTTGTAATATAAATCTTAACATCTAATTAATCTTTTATTTACTTATTTAACGAGTAAAGTTTATAGTTTTATCTCGTGTTTATTATTACAAAGAGATTTGAATTAATTATTTTATAATATTGCCATGTTTTAAACATGGCTTTTTATATTATTAATTACTCATAATTATTTGTATTTTAGTTACATGAATTTTATTTTTATTGAAAAAAAACGTTTAAATGATTTTTACGAGTTTTTTGAAAATCATCCATATTCATCAAAAATTTATTTGCAAGTTTATCCGGTAACTGTTGATGTATATAGAGTAGTTTTTAAACTTCGTTTCAAAAATGATACTGTTCTTCTTGAAAACTTCACTCATTTAATTAATAAAATAGATAAATTTAAAATACCTTAACTCTAATATAGTTAATAATTTAATTTTTCTTTAACCTTTATTTTACTTGATTAATACTATTCATCTTTAATTTTATGGACATATAATAAATAGGGGTTATATATTATATCTAAAAAGAAAAGAAGTATCCTAGGGGTAGATTACTTCTTTTCTTTTTTTAGTTCTTAAAATATGAAAACTATAGTTTTTTATGTATTTATACTATATTTGGATAACCGCCATAATTAAAAGAAAAATAACCGCAATGCCTATATTTGGGCGTTGCATGCAACCAAGAAGAAAAAAATAAATGCCGAAATATAAAAAGACAAATATTACAGCAAAACTTGGAGTCAACTATGTAAAAAACATTGTTGAAGAATCAGGTTGTATTTTTCATAAAATAGAGCAAGAAAATGATTTAGGAATTGACGGAATAATTGAATTCATAAGAGATGAAAAACCAGCAAACAAAAGCATTGCTCTTCAAATAAAATCAGGATTATCATATTTCAACGAGAAGAATAAAGAATGTATAATTCCAGTAAAAAGCCATTTTGAATACTGGAGTAAATATCCATTGCCAGTTTTTGGACTGGTTTATATTCATGAATTAAAAAAAGGATATTGGGTAGATATAAAAAAGTACTTTGAAGCAAATGGGAAAGTTTCAATAATTAAATATCCAGCAAATAGAACTAATGAATTCGATTTACTAAATTTTAATAGAATCTTTCTCCCTTTTAATCTAAATGAAGTACCTGTTATTCCATTTGAAGAAGCTCTTTCATTCTTTGAATCTGAACATAATGCCGAATTCACTTTGGGAATGGTTGTTCTATTTCGCAAATATGTGAACGAAAGAAAAGTATGGGAATTATTCATAAAACTGGTGAAACAAAAACAAGCTGAAGAAATTCCGAATAGCTTGATTTATTATTTAGCTCATATTCCTTGGCATCCCGATATTTGGTATAGAGGAGACACAATAAGTGAGGAAATTAAAGAATATGCATTAAGTGAAATTAACCAATTTGATAAAGAAATGGTAGTCAAGCTTCTTTCACTAATTGACGAAGAAACAGGAATAACAAGAGGTACTATTGGTCAATCAGTAGAAGCAATAATATCTAAAGTGGGGAACATTAATACAATATTAGAAAGTATAATGCTTGATGAAAACATCGAACTGTCTATTAAACATAGTTCCGCTTTGATTTATGCTTATTATAAAGCAGAAAAGAGTTCATATTTTTTGAGCAAATTGGAAATAAAAGAATCTTGGTTTATACCAGAGATTGTAAATCAAATAAAGGAATATAAATGGATAAACCCGTATGGGTGAAAAAGAAAAAAGGCAGTATGCAACAATGGCTAAAACGGCAATAGCTCCCATTCGGTCGCTACTGCGTTTAGCCGAGACCATTAGCACCAATCAAAAAAAATGAGTAGTACAATAAATTCAAAAGAGCAAAAAATACTTTGGGGAAGAGCTGCTGCCAGATGCTCAATGTCGGATTGTCGTAGAAAACTTACTTTTGATAAATCCGATGTTACTGATTCTGTTACACTTGGTGAAATGTGTCACATTGTTGGCGAAAAAAACAATGCAAAATCGCCTAGAGGAATAAGCAAATTGCCGATTGAGGAAAGAAATAAATACTCTAATTTAATTTTACTCTGTTCTCATCATCATAAAATTATTGATAAAGACGAAGATAATTGGCCAATTGAAATACTTCATCAAATAAAGGATGAACACGAACTATGGGTTGAAGAATCATTAACTTCAACTTCCGTAACACCTGAAAATTTAGTGTACTCTAATATTATTGATAATTTAAATTCTTATTTAAAGTTAGACCAATATAATTGGTATATAGGCAATGCTGTTCGGAATATAATTCATAATGATTTAATAGATGCGGGAGATTATATAGAAGAAAGATTATTAGCAACTGATTGGCCTGAAGCAAATAAAGAATTAGAAGAATCTATAAAAGATATGATGGAATCCTTTTCTAAATATATTCATCATTTTCTTAAACACGCTACAAATTCAGCTCCAGATTTTGAATTTTACAAGGAAGATACCAGTTACAAACAAATCTTTCCCAATCCTAATTATCATTTTATATCTCAAAGAAATATGTTGTGGGCAAAAAAGAATTTTTTCTTATTGTCCGACTACATTATTAAGCTTAACGCTTTTGTAAAAAATGTGAGAAAAGATTTTAACCCTTTATTTCATCTTAAAAGAGGGAAGTTTTTAATAGTAGATGACTTTGGAATGTATCACGGAGGAGTCTCAACAATAGTTCTACCCCAAAAAAAGGAAGTAGACAAATGGTTGGATAAAATAAATCTTGAAATCGAAAAATTCGAAACTGAAAATAAAAAGACAGGTGCTAACAAGGTATAAAAAACATAAGGCAATTTAGGCTTTCCGTAAGATCTGTGTTTATTTACAAAATCACCAAATATAAAATTTGGCGTTTACGAAAATGATAAAAGCAAAATATTTATATTTGGTTTAGTACCAATCCGAAACGTATCGCTTATCAACTGCCCTACGTTTCTTACACTAAACATTGACAGTCATAAAATGAAATCGAAAACTATAGTATTTAAAATAAAAAAATCAACACTTGTTAGGTGTTGATCTGTGGAAAGTAAAAATTATTGATAGGTTTATTTACTTCTAATTTTTCCTATAATGTCCCTTTACGTATACTCTTTTTCCTGATTTTGTTTTTCTAAAGTAACCTTTAACATAATTAGATTTCGTAGAACCAGAATACCCTTTATTTTCGCTTTTATATTTTAAATAATTAAGAGCTGATGAGTCCTCCAGTTTTAACACAAAACTATCCAAATACCCTATTTTATTTTTATATTTAACTTTATAAGCCCCTATTTCTTTTCCTATAATTTTTATTTTTTGTCCTTCTTTTATAGTATCAATTGTCTCTCCAAATTTTTTCTTCTTTAAATGAAGTTTTGAATATTTACTTCTTTTTTTTACTGTTAAAATAAAGCCTTCATTTCTAATTTCAGTATTAATTTGCTCTTTTAATTCTAGGATTTTGTCATTTAATAAATTTATTTCAGCTCCTAGATTATTAATTTTTAAGTTCTCTTGACTATGAGCAACTGTACATAATAGAAAAAAAATAATGAATATTTTCTTAATCATAAATATTGAATTAAAATGCATAAATTATTATTTAAATATATTGATTAAAAAATGTATTTTAAGACAATATATCGAAGACACTTTTTATTTTTAGTAGATTGAATAACGATAGAGTTTTCAATCTTACGAAGGTAAACTAAAATTAAAACTTAACTCTACGGAAAACCGTACTAAAAGTAATGTTTTACCATATTTTATTAAGGTTAAATTTCGCTGATGAAATTTGTATTAAAAATCTATTGAATAAACAATATATTTGTAGAGATACGTCGAGTTAGATTTAGAAAATAATAACTTTAAATCACATTTATAATTAAAAAATTATAAGAAAAAATATTATGAAAAATAAATATATTTTTGAATTCTGGAATAATGGAGAAGTAATTGATTCAAAAACTTCTGAATTACCATTGTTACTTCCAACAATTGGACAATCAATAGCAATTATGAGTTGGGAAAATCCTAATTATTCAGAAAAAAGGAATTGGTGGAAAGTTATTGATATAACCCAAGGTGTTTGGACCAATGAAGAAAAAACAATTTTGACTCAAAAAATAATGATAGATTTAACTCCTGATCCTAAAAATGGATTGTTTAAATCTGATAGCGAATATGACACTTTTAATTATGATAACATAGAATAAAACTTTAATTTTTCAAGTTTAAAATAAAAAACACTCTAAGAATGAGTTCAAAAGTTCTTAAGTTTTAATTGCAATTTATAAAACTAGAGCTTGAGACTAGTAAGGAAACTCGTAAAATAAGTAAGGAAAATCTATAGTTTTTGATTTCATTTTAGAACTAACTATCAACGATTAGTATAAGAAACGTAGGGTAGATGATAAGCGATATGCTTCGAATTGGTACTAAGCCAAATATAAATAAGCAGAGACTTTCAATTTAAGCGTAAACTGCCCTATGTTTTTTATACATTGTTAGCTGTAGTCTTTTTTACAATGGGATTCTTTCTAATAATTCACCAATCAACATCATTTTGAATAATTTACAATTGACATTATTAGATTCAAGATGTTCTTTCATTTCCATTATTTTTTCATCTGTAACTCTTGTACCAAAGGTTATTGACTTAATAAAATCTTCGCTAATAGGTACATCCGTAAAAAGTTGATCTGTTTGATTAGATGCTATTAAAGATTTCTCTTTAGTTTGAAAATTATGTTCAAATTTTATGTTCCCGAAATTTTCTGAATACATTAATCTATACTCTTCTTCATAATTCCAAATTGACCTTTTAGAAAAAATTACATCTTGAATCATCAAATCTCTAATTTCTGGAGTTTCTCCATATAAAAGTACGTCTAACGAATTTGTCTTTGGATATAAATTCTCATGATAATCAACTCTTCCTTCTCTTAAACCATGTGGCTTATTAATGTATAAATTAGATAATTCTATAACACAACCATAATGTTGATCTCCATAATGAGCCCACATTAATTTATTATCAAACTTAGCTGTAACACAAAGTATTCTAAATACTCTTATTAATCCCTTATTAATATATTCCCTATAGTCGGCTTCAGGATTACTTACTAAATTAAGAACATCATCTACTATATTCGATGAATTAAAAGTATTTCGCTCAATAGATAATCGAATCATTGCGATAAGCATATGAGATATAGGTTTTAATTTTTCATAATCTATATCTACATTTTCATCTTTTGCAATCTTTTCAAGAATTTCCAAATATTCACGATTCGCCTTTTCAAAACTTTCTTTAGAATAAGGAACAAATTGACATTCTTCGATATCATTAAATTTTAAAGGACTTGACCATCTAATGGTTTTGTTTTCAATAATGAGTTTTGTAGTGTCAAATGTTGTGTATTTGAAGTAATTCATTTTTTGGGATATTTCTGTATATGATTACAGCTAACGCCCAAATATAGGCATTGCGGTTATTTTTCTTTTAATTATGGCGGTTATCCAAATATAGTATTCGTTATAATTTTGAGTTTTCGAATGTAAAGCAAAAATGAATTTTATTTCTACGTAAAACCATACTAAAAGTAAGGTTTTTACCCTATTTTTATTTGGATTAAAATCCTCTTGTATACTCTAACTTATCAACATTTTTAAAACTTATAGTTTAATTTATAAAAATACAGTCAATATGAAAATCATATTGACTGTTGATTAAAAATAATTTTTTAATTCTTTTTTTGTAACTAAAACTACTTTAACTATCGATATAAAGTAGTTTTAGTTTTAACCTTTAAAGGCACGTATTTAGTTCCTTTTGAAGTTTTAACTTTTACTCTAATTGTTTTTGTTGATGTTTTTGTTATTTTAGACATCTTAAATACTTATTTAATTAAATGGATTTGGACTTTCCAAATCTTCTTTAAGGATACTTGGCAGAGTATCCTTTTTTTTAAATCAAAATTTATAGGGTAATAGGGCTGTAAAAAGTTAGAGAGGTACTAACACAAATATACTCTGAATTTCCATAATTATAAAGCATTGATTATTAACAAATTCCTTAAACTTATCAACATATAATTTATTTTACTTATTTGTTAAATGTTTTATATAAAAAAAACACTTCATCTGAAGTGTTTTTAAATGGATGGAAATTTTTTGAATAAAAATTATTTTTTTTCCTCTGTAATTATATTGTCAGATTCAGACATTATTTCCTTAGGGTCAATTATAGGCAGTACTAAGTTAATAGGTAAACTTGCCATTTTATAAGCAAGCATTCCTCTAGTAGACCCAATAGTTTGTGATAAAAGAAAAGTTGTTAATCGATCATCAATATCAATAATTTTGTTTTCTTTATCAAATTTAAATTCTTTATCTGTGTAATTTATAATATCAAATATAGTATCGGTTTCTAAATGAATAAATTCAATATCGAGTGAAAGATGTTTAAAAACAACAGAAAAACTTATTGATAATAAATCTTTATCACTTAAGTAATTAAACTTAAATGCAAGTGTAAGGCCAATTTCTTTCTCAGAAAAATTATTAATTATTTCATCATTTAATTTATTAGAAAAAGAAATTTCTTTAATTTCTACAATTCTTACTATAACATCATTTTTGTTTTTTTTAGCATTCATTATAAGTTAAATAAGCTTTTATTTTATTGGTTTTTTTTGATTTGATAGAATAAAAATCAACTTCTTTAATCTCAGTTTCAGGAAAATATTTATGATTATGACTAAGTGGTAAATAGAACATTTTGAATTTTTCTTTTTCCACAAGTTTTTTTTCCTCTTTGGGTATTTCTAAAAGTTTGGCCTCTAAAATATCTTCTATTCTAGCGATGGTTTTAAGAGTAAAATTATGTGACCCAGCTAACCATTTGCTTACTTCAGATTCATTTTTACCTAATTTTTTAGCTAAAGTTTTTTGATCCATATTATTCTGATCTAATAAGAAATGAATTCTTTCAGAAAGATCAAATGTATAACCAACAAATATTTCAACATATCTGTTTCTAGTTTTTCTTATTTTATTTAAAATACTGCTTTTTTTCATTTCTAAATATAAAATTTTAATCCACCTTTTAATTTTTTACCTCTAATTTCAATACTATTAGAGATTAATCTCGAATACAAAAAACGATCTATTAATCGTAGGGTTTCTACGTAATTATTTAAAGTTGGGTCTTCATTATAAGTTCTGGTGTTTTTTATTCCTCCGTTACCTAAAATTACTATGTTTTCATTTAGTCTAATACAATATAATCTTAAATTATTACTTATCATGTTTTGTGGAAGCTCAGCTAAATTATCTTTTATTTTACCTGCTCTTCTAAAATACCTTTCATGAGCTCCATTGTTACCTATTTTCTCAATTAAGGTAATCATAATTTGTAAATCTTCAATTATTTCATCATCATATTTTGAAGTGTCTGAAAAATTACTAAAAAAAGTTTCAGCTTCTGATAATTCGTTATTTTTAAATTTTAGAGTATAATAATTTACTTTGTCATATTCTTCAAACAATTCTAGTATGACTTCTTTTCTTTTATTCACTTTTAAGTTAAGGCAAATTTATTACTTTATGTTTATATACCAAGTTAAAATTAAATTAAATTAACTTATAAGTGAATTAATTTGAAAATAACTTTAAGCAAACGTAGTGTTTTTCATTAAATAGTTTTCATGAAAAACCTTACTTTTAGTAAGGTTTTTCCTTAGTTCTATGACTATAAAACCTCATAATTATAATCTTTTGACCAATCTTCTGGTAACTGCCCTCCAATTTCTCTTAGATATTTTCTCGTTACCTGTTGATCTTTATGCCTCATTATTTCTTGTAACTTTAAAACAGATTCAAACTCACTAAATCCTTCATTCCTAAAATTATAATATACACTTAACGCGCTTGTATGGCGAAATGAATAAATACCATATTCATCACCAAGATTAAAGTGGTTTTTTACCTTTTTGAATTTTCTTCCAAACCAATCCTCTCTTGATTTTTCTTTTTTAGTTTCCCAATAACCAATTTTATTATCTCTAGTGTAAATCAACATATCACTAGTATAATTCTGCATTTCTAATTCTTTGAAATATTTTTGTAATGGTTTAACCAATCTTATGTAAGTTCTATCTTCTGTTTTACTTTCAACCTCAATTGTATTATTGATTAAATCGACATTTTTGACTTTAAGCCTAATAATCTCTATAGGCCTTAAAAAAGAATACCACATTACTTTAATAAAATCATATAAATATGGATCATTTTCTTTAATGTACTTCAAAATATCATCTAATTGTTTATGATTAAAAGGCTTGTTTTTTTTAGCATTACTCTTAAGATCGTTAATTTTTAATATAAAATTTTGTTTAATTATATCTTTTTCAACTAATTCACTAAATAAACCTGACAATACTCTTTTATGATTATTTCTACTAACATTACTCAAACGTTTAGACAAATCACCGAGGTAAAAAGAAATATGTTTTTTTGTTAAATAATTTATTGGTTTTTTATCTATTTTTTTTTCTTTTAACCATTTTACAAAAGAATTGTAATAAACTGTATTCACATCTTTTGAGGATTCTTTCCAACTATTTTTTTTATGCTCAAATGCTATTTTTATTGCTTCAATAGTAGTATAATTTTCAGAAACAACATCATTATTAAATTGAATTTCTTCAAAAGGACTATAACCTTCTTGTAAATATCTTTTTATAGCACGTTGTAAATTTTTGGCAGCAGCATTCCTCCTACTAATTGATGTTTCTTTATTAATTCCACTTTTTTTCATGAATTTTTCCATCAATCCGGTACTCGGATTTCTAAAATAATAATAAACATGCCATGGTTTTTTTGTGCTAACTACTTTTTTACCATTTTTAATTTCATGGTATTTATAAATTTTTGGGTCTGAAAACAACGTATCTAAAATTTTTAAACGAGAATTTAAAGATACTTTTTTTTTCTCCTTTACATGTCCTTTTACATGTACTTTAAAATTATTATTAGGCATAAAAAAAATGCTTAAAGAGTTAATGTTCTCTATAAGCATTGATTATTCTGACTAAGTACGGGCGGAGAGACTCGAACTCTCACACCTCACGGCACTAGATCCTAAGTCTAGCGTGTCTACCAATTCCACCACGCCCGCATACTTTGAATTTGTGGGTGCAAATATAAACAATACTTCTAAACTACAAAGAACATGCACAATATTTTTATTATTTTTGATGCTTACTAATTTACAACACATGCAAAACGTTAAAGAATATATTGCTCAACATAAAGATAGATTTATCAATGAGCTAATCGAATTATTAAAAATACCTTCGGTAAGTGCAGACCCTGCCTATAACCAAGATGTATTAAATACAGCTGATGCTGTGAAAGATAGCTTAGAAAAAGCTGGATGTGATAACGTAGAAATATGTGAAACTCCTGGTTACCCTATTGTTTATGGAGAAAAAATTATAGATCCGAACTTACCAACTGTTTTAGTTTACGGGCATTACGATGTACAACCTGCAGACCCAATTGAATTATGGGATTCTCCTGCTTTTGAACCTGTAATTAAAAAAACAGACATTCATCCTGAAGGGGCTATTTTTGCACGTGGTGCTTGCGACGACAAAGGACAAATGTACATGCATGTAAAAGCATTAGAATACATGACCTCAACTGGAAATTTACCTTGTAATGTAAAGTTCATGATTGAAGGTGAAGAAGAAGTAGGTTCTGAAAGTTTAGCTTGGTTTGTACCTAGAAATAAAGAGAAATTAGCTAACGACGTTATTTTAATTTCTGATACCGGAATGATTGCTAACGACATTCCATCTATTACTACTGGTTTACGTGGTTTAAGTTATGTAGAAGTTGAAGTTACAGGTCCTAACCGTGACTTACATTCTGGTTTATATGGAGGTGCTGTAGCAAATCCTATAAACATTTTAACGAATATGATTGCTTCTTTACACGATCAGAACAACCATATTACCATTCCTGGTTTTTACGATAAAGTAGAAGAATTATCTAGAGAAGAGCGCGACGAAATGGCGAAAGCTCCTTTTTCTTTACAAGAATACAAAGATGCCTTAGATATTGATGATGTACATGGGGAAGCTGGTTACACAACCAACGAACGTAACTCTATTCGTCCTACTTTAGATGTAAACGGAATTTGGGGTGGTTATACTGGTGAAGGTGCCAAAACTGTAATTGCTTCTAAAGCTTACGCTAAAATTTCTATGCGTTTGGTTCCTGGGCAAGATTGGGAAGAAATTACTGAATTGTTTAAGAAACACTTTGAAAGCATTGCTCCAAAATCGGTAAAAGTAGTTGTTACTCCTCACCACGGTGGACAAGGATATGTAACTCCTATAGACAATATTGGTTATCAAGCTGCTAGTAAAGCGTATCAAGAAACGTTTGGTGTAACTCCAATTCCACAACGTAGCGGAGGAAGTATTCCTATTGTAGCTTTATTTGAGCAAGAATTAAAAAGTAAAACCATTTTAATGGGATTCGGATTAAACTCTGATGCGATTCACTCTCCAAACGAACATTTTGGTGTTTGGAACTACTTAAAAGGAATTGAAACCATTCCTTATTTTTATCAATACTTTACAGAGTTATCTAAATAAATTAAAAATCCCACATGCTAACATGTGGGATTTTTCTTTTGATACTATCTCGTTGCTCTCTTGTAAGCTTCTTTTGCTAATTCTAAAGCTTTCTCTGCTTCTTTAACTCGCTTTTCCTTTGCTTTCGTAGGATCTTCGTTATTTACAATGTATTTTAAGTTTTCTACTATTTTTTCAATCTTGTTTTGAAACTTTTTAGAAGTCAATTCTCTATCTACAAAAATTCTAACACCTCCTTCTGAAACTTTACATTTAAATGCTTCCTCGTCATTTTTTTCAATTTTCCAAAAAGTAGAATCATTTGTCTTGGTAAACTTCATTCCCTTAAGATTGTCTTGTAAGTATCTCGATACATTATTTGTTAGTTCATCTTTATAAGAGGCTCTAAATTTAAACGTTGAATTGGTTTTCTTTACAGAAATGGAACTTGAACCACTACTATGATTACTTGATGAATTTGTGTAAGTAGTACTCTGTGTTACACTATGCGTTGTTGATGTTGACGGTGGTGTAGGTGGCGTTGGTGGTGTTTGAGCACTTAATGTAAACGCTGTTAAGAAAATTGCTGTGATTGTTACTGTTACTAAAGTTTTCATGTGTATTTATTTTTAAAATTAAACCTTGTTTTTAGTCAATAAAATGACTGTCTCTATAATTTTGAGTTATAGAAATTCTATTATTTTTATATGTAATTGTGTTTATTTTTCTGGAGAAGCTATCTTAAATTCTAACCCTACTCCTCTTATGCTTTCAATTTTTATATCCGCATCATCTTTAAAGTATTTCCGTAGTCTGCTTATAAAAACATCCATACTTCTCCCTGAGAAAAAATCGTCAGTATTCCATACTGCATTCAGTATTTCATCTCTTTTTAATAATTGATTTTTATGAGTAAACAAGAACTGAATTAATTCGGCTTCTTTTTCAGTTAATCTTTGTGTATTGTCCTGCAATTTTAATGTTAGCTTTTGTGGATTAAAATCGTAATTTCCAATTTTAAAGCTATCTGTTATAACTATATTCGTATTGCTTTGTTGACTCCTTTTTATAATATTTTGTAGCCTGAGAATAAGTTCGTCAGCTTCAAAAGGTTTAATGATATAATCGTCTGCACCTAGTTTCAGTCCTTTAATTTTATCCTCCTTTTGGTTACGTGCCGTTAAAAAGATAAATGGAACTTCTGGATGCTTTTCTATTACCTTTTCTGCCAATGAAAAACCGTCTAACTTAGGCATCATCACATCAAAAACACAAATATCAAATGTTTCATCCATAGCTATCTGCAATGCCTCTTCTCCATTCTTTGCCCAAGTAACATTGAAGTTATGCAACGTTAAATACTGCTTTAAAATATTTCCAAAATCGATATCATCTTCAGCCAATAATACTTTTTTCATCTTACACAGGAATTTTAATTGTTATGGTTGTACCTTTTTCTAGCTCACTATCTATTTGAATAGCTCCTTGATGTGCTTTTACAATTTGCTTTACATAATACAACCCTAAGCCTAAACCCTTTACATTATGTATGGTTGTATTGTTTACTCTATAAAATTTATCAAATATTTTTTTGTGATTCCTTTTCGCAATCCCAATACCATTATCTTTTATTATTAACACACCATGGTTGTTTTCTTTTTTCAGCCTAATATCTATTGTTACTCCTCCATATTTAACAGCATTGTCTAATAAATTTAAAATAGCTGTATTAAAATGAAAAACATCTAAGTTTAAATTTATCTCAGGTTTAGAACATTCAAACGAGATAGTTAGTTCCTCCTTTTGAGTTTTATAATCGTCAATCAAGTTTTTTAAATGATATTGAAGAACTATGTTTTCCTTATGCAGATTTATTTGTTCAAATCCCAGTGAGTTATTCACCACTTGATCTATTAAATTTTGCAATCGAACACGCTGCCTATTAATTGTACTAATCACCGATTGAAATATTTCTTTATTCTCCGCTATATTTTTCTGCTGCAATGTTTTTGTTGCAATACTTAAAGTAGCTAAAGGCGTCTTTAATTCGTGTGTAATATTATTTACAAAATCGGTTTTAATATCAGCATTCTTTTTCTGTTTTACCAAGCTATACAACGCATAAGTAAACAACCCAATTACTGCTATTATTGACAAAAAACTTAGCAAAAGCACCCAAAACATACGTTTAAAGATTTCGCTCTTCCAATTTATAATATCTATATAGCTTCTGGTTTTTATTTTAAAACCAATATTATTTTTTTCACTGCCTTCATTAACTGTTTTACTCACAGTTTCCCAGTCACTTTTATTATAAAAGAAACGTGTTTTTGGATTTAGCTCTTTACCATATAATAAAACCGATTCATTATTTAGTATTGTATCATTTACTTTACCCAATAGAATAACTGAAGTAATTTCTTTTTGAAAATCTACAGGGAATAGTAATTTCTTTGTTCTTATTTTCTCTTCAAAGTAAGTTACAAACTCTTTATTTATACTATCTCTATGAAGAGAAAAGCTTTCAAGCAATTCTCCCTTTGTAATTTTTCCTTCTTTATAGTTTTGAGCATCTTTTTTAAGTTTTACTAAATATTTGGTATCCCAATCAGGGCTATCATCTGTTTCTATAAATGCTAAATCCTTTTTTACTTCATTAAAAAACAAGTCACGTTGCAACGTAAAAGTGTTTTTTATTAATGAATATTGTATTGTAGATAAGGTTACAATAGCTATTATTGATACAATTATTAATATGTTTATTCTTCCTTTCATTACTCCAAAAATAGTGTAAACTTCTTGTAAAAACGCATGTTTATAGACCGTTAACCTTGCATTAACCGTTAACAGAAATCTCATTAACATAAAAATATTTTAACTCTACACTTGTAGAATTAAATTTTATCTCTACATTTGTAGAGTTAATTCTAAACATGTAGAGATGCAATTATCAAAAACTGAAGAACAAGTAATGCAATTATTATGGAAACTAGACAAAGCTTTTATGAAAGATTTGCTAGCAGAATTTCCAGAGCCTAAACCAGCTACCACAACTGTAGCTACTTTATTAAAAAGAATGAAGGACAAAGGCTTTATTGATTATAAACTTTTTGGGAAATCTAGAGAGTACTATCCTAAGGTTAAAAAATCAGATTACTTTTCTAAACATGTTAATGGGTTAATTAAAAACTTCTTTAATAATTCTGCAAGTCAGTTTGCATCGTTTTTTACTGCTGAAACAGATTTATCGATTACCGAATTGGAGGAATTAAAAAACATTATTGATAATCAAATTAAAAAACAACAATAATGGCTAGCTATTTAATTAAATCTGGTATTTGTTTAGCAGTATTGCTACTCTTTTATCATTTAGTACTAGAGCGCGAAAAAATACATCAATTTAATCGGTTCTATTTACTAGGAAGTATCGTATTTTCTTTTGTAGCCCCTTTATTTGTTATTTATACACAAGTTTCTATTGAGGTTACTGAAGCTCCAGCAATGCTGAATTATACAATTGTTGATATGGAACCAGAAACTTCACAAGAATCACCTATTAATTATTGGAATATAGCCTTAGGTTTTTCAGTTTTTATTTCACTTCTTTTAACCATTCGATTCGGGTATAATCTATATAGAATATATAAAAAGATAACCTCTAATATAAAAGTTACAATAGATAAAGCACACCTTATTTTAGTTGATGATCTTATAAGCCCATATACTTTTTGGAATTACATTTTTATAAATAAAGAAGAATACAATTCTCAAAAAATAGAAGACGAATTATTTACACACGAATTAACACATGTAACCCAAAGACACACTATAGATGTATTACTTATTGAAATACTAAGAATTGTCTTTTGGTTTAACCCTTTATTTTATTTCTTAAAAAAATCAATTCAATTGAATCATGAATTTATTGCCGACGGAGAGGTGATAAATAACTATAAAAATATTTCTGAGTATCAATATTTATTACTGAATAAAGCTACTTGGAACAACGACTATTACTTGGCCAGTAATTTGAATTATTCATTAACAAAAAAACGATTAGTTATGATGAGCACTAAAACATCAAAAGTCAATAATTGGCTTAAAAAACTGGCGGTAATTCCGCTATTAACTGGAAGTATCTACGCGTTTGCAGAAAGAGTAGAAATCTATGAAAAAATAGATAACTCAGCACTTTTAGAGGCTGAAATTTCTAAAGATTTTAAAACACCTATTTTAAAAATAGATTCAAAAACCAATAAGTACTATTTAAATAATCGCTTAATTAAATTAGATGATTTAAAAAAGGAGTTTTTACTAGAAACCAACGGTAAAAAATCGGATTTAAAAATAGAAACGGATGAGGATCTTGTAGTAATGTCCTTAATAAAAGACATTACTAAAATACTGACTAAAAAATATTTAAGTGAAATACACATTACTGATAACAAATATATTTTAGGAGACACCAGCTCAGTAAGTCTTGAAACAAAAAATAATTCAGATTATAAATCTACACCAGAGTATCATTATTTAAAACAAACCTTTTGGATAAAGGATAAAAGTGGTAAAAAGGTTTCTAAAAAATACCATGAACTATCTGATTACTATAAAAAGAAGTGGTTGCTTTTCCCTACCAACCCAGAAAGCTTTAAAGCATTGTCTAAATCTGAATTTAACAATCTTAAAAATGCAGACGTTTATGTAGTAAGAATTAATGGTGTTATTGTTAACAATAGTGATTTAAATAAATACAAGACTAACGATTTTGTTACTTTTTCTTCAAGAAAAATTTCAAAGTATGCTAAGTTAAAACAACAATATCATTATAACTTATTGACAAAAGAAGGTTTTAATAGTTATAATTTACTTAAGGAACTTCAACAACAAAGAAAAACTTCTAAACAAAGTATTACAGACAATATAAGTCCAGTTGACTTAGAAATAGCTTACAATAAAAATACTGTTTCAAATACAAAAACTATAAAAAACGATACTTTAACTGAAAAGTCATATAAAGAATATAGGTATCGTAATATGATTGTACGTAAGAAGGATAAAAATGGAAAACTAATAACGAGAAAGTATCATGAGTTAACGGATGAAGAAAAAAGACAACTTCCACCTCCACCGCCTTTAACTTTAAAAAAGAAAAAAGTTTCCAAAAATTTACTAGAAAAATTAAAAAATGGAAAAGAGTATGCTATTTGGATTGATGGAAAACACGTTAATAATGACGTTTTAAATAAATATAACAACAACGATTTTGCTACATTTTCAGGAAGTTTTGTGTACAATAATGCACGCAGTAAAAAGTTTCCTCAGTCGTACCAATATTCATTAAGTACTCATACTTATTTTGATGCTCAAAATAAAAAAGCTGTTAAAAATTATGACAACTGGAAACAACAAAATAGTGAATCTGTAAAAAAATATCACTCATTAAATAATTCATATGAAAAACTAAGAAATCAAAAGCCTCATTATATTAACAGTTCAAAAAAGAGGAAAGCACAATTAGATAATACATTCTCAAAGCTTGGGTCTTTGTACTTTAAACTATCTAGAACTGATAAAAAAAGGGTTAGAAGAGCAATAAATCCAATTGATCCATATGTAGCAATTACAAAAAACAATTCAACTTATTATAAATTAAGAAATGAATTGACTGAAGAGGATAAAAAACTTCTACCGCCTCCTCCACCAAAACCAGTATCGATTAAAGTTAAAAAAGAACATTCAGCAAGCACACCAACGTCAGCACCTTCTAATTTTGTAAAAAAAGGAGAAACTTCAATGATACCTCCTCCGCCAGCTCCAATGACTGCTAAAGAGTTTGTTTTTAGATATCCAAAAGCTACCTACTTTTTCAATAATAAGAAAGTAAGTCATGAAGAGGTAATTAAAATAACGAAGAATACTAAAGATTTGAGAGTTGTAACAAAAGACGTTAACAATAAAAAAGTAATAAAGTTTACTACTAAAAAATATGCTTCTTCACAAAAAAAAGTTAGTATTGACAAAATAGATAAGTTGACTAATGAGGAAATTTTACAACTTCCGAAAGGATCTTCTAAAAATACTCGTTATTATTTAAATAATAAACCTATTACTAAAGCTCAATTAGATAAAATTCCTTCAAATAAAATAGAAAGCATTTATGTAAAAAGAGAAAAAGGTAAGCCTAACTCTATATATGCTACAAGTAAGCAATTTGCTACAGAAAGGAAAATTAATTCTATTTTTAAGAATAGCTCTTCAATTGATAAATACTATCTAAATAAACAATTAGTTGCTAAGGAAGACATAGAAAAATTAGTCCCTAATAAAATAGAAAGCATTTATGTGGTAAAAGCAAAAGACAACTCTAAGGCTATTTATGCTACTAGTAGAAAATAAAATTATGTTAAAAGCCTCACAATGTGAGGCTTTTTTGTAACATTCTTTTCAAACTATCGTTCTTATTGTATAAGCTTATATTCATGATCAAAGATTTTTTCCTCTTATGCTCTGGTGTGGATCAGAATTTAATTAATGACTGTTCCAATGGAGAGCAAAATAAATACGCCGGTATTGGTGCTACTGTTTTTTTTACAGCCCTAATGGCTACCATAGCTTGTAGCTATGCCCTATATACTGTTTTTGACAATATATATTCTTCTATCTTCTTTGGTTTTCTTTGGGGACTGTTAATTTTTAATTTAGATCGTTTCATTGTCTCTACCATAAAAAAGAGAGACTCTAAGCGTCAAGAAATTCTACAAGTAATTCCTCGCTTATTGTTAGCACTCATTATTGCTATGGTTATTTCTAAACCTCTAGAGTTAAAAATATTTGAAAAGGAAATCAATCAAGTTTTGTTAACTGAAAAAAATCAAATGACTTTGGAGAACAAAACTCAAATAGCGCAACAGTTTACTCCTGAAATTGATAAAATAAAAGGAGAAATAGAACTTTTAAAAACTGAGATCACTAACAAACAAAAAGAAACTGATACTTTGTATGAAATCTATATAGCAGAAGCTGAAGGAAGAAAAGGTACTAAACTTCTAGGAAAAGGTCCTGTTTATAAAGAAAAAAGAGAGAAACACGATGCTTCTTTAGCCGAACTAAACGAATTGAAAAAAGTAAATTCTGAAAAAATTAGCCTAAAAGAAAATGATATTTCAGATTTACTTGAAAAACAGAAACTAACAGAAACGCAAACACAACCTATTATTTCTAGTTTTGATGGTTTAATGGCAAGGATAAATGCTTTAAATAAATTACCTTGGTTACCTTCTTTTTTTATTTTCTTATTATTCTTAGCAATTGAAACTGCTCCTATATTTTCAAAACTAATAAGCCCAAAAGGAGAATATGATTTTAAATTAGAAAATCAAGAATCGCTTGTCAGAACTTGGATTCAACAACAAGTGCATCAACGTGAATCCGTTTTACAAACCGATGTAGATCTTAACAACAAGGTATACTCTGATTTAAAAACCGAAGAAGAAATTTATAATTACAAACAAAAAATGGCTCGTAATTTACTAAAACTACAAGCTGATTCTTTTTATAAAAACCAACAAGAAATATTATAATTAATTTGTTATTTAATTTTTAATGCTTTTTTCTACCTTTGTTTACTAGTTAATCAAAAAACAATTGCATGAAAAAAACAGGTTACGCTATCGTAATGATGGCGCTATTACTATGTACTAACCTCCTATCTCAAAACACACAACTCTCTTCCCTTCTTATCCCTATTGAGTTAAAAGAAAATGCCAATGCTGTAATTAGACATAATGAAATTACGGTAGATGTCTTGGCTGTTGATGAAATGGTAGTTAAAGAAAAAAGAATAGTTACCGTTCTTAATAAATTTGGTAAAATACATGTAGATGCCTATAAAAACTATAATGAAGACACCAAGATATCTAAGCTAACAGCTATCATTTATGATGCCTTAGGAAATAAGGTTAAGAAATATTCTAAAAATGATTTCCAAGATGTTAGCGCCATTGATGGAGGAACCTTATATTCTGATTCAAGAGTAAAATTTTTAGAATATACGCCTACATCTTATCCTTATACAGTAGTTTTTGAATCTGAATATAAAAACTCTTCAACAGGATTTATTCCTAGATGGTACCCTATTGAAAGTTATAATTTGTCTGTTGAAAAAAACATTTATCAATTAAATAATCCTAAAAACATTCCTTTTAGAAAAAGAGAAAAAAACTTTGACGGATATCCTATTGAAAATACTTCAAGTGAATTTAATTTAAAATATACATTAACCAACCAAAAACCTATAAAACACGAAAGGTATACCGTTAATTTTGACGATTTTTCACCAAACCTTTCCGTTTCATTCAATCAATTCAGTTTAAAAGGTATAACTGGTAAAGCAAAAAACTGGAAAGAATTTGGTAGCTGGATGTACAACAAACTACTAATCAACAGAAATCAATTATCACCAGCTACAATTGAGAAAGCAAAAAATTTAGTTAAAGGTGTAGATTCTCCTATTGAAAAAGCAAAAATCATTTATGATTATGTTCAAAACAAAACTAGATATATAAGTGTACAGGTAGATATTGGAGGCTGGGAACCTATTGCTGCAAATAAAGTTGATGAAGTAAGTTATGGAGATTGTAAAGGTTTAACAAACTATACAAAAGCTCTTTTAGATGCCGTAGGCGTTAAGTCATACCATACAATTGTATATGCTCAAAATTATAAAAATATAGATAAGGATTTCACAGCTCTCCAAGGAAATCATATGATATTAAATATTCCTAATGAAGGAAACGACATATGGTTAGAATGCACTAGTCAAACAAATCCTTTTGGGTTTTTAGGTGATTTTACTGATGATAGAGATGTTTTGGTAGTTACCCCTCAAGGTGGTATCATAAAAAGAACCCCTGCTTATATTAACGAAAATAATCTACAAACGATTAATGCTAATATTAATTTATTAGATAATGGAAATGTAAACGCTTCTGTAATAAGAAAATCTTATGGAACTCAGTATAGCGATAAATACCATATTGAGAATTATCCACCTAAAAAACTAAATAAATACTACACTTCTAATGTATGGGACTATAACAACAATTTAGAAATTGAAAGTATAAAACATACAAATGATAAAGACAAAATTGAATTTACAGAAAAAGTAAATATTAAAATCGAAAAGTTTGCAACCTTAAGAGATAGCAGTTATTTATTTAAACTTAATGTTTTCAATAGAATTACTGGAGTACCAAAAAAATACAGAAAAAGACAAAGACCTTTAAACATAGAAAGAGGTTTTACCGATAAAGATGAATTCACATTTAAGATTCCTGAAGGTTACTCTATCATAAATTTACCCGACAATAAAAGTATTGACAATAAGTTTGGTACCTACAAATTAACATTAGAAAAAATTGATGAAACTTCTTTTAAATACACCAGAGAGTTTTCTCTTAAAAAAGGAGTTCATCCAAAAGAAGATTATAAAGCCTATAGAAAATTTAGAAAAAAAGTCACTAAACTCGACAATTTAAGAACTGAATTAATAAAAAAATAAAAATACTATGAAAAAAATATTGTTAATCTTAACATTAACACTATCGCTGACAACGGTAGCTCAAAATGTAAAATTTGGAAAAGTTTCCAAAGAAGAATTAGAAGAAAAGTTTTACCCTAATGATTCTACAGCTGATGCCTCATACCTTTATAAAAAAAGAAGAACTTTTTTTGCATATGATGCAAATAATGGATTTAAAGTAGTAACAGAGTATCATGAAAGAATAAAAATATACTCTAAAGATGGTTTTGACTATGCAAACAAAAGAATAGTTTATTACAAGCCTGAATCTGGAGATAAAGAAGTTATTAGTTCTTTAAAAGCATACACATTTAACATTGAAAATGGTAAAGTTGTAAAACATAAGTTACCAAAAAAAGAAATTTTCGATGAACGATTAAATAAATATCGAAGTCAAAAGAAAATAGCTTTTCCTAACATTAAAGAAGGTTCTATTATTGAATTAAAATATACATTAACGTCTCCTCATTGGGATATTAGAACTTTAAATTTTCAATACAGTATTCCTATTAAAAACTTAGACCTAAATGTTAGAATACCTGAGTATTTTATTTTCAATAAAATGTCTAAAGGTTATTATAGTGTTCCGTTAGTAGAAACTCAAAAAAGAGGTCAAATAAACCTTGGAGGTAGAGACAAAATTGATTTCAATTCCACAATTTATTCTTTTACACAAGAAAATATTCCTGCTATAAATGATAACGAACCTTACTCTGGTTATATAAATAATTATAGAGGTGGTGTAAAATTTGAATTATCCGGAACAAGATTTCCAAATTCTTTTTATAAAAATTATGCAACTACCTGGAAAGATGTATGTAAAACAATTTACAAATCTTCTAGCTTTGGAAATGAATTAGAAAAAAAGAACTACTATAAAGATGAATTAGCGAATCTTATCAGCCCTGCTAAAAACGAATTAGAAAAAGTTTCATTAATACTTCAATACATAAAATCTAAAGTAAAGTGGAACGAATATCAAAGTAAATATACAGACGTAGGAGTAAAAAAAGCTTTTAAAGATGGAGTTGGAAACTCTGCAGAAATAAATCTTATGCTTACATCAATGCTACGCCAAGCTGGTTTAAATGCTAATCCAGTTTTGGTAAGTACTAAAAGCAACGGAATTCCTTTATTCCCTACTAGAGAAGGTTTTAATTATGTTATTTCAAAAGTAAACTTTCCTAATGGTAAACACTTACTTTTAGATGCTACTGAAAAATATTCTTACATAAATATCTTACCGTATAGAACCTTAAACTGGACAGGAAAAGAGATTTTAAAAGATGGTATTTCTAAAGATGTAAACCTTGTACCTTCATCTCTTACTAAAGAGAATAATATTTTATACTTAAAAATAGATGATACTGGAACTATTGAGGGAGTACTTAGAAAAGCTCTAACAGGTCATGCTGCGATGTTTTATAGACAAAAAAATGATTTAAAAAAAGAAGAAAACCTGATAACTTCTTTAGAAGAAAAGTATAATATAGAAATTGATGATTTTAAAGTTTTAAATAAAGAGAATCTAAACAAACCTATTACACAATCTATAAAGTTTACCAGTGATAGTCAAATAGAAGAAATAAATAATAAGTTATATTTTTCTCCTTTATTTTTCTTAGCAACTACAGAAAACCCTTTTAAAACTAAAGACAGAAATTTCCCTGTAGATTACGGAATGCCTTGGCAAGATAATTTTACTACATCTATTACAATACCTGAAGGATATACTATAGAATCTTATCCCAAAGAACTAGCTATAGGTTTACCAGAAAATCTAGGTGTATTTAAATACAAAATTTCTGTACTTGGTAACAAAATAAAACTTTCTTCACTAATACAAATAAACTCTAATATGATTTCGCCCCAATATTATAGTTCTTTTAGATCGTTTTATAAACAACTTGTTGAAAAACATACCGAAAAAATTGTATTAGCAAAAAAATAATGAAAAAAATATTCTTAATTTCATTTTACTTATTAGCACTTAACTGCTTTGCTCAAGAAAGTAAATCTACCAGAATAGGAAATATAAATATTCTTGAATTAACCATGAAAGAATATGAAAAAGACACAACCGCTAATGCGGTTGTTCTTTATGAACATGCTAATTATTTCTTAGATAAAAAAAGAAACTATAATAAAACCACTGATTATTATTTTAGAATAAAAGTTTTAAAAAAAGGTGGTGAAGATAAAGCTACAATTAAAATTCCTTTTTATGGAGATGAAAAAGTTCACTCAATAAAAGGGATTACTTATAATCTTTCTGATCAAAATAAAATTTTAAAAACTCATTTAGAAGAAAATGAAATTTATACAGTTGATTTATATAGTAAATGGAAAGAAATAACTTTTACCCTTCCTAATATTAAACCAGGAAGCGTTATTGAGTATAAATACTCAGTTACTTCTCCTTATTCTGGAATTGATGATTGGTATTTTCAGTCAGATATCCCAAAAATTAAAAGTGATTTTACGGCTGCTATTTTGGGAAACTGGAAATACAAGATTCGAATGATTGGTTTTTTGAAACTTAATAGAGATAAAACTTCTGTAAAAAAGAACTGTATTGACACACCTAGTTTTAATAATGGTGATTGTTTAATCCTAAACTTTGGAATGGATGATATCCCTGCTTTTAAAGAAGAAAGTCATATGCTTAGTAAAGAAAACTTTATTTCCAAGTTAGCTTTCGAACTCGAATCCTACACAAACTTATCAGGAAGCGTTAAAAAATTTACTAAAACATGGAAAGACGCTGATAAAAACTTGAAATATAATTTTCTAGACAATCAAATTTCCAAAAAAAGCTTTTTTAAAAATGAATTAAAAGCTAGTTTATTTAACATCGAAGATGAATTACAAAAAGCTAAAGAAATTTATAAAGCCATACAAAATCATTTTTCTTGGAATGAAAAGTACTGGCCTTCTAGAAAAGTTAGAATAAAAAAAGCTTATAAAAATAAAACTGGAAATATCTTTGACATTAATTTATCACTTTATAATGCTCTTCAAGCAGCCAACATAAAAAGTTATCTAGTACTTACATCAACAAGAAACAAAGCTGTTCCAACAAAATTACACCCTGTTATTAATGATTTCAATTACTTATTGGTTAAGGCTGTAATTAACAATAAAACGTATTTTTTAGACGCTACAAATAAAAAATTACCATTTGGCTTAATTCGCTATATGGCTTTAAATGGAGATGGAAGGGTAATGGACTTTAAAAAAGGGAGTTACTGGGAAACTATCAATTTGAGTAAAAAAACTTACAAAACAACCAAAGCTATTCTATCTTTTAATGACGAAAATGAATTAAACGGTAGTTTGATGATTGCTTCTAATGGTTATTTCGCTGTAAATGATAGAGAAGAAATTAGCGAAAACAGTAAAGAAAATTATATTGAAAATTTTGAATCTAACTATTCAAGTATAGAAGTTGAGAACCTAGAGTTTATAAATTTAGATAAAAACGAAAAAACTCTGCAACAAGTTTATGATATTACTTTTGAAGATTTTGATCTCGAAAATAAAATCAGAATTTCTCCATTTTTAATAAATAAATTTACCAAAAACCCATTTAAACTTAACAATCGAGATTACCCAATAGATTATGGATTCCCTAGAAGCTATACATACCTATTAACATTAAAACTACCTCAAGGTTATCAATTAAAAAAACTGCCCAAAAACAAAGCTCTTGCCTTACCTAATAAAGGTGGAAAATATGTTTTAAACATTAAAAATATAAACAATACTATTAATGTCTATTTCAAATTAAGTATTAATAAAAGAACTTATACTAATAACGAATATTATCATTTAAAAGAGTTTTACAATCAAGCAATTAAAACTCAAGATGTCTTTATTGAAATTGAAAAAACGAACGATTAATCGTTCGTTTTTTTTATAATAATGATATTACATTAGAGCTTTTAACTTCGCCAATAGTAAACGTACTATGAGTACTCCCAATGTGTTTTAAGGCAGTAAGTTTATTTACCATAAACTCTCGATATTCATCCATATCTTTGACATAAATTTTTAAAATGTAGTCATAGTCTCCACTT
This sequence comes from Tenacibaculum sp. Cn5-46, assembly GCF_022347705.1. Taxonomy (NCBI): domain Bacteria; kingdom Pseudomonadati; phylum Bacteroidota; class Flavobacteriia; order Flavobacteriales; family Flavobacteriaceae; genus Tenacibaculum; species Tenacibaculum sp. Cn5-46. Next base: position 208,303 of record NZ_JAKRGD010000006.1, read on the forward strand.
ACATGAAAACACTCAGCTACTTCATCTAGTTTATTAATTTCTCTTTCAAAAGCAGCAATATACTCCTTAGCATGTTTTTCTAATTTAATATGACAAAAAACTAAGAATGATTTCCCTACTTTGTTTTTATTAATTAAAGCTACATATTGAGTAATTATTTCGCTTCTTTCTAGTTTTTTTATACGCTCGTATACTGCGGTTACCGATAATCCTAATTCTAACGAAAGCTGTTTAGTAGTTTGCTTACTATCTTTTTGAAGTAATTCTAAAAGCTTTTTATCAATTTCATCTAATTTCATCTGAAAAATTTACGTTTTTTAAACTCATCAATTTTAAAAAACCATTATAAAAACTAATTATTTAACAAAATAAAGAATAAAAAACTACAAACATTAATTTTAATTGATTTTTAATCAAAAAAACAAGTCTTTTATAGTTCTATAAACAACTAAACATTTATATAATGGACTTTAAACCAGCAAACAATATTCAAGACTTACAATACTTTGGAGAATTTGGAGGAGTAAATCCTTCTATTTCTGATTCCTCAACCTATACTTTCATAAAAGCAAAAACAATGTTTGATACTTTTGAAGGGAATACAGATGGTTGCTACTTATACTCACGTCATACTTCTCCTTCTAATTTATATTTAGGTGAAGCTTTAGCAGCAATGGAAGGAACAGAAACTGCAAATGTAGCTGGTTCAGGAATGGGAGCTATAACAGCAACTATTTTACAAATTTGTGGAGCTGGAGATCATATTGTTTCAAGTAGAACTATATATGGTGGTACTTACGCTTTTTTAAAGAACTTTACACCTAGAATGAATATTGAAACATCTTTTGTTGATATTACAAAACTAGATGTAATAGAAGCTGCTATTAACAGTAATACAAAAATGATTTATTGCGAATCTGTTAGCAACCCTTTACTAGAAGTGGCAGATATTAAAGCTTTGGTTGCCTTAGCTAAAAAATACAATTTAAAACTTGTTGTTGATAATACTTTCTCTCCGTTATCTATTTCACCAGCGCAACTTGGGGCAGATATTGTTATTCATAGTTTAACTAAATTCATCAATGGTTCATCTGATACGATGGGAGGGGTTGTTTGTGCTAGTTCTGATTTTATCAACGCTCAAAAAAGTGTTATCGATGGTGCAAGTATGCTATTAGGCTCTTCTATGGATTCTTTACGTTCATCGTCAATATTAAAGAACATGAGAACTTTACATATTCGAATGAAGCAACACAGTAAAAATGCAGCTTTTTTAGCTGAAAAATTCGAAGCTCTTGGTATCAAAACAGTATACCCTGGTTTAAAATCACATCCATCTCATGAAGTATACAAATCAATGATGAATAATGAATACGGTTTTGGAGGAATGTTAACTATTGATGCTGGTTCTTTAGACAAAGCCAATGCTTTAATGGAGTTAATGCAAGAAAAAAACTTAGGATATTTAGCTGTAAGTTTAGGGTTTTATAAAACTTTATTTTCAGCTCCAGGAACGTCAACCTCTTCAGAAATCCCAGAGGAAGAGCAAGCTGAAATGGGACTAACCGATGGTTTAATTCGTTTTTCTATTGGATTAGATAATGATATTGAGCGTACTTTTGAAATGATGAAAGACTGTATGTTAGAAATAGGTGTTTTAAAAGAAGAAGCCTTAGCATAAAACTTAACTAAATTCTAAAAAAATGGCAAACAGAATGGTTTCAAATCTGTTTGCCATTTTTTATTTACCATAAAAACGCTTGGTAAATTCTTTTAAATCATCTTTTGACGGTGGTTTACCTGAAAATGGCACCATATCCCATCTATTGTTTTCTTTCATCAATTCAAATCTAAACATAGATGTTTCTGCATTATTTGGATTCAACAAAGGATATCTTAAATCTAAATATTGAATATTTTTAGATGAATCCATAGGTACTAAATTATAATAGCCATTACTAAACCAAGTTAAGACTTTAATATCTTTATGATTCACATCTAATAAATCACGATTCTTAGGAATTGTTAAAATCGTATCTAACTCTGATTTCTTATCTAATAAAGAATAAAACCCAACTTTATAATCATTTTCAGTTTCAGCAATTCCATACCACAAAATATTATTCATAATAGTAGGTTGAGTAGAAAACCTACTATAAGAAATATCGGCTTTATCAAACGATTTTTTAAACACAGAATCCATATAAATCTTATTTCCAATAGTAAATAACATATATGCTGAACTAATATAAATTCCAGCTTTAACCCAAACTCTTCTTCTTGTTTGTTTTCTATTATAAAACATAGCCACAATCAAACACAATAAAAAAGGAAGTGTATATAAAGGATCTACTACAGAAATGTTATTAAACGCTACTCTATAGTCGGAAAAAGGCAAAAATAGCTGGGTACCATAAGGTGTAAAACTATCTAATAAAGGATGCGTAAAAATGGATAGAAAAAATAACCAAATCCAGTTTTTTAACCTAGTAGTTCCTTCACGTTTTCCTTTATCGTATAGTTTAAAAGTGATCCATCCAAATAGAAAAGAACCAAAAATGGAAAATAAAATCGAATGCATAAATCCGCGATGAAAAGCCATCGCATCTATTTCATTTCCATACAACCATCCGCCAATAAACACATCTAAATCCGGTATTGTACCTCCTATTGCACCAAACAATAAGGCTTTATTTCCTATCTTTTTTCCTAGTGCTATTTCTCCACAAGCAGCACCTAAAACAATTTGAGTTAATGAATCCATAGATAACAAATGTACTAAACTGATTCTACTTGTATAATTCTTTACAAAATCGTAACATTACAAACCGAAAAAAACCACACAATGCAAGACGATAAAAACTTATCCGAAATCGATATCGAAGGTCAAAAAATTATAGCTAATAAAGAACTAAGTATATGGGAAGCTTTAATTCCTGTAATAGCATTAATAGGAATGCTCGCTTACAATGTTTTTGTTTTTGGTGATAATGCTTTAAGTGGAAGTAATCAATTCATTTTAATCCTTGGTGGTGCAACTGCTGCCATTGTTGGATTTAGAAATAAAGTTTCATACAAAGTTATGATTGATGAAGTTGCCGAAAACATTAAATCTACAGCTGGAGCTATTTTAATATTACTTATGGTAGGTGCATTAGCAGGAACTTGGCTTATTAGTGGAATAATTCCTTCAATGATTTATTATGGATTGCAAATTTTAAATCCTACAATATTCTTAGCTGCTTGTTTAATTATTTGTGCAGTAATTTCTATAGCTACAGGTAGTTCTTGGACAACTGCTGCAACTGTAGGTATTGCCTTAATTGGTATTGGTGAGGCCTTAGGAATTTCTTTAGGAATGACAGCGGGTGCTGTTTTATCTGGCGCTTATTTTGGCGATAAGATGTCTCCAATGTCAGATACAACAAATTTAGCTCCTGCAATGGCTGGCACGGATTTATTTACTCATATCAAGTACATGGCTTATACCACTGTACCAACTATTGTTGTTACCTTAATCTTCTTTATCATTTTAGGGTTTACACAAAATACTACAGGAACTGCAGATACTCAACAAATGTTGAATGACATAAATAAAGCTTTTAATATTAATCCATTTTTATTTTTAGTCCCAATAGCAGTTGTTATTTTAATTATGAAAAAAACACCTCCTTTAATTGCTTTATTAGCAGGAACATTATTAGGTGGGATTTTTGCATTAATTTTCCAACCTCAAGTTGTTGCTCAAGTTGCTGGTGTTAAAAATTTAGATTTTAACTCTGCTTACAAAGGAGTAATGAATGCTATTACAGTAAAAACTTCTGTAGCTACTGATAATGAGGTTTTAAAAGATTTATTCACCGCTGGTGGTATGGAAAAAATGTTAGGAACTATATGGTTAATTCTTTGTGCCATGATTTTTGGGGGTGTGATGGATGCTATTGGTGCTTTAGCAAAAATTAGTAGTTTCTTATTAAATTTATTTGATTCTGTTTTCGGTTTATTTGCTAGTACAGTAGCAACATGTATTGGTTTAAACTTTACCGCTTCAGATCAATACTTAGCTTTAGTAGTACCAGGTAAAATGTATGCAAAAGCTTATCAAGATAAAGGACTAGCTCCAGAAAACTTAAGTAGAACTTTAGAAGACTCTGGAACCGTAACCTCTGTTTTAATTCCTTGGAACACTTGTGGAGCATATCATTCAGGAGTATTAGGAGTTCCAGTAATAGACTACGCTTTTTATGCTGTTTTTAATTGGTTAAGTCCTTTTATGACATTATTATTTGCTGCGTTTAGAATAAAGATTAGAGAAATAATTAAAAAATAATACCAAGCCTCACTTAGATAGTGAGGCTTCTTTTTTATGATAGAAAAAGCTAATATTAAAGATGCTAAATTATTAACCAACATTGCACTGATTTCAAAAGCATACTGGGGTTATAATGAAGAACTTATTAATAGTTGGAAAGATGATTTAACTGTTACCCCTAAAATGATTGAGGAAATGATGGTTTATAAATTTATTTCAAATCAAAAAACTATTGGATTTTATATTTTAAATCAGCCTAAAAACAACAGCATAGAACTCGAATTTTTATTCGTACATCCAGATGCTATTGGTCAAAAAATTGGGAAACAACTACTGTCACATGCCATTGAAAAATCTAATAATTTGAATATTGAAACGATGACATTATTAGCTGACCCCAATGCACAACCTTTTTATGAAAGTCAAGGTTTTATTTCAACAGAAAAAAAAGAAAGTTCTATTCCGAATCGGTTTTTACCGCTAATGAAGATAAATTTAAAATAACCGAGACTAATAAAAGAACCCAAGGACTTCCATGCAACAAAACATCAAACCAATCTTTAAATTGCATTGCATGTTCACCTGAAAAAGCATTACCTCCTGCAATCCATTTTAATTTCCCAACAATATGAGGCGGTTTAAAAGGTGCTAAACCTAAAGTTAAACTAGCAATTAAAAATAGTTTCCAATTTTGTTTTAACTTTTGCTCCATCTCATCTATATAAACCAGTTCCAAACAACTCCAAAACGTATTACAAAATCTCTATACGGATAATTAGGAGCTGATAAATAATCTTTCTTTAAGAAAAAAGAACTTATGTTATCTGCTTTAAAATATATACGGGTTCTACGCACTCTTCCATTAAAAAATAAGTCGACTGTTGGATAACCAATCTCCGTAGTATTCTGTAAAGTAAACTCAGCCAATAACGGATTATATGCGTTTGCTTTGTATTTTGAAAAATAGTTAAAAGTTGCCCCTATTTGTACTAATAAAGGATTTCCTTTAAACCAGTGATCTGTATAATACAAAGTATTTCTTGTTACAAATTCAGGAACTCTGAAAACATCGCTTCCACTTGCCACCTTTTGATACATAAAAGTATTATCTAGAGCAAACTTTCCAAACTTAAACTCTTTAGATGCTTTCGCTTTCAAATAATTTACATTTCCAGAAAATTGTTTTGGCAAGTTATTTTCATCAAAATATGTATAATTATCAATATTAGTAATATCTAAAGAAGCATTTCCCCATTTAGACTCTATAACTCCGCCCAATGTTTGTGTACCAATTGACGCAAAATTATTTTCCCAATTGTATGCATCATAGTTACTTTGATGTAATAAAAAATTGAAATTAGGCAACTTATTACTAATTCCTAATTTAGCTTTTACAGTAAATAAACTGTCCTTTTTATACAAAGCTTCAGCTTTTAAGTTATTTCCAGATAATCTACCACTACCCGGTGTTAAATTCGCAGAAGCATTTACATAGAAGTTTTTTATTTTACCATTCCAATCTGCTCCAAACGAAACAGCATCTCCTTTTAATTTATTTTTAGTCATTCCTACTAAATTATTCTGCAAATTCTCGTAGCCATAACTATAGGTAGTATAATCAGCTTTAACTCTAAATTTACCCAACACATATTTAGAATTAAAATCTAAAAACACTTGATTATTGTAAAGTAAAAAATTAGTTTTATTATTAACAGCTCCAAACGTACCTGCATTACCAAAGAAAGTAGTCGTTGCTGCACTTTGATTGAATCGATAGAATTTAGACTCCCTTGTAAAAGAATGTCCTACTTTTAAATTTGAAAAATCTTTCGTTTTTGCACTATCTTTAGAAGACAACACTTTAAAAGTATGTTCAAAATATAAGCGTCTACCTTCAAAATTATTCTCAGCATTATCTAAATTTACATCTAATCTTCCTCTATTACTAAAATTAGGATCATCACTAAGAAAAGAAGCTAAAGCAGTAGCTGTTAAACCTCCACTTTCTTGATTTAAAAAATCTTGATTTACAAGTTGCCCTCTTATAGCATATTGGTCTTTTGGACTTTCATACCTGAAACTTAATCTAAAATTTCCCGAACTAGCTAAAGACCTACGATAGGCTCCTAGAGAACGAAGTCCCTTATAAGCAATTCCTACATTAAATCGTTTAGAAAAGTTAATTGTAAACAAAGCATCTAAAACTTGCCCCTGCTCTAACCCTGTTCTATACATAATCTCTGTAGTAGGTGTTGGAACATGGTAATAATCTACATCCTCAATATTAAAGTAGTTAAATTGTTTTGCTCTGAAACCAATATCAGGAAATCGAGAAATATTATCAAAATTATAAGCTAGATTTGTAAACGTTTGCCCTTGATTATGGAACTCTAATAATTCAAAATTATCTTTTCTTAAAAAGTTAAATTTGTAGTGTTTTTTTATTGTTAATGTAGTATCAACAATAGTAGTATCATTTTTAAATGATATTATTTTATAATCTGTATACTTTGTTTTCCCACTAAGCTTTACATTTATTTCATTATTAGGTAATGAATCAGTACTTTGATTAAAGCCTCCAGTCGTTCCTCCAAATCCCCCTCTGATAGTTCTAATCTGTGAAAAAAGTACTTGTACACAAATTAGACAAAAAAATACTAAAAAATTTTTCTTCATAAGCACAAAAGTAAAATAATTAAACGACAAAAATTGTGAATAATTTCTTTGAAAACTGTTAATTTGTAGCATGTTGAAATTAAATTATAGTGGAGTTAGTCTTGAAGCCGGAACAGACGAAGCAGGAAGAGGCTGTTTATCTGGCCCTGTTGTCGCAGCAGCTGTTATTTTACCTGAAAATTTTCAACATAAGTTTTTAAATGATTCAAAGCAACTTTCTGAAAAAAAACGTCAAGAACTTCGTCCATATATTGAAGAACACGCTTTAGCTTATGCCATATCTTTTATTCATCAAGATGAAGTTGATGAATTAAATGTGTTACAAGCTTCTATAACTGGAATGCATAGATCTATTGAACAACTTTTACCTCAACCTGAATTTATCATAATTGACGGAAATAAATTTAAGCCTTATAAAGAAGTACCACATCAAACTATTGTAAAAGGGGATGCTAAATTTATGAGTATTGCAGCAGCTTCTGTTTTAGCAAAAACATACAGAGATGAATTTATGGAAAAAATTCATCAAGAATTCCCACAATACAATTGGAAAAAGAATAAAGGATATCCTACTAAAGAACATAGAAATGCCATTAGAGAACACGGAGCTACTCCTTATCATCGTAAATCGTTCAAATTGTTACCCGAACAGCTTAAATTAAAACTTTAGTTTTTCTATTTTTGTCTTCCAATTTTTTAGAAGATGATAAAAAGAACACGTGCAGAGATTAACAAATGTATTATTCATAAAGTTGCTAATAAGTACAATAGCGGACAAAATGCTTTATCAGAAAGCTTAGTTCGATTTGATGAAGAAAGTTATGAGTTATTAATGCCTTTTTTACTAAAGAACTTTGGAAATGTTACGCAAAGTTATCGTTTTAGCCATCATGCTGATGTTCGATTAAATGAATTGAATAAATACTCTTCTGACATTTTTGAAGACGATAGTAATGAAGTGTTTATCGAAAACTCTAAGAACATCGTAAACCACTTATACGAACAGTCTAATTCTGCAAATATAAAAACAGGTGATGTAATTGTTGCTTATTTTGAAGGTATCGAATATAAAGATGTTTTAACAGAAGCTGTTGGAATTTTTAAAATTGAAAGTAAAGTAGATTTTTTCCAAACTTATTTAGATGATGAAAGTTTTGACGTTGTTGTTCAAAAAGGTATTTCTACTAAAAAACTTGATAAAGGTTGTTTAATTTTAAACTCTTCTGATACGGAAGGAACGGTTGTTTTATCTGTCGACAACAATAATTACGATGCTCAATATTGGATTAAGAATTTCTTAAGCGTAAAATATGCTGACGATCGTAATTTACACACTCAAAACTATTTAGAAATGTGTAAAGAGTTTTCTGAAGAAGTTATAAAACCAGAATTTGGAAAACAAGAACAAAGTAATTTCTTAGCGAATACTGTTGATTATTTTAAAGAACACGAAAGTGTAGATTATCATGGTTTTAAAGATGAGATTTTTGAAGAAGACAAGCATAAAGATATGTTTGAAGACTATAAAAAGCATTTCGAAAAACTAAATGATGTATTAATTCGTAATAATTTTGACGTATCAGATGCAGTATTAAAAAAGGAAAAAAGTAAGTTTAAAACTGAAATAAAACTAGACACTAACATTCAAATTAAAATTGATGTTGATGCTCCTGATGCTTCTTCAGAATATTTAGAACAAGGATATGATGAAGATAAAAAAATGAAGTTTTATAAGGTATACTATAATACTGAGAAATAAATATCAATCTCAACGAATATAAAAAGGTCAAAACTTAAATTGTTTTGACCTTTTTATATTTTGCAACTAACAAAATTCTATTTAGCTGTATTTTGCTTTTTGCTTTCTAATAATTTTTCAACTAAAGCTTCTAATCTCTTAATATTCTTAGCCTGCTCTTTTAATTGTTTCTCTTGCTGAATTGTATATAAAGTTAACTCTTCAATTTTTTGTAATAATTTAGAGTCCATTTCTCCTAAATAAAAACCATTTTTTAGTACTTCAGCTTCACTTGGAATATCTTTCAAATGCCCTTTTTCTTTAATATGATTTTCCACTTCTTTTAAAGTTGGTAGTTTATATTCTTTCTTGAATACAAAATCTGACCAATTAGGGAAAGCCTCTACTTTAATTTCTCTTGCTCCTATTGATCCTTCAACAGCTAATTTATGACTTCCTGTCTCTATTGTTCCTATTCCTACGTTTCCATTTTGTTTTATTCTCATTCTTTCATTTCGTGTACCTGCACCAGTAGAAAAACTAATTCCATCAAAACCATTTATACTTAAACCATCTGCACTAGAACCATTATGATTATATGCTAAAATTGATAAATTATACTTATTTGACTGACTAAAACCTTCTCTAAAGAAAATACCAGACTCATTTCCTTTTTCAAATGCATCTATCAAAAGGTTTCCTTCTATATGTAATTTTTCAGTTGGTGTTGTTTTTCCTATACCTACATGTAAATTATTAGCCATAGTTAACACCGTACTGTAACCTTCACCCATTCTAAAATTTAAAGATCCTGAATCTTTTTTATCTATATATGAAGACTCATTAGTGTTCTTAAAAGTAACTGCATTCCCTGTAAAATACGTTTGGTATACTCCATTTTTAACTTCCAACATATGAGATGGTGTATCTGTTCCAATCCCTATCCTTTTATTAGTAAATAAATTGTTTGCATTTTCACTCCATTTATCATTTGTCCCTCCTAACAAACCTTCGTAAGGTCTAACCGCTTCCGGATGTAAGTAAAATAATTCTGACACCCCTAAATTTCCATTTGGACCAGTTCCTTCATAAAAGGTAAAACGTAATTCTGTATACGAACCACTAGGCACCTCAACTAAAAATTGACCTCCTCCAGTATAATCTTGTGTTGAATAATCTGCTATTGTTCTCCATTCACTTTGAACATGAACATTATATCCTTCAATTTTAAATCGTTTTGCTCCCCAATATCGAGTAGACCAACCCACCCAAGCTCCTCGTTGACTATGCCAATTCACTAAACCTTTTATTAAAACAACTGTAGGTTCGGCTAATGTAGGCGGTGTAGACGTATAAGAAGGAATAAACTTACCGTCAAATAAATAATCCAAACTTAATGCAGCAGCACCTGTTTGTGTTACCTGAAACCTAGATCTAGTAGTTGCATTAAAAAGCATATTATGCTCCATTCCTACTGGATTCTTATTATGTGTAAAAGTAATTTGTGAAAATGTTACTTCAGAAAGCAACAAAACAAAAACTATAAAAACTATTTTCTTCATATTATTTTAACTTTTGCTTAATTAATTCTATCTCTTTTGCTAACTTTAATAATTCTTTATTTTGTTTTTTAAGTTGAGCTATTTCTTCTTTTTGATTTTTCAATTCTTTTTCTTGCTGAATTGTATAAAGGGTCAATTCTTCTATCTTTTGCAATAGCTTAGCATCCATTTCACCTAAATAGAAACCATCCTTTTTTACTTCTACAGCACTTGGAATATCTTTTAAATGCCCTTTTTCTTTAATATGATTTTCTACTTCTTTTAAAGTTGGTAATTTATATTCCTTTTCAAATACAAAATCTGCCCAATTTGCATAAGTAGCTACTTTTACTTCAGTAGCTGCAATTTTACCATTCACCCCCAACTTAAACCCTTTTGTTTCTGTTGTTCCTATACCTACATCTCCATTAAGTTTTATAACCATTCTATCTGCGTTATAATAACTTGATGTGCTAGAGTTCCAAGCTGTTGTATGAAATCTAATTTCTCCATAATAACCACTCCCAGCAGGATTAGGGTTAATAGAATATATTCCTGGACCACCTTTACCAAAACTCAAACCTCCTTTATAAGTTACCTGTCCACCAGTACCAGGCACAAAAGTTCCTGATCGAGTTTCTGAAATTACAATAGTAGGCTTCTTACCTTTTGGTGTAGTACTATTATTAGTTATTCCTTCATACCCTACAAAATCACTATATACAGCTGAATTCCCTTTTACTTCTAGAGCTCCGTTTGGCAAGGTTGTTCCTATACCTACTTTTCCTCCATAAGGATTTAACGCAATATCCCAATTAGCTGTACTACCTGAATTTGTAACCTGAATTCCCATTCCATTACCATTATTCACCTGAGCAAACTGCATATTGGTTGAATTGGTAGCATGTGGTTTTAATGTAAATACTGAGTATTTATCCATATTAGTCTTAGAATCTCCTTGCCCAGTATTATTACTAGCTACATGTAATCTTGCTTTAGCGGTTTGTATACCAATAGCTACATTCCCATTTGACTTTATAGACAATCGAGAAGTAGGTAAAAAATTGGTGTTTGGAGTAAGTCCTGTATTACTAAAGAAATTAATATCTCCTGTTTCTCTAAACTGGATTCCATTAGATACATCATCCAAAGCAGTATAAAGGTGACTAGAAAAATAATATGAATTATTAGACATAAAGCTTCCTACCGAATTCCAAACTGATCCCAAATAAAACTTTTCAGTTCCATGATTTGATAATAATAATTGTTTAAACTCGTTGCTTTTTACCTCTAATTTTGTAGCAGGTGTAGAAGTCCCTATTCCTACATTTCCATTTTCTTCTTTAATTTCAGATGTTTGAGCAGTACTATTAATTGCAATGCAAAGCATAGCAATTGTAAAAATTGTCTTTCTCATAATAATTTATGATTTATTTAATAAGTATTTTTGATTGAGATTATAGCAATTTATTTTCTCAGCTTTTTCAATTTATTGTAATGCAAAGGTAAAAAATATAGGCTTAGTTTTACTAAACCTATTCTTTTTCAGTCATTTTTTTCACGTAATCTGTTACAATTACTATTTGAGTAGCCCCAACTTTACCTTCAATATATTTAGCATTTTCACGATCTAAAGAAATTCTACGTACTGCCGTACCTTGTTTTGCAACCATACTAGATCCTTTCACTTTTAAGTCCTTAATTAAAACCACAGAATCTCCTGCTTGTAAAATAGCCCCATTAGCATCTCTATGAATTATCTTTTCACTTTCATCTAAATGATCACCGCTTTCTTTAGCAAAACGTAAATCATCATTTTCTAAATACAACATATCTAATAAATCCTGCGGCCAGCCTTCATTACGAAGTCTAGATAACATTCGCCAAGCAACAATTTTTACTGCTCTAAATTCGCTCCACATAGAATCATTTAAACAACGCCAATGGTTAGCATCTGTTTTCTCAACATCATTTATTTGCTCAATGCAAGTAGCACATGCTAACAAGCTCCCATCTACTCCACCAGTAGATACTGGAGGCACTTCATAAATTGATAAATTATCTTTTGCAGCACATAATTCGCATTGCTTTCCACTTCTTTCTTCTAACTCCTGTAGTAAACTCATTTTATACTCTAAATTAAGGTGTGTAAAAGTACATTTTTATTTTATCTTTATCAGATGCATTTAGAAAGTAAAAGACTTATTATCCGTGAAGCTAAAGTAAGCGATGCTCCTTTTTATTTTGAGCTTTTTAACGACCCTGATTGGATTCAATTTATAAGCGACAAAAACTTAAAAACAGTTGAGGAAACTGAAATTTATTTAAAAGACACCCTCTTAAAAAACTCAAAATTAGATGGCTTGGGTTTCTTTACCGTAATTTTAAAAGACACTAACGAGCCAATAGGTACCTCTACCGCTTTACAGCGAGAAAAATTGGAATTTATTGATATTGGTTATGCCTTTTTACCGAAGGCCAGAGGAAAGGGTTACGCTACCGAAGCAACTCAACTATTTATGGAATATGTTAAAAATAAGTTTCGACAAGAAAAAGTATACGCCTTTACAATGCCTCATAATGAAGCTTCACAAAAGCTATTAAAACGACTAGGTTTTAAATATATTGGATTAAAAAAAGTATTCGATAATTGTGAAGACAAAGTATTTGAATATACTTTTTAAAATTATACTATTTTTTAATTGTTCATTTTTTTATTTCTTTAAAAAAATACTCATATTTGCCATAGATTTTTTCCCCATAAAAGATAACCTTTATAAAACCTTACTTATATGAAAATCAATTTATCAAGAGAAAAATCTACTCGTTTTAGCAAAAAGAAATTAAAGAAATTTCTTATTCTACCTTTATTTCATAGTGGTTCTATGTTCTGGCTAGAGAGTGTGATTATCAAGAAAAACTTCAACGGTATCTCTTATCAAATCACCGATGTTCAAAGATTAAAAAACATTTAATCTTAAAAATTCAAAAATTCCCCTTTTTTTGTCTTATTAAAAAGTCCCCTTTTTTTTATAAAACTTCACTCCAGAAATTTTACTCTAAATACAAATCAATTAACCCTTCAGGGGTAGCAACTTCAACAATTTTATTTTCTTTATCTACCTTTTTGATAAACTCATCAATCATAGGGATAAAAATTTCATCACCATTAGTACCTTCTATTTCAAACAAAGGTTGAGCTGAAGAATCGTTAATACTAACAATATCCCCTACCTCTCCATGAGAAGCATCTATTACTTTAAAGCCAATAACCTCGTGATAATAAAATTTATTTCCAGAAAGTTTTGGCAATAAATCTAATGGTAAATATATATCAGAACGCATAATAGCGTCTGCATCTTGCTCAGAATCTACGTCTTCAAATTTGACGCGAAACATAGTACTCTTACTTAAAGAAGATTTTTCAATAAAAAAAGGAACCAGATTATTGCCTAAATCGACAAAAACTGATTCCAAATTTCTATAAAGATCGGGTTCGTCTGTATCTAATTTGATTACAACTTCTCCCTTAAAACTATGTTTTTTAACGATTTTGCCAAGATAAAAGCAATCCTTTTTTTGCAGCATCGTCTATACAGTTTTATTCTTCGCTATCAGCACCACCTTCAGTAGCAGCATCTTCACTATCTACAACAGGAGCTTTAGCAGCAATACGAGCTTCGTTTACAGCTTTTTCAGCTTCTAATGCTTTAGCTTTAGCATCAGCTTGAGCTTTTGCTAAACCATCAGCTTTTCCAGCTACTTTTCCAGCTTTTTCCTCTAACCAAGCGTTGAATTTAGCTTCAGCTTGCTCTTCAGTTAAAGCACCTTTACGTACTCCACCAGCTAAGTGATTCTTTAATAAAGCACCTTTATAAGATAAAATTGCTCTAGCAGTATCAGTTGGTTGAGCACCATTTTGTAACCACTTTACAGCACCATCAACATCTAAATCAATAGTTGCAGGGTTAGTGTTTGGATTGTAAGTTCCGATTTTTTCTAAAAAACGTCCGTCTCTTTTAGCTCTTGAATCAGCAGCTACTACCCAATAAAATGGTTTTCCTTTTTTACCGTGTCTTTGTAATCTAATTTTTACAGGCATAATTTTAATTTTTAAGGTACGCGACCTTGATTATTAATAAATCTTACCATCTCGTGATAAGTGGGCGCAAAAATATGACTTTTTTTTCATTAAAAAGAAAAAAACAAATATTATTACAACAAAAAAGAGCCTGAAAAACAAGCTCTTAAGAAAAAATAAGTTTCGGAGACATTTTTATAGCACTCTAACGCTAACTGCGTTTAATCCTTTTCTTCCTTCTTTAAGTTCAAACTCTACAGTATCACCTTCTCTAATCTCATCGATTAATCCTGATACATGTACAAAATGTTCTTTGTTTGATCCTGTTTCTGTAATAAACCCAAAGCCTTTAGATTCATTGAAGAACTTTACTGTTCCTTCTTTCATTGTAAAAAATATTATATTAAATACTAAAGATACCTTTATTAATTGATTATCAAACACTTTTTATTAGCTATTTTAAAAACTTAACACCTAGATAACATTAAAAATAAGCACCATCCAGTATTTCAACATTTTACCTTTTATTAAATTTTATCGTTAATAACTTCTAAAGATTACACCATAAATTCTTCGTATTTTTACACACTGTTTTTTTACAAAGAACACTTCATTAAATTAAGCTGATAGATGTATTTAATTTTCGATACAGAAACTACTGGATTACCTAAGAGTTGGAATGCCCCAATAACTGATACCGATAACTGGCCTAGAGCCATACAAATCGCATGGCAATTACATGACGAATTGGGGAATGTAATAGAGCATAACGATTTCCTTATTCAACCAGATGGTTTCAACATTCCTTATGATGCAGAACGTATTCACGGTATTTCTACCGATTTAGCTCTTGAGCAAGGAATTTCTTTAGATGAAGGTTTAAGGTTATTTAATGAAGCACTAGGCAAAACAAAATTTGTTGTTGGTCAAAATGTTGGATTCGATGTCAATATCATGGGATGTGAATTTCATCGTTTAGGTGTTGAAAATAACTTAACAGAACTTCCTGTTTTAGACACCTGTACCGAACACACAGCACAATTATGTCAAATTCCTGGTGGACGTGGTGGTAAATTTAAATTACCAACACTTACCGAATTACACAATCATTTATTCGGAACTGGATTTGGTGAAGCACACAACGCAACTGCCGATGTGGAGGCAACTACCCGTTGTTTCTTAGAGTTAATACGTTTACGTCAGTATACAGAAGAACAATTAGATGTTCCTGCTGATTATTTCCAACGTTACTCGGAAGCTAATCCAATGCCAATTCAGGTTATTGGTTTAAAACACTTAAACCTTAAAAAGGAAAGTGAAAAAATACGTAAGCGTAAAGAAGCTGAAAGTGGCGAAGTAGCTACTGTTTCTACTTCTGAAGGTTTAGCAGCGCTTAAAGATGTACAATTTGCGCACTTACATAATCACACACAGTATTCGGTATTACAATCGACTATTCAGATTGGAAATATTGTAAAGGCAGCTGGAGAAGATAACATGTCTGCCGTAGCGATGACCGATACTGGTAATATGATGGCAGCTTTCCATTTTGTGCAAGCGGTCTTTGGACACAACAAATCCGTAGAAGCAGCCAATCAAGAAGCTATTGAAAAAGGAGAAGAGCCTACACAAAAACCATTAAAACCTATTGTAGGTTGTGAGTTTTTTGTCTGTTCAGACCATACAAACAAAAGTCAAAAAGACAACGGATACCAAGTAGTTTTATTAGCTAAAAACAAAAAAGGATATCATAACATTGCAAAGATGTCTTCTATTGCCTTTGTTGATGGATTCTACTATGTACCTCGTATCGACAAAGAAGTTATCAAACAATACAAAGAAGATGTTATTGTTTTAACAGGTAACCTTTATGGTGAAGTACCTAGTAAAATATTAAATGTAGGAGAAACACAAGCTGAAGAAGCTTTACTTTGGTGGAAAGAACAATTTGGCGATGACTTATATATTGAGTTAATGCGCCATGGACAAGAAGATGAAAAAGTAGTAAATAAAACACTTTTAGAATTTTCTAAAAAGCACGATATAAAAGTAGTTGCTTCTAACAATACCTTTTATTTAGGTAAGGAAGATGCCAATGCACACGATATTTTATTATGTGTAAAAGATGGTGAAAAACAAGCAACTCCAAAAGGTAGAGGAAGAGGATATCGTTACGGTTTACCAAACGACGAATATTACTTCAAGTCTACGGAAGAAATGAAAACTTTGTTTGCAGATCTTCCCGAAGCAATTATCAACATTCAAGAAATTGTAGACAAAGTAGAACCTTTTACCTTAGCCAGAGACGTATTATTACCTGCCTTTGATATTCCTGAAGAATTTACAGATGCTAAAGACAATGAAGATGGAGGAAAACGAGGTGAGAACAACTTTTTACGTCACTTAACTTACGAAGGAGCCAAAAAACGTTATGGTGAAATTACTGAACTCATTAGAGAACGTTTAGACTTTGAGTTAGAAGTAATTGAAAAAACAGGATATCCTGGTTACTTCCTTATTGTAGAGGACTTTATTAGAGAAGCAAGAAATATAGGAGTTTCCGTAGGACCTGGTCGTGGTTCGGCAGCAGGATCGGTGGTAGCTTACTGTTTATGGATTACCAATATAGACCCTATTAAATACGACTTACTTTTTGAGCGTTTCTTAAATCCTGAGCGTGTATCCATGCCCGATATCGATATCGATTTTGATGATGAAGGAAGAAGCCGTGTAATGGATTATGTAATTGATAAATACGGTGCCAATCAGGTAGCACAAATTATTACGTACGGTACCATGGCTGCAAAGTCTTCTATACGTGATACTGCCCGTGTACTAGACTTACCATTATTTGAGGCCGATAGAATTGCCAAGTTAATTCCAGGAATGAAACTTAAAAAAATCTTCTCTCTTGATGAGAAAGGATTGAAAGAAAAACTTCGTTCTGAGGAAATTGAAATGGTTAACGAGTTAAAATCTATTGCCAATGGTAATGGATTAGAAGCTGAAACCATTAATAAAGCACGAATCCTAGAAGGTTCTGTTCGTAATACAGGAATTCATGCCTGTGGAGTAATTATTACTCCAGACGATATTACCAAGTTCGTACCAGTATCGTTGGCTAAAGATTCCGACATGTACGTTACACAGTTTGACAACTCGGTTGTGGAAAGTGCGGGACTACTAAAAATGGATTTCTTAGGGTTAAAAACATTAACCCTTATTAAGGATACTGTAAAGATTGTAAAAGCACGTCATGGTGTGGAGCTTGATCCAGAGAATTTCCCTATTGATGACGAAGAAACATATGCTTTATTCCAACGAGGAGAAACAGTAGGTATATTCCAATACGAATCTCCTGGAATGCAAAAATACATGCGAGAACTAAAACCAACAGTTTTTGCAGATTTAATTGCCATGAACGCCCTGTATCGTCCAGGTCCGTTAGAATATATTCCTTCGTTTATTCGAAGAAAACATGGTGACGAAGAAATTACTTACGATTTACCTGCACTAGAAGAATACTTAGCTGAAACCTATGGTATTACAGTATATCAGGAGCAAGTAATGCTACTTTCACAGAAGTTAGCAGACTTTACCAAAGGTGAGGCCGATGTACTTCGTAAGGCAATGGGTAAAAAGCAAATTGCGGTACTAGCGAAAATGAAGCCTAAGTTTGTAAAACAAGCAATGGCGAATGGACATGACGAAAAAGCCTTAGAAAAGATTTGGAAAGACTGGGAAGCCTTTGCATCTTATGCCTTCAATAAGTCACACTCTACTTGTTATGCTTGGATTGCTTACCAAACTGCATACTTAAAAGCACATTATCCTGCCGAATATATGGCTGCGGTATTATCGAATAACATGAACGATATTAAAACCGTATCCTTCTTTATGGAAGAATGTAAACGTATGGGACTTGAAGTATTAGGTCCAGACGTAAACGAATCCTTTTCTAAATTCTCCGTAAACAAAGAAGGCGCTGTTCGTTTTGGAATGGCAGCGATTAAAGGTGTGGGAGCTTCTGCCGTTAAAGCTATTATTGACGAACGTACAGAAAACGGAAACTTTACTTCTGTATTCGATGTAGCGAAACGTGTAGATTTACGTGTAGCTAACAAAAAAGCTTTTGAAGGTTTAATTTTAGCGGGGGGATTTGATTCTTTCACCCAAACCCATAGAGCACAATATTTTGTAGAAGACGAAAAAAGCCAGAAGTTTATAGAAAAAGCCTTGCGTTTTGGTAATAAATACCAAGAGAATTTAAATTCATCTCAGGTATCTTTATTTGGTGAAGCATCTGATGTAGATTTACCTGAGCCTATTATCCCTGAATGTGAAACTTGGGGAACCATGGAACTATTAGCTAGAGAAAAAGAAGTAGTAGGAATGTATATTTCTGCTCACCCACTTGATGACTTCAAAAACGAAATGAAGTTTTGTAACGCTTCTCTTTCACATTTTAAAGACATTGCCAGATATGAAGGTATGGGACTTTCTTTTGCTGGAATTGTAACCGATGTACAGCATCGAGTTTCTAAAGCAGGTAAAGGATGGGCTGCTTTTACTATGGAAGATTATAATGATAGTTTCGAGTTTAGAATTTTTGGTGAGGATTATCTAAAATTCAAGCACTTCCTAGTTCCGAATTCTTTCTTATACGTAAAATCAACTATTAAACCTGGTTGGGTAAACAAGGAAGGTGTAAAAGGTGATCCTAGAGTTGGCTTTAATGAATTCTTATTACTGCACGACATTATGGATAAAATGTGTAAAAAGGTAACTATTAAAATGCCTTTACACGAAGTAAAAGAAGAGAAAATTAAAGACTTACAGCATCTATTCGCCATCAACAGAGGTTCGCAAAGTTTGCACTTTACCATTTGGGATGCCGAAGAAAAAATTGAACTGAATTTACCTAGTAGAACCACCAAGATTAAAATTTCTAGTGAGTTCCTCAAAACACTAGACGAACAGCACATTAATTACAAGTTAAATTAAATGCTTCAAGAGTATCAAAATAGTATAGCCTTATTAACCAACGTGGTTGATAAGGCTTTATATATACAATTGGTACAGCAACTAAATAAAGATTTTGAACTCGTTAGTTTAGATATTGTTTTCAACACCCAAAGCAGTCCTGTTGAGCTAAAAAACAAACTTCAAGAAACTGTAAAAGACTTACTCTTGAATAATACCGATGGATATTACAACCTACTCTATCGTATTGATATTTCAGAAACTACTTTAAAAAGCATCAGTACCTCAACTATTGAGGATTATACAGAAGCTGTTACTTTTTTGATTTTAAAAAGGATTTGGCAAAAGGTATATTATAAAAACAAATTTTCTAGCTAGCCTTAATTTTTAGCACACAACTTTACTCATATTATATAAAATTCGTTATCAGTTATTAGAACTATTCAATAAACTCTGAATACATTATAAGCTGAATATAAAACTCAGCTTATAATTAAACTATTAACTATTTTGGTTTAGATAAGTTATAAGTTACTCCTATAAAAAAGGCTCCTTTATAAACATCATTATACCTTATTTCTAAATCATTTGTATTTACAAACAAATTATTCTTATCTAAATTTCCTCTATCCAGTACTTTTACATTAGTAAGTGAATATCCCAATGTAAACACCATTCTATTCTTTTCTGTAAACAAAAAGGAAAGTCCTCCATAAAAACCTAAAGTTCCATTAGAATTCATACTCAACCCCGTTGAAAGCGCTGGCTGAAAACCATCCGAAAAACTTTTATATACATGTAGCATTCCACCTAAAGCATGCGTTACTTTACTCGTTTCTGCTTTCTGTACTCCTTGTTTCCCCATATCTGTTTTATATGAAAAGTTCTCATCTCCTATAAAACTTAACAAATAACCAGAACTAAAATTCACCTTCCATTTATACCTAGTTTTTAATTGAATAGACTCAAAAGAATGTACAACCTTGCCTTTGGCATCTTTTAATTTTGGCGTTAAAGTAACTATATCATCTAACAACTGATATGAATCAGTATATACTGCAAAACTTTCTTCTTTAATTTTTCTATACAAACTTAAGCCTTCAACCACTTTCTCTTTAATCATTTTTTGGGTTTCTGGTTTAACTAAAGAATCTCTTAGCTTATTTACATAAGCCATTTCTTTTTCAAAATACTTTTTCCTTTCAACACTTACCGATGCTTTCTCTACTTTAAAAACCGTTTTTTTATCACCTGCTTTTAACTCTCCAGACAGCTGGAAGTTTTCTGCCTTTAGTGTTTTATTAATAGAATCGTAGTCAAGTTTTATTGCACTATAACTTTCCAACAACTCACCTATAGTATTATCTATTTCTTCCAAATCTTCAGTAATATTGGTGTCAAATGTCCCTGCATAATAAGAAGCTACATTAGCTTTTAACACCTTTAAATCTCTAATAAAAATAGAATCTTTTAATTCAATATTCAATCGATCTTTAAAAGACAAATAGTTATTTATTTTGTAAAGATTTGCAATAAACTTTTGCTTATTTTCTAACAGACTTTTTTTCAAGCTCGTTAAATCTTTACTTTCAATAGGCTGATCTGACTCTCTTTCTGGTTGAATATCCCCTTCACCTCCAGTTGCTCCTCCCCCTTCTACATCTTTAAAAATTTGAGGTATTTCAAAAACAGGAGTTTCTCCTTTTCCTTCAATACTACCATTAAGTTTAAATACATTAACATTGGTTATTTTAAACTTTACAGTATTTCCATACCTATACTTTTTTTGTGGGTAGGTATTAAGACCAAAAGGATTGATAGTTATGATGGTATCTTTTTTTTGAGAATAAAGTGATACCGCTAAAAAAAGTAATACAAAAAGTATAATTTTATTCATGACAATAGCTTTTTAGATTAGTTACTGTCAAAATTATATTGAAATACACCTTGTTTTAATACCTATAAGTAGGTATTATACTATGGTATACCTCCCTTATTTACTGCATTATATATTTTGCTACGTTGCTTTATTTTCTTTTTCAGTTTTTTGTAAGAATATTTACGCTTCTTTTTTCTATCTGACCTGCCTTTTATAAAACCATAAACTTCATTTGATTCAGGAAAATACTCCAAATAATTTTCAGAACATCCGTCAATATGATAATCATCTTTTCCTTCATTTGGTAAATTATACGACGACTCTACTGTTTTATACAATGAAAATATATAATACTTCCCTTTTTTAAATCCTGAAACACTTAATTTAAAATCATTACCATTACTTCCAAAAACTTCAACAATTTTTCGTTTCTCTCTTCCTTTAATCACTTCAATTATCTCCACTGTTATTGATTCATAAAAGTCTTGATTTTTTTCAAAAAGATAATCTTCAAACTCTGCCTTATCTTTCTGATTAATAGTTTTATTATCTTCAAAATGATAATACTTTTCAAGCACTCTTACTTTTACAATAAGCTCGGAATATTTGGAAGCCTTTATAAAATTCCCTCCCCAATTACAATCACTAGCACAACTTAAACTTGAGAAAAGTATAAGAAGTGATACTAATATCTTTTTCATAGTTATTTAATATTTTCAAAGCCATTCTTTTTCAACTCATCATCATTCTTTCTCAGTTACTCTATCTTTTTATAATAAGTAATTGATAAACCACTTGTAATAACAGTTCTATCATCCTTTCTTTCATTTCCTGTTTTATACATCATAAGATATTCTTTGTTTTTATCTGTTTTTAACGACCAGATAGTTTTATCAGAAAACACAACTCCTGTTAAGTCTGTAAAGTAAGTAAACTGTTCTGTAAATTTTATCTTTTGTTGTTGAGTTAAGTTCTTTCTCTTAATCTTATGATTGTAGAAATCTATTTTATTCTTTGTAATTACAACATATCTTTTAATCGGTTTACTACTATCCTCTTTTAAAGGAATGCAATCCTCACAACGTGAGGAAACATACTCCCACTTCCCGATTATTTTATGCATTAAGTTTTTACGATCAATAACTTTTAAAGAATCAATAATACCTTTTGCTTCTTTCTTATTAAAAATTATATTGTTTTGTATTGCTTTCTGGACAAGAACTATATTTGTAAAGTTTGTTTCAAACTTTATTTCTCTAAAATTTTGAGAAACTAAAACTTTAGGAATGAATAAAAATAGCAGTATTGGAAATATCTTTTTCATAAGTTACAGCAAACTTCTTTATACAAACAGCTAAAGTTTATATAATTAAATTTTAGTGGTAAATATAGCAATTTTCAAAAGCAAGGCTATTCACCACTAGTCAGAGACTAGCGGGAGCGGGATATGCATTATACATCTTGTTAGCGGTAGTTATTTATTCCACTTTTAAGTTCTGTCTCTCAACTAGAAAGTCAAAAGTTAATTCGAATAAGCCTTTTCCATCTACTACTGCATTCCAAGCTCCATGTCCTGCGGGGTTGCCATTCGGTAGTAGTAGAGTTACCAATCTGTTGTAAATACCCAAAGAATTGTAAATCTCTTGTAGTTCAAGTGCTTCTTCATAAGGCGTAACAAGATCCTGTGCAGTACCGTGCCCCATGAACAATTCAGGATCGGTACCGTCATACCTGTCGTATTGATTCAAATCATAAACCGCTTCAAATACATCTAATTTTATATTCGAACCCCAGAAATAAACCATACTTCTCACTTTGTAAGATTCATTTAGGTTTGTAGTAGAAAGTGTTGGATCATCGCTAATGGTAATTTCGTCTCTAAAGTCTTCTTGATTTGAAATTCCCAAAGCAATTGTAGTGATAGCCCCTGCAGAAGCTCCACCTACTGTAATAAAATCTTTATTTATGTTATAGGTGTTTGCGTTAGCAACTATCCAACGAAGAGCTGCTTTTGCATCCCTTTGGGCAAGATACATAGCAGTAGCTTGCTGAACTTCATCTGCATTCTTTGCTCCTTGCAAAGCATTTTCAATCCATTCTTGAGGTGCAATTCCACTATAATACGTATATAATTGTTCTGGAGTCATTCCTTGTATTATACCAAGTTCTTCTACCGTTCTATAATCTATAGATGCAAAGACCCACCCTCTTGAAGCATAATAGTTTGCCATCTCTACAATTTCAGGCTTCGTCTTTGTTCCTCCTTTAAATCCACCCCCATGAATAAACATAAAAACAGGTCTATTGCTATAATTATTATCAGGATAGTACAAATCTAATTTTAGAGGAATTGCAAAAGAGGAATTGCTTGTTGCATTATGACTAAGTCCATCAGCATAAGTGATATCTTCTTCTTTTAAAACCGTGTAAGAGGATTCAGCCTTTACTACTGGCATTCCATTTACTGGTAAAATTGGTTCATTTTTACTACAAGCAGTTAATAATAATACCGCGAAAATTGTTAAGTAAGCTATTTTATTCATAACCAACACATTAATTACATTTCTTTCTTGGACTGTGTTTTTTCACAAAGGTTTAATTACCGTAATTTATTTATATACTCATAAAAGTACTGTTATACAATCTCTAAATTACTATTTACTTTTTTGATTAAGCTTCGAAGACCCGTAAACAAAGTAAGGTTTTACCCTATTTCTTCTCTTTATCTATAATCCACAAACAGCAATTTTTCATTTTTTTTCTTTCAGCGAAGCTCGCTGATGGTTTCGTACAATTTCAGGAGCGTCAGCGAAGCTCGGGGAAGCTTTTGCAGAGTTTCGAAAGCGTCAGCGAAGCTCGCTGATGGTTTCGCAAGCTTTTTATTGGATCAGCGAAGTCCGCTGATACTTTCGTTGAATTTTTATTCATCTTGTTAAAAATCAACCTTTTATTTGTCAAATATTTGACTTTTCTTTGTCCTAGCTATGACAACATTCATTGCTAGTACTCTCCACTCCCTATTTATTGAATTTAAAAATTTGTTATTATGACGACAGCTTATCTTACGCGCTATCGAAATGGAGAATATCTGCAATACATGAAAGACGTTCTCGTATTAGTAAATCTTCAAGATGTTGCTCTTTTAGAGTTAACCGAGCAGCGAGATACTTTAAACTCTTTAACCAATCAAATAGACGAGGCTTTCTTACAAAGTTTAGGCAGTGCTTTAACCCAAGAAATTATTTTGTTTGACGAACGTAGAGACAAAGCTTTTATAGGGATTAAAACCCTACTTAGTGGCTATACCTATCATTATGATACTACACAACAAGACCACGCTAAAAATATTCTACTTAGTATTGATATTTACGGTAAAGACATTACCCGAAAAAGCTATCAGGAAGAAACCGCTATTATTAATAGTTTAATCAACGATTTAGAAACCAAACCCGAGTTAATTGCTGCTATCAACGCAATAAACATTTCCGATTGGGTTAACGAGTTAAAAACCTCTAACCAAGCCTTTGGTTCTAAATACATTGAACGTGTAGGAGAAACTGCCGCCAATCCTATTACCAATATTACCGAGCTAAGAGCTACTACAAGTGCAGCCTACAGAACTTTAATCAGCCATATTCAAGCACACAATGTATTGGGTAACAATACAAGTTATGCAACTCTTTTGGAAGAAATAGATGTTTTAACCAAACAATACAATTTGGTGTTAGACAACAGAAGTAACACCCCTAACGATGTCACGCCTGCGACGAAGGACAGTGAGAGTAATTCTCAGAACAATCAACCCCTATAAGAAGAATGCCCTTCTTAAACAATGATTGTTACGCCATTGCGTTTGGAATGTTTGTAGAGTAGCCTGCTCCACATTAAAAAGGTTCTTTATAAAATATTGCTTCGTAATGGCGTTGTCTATTTTACCTAGACTATTAACCTTTCAAAAAAGCAGTAATCTCTGCTACTACTTCTTCTAATTCCTTAGACAACTCAGCACTATTCCAAGGATGTCTTACATTAAACACATGATCTGCTCCTTTTATAACAGCCAGTTCATTTTTTGAATTCCACTCGTTAAGCTCTTTTGCTTCGCTTATTGAAATAGAAGTATCATGATCCCCATGAATAATTAAATGTGGAATTTCTAATTTTTCTTCAGCAGCTTTTATATTTAATCGTGCCTCGTTCTCTTTAAAGTCTGTATAAAACTGATAGTAATGTGGCATTTGCTGTTTGGTTCTTCCATTAACAACATATTTTACTCCAGTTTCTTTCCATTCCTTTAAATTACCAACGGTAGCTGTACGTTTTCCAAAATCACTAATACTCGCCAAAGTAATGAGTTTTTGAATTCGATTATCTTCAGAAGCTTTTATAATGGAAATACCACCTCCTCTACTATGACCTATTAAATGAATATTGTTCGTATTGATATGAGTATTTCCTGAAAAATAAGCTTCAACCCAATCTAACACATCGTGTAAGTCATCCAACTCCTTGGTATAATTATTATTTCCGAAAGCTTCTAAATCAGGAAAATCAATAGGGTTTTCAACGGTTCCTCCATTATGAGAAAAGTTGAACTTGACAAAGCAATATCCCGATTTCGCTATCGATTCTGCCATCAAATCCCAAGCTCCCCAATCTTTAAATCCTTTGTAGCCATGGCAAAAAACTACCACAGGTTGCTGCCTCGTTTCTTTTGAAAAAAAGGCATCCAGCAAAATTGGTTTCTTATCGGTTCTTTCTAAAACTATATTTTTTACAATTTCCATACAGTTCCAACAAACTAAGCGGTTAACTCTCTAAATAAGCTTTCTAGATTTTTGTTTTCGGTATTCAACCCTAGAATTTTTAATCCGTTTTCTTGAGCAAAATCAAATATTACTGGACGCATATCTTCAGTAGATTCAAAAGATAAAATCCAGTTATTTTCTGTCGTATTTTTAAATGAAGTAATATTCGGTAATCGCTTTATAAACTGTTCTTCCAATTTATAATCAAAGGTTACTCTAATTACTTGCTCATTACTAGTTTTTAGTTCAGAAATTGGTTTATCAATTACCAATTCACCTTTGTTTATAATCACCACACGGTCGCACATAGCTTCTACTTCCTGCATAATGTGTGTAGACAATAAAACTGTTTTGTCTTTTCCTAATTCTTTGATTAATTCTCGAATTTCTACCAACTGATTCGGATCCAATCCTGTAGTTGGCTCATCTAAAATCAACACTTCTGGATTGTGCAAAATAGCTGCTGCCAATCCAACTCTTTGACGGTATCCTTTAGATAATTGTCCTATTTTTTTATGCGCTTCTACTCCCAAACCTACTTGCTCTATTACTTCCGCTACTTTGGTTTTGGCTACTTGATGTATAGACGCTTGAAACTGTAAATACTCGCGTACATACATGTCTAAATACAAGGGATTGTGCTCTGGAAGGTATCCTATTTTCTTTTGAGCTTCTATAGGGTTTTGAATCACATCAATATCGCTTACCATTACAGTACCTTCTGTAGGCTGAATAAATCCTGTTAAGATTTTCATGGTAGTTGATTTCCCTGCCCCGTTAGGTCCTAAAAAACCAACAATATCTCCTTTTTTAGCTTCTAGGCTAATTCCGTTAACAGCTTTTTGTGTACCGTATGTTTTAGTTATAGATGTAAGTTGTATTGACATAAATTATTTTCTTACGTAAGAAACGAAACTATAATCGTATTTATTTTTATCGTCTGCTTTAAAATTTTCTCTCGAAACCTCTTCCCAAATTGTAGGATCTATTGTTGGAAAGAAAACATCGGCTTCAAACTCGTGGTGTACTAGGGTAATGTCTAGTTTATCTACCAATCCTTTTTCTATGGCTTGTTGGTAAATTTGCGCACCTCCAATAATAAAGATATCAGAATCTTCTTTTGCCATGTTTAAAGCTTCTTCTATTGAATTGGCTATAAGACAACCGTCTTTAAAATAATCGTTATTTCTAGTAATGATAACGGAAGTTCTATTAGGCAAAGGTTTTCCTATGCTTTCAAAAGTATTGCGCCCCATTAAAATATGGTGTCCCGACGTTACTTTTTTAAAGCGCTTTAAGTCTGCTGGAAGATGCCATATTAAGTCATTATCTTTTCCTAAAGCATTGTTTTTTGCTATTGCAGCAATAATTGTAATCATAAATATAATTTAATGAGCCTTACATGCTCTTAGCCCATTCCTTAATATAACCGGTTAAATCTCTCTTAGTTGTAACAGCCTCGTCCGTTCTTACATTATCTATTAAAGTCTTTATTGCGACTAAAATTTCCTCATCATTTATTTCTGCTATTTTTTCGTACAGATCGTCCTTTAAAACATCAATATTTGTAGTCATTTTATTACTTTTTTGGTTCCTCTTACAAATTTACTAAAGAAACCTTTTAAAATAAAGTTAAATTACACGGCTACAACACCTTTAATATGAGGGTGTGGATCGTATCCTACTAGCTCAAAATCGTCAAAGGTAAAATCTTCTATATTGGTAATTTCTGGATTAATTTTCATGGTTGGCAATGGTCTTGGATCGCGCGATAATTGCAACTCCAATTGCTCCATATGATTGTTATATATATGAGCATCGCCAAAGGTGTGAATAAACTCTCCTGCTTCATATCCGCATACTTGTGCCATCATCATGGTAAACAAAGCATACGATGCTATGTTAAACGGTACTCCTAAAAAGATATCGGCACTTCGTTGGTATAACTGACACGATAACTTTCCGTCCGCTACATAAAACTGAAAAAATGCATGACATGGTGGTAATGCTGCCTTACCGTTGGCTACATTTTCTGAAAATGATTTTGTTGTATCCGGTAATACCGAAGGATTCCATGCAGAAACTAACATTCTTCTACTATTCGGATTCTTTTTAAGCGTTTCAATTACCTCTTTTAACTGATCTATTTCATCACTGTTCCAGTTACGCCATTGGTGTCCGTATACGGGTCCTAAATCGCCATTTTCATCAGCCCACTCATTCCAAATTCGCACGCCGTTTTCTTGCAAATACTTAACATTGGTATCGCCTTTTACAAACCAAAGAAGTTCGTAAATAATCGATTTTAAATGTAACTTCTTAGTAGTTACCATCGGAAAACCTTCACTTAAATCAAAACGCATTTGGTATCCAAACACACTTTTGGTTCCAGTTCCAGTTCTATCGCCTTTCTCATTTCCGTTTTCTAAAACGTGCTTTACTAAGTCTAAGTATTGTTGCATTATTCTCCCTTTAATTTGGGTATAAAAATAAAAAAGCATCGATAAAAAATATCGATGCCTAAAAAATTGTTTTCAGGAAGTTATTAACTATGAACTTTTATTAAGCCCATACACACCTGTTTCCAAAACAGTAACCATAGTCGCAAAATTCAACTCCGTTAGGTAATCTTGAACAACACATGTTGCTACCTTTACAATAGGTTCTTCCACCTCCGTTGATTTGAACTTGTTCTTGTTTTGACAATGCTTTAAAACCGTTTAGATTTTTTAAGTTTTTCATAATTTATGATTTAAGATTTCGGGTGATATAAATATATCAAAAAAAGTGTTAAAAATGAGCGAATTACATAAATTAAAGTCATTTATTTTTAGTCCTAACTCGCACACCTTGAAAACACTAGGGGGATCAAAAATCAGTCAATAAAAAAGCTTCAATAATTACTATTGAAGCTTTTTTATATTTTATATATCGTTATTTTTTATCCGATAATCATACCTGCAATGGTTGCCGACATTAACGAAGCGATAGTACCTCCGATTAATGCTTTCATTCCAAATTCCGATAAGGTTTTACGTTGTCCTGGTGCTAAAGAACCAATTCCTCCAATTTGGATTCCAATCGAAGCAAAGTTGGCAAATCCACATAACATATACGTTGCCATAATAATTGACTTGTTGTATGTTAAATGTGTTGCGCTTGCTACATTTTTAAGTTCAGCTAACTGAATGTATCCAACAAACTCACTCGCTGCTAACTTAATTCCTAATAACTGCCCCATTAAAGCCATATCTTCTTTTGCTACACCTATTAACCACATTAATGGTGCAAATACATATCCAAGAATTGCTTCTAATGAAAACTTAGCATACGATGTATTTTCTGCCATCCAAGTATTTAAATTGGTAATGTCTCCTACCCATCCTAAGATTCCGTTAATCATTGCAATAAATGCAATAAATACTAATAGCATTGCTGCTACGTTCATGGCTAAGTTTAAACCTTCTGTAGTTCCGTTGGCAATCGCATCTAAAATGTTTGAACCAATTTTTTCTGAAGAAACTTGTACATCTGTATTTACCTCCTCAGTTTGAGGATATAAGATTTTAGAAATAATAATAGCTCCTGGTGCTGCCATTACTGAAGCTGCTAATAAGTGCTTTGCATATAATAAACGTAAAGCTTCATCATCACCTCCTAAGAAACCAATATAAGCTGCTAATACCGCTCCTGCTACCGTTGCCATTCCTCCTATCATTACTAATAAGATTTCTGACTTATTCATTTTTTCTAAATATGCCTTAATTAACAAAGGTGCTTCTGTTTGTCCTAAGAAAATGTTTCCTGCTACCGATAAACTCTCTGCTCCCGATATTTTTAATACTTTAGAAAGTAACCAAGCCAATCCTTTTACTACCTTTTGAATTAATCCTAAGTAGAATAATAATGAAGTTAATGCCGAAAAGAAAATGATGGTTGGTAATACTTGGAATGCGAAAATGAATCCGAATGAACTCATATCCGATACTAAACCGCTAAATAAGAATTCACTACCTGCTCTTGTAAAATCTAATACACTTACAAATAAACTACCTACCCATTCAAAAGCCTTTTGAACAAATGGTATTTTTAATACTCCAATAGCAATTAATAATTGGAAAGCCAATCCTAAACCAACAGTTTTCCAATCGATGTTCTTTCTGTTTGAACTGAATAAAAAAGCAATAACTAATAAAGCAAGCATTCCAATAGCTCCTCTAAACAAACTATTCATAGAAAATCCTTGACTAGGAATAATAGCGCTTGTTGCTTTTTTCTCTTCAACTACTTTTTCTACAACCGCTACCTTCTCTGGTGTTGAAGTAAACTTATACAGTACGTTTTTTTCAGATAATGTTAACGCGTCCTCTGTAAGTTCTACAACGTTATAGTAACGAACCGTGTCGTTAGGTTGTTTGTAGTTAAAAATTAATAAGTTGTTTTGATGAATATAGTTTCCTCCTGCTTGTAAACTATCTTTTGCTACTAATGAGTACTTAAAATCTCCTTTTGTTAAATGTAAAACATCAGAAGGATTTATTGTAACCACCGAGTTTCCATCGGTAGTAGTTATAGACGAAAAATTCCACTTTTTCTCTATGCTTTGCCCAAAAGTTACTATTGATGCACAAAGCATTATGAAAGTAAATAATTTCTTCATTTTATATATTTAATTTAAGAACGTTTGCTGATTTCATCGCGAATTTTCGCGGCCATTTCATAATCTTCGTTTGCTACAGCTTCGTTTAGTTGATCGTGTAGTTCCTGTAGTGATAAACTCGCGTATCGGTCTTTTGCAGTCGCTTCTTCCTCTTCTAATGAGAACTCTATTTCTTCAGACTCTAAATCTTCTTCAATAATTAGTTCCTCATCCAGTTTTAGATAAATACCTGCTTTATCTAAAATGTTTTCATAGGTGTAAATTGGTGCATTAAAACGGACGGCTAATGCTATCGCATCGGATGTTCGTGTGTCAATTACTTCTTCTTCGCCATCTTTTTCACAGACTAAACTAGAATAAAACACACCATCAACCAGTTTATGTATAATAACCTGTTTGACCGCAATAGTAAACCTATCGGCAAATGTTTTAAATAAATCGTGTGTAAGTGGCCTTGGGGGACGAATTTCTTTTTCTAATGCTATCGCAATAGATTGTGCTTCGAATGCTCCTATAATAATAGGTAACGTTCTTGTTCCTTCCATTTCACTTAATACTAACGCATAAGCTCCACTTTGGGTTTGACTGTACGAAATTCCTTTAATAGTCAGCTTAATTAAACTCATTTATCAATTATCGTAATAACAAAAAAGCTGTCTAATTTTAGGCTCTTTGCTTAAAATTTAGACAGCCTTTTAAGAGGGCACAATTTACTAAAAATAATGAGTTCACCTCAAATTTAAGTAAAAAGAAAATTTACCCAATTAATTTATGCTTGTTTGAACGCTTTTAATTTCTCAATTAATTGTGGAACAACTTCAAAAGCATCACCAACAATACCGTAATCTGCAGCCTTAAAGAAAGGTGCTTCAGGATCGGTGTTGATTACTACTTTTACCTTAGATGCATTTACCCCTGCTAAGTGCTGAATTGCTCCAGAAATACCGATAGCGATGTATAAATTTGAAGCTACTGGCTTACCAGTTTGTCCAACGTGCTCGCTATGAGGACGCCATCCTAAATCTGAAACTGGCTTAGAACATGCAGTTGCAGCACCTAAAACTCCAGCTAATTCTTCAACCATTCCCCAGTTTTCTGGTCCTTTTAATCCTCTACCTCCAGATACAACAACATCTGCGTCTGCAATTGTAACAGTACCTGATGCTTTGTTAATGCTTTCAGACTTTACTCCTAATTCTGGTAATGAAGCATCAAATGACTCAGCTGAACCGCTTACTGCGTTTTCATGCGCTCCGTAAGAATTCTTTGCTACACCAATTACTCTTTTCTCTGTAGTAACCTCAGTATTGTTAAATCCTTTGTTTGAAAAAGCTTTTCTCTTTACAACAAATGGACTTGTGCTACTTGGTAAAGCAACTACGTTAGATGCTAATCCAGCCTCTAAAGCTACTGCTACTAATGGAGCAACTGTTAAACCATCAACACTAGAATCGATAACTACAGTGCTTGCTCCTTGAGTTTCCGCTACTTGTTTAATGATTGACGCATATGCTTTTGCATTAAAAGAAGCTAAGTCGTTTTTTACTTCCACTACTTTTTCAGCACCGTATGCATATAATTCAGAAGCATCTCCTCCATTGATAGTTACTACTACCATGCTACTCCCTAACTGCTCTGCTACTTTTTTTCCGTATGAAACTACTTCAAAAGCAGTTTTTTTAAATTTTCCTTCCGATGAATCGGCAAAAACTAATACAGACATATTTTATATTTTTTATATCACTAATAAGAAAGAAAGGCTAATTAATGGTTGCTTCTTATTCTTATTAATAATGAGTTTTTAAATTTTACTACTAAATTGCTTTTGCTTCGTTGTGTAATAAGTCGATTAATTCATCAACATTATCTACTAACTTCACTGCTCCTTTTTCTGCTGGTCTCTCAAACGTTTTCGTAGCTGAACTAGCAGCTGCTCCAGTTGGTTCCACCACAGATAATGGCTTTTTACGTGCCATCATAATTCCACGCATGTTAGGAATACGTAAATCTTTTTCCTCTACAATTCCTTTTTGTCCTGCAACAATCATTGGTAAAGTTGAAGAAACTTTTTCTTCTCCTCCATCAATTTCTCTATCTAATGTAGCATTCGTTCCATCTACCTCAATACCAACACATCCGTTAACAAAGTTATAATCTAATAAAGCAGCTAACATTCCCGGTACCATTTGACCATTGTAATCTGCAGATTCTTTTCCTGCTAAAACTAAATCGTACCCTCCGTTTTTAACAACTTCAGCTAATTCTTTAGCTACCATAAAACCATCAGTTGGCTCAGCATTTACTCTAATTGCATCATCCGCTCCAATAGCTAATGCTTTACGTAAAGTAGGCTCCGTTGAAGCACCTCCAACATTTACTACAGTTACGCTTGCCCCCTGTTTTTCCTTAAACCACATTGCACGAGTTAAACTGAACTCATCGTAAGGATTAATTACAAACTGAACTCCATTCGTATCAAACTTTGTATCGTTCTCCGTGAAGTTAATTTTTGATGTAGTATCAGGTACGTGACTGATACAAACTAATATTTTCATATATTGCTGTTTTTAAGAAACTTAATTTTGAGTGACGAAGTTACGTCTTTTTTTTAATTTATTATGCGCGCATAGTAAATTTTTTACTTCTATTTAATTCTCTAGAAATCACTACAAATGTAGGTAATGATTTGTTTAAGTTAAAAAACTATTTTTTAGTTCTATTTTTACTATTTTTGCACTCTTGATAAACAACTACTTATAAAACGTATGAAAACAGTACAATTTAGAGAAGCTATTTGCGAAGCTATGAGTGAGGAAATGCGCAGAGATGAAAGCATTTACTTAATGGGTGAGGAAGTAGCTGAATATAATGGAGCTTATAAGGCTTCTAAAGGAATGTTAGATGAATTTGGTGATAAGAGAGTAATTGATACTCCAATTGCTGAATTAGGTTTCGGTGGTATTGCAGTTGGTTCAGCAATGAATGGAAATCGTCCAATCGTTGAGTACATGACCTTTAACTTCTCTTTAGTTGGTATCGATCAAATTATTAATAATGCAGCTAAGATTCGTCAAATGAGTGGTGGTCAATTCAATTGTCCTATCGTATTTAGAGGTCCTACTGCTTCTGCTGGTCAATTAGCAGCTACACACTCACAAGCTTTTGAGAGCTGGTATGCTAACTGTCCTGGATTAAAAGTAATTGTACCTTCTAACCCATATGACGCTAAAGGATTATTAAAAGCGGCTATCCGTGATGACGATCCAGTAATTTTTATGGAGTCTGAGCAAATGTATGGTGATAAGATGGAAATTCCAGAAGGAGAATACATCATCCCAATTGGTGTTGCTGACATTAAAAGAGAAGGAACAGATGTAACTGTAGTTTCTTTTGGAAAAATTATTAAAGAAGCCTACAAAGCTGCTGAAGAATTAGCGAAAGAAGGTATTTCTGTTGAAATTATCGACTTACGTACAGTTCGTCCAATGGATCATAACGCAATTTTAGAATCTGTTAAGAAAACAAATAGATTAGTAATCTTAGAAGAGGCTTGGCCATTTGGAAGTGTTTCTTCAGAAATTACTTTTAGAATACAAGATGAGGCATTTGATTATTTAGATGCTCCTATCAAAAGAATCACAACAGCTGATACACCAGCACCATATTCTCCAGTATTATTAGAGGAATGGTTACCTAATGCTAAGGATGTTGTAAAAGCTGTTAAGGACGTTATGTACCTTAACAAATAAGAAAAGAAAAAAAGAAATTGAAAAGAAATTAAAATCCTTTTGACCCATGTCAAAAGGATTTTATAGTAATAAAAAAAATGAGACTAAGACTTACAACATTATTAGTATTCATAACCAGTGTGTTATACTCTCAACTTACATTAAAAGGTAAAGTTGTTGATGAATTCGACAATCCTCTACCATATGTAAATGTAGTTATGAAAAATACTATTTATGGAACTACCACAGATGATGATGGTCGATTCTTTTTAAAAACAAAAAAATATAGAGGTACTGTAGAAGTCTCTTTTCTTGGATTTCAAACACAAACATTTAGTGTAAGTGAAAAAACAAGGTTTTTAAATATTGTACTAAAAGAAGAGAGTAATCAATTAGATGAAGTTGTTGTAGTTACAAGACCTAAGAAGAGGCTAAAAAAGAAAGAAAATCCTGCTTACCGAATTTTACAAGAAATTTGGAAACGAAAAAGAAAGAATGGTTTAGATTTAGTTGATTACTATCAATTTAAAAAGCATAAAGCTATTGAAATAGGTATAAACAACTTAGATACCGCTTTTTTGAAGAGAATATTTAAAAAAGAATACAAGCAAGCTATACAAGAAGTAAAATATGATGATGATGGTGTAAACTATTACATTCCTATATTCTTAAACGAAGAAGTTTCTAATGTATATGGTAATAATATTACTAAAGAAGTTAGAAATGATATTGAAGCAGAAAAATCTGAAGGATTGGGTGCTCAAGGATTTGTTTTTGATAGAATGTCGAATACTTTTCAGAATATTGATGTATTTAAAAACAACATTACCTTACTACAAAGATCTTTTGTAAGTCCATTATCTACGGATGGTTTCGCTACATACGACTATGTGCTATACGATAGTATTACCAAAAACGATAAAAAACTTTACAACATTTACTTCTTCCCTATTAGAGAAGGTGATTTAGCTTTTGAAGGAAACTTTTGGGTAGCCGATAAAAACTTCTCTATCAAAAGAATAAAAATGAAAGTTCGTAAAGAAATTAACTTAAACTTTGTAAGAGGACTTTCATTTGATAAAGAATTCGAAGTTCAAAACGATTCTATTTATCTTCCTACTAAAAATGCCTATGATGGTGATTTTACCTTTATAGATAAAAGTGAAACCAACAAAGGTTTAACCATCAAAAAAACAATCATGTTCAAAGACTATGTACTAGACAAACCTTTGGCTGAAAATTTTTACAAAGAAGAAATCGTTAAGATAAGACCAGATCAATTTGAAAAAGATAGTACTTATTGGGCTTCAACCGATTCTCAAGAAACTAAATCGACATATCAACTTATAGAAAAAGTTAAACAGAAAAAACAAATTAAGAACCTAACGGGTGTTATTAATACTGTAGCTAGCGGGTATATAAACACAAAATTTGGTGTACAATTTGGACCTTTTTGGACTGCGTTTGCTAAAAACGAAATAGAAGGATTTAGAACGCGTGTTGGTTTTAGGACATTTAAAACTAAAGACGATAGATTTAGATTGAACGGTCATGTCGCTTATGGTTTTAAAGACAAAAAGTTTAAGTACGGTGCCGAGGCTCGTTATCTTTTATCTTACAAACCTAGAATTGCTGGTGGTTTAGCTTACCAAGATGACATTGAACAATTAGGAAGTGTACTTTTTAACACAACTCAACTTTTAGGAAATAGTTTTGGTACCTCTGCCCTATTTACACGTGGTAATAACCGTTTTCTTTCAAGAGTTAAAAAAGTAGCTATTAATGTTGATTTTCAAATTAAAAACAACCTTCATGTAGGTTTCAATTTAACAAGGTCTAATATTGTTTCTGCTGCTCCAAGTTTATTTTCTATTAATTATTTAGATGAAAATGGAGCTTTAAGAGATAGAGTTGTAGACGTTTCTTCAGATGTATATGTATCTTATACTCCTGGAAGATTTGTATATGGTTATGGTGTAGAAAGACGTTTTGGAAGAAACATTTACCCAAGGCTAATATTAAATTACAAAAAAGGACATAGTGGAATTTTAGATGGAACTCACAACTATCACAAGTTACAGTTTCAGTATAACCAACCTCTATTACTGGGGAAATTTGGAGTTTTAGACGCTACATTTGAAGCTGGTAAAACTTTTGGAACTGTGCCTTTAAGTTTATTAAATCCTATACCAGCCAACCAGTCTTTCTCTTTAGTTAGAAACACATTCAGTTTGTTAAACTTTTATGATTTTGTAACAGACACCTATACAGCCACTCACTTAGAACACCACTTTAACGGATTCATTTTAAACAGAATTCCTTTAATCAAGAAATTAAAACTAAGAAGTTTGGTTACTTTTAGAGCAGCTTACGGAACCATATCAGATGCAAACAGAGCTATAAACCGATCAGACATTAGTTATAATACTCCTGAAAAACTGTATTATGAATACGGATTTGGTATTGAAAATATTGGATATGGAAACCTTCGTTTCTTAAGAGTTGACGCTATTTGGAGGTCTGATTATGCTTTACCTGCAGGCTCTACAATTGCTCCAACTCCAAAGTTTGCAATTCGTATTGGAATTAGACCTGGCTTATAATCATTCTTTTAACCATAAAATAACAGTAATTTACCCTTTAAAAACGGTAATTAATTAGTACTTTTGCTGTCCGATTTTAGAAACGAAGAAAAGCAAGATATATGACTGCAAAAGAAAGAAAGACAGTAGATGTTTTAATTGAAATTCCAAAAGGAAGTAGAAATAAATACGAATATGATTTTGATTTAGGGAAAATCCGCTTTGATAGAATGTTATTTTCATCAATGATGTACCCTGGAGATTACGGTTTCATTCCACAAACTTTAGCTTTAGATGGAGATCCGTTAGACGTATTAGTTTTAGGTGCTGAGCCAACTTTTCCTATGTGTGTAATGGAAGTTAAACCTATTGGTGTTTTTCACATGGCTGATGAAAAAGGTCCAGATGAGAAGATAGTTTGTGTACCTGTTTCTGATCCAATTTGGAATAACTACAATGATATTTCAGACTTAAATCCACACCGTCAAAAAGAAATCACTCACTTCTTCCAAGTTTATAAAGACTTAGAAAAAAAGAAAGTTGATATTGGTGATTGGGGTAATGCTGATGAGGCTTATGAAATCTTAGATAAGTGTCTTGAGCGCTACGAAAACAGTGAGCATAAAGCTAACGGAAACTTCACTATTTAATAAAAGTTTTCAATAAAAATTATAAAAAACCTCTCAGAAGCATCTGAGAGGTTTTTTGTTTAGTCGCTGATTTTGTTATATTTACAACACTTATAACTAATCAAATTACTAAACATGAAACAAAACATGATCTATTTGCCAATAGCATTGGCAATTTTAGGGCTTATTTTTATGTACATAAAAATGGTCTGGGTAAAAAAACAAGATGCGGGAAATGACAAGATGAAATCCATTTCCAAAAGTATTAAAGAAGGAGCTCTTGCTTTTTTAGCCGCCGAATATCGACTTCTACTAATTTTTGTAATTATTGCCTCCGCGGCACTGTTCGGAATTTCTCAATTAGTCGATACCACAAGTATCATGATTGTTCCCGCTTTTGTTATAGGAGCTATATTTTCTGCCTTAGCAGGAAACATTGGAATGCGTATTGCAACCGACGCCAATGCTAGAACTGCTGAAGCTGCCAAAACAAGTTTACCACAAGCCTTAAAAGTATCTTTTGGAGGTGGAACTGTAATGGGACTTGGTGTAGCAGGATTAGCCGTTTTAGGATTAAGTTTATTCTTTTTAATATTTATTGGACAGTTTTTAACTACAGGAGGAAACTTTTACAATGAAATGACCATTGTTTTAGAAGCCTTAGCTGGTTTTTCTCTTGGAGCTGAATCTATTGCTTTATTTGCCCGTGTTGGTGGAGGTATTTATACTAAAGCTGCGGATGTTGGTGCTGATTTAGTAGGAAAAGTAGAAGCTGGTATTCCTGAAGATGATCCTCGTAACCCTGCAACTATTGCAGATAACGTTGGTGATAATGTAGGTGATGTTGCCGGAATGGGTGCCGACTTATTTGGTTCGTATGTTGCTACCGTTTTAGCAGCAATGGTATTAGGTAATTATGTTATTAGAGACATGTCTACCTCAACTCCTTTTACTGATGAATTTAACAATATGGGACCTATATTATTACCATTGGTAATAGCAGGTGTTGGTGTTGTAGCATCTATCATTGGAACTTTCTTAGTTGGAATTAAAGATAACACTGCAAAAGAAGCAGAAGTACAGAAAGCACTAGATACAGGAAACTGGGCTTCAATTTTAATCACGTTAGCTGCGAGTTTCTTTTTAATTAAATGGATGTTACCAGAAACAATGCAAATGAACTTCTTTGGAGAAGGTTTAAGAGACGTTTCGTCAATGAATGTATTCTGGGCTGCTTGTATTGGATTGGCTGTAGGAGCATTAATTTCTATGGTTACTTCACACTATACTAGTTTAGGTAAAAAACCCGTATTAGATATTGTACAAAATAGTGCTACGGGTGCTGGGACAAATATTATTGCTGGTTTAGCTGTAGGAATGAAATCTACTTTCTTATCGGTTATTTTATTTGCAGCTGCTATTTATGGTTCTTATTTCTTTGCTGGATTTTATGGTGTAGCTTTAGCTGCTTCTGCAATGATGGCAACTACCGCAATGCAATTAGCTATTGATGCATTTGGACCTATTGCCGATAATGCTGGTGGTGTTGCTGAAATGAGCGAATTAGAAGAACACGTACGTGAGCGTACTGATATATTAGATTCTGTTGGTAATACCACTGCAGCCGTTGGAAAAGGTTTTGCTATTGCTTCTGCTGCATTAACTGCCTTAGCTTTATTTGCTGCCTATGTAACTTTTACTGGTATTGATGGAATTAACATTTTTAAAGCCGATGTATTAGCTATGCTGTTTGTTGGAGGAATGATTCCTGTAATATTCTCAGCATTAGCAATGCAATCAGTGGGAAAAGCTGCTATGGAAATGGTACACGAGGTACGTCGTCAGTTTAGAGAAATTCCGGGTATTATGGAAGGAACTGGAACTCCTGAATATGCTAAATGTGTAGATATTTCTACAAAAGCAGCCTTAAAAGAAATGATTTTACCAGGATTAATTACCATTATTACACCAATTATTATTGGAGTTGTTTTTGGTGCTGAACCATTAGGTGGTTATATGGCTGGAGTTTGTGTATCTGGTGTAATGTGGGCTATTTTCCAAAACAATGCCGGAGGTGCTTGGGACAATGCTAAAAAATCGTTCGAAGCTGGTGTTGAAATTAACGGAGAAATGACATACAAAGGTTCTGATGCACACAAAGCTGCTGTTACTGGAGATACAGTAGGAGATCCTTTTAAAGATACTTCTGGACCCTCTATGAATATTTTAATTAAACTTACTTGTTTAGTTGGATTGGTAATTGCGCCAATTTTAGGTGGACACACTTCAGATTCTCATGCTACCAACGAAGTTAAAAAAGAAATCAAAGTAGAAATGAAATCTACTGAAGGTGAAACTGCAATGGTTACATCAACTGAAAACAATGAAGAAGCTATTAAAAATTCTTTTAAAAAAGTAAAACAAGCAGTTGAAAAAAACTCAATAACTGAAGAAGATGCTAAAAAAATAGCTGAAACTATTTATAAAAAAGAAGTTGAAAAACAAAAAACTGAAAAGAAAGAATAGTTTTTACACTATATAAACAATAAAACCTCACAGTAAAATAACTGTGAGGTTTTTTATCATCTTAAACCAGTTGGTTTACCTTTCGTGTTTATACAAAGTAACTATAGAGTCCGATAGTATTGTTTTTTCTATTAAGCCATTTTTATCATATACAGTTTTATTATCATATCTTTTTCTTTTTTCCCTAACACCTGTGTCATAGATTGTAATTGATGAATCTATTTTTTTATTTGTATAATAAAATGCTGTAACACTTCTGTAAAAACTATGCCATGTAGCTGTAGTATCGATTACTTTACTTAAATCAACAAAAACTCTTTTAGAACGTAATTGATTTAAAGAATCATATCCATATTTGGTAACAAACTTTGCCCCTGCCCCTAAATCGTTATTTTGATAATCTGAACTTTCAATTAAAAAACCAAGTTTATTAAATTTAAATTTACCTGATACTATAGGTTTTTCCCCATTAAGATTCTCATGCTTTGGATCCTTATATTTTTTATATAAAATAAGACTATCTGAATTAAATTCATAATTGAATTTAAATTCAGCGACAAAATCCGTTGAATACTCTTTACTACTAACTAAATTCAACGAGTCATATTTATATAATGTTTGAGACCCGAAAAGACCTTTCATCTTTTTCTCCATTAAACCTCCATTCTGATTATACTTTAAAATCCCTATGGTATCTTGCTCTTTATACCTTCCAGATTCAAAACCTGATATTAAGTATGTTTTCTTTATGCTATTTTTTAAAACTGCCTGTTGGTCTAAATTTGAAAATTTTAAATCTTCAATTTTTAACCTTCCCCCTTTTTGACAATTCCAAAATAAACTAATCGATAATAGTAAGATTAATTTTTTCATATTTCCCCCGTATTTAAAAGAAAGCGAATTACTCTTTATGATAATTTAATTGGTAATTGCTTTCAATAACTCTTCATTACAACTTTATTTATAGCTCTCTAAAAGTATAAAATTTAAAACAATTCTCTTACTCAACAACAAACCTCAATTGATCTCCTGTAGTTTTTTGAGCAAGTATATTAATCGCATTTTCTGAAAGTTGTAATACACGAGGATAGCCTCCTGTAACCTGACAATCCCTCATTAATACAATCAATTTTCCAGAAGGCGTTAATTGTACTATACCTGGCAACACTCCTGAAGTTAACATCGAATCAAAATTATTAGGAACAATCTCATTAAGTCGATATCCCATACGACTATTATCTGATGAAATGGTAAATAGAGTTTCTTGAAGTAGTTTTATTTGTTCAGAAGAGAGCATGTTAAACTCTGGACCTTTAAAACACAAAATCTTTTCAGAAGTAAAATGTTTTAATTGTACTTTAACCGTAGCAAAACTTCTTTCCAATTGATTTTTTACAGTTTCAATTGGTAGAACTGCTCCTTTTTTTAATATAAAATTTGGAGTGATTCCTTTATAAAAGCTTCGGCTATTAAGAAATTGCGCTGTTTTTACCCCTCCCAAAACTCCTATATACGTTCGTACCCCATGGTTTCTTTTTCCAAAAGATAATATTGTTCCTTTTACAACTCTTTGTACTGAGTTTAGTTTAATAGATACATCATTTAACTTGGGAGAAAAGTCAGCTCCAGTAATACAAATAAAAGTATCTGTTAAAAACTCTAGTTTACAACCTCCAAAAGTAACTTCTATAAGCGCTGCATCTTCGTTATTATGTAATAAATGATTAGCTAATTGTGCCGAATAAGCATCCATTACTCCAGAAACTGGCACTCCAATTTTCCGATATCCTTTTCTACCAGTATCTTGTATAGAACTATAAATTCCAGAAGCTAATACTTTAATCATCTAACAGTGTTTTTGTTAATTGATATTTTTCCTTTTGCTCTACTATCTTTTCGTATTCTGAGAGTGTTATTGGTACAAACTGAATTTTGTCTCCTGACTTTGCAAAACATGGTGTTTCTTTTGTAATATCAAACAATGATATTGGTGTTTGCCCTATAATGTTCCATCCTCCTGCACTCTCCTGCGGATAAATCCCTGTTTGACCTCCTCCTATTGCTACCGATCCTTTGGCTACTTTTAATCTTGGTGTGGCTTTTCTAGGAAAATGCAAACATTTTTCTAAACCTCCTAAATATAAAAAGCCTGGTAAGAAACCTATAAAATACACACTATACTGAGGTGCACTATGCTTTTGTACAAGCTCTTCTGATGTTAACTCTAAGTTTTTTGCTAGTTCTTGTAAATCTATTCCTAATTGCGACTCATAACATACTGGTATTTCCCATAAATAATTTGACACTTCTGCAATTACACTACTGTCTTCATATAATTCTTGTAGTGATGTTATTTCTTGCTTTTTAGGTTCTTCCTTATAAACAAGCATTAACGAATGATAGCCTACAATACTATCTTCTATAAGTTCTGATTTCTCCGAATTTACAAACTGCTCAAACCGTGTAATATCTCGAATAATCTCTTCTGATATTATTGCTCTCCATTCTATTAAAATGGTTCGTTCTCCAAAAAACGTATATGTTGGCTTTTTAAACAACGTTGATATTATTTTCTGTAAGCTTTGTATGAATATACTTTACTAATTCTACCGCATTTTCTGTATCTCCATGTACACAAATAGTATCGGCTAATATTTCCTTAACTCCTGTAATTGTAGCTACTTTTTTGTTTACAATCATCCTTTGTATATGCAAAAACACTGCTTCTCTATCAGTAATCATAGCATTCTCTTGACTTCTCGACACCAATGTTAAGTCTCCATTATAATTTCTATCAGCAAAAGCTTCGTATTGTATTTGCAAATTATTTTTTAAAGCTTCTTCTGCTATTACTGAATTATACGGAACATATAAATATACTTCTGGACTTGTATTTTGTATTGCTTTTATAACCAATTGCGCCACTCCTCTACTCTTAGCTATTAAATTATACAAAGCACCATGTGGTTTTATATGGTGTAGTTTTTCTCCTTGTAACGCAGCTCTTTCTTTCAGTAAATTAATTTGATTTTCTATACTGTATTGAAGTTCTTTTTCTGAAATATCTAATACCACTCTTCCGAAGTTTTCTCTATCTGGAAATGAAGGATGTGCTCCAATTTTTACTTTGTGTTTTTTCGCTAGACTTATTACCTGGTCAATAATTTTTACACTACCAGCATGAGCTCCACATGCAATATTGCAGGAAGATATATAAGGCATCAAAGTTGCTTCGTTTCCAATACCTTCGCCTACATCACAATTAATATCTATAGATAATTTAGAATACATTAAATACCTTTAAAATACTTTTTAGTCCTAAGAATATACTAATTCCTAAAATTAAAACCCCAATAATATTTTGAGTTTTTGTATTACTATACTTTCCTAGTAATGATTTTTTATTCATAATCCACAATAGAATTCCTGCTATAATTGGCAACAGCATTCCATTAGCTATTTGTGCAAACTTGATAATTTCAATTGGTTTTATTCCTATAGAAGAAAACACTACTCCTATCAATAAAATAAAAATCCAAACTGCTCTAAACTTTTTAGATTTTAATCCTTCTTTCCATCCTAAACATCCTTTTGCTACATATGCCGCCGCTAAAGGTGCTGTTATTGCTGATGTAATTCCAGCTGCAAACAATCCTAATGCTAAAAAGTATTTAGAAAAACTTCCGTATAATGGTTCTAATCCTTTAGCTAAGTCGGCTGCATTATTTATTTCTGATGAATTGATAGCTCCTGCTGAAATTATAATTGCCATAGAAACCAATCCTCCCAGCACAATAGAAACTATTGTATCTTTTTTTGCAAACGATAAATCTTCCGAAGTTTTCCATTTTTCTTTTACTAAAGAAGCGTGTAAAAACAAATTATATGGCACTACCGTAGTTCCTATTAACCCTATTATGGTTAACAAACTTTTCTCTGGGAATTTAGGAATCAACATTCCTTTTATAATCTCTAAAAAGTTTGGCTTTGTTACAATTGCTGTTATTAAAAAAGAAACACTCATTAAAATAACCAAAGTAACTAAAGCTCGTTCTAAAAACTTATAATTTCCTATGTATAAAAGAATAAAAGCAATGATTCCAATGATTAAACTCATTACATTTACTGTAAAACCTCCAAAAGAAAACAACCAACTACCAAATACTGTTTCTAAACCTAAAATTCCACCACTTATATTTCCAGCTTCGTAAGATGCATTCCCAACAACAATAGCTGACAGTATTAAAACCGTAATAAATTGTTTAAAAAAAGGCGATTTTATTTCTTCTCTAATTACTTCCGATAATCCTTTTTGAGAAATTATCCCCAACCTTGCTGCCATTTCTTGTAACACCATGGTAGCAATAATGGACAATA
Source organism: Tenacibaculum sp. Cn5-46 (assembly GCF_022347705.1). Classification (NCBI taxonomy): domain Bacteria; kingdom Pseudomonadati; phylum Bacteroidota; class Flavobacteriia; order Flavobacteriales; family Flavobacteriaceae; genus Tenacibaculum; species Tenacibaculum sp. Cn5-46. Next base: position 252,823 of record NZ_JAKRGD010000006.1, read on the forward strand.
ACATTGCCCATAATAAATTCATTCCAAAATTAACTCCTGCGAGTGTACACAATGTTACAGTTCCTGGTCCAATAAAAGCTGCGGCTACTAAAGTTCCAGGACCTATATTTTGAAATAGTTTTTTAATCATTATCGATAGAGTTTAATGCATAAATAGCAAAACTTCCTAACCAATGACCTCCTTCATAACTATCACCTACAATATTTGGTAACGAATAATTTATATGTTGATTAGCTATATTTTTTAAGTGCTTATAATTTGGCATTCCTTTAATAATTCTATTCAATGCCCAAGCTCTTGAAAAGTTTACTCCATCTAAATGAACTAACTTTCCATCTTTTCTATCCGACACTTCTCCTACTGGGAATGTAAAATTCTTATCTTTTAATTGTGGAAGAAAATCGGCAAACCATAATCTAAATTCAGCTGGTGACATAATACGTTTCATAATTGCTGCTTCTTGTAAACAAGGCGACAAGAAATCGTAACCACTAGGCTCCCATGACAACGGACAATGTGCATCTTTTAAATAAAAGTCTCTTGCTCGTTTTTTAATTAAATCTTGCAGCTTAGAATTCCCTACTGTTTTTGCATAATCCCATGCAAAGGTTAATCCGAAAGCGGTGTTGGTATGTTCTCCTACTCTAATTGGATATTTTAATTTTGGTAAAAAATCAAAATATTTCTCTACAATTAAGTCTGTTAATGGCTGTAAGTTTTCTTCTAGTTGTCTAGCAGTTGGACTATCCCATGTATGTAATTCTTCAGCTAACTTTAATAACCAAGCCCATCCATAAGTTCGTTCATAACTTTTATTATGCTTTCCATGAAAATAAGCTACTTCTTTTTCAATGTTTTCTTTTGAAATATTATTCAGTAGTTTTTGCTCTATTTCTGCAGAATTATCAAGACTTGGAAATTGTTTTAATAAAGAAACCAAACTCCAATGCCCATGTACAGATGAATGCCAATCGAAACAACCATAAAATGCTGGGTGTAATTCTTTTGGTGATTGTAAATCTAACGAATCACCTATTACCTGATTTAATTTATTAGGATATTCTACTTCAATACAATTTATTGGTAATGAAACTAAACGTTTAGCTTGCTCTAAATTTAAAGTTGGTACTGGTTCTTTTTTTATTTCCGCTACTTTCTTTTTCTTTTCTGCCGTATTACATGCTATTATAGAAACAAGTAAAAAAAAGAATACTGTTTTTTTCATTCTGTTTAATTAATTAGATTTTTATAAAAGTAGGAAAAAGAAAACAAAAGTATTTTCGTATTCTTATTTTTGTACGATGTCTAAAAGAACTCAACGTAATTTTAAAATAGAAGATCCTAAAATATTTAAGCAAAAAGTATTTTCATGGATGCAACAATTTGAAACTGCTATTTGGCTAGATTCAAATAATTACGAACAAAAATATTCATCTTTTGATTGTGCAATTGCTGTTGATGAATTTACTTCTATAAAAACAGATTACCATAATGCCTTTGATAAATTAAAAGAATACCAATCTTATACCAAAGATTATATTTTCGGGTATATCAGTTACGATGTTAAAAACGATACAGAAAAACTAAGTTCTAATAATTTTGATGGACTTCATTTTCCTGACTTGTATTTCTTTCAGCCTCAAAAACTAATTTTCATCAAAGGAAACACTGTTGAATTTCATTATTTACAAATGATTGATGATGAACTAGAAGAAGATTTTGAAGAAATTATCGAGGCTATTCCTATTTATAATAGAATTGAAGAAAATAATTCACCTGAAGAAAGTGATATTAAAATTAAACTTAGAATTCATAAGGACGAATACCACGAAAAAGTCACTAAAGTTTTAGAACATATTCATAGAGGTGATATTTATGAAGCTAACTTTTGTCAAGAATTTTATGCTGAAAACACAATCATAAACCCTTACGAAGTTTACACACATTTAAATGAAATTTCCGAACCTCCTTTTGCTACTTTTTTCAAGCACGAGAATTTACATCTTTTGTCAGCTACTCCTGAAAGATATATTAAAAAAGAAGGAACTAAAATTATTTCCCAACCTATAAAAGGAACAGCAAAACGTTTAATTAGTCAAATTGAAGATGAAAAAATTGCTTTCGATTTAGCTCGTGATGAAAAAGAGCGTTCGGAAAATATTATGATTGTTGACTTAGTTAGAAACGACCTATCTAGAACTGCTTTAAAAGGAAGTGTTCAAGTGGAAGAATTATGTAAAGTATATTCTTTTAAGCAAGTACATCAAATGATTTCTACTGTAACTTCAGAAGTAGCAATTACTACACATCCTGTAGATGTAATAAAAGACACATTTCCTATGGGAAGTATGACTGGAGCTCCTAAAATTTCAGCCATGAAAATTATTGAAGAATTAGAAGAAACTAAACGCGGGCTATATTCTGGTACAGTAGGTTACTTTACTCCTGATGGAAATTTTGATTTTAATGTAGTAATCAGAAGTATTTTATACAATAGTGACGAAAAATACGTTTCTTATTCAGTAGGTGGCGCCATTACTGCCAAGTCTACTCCAGAAAAAGAATATGAAGAATGTCTTTTAAAAGCTAAAGCCATGAAATATGTTCTATTAAACAACTAATTAAACTTAATTATATTTATCCCTATGAAAAACATTTTAAAAACCTTAACACTTATAGCTCTATTAATTGGTGGAATAGCTTGTAAATCCAATAAATATTCTTTTGTAAATAATTACCCTATAAAACAACTTCCTCTGATTGATAGCACAAACTTTAACAATCATGTAGAAGGGAAACTTTTAAGTAAAGAAGAACAGAAACTATTGAAATTACCTTCTATTTTTGAAGACCAATTAGATGATGAAAAAGCTAAAATTGGAATTTCATATTTACCTAAAATATCAGATAATTTTCAATCGGTTGTTTTCTATTTCTACCCAAACAATAGTGAAGTTATTTCAATGTTAGTAAACTACGATAAAGATTTTACCATTATTAACAGTCAAGTTTTGGCTTATGATGAAATTGCTGATGGTATCTTAAAAACAACTTCAAAAATTGATAAAAATAGAATTGAGTTAACAGAATATGTTTCTGAAAACCCTTCTACTCTTTATTTTAAAATTTCAGATAAAGGAGATATCACTAGAGAATAAATAACCTCTACTGAAACTTTAGAAGCAAAATTAAAAACCTCTACTAAGTTTAAGAGGTAGATTATTTATATTTACTGAATAATGATTATAGATCAAGAAGAAAAATTCACACAAGTACTTTCAAAAATAGAAGGAATAGTAAATGAGCAAAGCTTTTTTAATAAGTTTTTAGAGTTATATCCTGAAGCCTGGAAGCAACATAAAATTGCATTCTCTAAATTTAAAAGGAGCAAACAATTTGGTAAAACTATCCCCTTGCCTAAGCCTGAAGTTTCTTTAAAAAAAGAAATTAGAGTTTGGTTAAAAAAACAATAAATTATGACACATCAGGAATTCAATTTTAATTATCATAAAACAACTTTTTTTGGCCAATACTGGCAGCCTGAAACTGTAAAAGCTGTGGTAATTCTTGTTCATGGAATGGGAGAACACTCTGGTCGCTATCAACATGTGGCTAAAAAACTTACAGATAATAATTTTGGAGTTATAGCTTTTGATCATTTTGGACATGGAAAAACTTCTGGTAAACGTGGACATAACCCTAGTTTTGATGCTGTTTTAGAAAGTGTTTCAAAATTAATAGAACAAGCTAAAAGCGTTTTCGGAAACAAACCAATGTTTCTATACGGGCATTCTATGGGAGGAAATACTGTGATTAATTATACACTTCGTAATAAACATAATTTAGTAGGAACTATAGCAACCAGTCCAATGCTAAAATTAGCATTTCAACCACCAGCTTGGAAATTATCTATTGGAAAATTAATGCAAAAAATTGCTCCTTCTATTACTTTACCTAGTGAATTAGAAACTTCTCATATTTCTCGTATTCAAGAAGAAGTAGATAAATATGTAAATGATTCTTTAGTACATGATAAAATAAGTCCTAACTTCTCATTATCTTTCTTCGATTCAGCAGATTGGGCTATAAAAAATGCCGCCTCTTTAAAAACTCCAATGTTTTTATTACACGGAACAGACGATAAAATTATTGATTATAAAGGAACCGAAGCATTTGCTAATAATACCGACAACGCAACTTTAAAACTTTATCAAGGAGGCTATCATGAATTACATAATGATTTATGCGCTGAAGAAATGCTTAATGATATTGTAAATTGGTTAAATTCAAAAACTAAGTAAATAAACTTGTTATTGAAAATACTATATTGCGTAAACTTTAATACAAACAGTAACTATGAGAAGACTACTATTACTAGTAATAGTTTTAACTATTATTTCTTGTAAACAAGAAAAAAAGAACTATGTTTTATTTTCTGGTAAAATTGAAAATCCAAACAGTGGTTTATTAGCTATTATAAATAGCGAAAACAAAAAGGTAAAAGAAATAGATGTTTCGGAAACAGGTACTTTTTCTGACACCATTTTTGATGCCAATGGATACTTTAAATTTTCTGATGGAAAAGAGAGTTCTTCTATTTACTTACAAGATGGGTACAATATTACCTTAAACATGGATGCTAAAAAATTCGATGAAACCATCACTTACAAAGGTGAAGGTAGTAACGAAAATAATTTTATAGCACAAAAATTCTTAACTAAAGAAAAACTATCTTCTAAAGATTTATTCTCTTCAGAAGAAGCTGACTTTTTAAAGAAATTAAATGATCAAAAATCAGAATTATTAAATTCTTTTGCTGACAACTTAGACAAAAAATTTGTTGAATTAGAAAAAACAAGCATTAATTATGATCATATTATGACTGCAAAGCAATATGAACGTGCACATGCTTATTTTACTAAAAACAGAGATTTTAAAGTATCTAAAGATTTTCCTGATTTAGCAAAAGATTTAAATTATGACAATGAAGAAGACTATAAAACCTTTGCTGCCTATAAGAATTTAGTAGGAAGAAATTTTTATGCTAAAGTTGATGAAGCTGTAAAAAAAGATAGCGTTGCTTTTGACAAAGCTGCTGTTGACTTTATTAAAAAAGTGAAAAGTAAGGTTATTCAAAATGGTTTATTAAAAAGTGTAGCATATGAAGTTTCTTTTGAAAACCCAAATCCAGAAGGAATTTACAATGCTATCATGGAACTTTCTACTGATGAAGATTTCAAAAAAGGATTAACTCAAAAATATGAATTAATCAAAAAACTTGGTCGTGGTTCAGATTCTCCTGCGTTTGAAAACTTTGAAAACTATGCTGGTGGTACATCTTCATTAAAAGACTTTAGAGGTAAATATGTATATATTGATGTTTGGGCTACTTGGTGTGGACCATGTAAAGCTGAAATACCATCATTAAAAAAAGTTGAAAAACAATACCACGATAAAAACATTGAGTTCGTTAGTATTTCTATTGACCCTAAAAAAGACCATGGTCTTTGGGAACAAATGATTAAAGATAAGGAACTTGGTGGTGTTCAATTATTTGCTGATAATGATTGGAACTCTAAATTTATTAAAGATTATGGTATTAACGGTATTCCGCGTTTTATATTAATTAACCCAGAAGGAAAAATTGTTAGTGCTAGTGCTCCTAGACCATCTAATAAAGCTTTAATTGATCTATTTGATGAATTAAAAATTTAAAGTAAAAACACAAAGCCTTTTTAGTTAACTAAAAAGGCTTTAAATTATCTATTTATATTGCTTAGATTAGCTGAACATATTAATAACAACCTTCCTTTTTTAAAAGAAAAAAAGCTTTTAATTGCTATTTCAGGTGGAGTAGACAGTGTTGTTTTAACCCACTTATTACATCAGTTAAAGTTTAATATTTCATTAGCACATTGTAACTTTCAATTACGAGGTAAAGAGAGTGATTTAGATGAAGTTTTTATTAACGATCTAGGAAAAAAACTTTCCTTAAATACTCATACAATTCAATTTAAAACAGATGAGTATGCTAAAAAACATAAATTATCAACTCAGTTAGCTGCTAGGAAACTCCGTTATAATTGGTTTAATCAATTAGCTAAAGAGCATGATTTCGATTACATCTTAACAGCTCATCATGCTGATGATAATTTAGAAACATTTTTAATCAATTTAACAAGAGGTACTGGTTTAGAAGGTTTAACAGGAATCCCTGTTGTAAATGGTAATATAGTACGTCCTTTATTGGTTTTTTCTAGAGAAGAAATTAAGAATTTTGCCACAACAAATGCAATTCAGTGGCGAGAAGATGCTAGTAATTCTGAAATAAAATACCTTAGAAATAAAATAAGGCATCAAATTATTCCCACTTTAAAAGAGCTTAATCCTAGCTTATTAAATTCATTTATCAAAACGAACGAATTTTTAAAACAATCCCAACAAATTGTAGACGACAAAATAAAAGAAATATCTCCTGAAGTCCTTATTAACAAAGGGAATATTATAAAAATAGACATTGAAAAAATTTTATCTTTTTCCAATCCAAAAGCTTATCTATATCAGATTTTAAAGCAGTATAAATTTACTGAATGGGATGATGTTTACAATTTAATTTATGCTCAATCGGGTAAGAAAGTATCAACAAATTTCTATACTTTATTGAAAGACAGAGATTTTTTATTACTTTTACGCACTAATAAAAACAGCTCGTCTGAAAATGAACGAGTTATCATTTATAAAGAAAACACCCAAATAGTAAGTCCCATTAACTTATTATTTAAAAACGTTCAAAAAAAGACATCTACAGATATAAATACTATTTATGTCGATAAAAATTTATTAAATTACCCCCTCATCCTAAGAAAATGGGAAAAGGGTGATTATTTTTATCCTACAGGAATGATGGGTAAAAAAAAATTAAGTAAATATTTTAAAGACGAAAAGATATCTGTTTTTGACAAAAAAAACATTTGGTTACTTTGTTCAGGTGATAATGAAATTATTTGGATTATCGGAAAACGACAAGACAGGCGTTTTTTATCTTCTGACAATACAACCCAATTATTAAGAATAACTATATAAAAACAACCCCTTATAAACTAACTCGAATGAAAAAATTCTTTACTCTATTTTTATTGTTCATAGGTTTTACGGTTTACTCTCAATCAGATGACAATCCTATTGTTGTAACTCCTACCGTTGAAAAAATTTCGGACACCGAATACGACTTAATTTTCGAAGTAGAAATTGCTGAAGATTGGCACTTATACTCGCAATACAATCCAGAAGATGCTTCTTTACCAATGACTATTGCTCCTGCTGAAGGACAAACTGGTTATACTCTTAATGGTAAAGCTAAGGAAAGTGAAACTGAAACTGAATTCAGTGAAATTTGGGGAAAAGATGAAATCTTTTTTGTTGATGAAGCTAGATTAATTCAACGTATTACTGTTTCTGATCCAAGTTTAACTCAGATTACACTTAATTTAGACGCTCAAATATGTAAGGAATACTGTTTACCTTTTGATGAAGATTTTACTTTCTCATTAACTGGTGAAGAAGTAGTTCAAACTGTTGCTGAAGTTGATGATAAAAGTCAGTCTTTATCTCAAACATTGAACTTAAACTTAAAAAACACAATTTTATTAAAGAGTTCTACTGAAAAAACTAATGATGAAGAAGGTGATACTTTATTTAACATTTTCTTATTAGGATTTGTAGGAGGTTTATTAGCTTTTTTAACTCCTTGTGTTTTCCCAATGGTACCTTTAACTGTATCATTTTTCACTAAGCGTTCTGAGAAAAAAGGAAAAGGAATAGGTAGCGCTTTATTATATGGTTTCTTTATTGTTTTAATTTATGGACTTTTAAGTTTACCATTCCACTATTTAGATACTTTAGACCCAGAAATTTTAAATACTATTTCAACTAACATTTGGTTAAATGTATTTTTCTTTGTGGTACTTATATTCTTCGCAGGATCATTCTTTGGTTTCTACGAATTAACATTACCAAGCTCTTGGAGTAACAAGGCGGATAGTGCTTCTAACATTGGAGGTATTATTGGTACTTTCTTCATGGCGTTAACTTTAGCTATCGTATCATTCTCTTGTACAGGACCTATCTTAGGATCTTTATTAGCTGGATCTTTAGGTACTAATGGAGGAGCTATGCAATTATCTGCTGGTATGATAGGTTTTGGTACAGCATTAGCTTTACCTTTCGCTTTATTTGCAATGTTCCCAGGATGGTTAAATTCTTTACCAAAATCTGGAGGATGGCTAAATACAGTAAAAGTTGTTTTAGGTTTCTTAGAGTTAGCATTTGCATTTAAATTCTTATCTAACGCAGATTTAGTTGGTCACTGGGGAGTATTAAAAAGAGAAGTTTTCATTGGTATATGGGCATTAATTGCTTTCTTAATGGCTCTTTATTTATTTGGTATCATTGGAAAAAAGTATGGTAAGATTTCTTTCTTTAGAGTTTTACTTGGGTTAACTGCTTTAGCAGCTGCTGTATACTTAGCTCCAGGTGTTATGGAAAAACCAGCATGGAATCAAGGAAAATTATTAAGTGGATTCGCACCACCTAAATTTCATAGTATTTATAAAACAGACAACCAATGTCCTCTTAATTTAAATTGTTTCAAAGATTTTGAAGAAGGAATTGCTTATGCTAAATCTGTAAACAAACCTGTTTTATTAGACTTTACAGGTTGGGCATGTGTTAACTGTCGTAAGATGGAAGAAAATATTTGGAGTCAACCAGATATCTATTCATTAATCAATGATGATTATGTATTAATTTCATTATACGTAGATGATCATGAAAGAAAATTACCAGAAGAACAACAATTTGATTTTATTAAACCAAATGGTAAAGTAAAAAGAATTAGAACTTATGGTGATAAATGGGCTACTTTACAAGCAGCAAACTTTAAAACTGCTTCACAACCATTCTATGTGTTAATGAGTCCAAGTTTAGAGGTACTTAACTCTCCTCAACAATATACAGATCACTCAACTTATTATAAGTGGTTAAAAACAGGTTTAGACCGTTTTAACAACAACTAATTATAAGTTATTAAATAAAAAATAAAAAGCCTCTTAATTTTAATTAAGAGGCTTTTTTTTACAATCTAGTCAGTAACAGTAATCTTGGCTAGATTTATTTTTATCTTACACTATTAAGCTATTAAATTAAATGACATCCTGGATAATCATCTCTAAAGCATAGTTCTAATTGAGGGCAACATCCTTGTCCAGCTGGACAGTCTTTATGTGTTAAACAACTTTCGTGCTTACCTCCATTAATTGATATTTGCTCTAATTTATTTAAAGCTATCCCTAAGTTTAAAATTGACTTTTTCATTTTTTATTATCCTAAATAGTGACAAAATTTATTAGCTATAACTACACATGCAACTTCGTTGTATGGTGGACAAAGTGGATTGCTATAACAATTAATAACTTTCCCTCCGTTAATTTCTCTCTGTTCTGATTTATCTAAAACTTTTCCTAAGCTTAAAATTGATTTTTTCATAACTCAATTATATTTTAAAATAAAGTTCCATAAATTCTAACTTCAAATCCTGAAGCTCCCCAATGCAATGTGCAAGGCTCACATCTTGTTTGAGCTGGATCAGCTCCATGAGATATAGCTGCAGCCATAGCACTATTACATCTACTCATAGATGTATAACAACTACTTCCTATAAAAGTAATTCCTCCTCCTGCAATTGATTTTTGTTCTGCTTTATTTAAAGCTTGTCCTAAATTTAAAATTGATTTTTTCATAATTTGTGATTTTTAGATTTAATAAATTTTTAGGTGATAAAACAGTATTAGAAACACTGTCATTATAATATTTTTAAATATTATTTTAAGGTCCTTCTGGTGCAACCATACAAACCCATCCACATCCTGGAGCATAAATCCATGGACTTATACAATTTACTGCTGTCGTTCTATATTTATAACATCCCTGTCCATTTGGGCCATTATCTTCCTCACCTTCCGTTCCTCCATTAATTGATTTTTGCTCGACTTTATTCAGAGCTTTACCTAAATTTAAAATTGATTTTTTCATTTTAAATAATGTATAAAATTGATTAAATCCTCGATCATTTAAAGACACTCAAGGTTTGTGTCTATTCTTCGCGAAAGAATATTTTATTTGACAATATTTCTAAGTTGATAGAAAAAGCGCTCTATCAAACGTAAATCTTCGGTTACAATATTTGCAGTTCCTTTCATTTCTTGTCTGAAAGCTATTTTTTTATCATAAGTTGTTTTTAAGTCCTGAGGTAAGTTTACATCTATTAAATAGTTTCCTTGTTCGTCAGGTATTGGAGATATTGAATTGATAGTTCCATTTAATTCTCCAAACTCATCCGATGGATAGTTTAATAGTTTGATTTGAACCTTTTGACCTTTTTTTATTTTTCCTGAATTCGCAGCAGGAGCTTTTATCTTTCCTATAAACGAGTTGTCTTCTGTAGGAATTACAATAAAAATTAATTCTCCTGTTTTTACTGTTTGATTTTTATTCCAAAATGATAAAAAAGATACTTTTCCATTGATAGAAGAAGTTAATGCATATTGTTTCTCCCAATCTCTTATAGCCTTTTTTAAATGCAAGAATGATTGAATTGCCTTGTTCTTTAAACGGATGTCGTTTTGTGTTTTCTTTATAGAGGTTCCTTGTAAGTTTTTTGCCGAATTACTAATCAATTCTCTAATTTGTGATATGGAAGTCTCTAAACCTTTATAAGCTTTTTCTGATAGTAAATAATCTACTTCTTTTTGTTCTTTTTCTTTAGCAGAAATTACTCCTTCTTCGTATAAACCTTTACTTCTTTCAAGGTCTTTTTTTTGGATTTCTAATTTCTTTTGATCTATTTTCTTTTGAGATATTAAAGTTGCTAATCTACCTTTTGCTTCTATTAATGAAGTTGTATTGGCAAAACTTTCAGATTTGAAAGGTGTTAGTTTTTCATTTAAAAGATATTCTGTATAATCGTTTTGAAATTGAGAAAAGCTACTTGTAATGTCACCTAATAGTAGAGGAGGAAGATCTTCAATAGGAAAAGAAAATTTGTCCTTGTCTCTATTAATAGTATCTACAGTGTTTTTTAATAATAAAACATCTTTATAAGAAGCGCTATTTTCGATTACAGCTAGCACTTCATTTTTAGAAACATTTTTTCCTTCATTAGCTAAAAACACTTCAAATTGTCCTGTTGATTTAGCATATATTTTTTCAGGAGGAAATGATGTAGTAACCATAACCTCTGAGGTAATTACATCAGGGTATTTTACAAACCATGAGATGAATAAAAGCATAAGAATTAATGTTAAAAACAAAGTGTTTCCCCAACGTATCATCCAATTGGGGACTTGGCTTAATATTTCTTGTACTTCTTCACTACGAATTTCTATGTCTTCTATTTCTCTTGGCATATTTTATTATTTATTTTTTAAAGAGGTGTTTAAAAAAACACCTCTCATAAATTTATTCAATTAATGGGATTATAATCCACAAGGGTTTTCCCAAAAAATTCCAGGGACACAAACACCTGCACCTGCATTACATACATATCCATAAGATGAATTATGTGGAAAATTGCAACAATCACTATCTGTATTACATCTTTGAGTTTTGAAACCTCCACTAACTAATTTTTGTTCAGCTTTATTTAAAGCTACTCCTATTTTTAAAATTGATTTTTTCATATTTATTTTATTAATAATTTATAAAAGTATATCGTCACTTATACAACCAATATGAACTCTAACACACCCCATAGCGCCAGGATAATTAATTAATTGATCACATGGCAAACAACCAGGTACAGGTCCAAAACAAAGACTTCTTGGAAATTGATTGCAATCAACAAATCCTCCTCCATTAATTCGTTTTTGTTCTATTTTATTTAAAGATTTACCTAAATTTAAAATTGTTTTTTTCATAATTATCTTCTATGATTAAGCAACAATTTATACTGGATCTACTGGTCCTTGATCTCCACCTCCATTACTACCTCCTCCGGTATTTCCTCCTCCTGTATTACAGCTACAATTAAGTGGTTTCCAATAGTTTTGTTGTATATAAGGATCTGCACACCATTCAAAACATGGTCCATAAAATTGTTGTCCTCCATTGATAGATTTCTGCTCTGCTCTATTTAAAGCTTTACCAACATTTAAAATTGAGTTTTTCATTTTAAAATAATTTATAAAATTGATTAAAACCCTTGATCATTTAAAGACACTCAAGGTTTATGTCTACTCTTCGCGAAAGAATATTTATAGCTATTTTAGGTTTAAACTATGTTGAAATAATAAAACCTAAAACTTACTATTAATTAACAATATTGAGCAATACACTCTCCCATACAAACACCATATACCATTCTATCACCTCCACTATTTGCTATACAATAACTTTGACAGTCAAAACAATTAACACCTCCATTAATTTCTTTCTGTTCTTTTTTATCTAAAAGTTTACCTAAGTTTACTATTGAGTTTTTCATTATAATTCTGATTTTAATTTGATTAACTCCTAGCTATTGAAATACTAGGAGTTTTTTATCTAGAAAGGACAGGGATCTGTTTCGTAAGGACAAAATTTAAAGTTAGACCAGCAATTGCAAGTGCCATCGCTACACCATTCTACACACTGTGTTCCTTCACTTCCCTTTATTCTTTTAAGCTCTGTTTTACACAAAGATTTTCCTAAACTTAATATTGAGTTTTTCATTTTTTATAGATTTTTCTTTGCTAAAATTTTACTGTTATTACTATGCTAGTTTATTAATTACAGAACTTTCTATAATCGCTTCCTAACATACATAAACCTACATATGGAGCATTTTTACAACATCCCATTTCTCGGGGGCAATCTGAATGACTAAAACAAGCAATTGCCACTCCTCCATTGATCATTTTTTGCTCTAATTTATTTAAAGCTTTCCCTAAGTTTAATATTGAGTTTTTCATTTTTTATAATTTAATAGTATTAATTATGGATTATAACAAACATATAAGTAACCTGTTTGCATATTAATTTTAAATAGAATATTTCACAATATTCTTTCTTCTCTATTCAATTATACAAACCCTCTTAAAGAAGTTATACTTCTTTTAATAATTATAAAGAATAGCATAAAGGTGGATATGGTAATCCTCCTAGAAAACCTGGGTACCCTGGACACATACTTACTCCATCACAAGGAGCATGTCCAACTAGGATTGGAGCTCCCCAAGGATCAGTAGGATCTGAAATCATGCAATCTCCTTGTGATGCAGTTCCATTTCCTCCGTTAATTAATTTTTGATTTGCTTTACTTAAGGCTTTTCCTAAGTTTAAAATTGATTTTTTCATTTTTAAATAATTTAAAAAATTGATTAAACCTTTGATCATTTATAGACATTCAAAGACTATGTCTTTTATTCTTTGCGAGAGAATATTTTTTAAAGTTCAAAACAACCATTATCAAGATTCACGCAAGATGCTGCTCCTGGATAATTTCCTATTTGGTTACATGGTTTACAATAAGGATCGTTATCAGCAAAACAAAGATTGATTCTTGCATAATAATCGCAATTGCTATTACCTCCTTTAATTAATTGTTGTTCTACTTTTCCGAGAATTACTCCCACTTTTAAAAGATTCTTTTTCATTTTATAATGATTTAAATTAATTAAACCCTTGATCATTTATAGACACCAAGGAGTATGTCTATTTCTCGCGAGAAAACGCTGGTTGATTTATAATTCAGAGTAAACTTTAACTAAGTTCATATAAAAGTTAACCTTAAAAAACTTTTATCCTTTTTAAATTATTCGCAACACAAACCATTGATAGGACCGGCTTGTGAAAAACATCTAAAAGGAAATCCAGGGTTATTAGAAACATATGAACAAGAACCATCAGAGTACACTATATAATCAGATGAACAAGGACATTCATTTCCAAACATTCCTCCGTTAATTGCTTTTTGATCAGCTTTATTTAAAGCTTTTCCTAAGTTTAAAATTGATTTTTTCATTTTTAAATAATTAAAAAATTGATTAAATCCTTGATCATTTAAAGACACTCAAGGTTTGTGTCTATTCCTCGCGAGAGAATATCTTTATATAATGTTATTTACCTAAGTCTAGTTGGTTTTTAACTAAGTGGTAATAGCTTCCTTTTAATTTGATAAGTTCTTCATGTGAACCTTTTTCTATAATATTTCCTTTGTCTAATACAACTATTTGATGTGCATTTTTTACTGTACTTAATCTGTGAGCAATTACTACAGCTGTTTTATTAGCAAAGAAGGTGTTTAACTTTTCCATAATCACTTTTTCATTATTAGCATCTAAAGCTGAAGTTGCTTCATCAAAGAATAAAAACTTCGGATTTTTGTATACCGATCGTGCAATTAATAAACGTTGCTTTTGCCCTGTACTTAATCCATTTCCTTCACTACCTATTTTGGTATTGTATCCTAAAGGAAGTCCTTCTATATAATCTGAAATATTGGCTACATCAATGGCGTGAGCTAACTTTTCTTTATCTACATAATCTTCTCCTACAGCAATGTTTTTGGCAATAGAATCATTAAAAATGTATCCTTCTTGCATAACCACTCCTGAATTTCTTCTCCATTCCTTTTGTGAGATGTTCTTTAGATTGAAGTTATTAATCATAATATCTCCTTTGTCTACTTGATAAAACCCAAGTAATAATTTCATTAGTGTTGTTTTCCCACTTCCACTAACTCCAACAATAGCGGTGGTTTTATTCGCTGGTATTTCTAGTGATAAATCTTTAAGTACAGGTTCTAATCCGCCTGTATATCTGAAAGAGATATTTTTTAATGTAATAGCTGCATTGTTTGGAATATTAGTTACTTTCTCATCATTTGGATTTTCTTCATCTTCCATGTTGTGAATTTCTCCTAATCGATCAACTGATATTTGTGCATCTTGTACATCCCTCATAAAGTTAATTAGTTGAGTAATTGGTCCATTTAATTGTCCTACGATATAACTAATGGCCATCATCATACCCAAACTTATTTGACCATCGATTACTAGTTTTGCTGATAAAACTGTGATGAACATATTTTTAAGTTCGTTGATAAAGTTAGACCCCACACTTTGTGTTTGCTCTAAGGCTAAACTCTTGGTAGCTACTTTAAATAAACGAGCTTGTACATATTCCCAATTCCAACGCATACGTCTTTCAGCATTATGAAGTTTAATCTCCTGCATTCCATTGATAAGTTCAATCACTTTACTTTGTTCCTGACTTACTTGTGAAAAACGTTTGTAGTCTAATTCTTTTCGTTTTTTGAAAAAGAAAAGTACCCATCCAAAATATAAAACACTTCCTAGTACAAAAACTCCAAATATTTGCAAGCTATAATATCCAAGTACTAAACTGAATATAATTAGGTTGAAAAAAGAGAATAATACGGTTAATGACGATGTAGTTAAGATTCTCTCAATACGTTTATGATCGTTGATTCTTTGTAATAAATCCCCAGTCATTCTTACATCAAAATAAGAAATAGGTAATTTCATTAGTTTGATAAAGAAATCGGATATCAAAGAGATATTGATTCTGGTACTTAAGTGTAGTAAAATCCAACTTCGAATAATTTCTAAAGAGGCCTTTCCTATGAATAGGAATAGTTGAGCAAATAGAATAAGGTAAACAAAATTTAAATCTTGATTTTCAATACCAACATCAACAATACTTTGTGTTAAAAACGGTAGGATTAATTGTAATAAACTTCCAGCTAACAATCCTATAATTAGCTGTACAATAAATTTTTTGTATTTGAACAAGTATTTGAATATGAAAGAGAATCCAAATTTTTCGTCTTCCTCAAATTCTTCGCTATAAAACTTAGGAGTAGGTTCTACTAGTAGAACAATTCCTTCTTCAGTGTTTTCATCAGCATTATTACCTATCCAATGTTGTATGAACTCTTCTTTAGTAAAAGTAATGAGTCCATGGGCAGGATCGGATATATAAACGGTATCTTTTTTTATTTTATAAAGTACTACATAATGGTTTTTATTCCAATGTACAATACAAGGTAATGGTGCTTCTAATAATTTATTATAAGCAAGTTTTACCCCTAAAGATTTAAAACCTATAGATTCAACAGCTTCACTTAAACCTAATAAACTACTACCTTCTCTAGTGGTTTCGCTTAAGCTTCTTAACTGTTGTGTGTTAATTGTTTTACCATAGTGTTTAGCTATGATTTTAATACATGTTGGCCCACAATCCTTGGCCTCGGTTTGTTTATAGTTTGGAAATTTTTTCAAGCAAAAATATTTTAATTAAAAAGAGATAAGAATAGTTCTTATCTCTTCTTTACATTATTGGTTCCAAGCATAAATACATACTCCATTTACGCATTCTGAAGGACCAGGAAAAACGTTGCAATCTGAAGCGCTATTACAAGGATCTAATTCTCCATTACCTCCTTTAATAATTTGTTGTTCCGCTTTATTTAAAGTCTTTCCTAAATTTAAAATTTGTTTTTTCATAACTAAGTGTTTTTAAGATTAATAATATTTTTTGTTTATATACAACATCCACTCGCGGGGTGGTATTGACATCCAGAAATATAAGTACCGCCACAACTTGCGTTATTTTGGGCTAAATGACTTGTAGTACAACATTGCATTGCTGGATCACAGCATTTAAATGGTTTTATTTTCCATCCACCTTCTATACTCTTTTGTTCACTTTTATTTAAAGCTTTCCCTAAATTTAAAATTTGTTTTTTCATGGTTAGTGTGTTTTAAATTTAAAAGCAAATGCAGTTAGCTGAAGTTCCATAACCCCAAGCATTAGGTCTCCATATACCTCCTGTATCACCACATTCACTTGGTGTACAACATCTTTTATCTCCAGAATTCACCAAACATTTAAACTTAATTGGTGAAATAATTGGATTACCTCCGAAGATTTCTTTTTGACTTTCTTTGTTTAAAGCCTTTCCTATATTTAAAACTGATTTTTTCATTTATCTTAATTTTTTATTCATTAATTATATAGTTTAAAACTTTAGCCTATACAACAAGTATCAAACTCATTAACACAAAATCTATCTGGAACACAATTTCCTCCTCCGTTATTTCCTCCTCCAGTATTTCCACCTCCAGTAGAACCACTACTTACACAAACATAACCCTGACAATGAGTTCCTGCTGGGCAATCTCCATTTGCGTCACAGAAACCTAAAGGTCCATTTCCTCCATTAATCTTCTTTTGAGCTTCTTTACCTAAAGCTTTTCCGATATTTAAAATTGATTTTTTCATTTATTTTAATTTTTTATTAGTAAGCCATTACACAGCAATTATTTCTACAAAAAGTTGGTGCTCCCGGTAAAATAGTATTCACACAAGCTCCACAATTACTTACATAGTACATTGCAAAACCGTTACATGATTGTCCAAATCCTCCATTAATTTTCTTTTGGGCTTCTTTGTCTAGAGCCTTACCGATATTTAAAATTGAGTTTTTCATTATTAAAAAGGTATTAACTGACAATAAAATTCAGAACAATGCCTACCTGAATCTTCGCATATACCATCATGGTTTCTATCACATTGTTTTCTACCTCCATTAATAGTTTGTTGTTCCGCTTTATTTAAAGCTTTCCCTAGATTTAAGATTGATTTTTTCATAATTAATATTTAAAGAATTACTTTTGCGGCGAACATTTAAAGACACTCACCTTTGTGTCTATTCTTCGCGAGAGAATTTTGTTCTAATTCAAAGCCCTTTTTTAGGGCTTTGCTTTTTTAAGTTGTTTCTATGATACCGTTTTCAATGGTATAACAACTTGACTATTTTCTTCTAAGTCTTCTATAAAGAAGATTAAATCTGTTCTGTTGTATTCTTTTGGAAACGATTTTCCATTGATTAAAATTTCTGGAGTAAAATTGATTGCATTCTCCTTACACCAAACATTCTCTTTTTCTAATTCAGCAATATAGGTTGTAGCATCTGTACACGTTCCCCATTTTTGAATCCATACAGAAGGCTTTTCTCCACTGTAAATCTCGTCCATTGCTTGTAAACACTGTGGTGCTCCTTGTATATTATAAATTTCAAGTAAACGACTTGTGATTTTTACCACATCACTAGTGTTGTCTTTAGTACTGATATTGAAACGGATGATTATTTTTACATTATTTTGATACCTGTTTAAAATAGCATCTACATGTTCATGTACAGGCTTACAATGTCCACAAAAAGGATTGGTAACAATTACGATTTCTAATCTTGAATTTGGGTTTCCAAAAACAATTTCTTTGCTATCGTTTAATCGGGTGTTTAATTGTGGTGCTTTTTGTAATAAACTCTCAAATAAGGTATAGTTTCTTTTGAACTTTACATTTTCAATCTTCTCCTTTTTTAATTGATTCACATCAGTGATTAAAGGCTTTATGTAGAACCAAGTTAACCAAGTAGCTACCGCTACAAAACCAAATAGTACAAGGTCTGTAAGTATAAAATTACTGATGTAAGTATTAGTTAACACAGGAGCCAAAGCTTGTAACCATAGCACTCCAACTATAGTTAAACATAATAAACACCATTTTTTTACTACTGCATATTGATAGTATATTGAATATAATGTAACTGGAATAGCTATTAAACTTATAGTATATGAAATAACAGGATTTGTTATTTGAAGGAATGTTAAACTCGTTAACCCAATAAAATATAGAATACTAAAATCACTTAATTTATATCCTTTAATAATCTCAGCTCCTTTAGAAGTTAAAACAGCATCACAGTCCTTTTTGTCATCAGCTCCAGAACAAAAAGCATCACCAATAGAGGTTTTTAAACCTAGCTCTTGTTTTACAATAGCAATACTAGTTACCAATCCTACAACAGAAAGTAATAAATAAGCAACTGTATATAAAGAAGGTGTACTTTGATAAACCATAAACAGTGCTAACAATGATAAAGCTCCTAGTGCAAGAACGCTTGTTATATTTGAAGATGTTTTAGCAGAAGTACTTTCTTCTGTTTTTTCAACAGCAACAATAATTCCTGTAAACTTTTGAAGAAAATCACTTTCTGAAAGTTTTTCTTTTTTATTATCTGAATCATACAAGGTATAATCCAGTTTTTTTCTTTCAACAACAATTAAGTCTTTACCTTTTTCTGTAGTTACTTGTGCTATAAAGCAATCGGGTAATTGTAATAAGGTTTCTGTATTAACAGGTACATCGGCAGCAACATTTTCTATATTGAAGTGATCTAAAACACCAGTTATAGCATGTAAACTTGGATAAGAAGGATGACTTTGGATTTGAAATGATAATTCTTCTTTATCAAATGATATGCGATTTTTTTGTAATAATCTCTGTACTAAATTGATTAATGTGTCTTTCAAAAGTTAAATTTTTTAGAGTAGCTATTTTTAGTTCTCTCCAAAGCTATTTTTAAACCTTCAAAAAAACCTCTAAAAAACCATAAAAAAAGTAAGGTTTTACCTTACTTTTTATTATTTTATATAACTCCTATCTCTCTCGCCTTCAATATTAACTCTCTGTCTCCCTTGTTTTTAACACCAAAAACCTTACGCAATTGACGCTTTCTCTTTTCAATGCTTGCAACAGAAAGAGGTATATAGTTTGGTAAGTCTTTCATTCTTGAACCTATGGACAATTCATACAATATTTTCCTATCCATAGAATCTAATAAATATTCATTTGAAATCTTTTTTCTCAACAATTTTAAAACAGTCCTACTGTAATAAGGTGTTTCACTTACCACAGAGGCTATAGCCTCTTGGAAACTATCAGAAGTTAAATCTTTTTTTATTAAAAACCCTTCTGGGTTTAAATTTTTAAAAATACTATGCACCATGTAATTATCGTTACATGAAGTTGATACAATCAATTTAGTTGTGGGTAGTAGTTTTCTAACTAAAATTCCAAAATCTAAACCCGATAATATTCTTTTATCTTCTGTAGGTGGAAGTTTTAACTCTAAGATAATAAAGTCTAAATATGACTCTGTTTCTATTATTCTTTTAACAACATCAAACGCTCCTTCATAATTATAGGCTACATCGATATTGAACAAGTAAATCTCGGTATCTTTAAAAGGAGTTAATATTTCTTTGTACTTTTCACATATAAGCGGACAACTATCTACAATCAGTGTAGATTTTTTCTCTTTTTCCATAATAATATAGTTTCGGGGGATCTAATTTCATAATAGACTAATAATATTCTATTAACTAACTCATAACTTTAATTTTACGACTTGAAAGTTATAGAAAGAATTTCACTTATACAAAAAAGCATAAAATAAACCTTCAAAAAAATTCTTTATATTTAACAAAAAAAGAAAAAGCTATGTTAGTAAAAGTCTATGGAAGTGCTGTTTTTGGCATTGATGCTACAATGATAATTGTTGAAGTAAATATTGACAAAGGAATTGGTTATCATCTAGTTGGCCTACCTGATAATGCTGTACGCGAAAGTTCTTATCGAATTTCAGCTGCACTTCATAATAATGGTTATAAATTTCCTGGTAAAAAAATTATAGTTAACATGGCTCCTGCTGATATTCGAAAAGAAGGTGCTGCCTACGATTTAACTTTAGCTATAGGAATACTAGCTGCTTCAAACCAAATACAATTTGAAGATATAGATAAGTATGTTATTATGGGAGAACTTTCTTTAGACGGAAGTTTACAACCTATAAAAGGAGCCTTACCAATTGCAATTAAAGCTAGAGAAGAAGGTTTTAAATATTTTATTTTACCTCAAGAAAATGCAAAGGAAGCTGCTATTGTTGATGGCATTGAAGTTTTTGGTGTAAATAATATCATGGAAGTGATTCATCACTTCAACGGTATTGAACAGTTAAAAACTACTTGCATTAATACTCAAGCTGAGTTTGATAATCGAGCAGATACTTCTGAATTTGATTTTTCTGATGTAAAAGGACAAGAAAGTATTAAAAGATGTATGGAAATTGCAGCAGCTGGTGGGCATAATATTATTTTAATTGGACCTCCAGGAGCTGGAAAAACAATGTTAGCTAAAAGGCTTCCATCCATATTACCACCCATGACTTTACAGGAAGCATTAGAAACAACAAAAATTCATTCTGTAGTTGGTAAAATAAAGAATTCTGGACTTCAATATAATCGCCCATTTAGGTCACCTCATCATAGTTGCTCTGATATTGCTCTTATCGGTGGTGGAAATAATTTACCGCAACCAGGAGAAATATCGTTAGCACATAATGGTGTTCTGTTTTTAGATGAATTACCTGAATTTAAACGTGGTGTTTTAGAAGTAATGAGACAACCACTAGAAGATAGAGAAGTAACCATATCTAGAGCTCGATTTACTGTAAATTACCCTAGTAGTTTTATGCTTGTTGCTAGTATGAACCCTAGTCCTTCCGGATATTTCAATGATGGAAATTCTCCTGCAAACTCATCTCCTGCAGAAATGCAACGTTATTTAAGTAAAATTTCTGGGCCTTTATTAGATCGAATTGATATTCATATTGAAGTAACCCCTGTACCTTTTAAAAAACTATCAGAAGATACAAAGAGTGAGACAAGTATTGAAATTAGAAAAAGAGTTGTTAGAGCTAGAGAAATTCAAACTAAACGATTTTCTTCTTTTGACACCATCCATTACAATGCTCAAATGAATGCAAAGCAAATTCGTAAATTTTGTAAATTATCAGACGAAAGTAATGAACTACTAAAAAGAGCTATGGAAAAACTAAATCTTTCCGCTAGAGCTTATGATAGAATTTTAAAAGTTTCTCGCACTATTGCCGATTTGGCTTTATCCAATGATATTCAATCACATCATATTTCAGAAGCTATCCAATATAGAAGCTTAGATAGAGAAGGTTGGTTAGGATAATTTAGTATTTACGGTTACTCTAAATTTAAAATTAGTAATTTAGTGCGCTACAAACCTTAAATTAAACTTAACAACTAATGAAAAAAATAGTTTTTTTAATAGCTATGACAGTAGCTATGATTTCTTGTAAAAAAGAACCAAACAATTTTGTTACTTTTTCAGGAAAAATCACTAATAAAAACTCTGATTCTATATTAATTTCTAATCCTCAATTAAAATTTAATCGCACTATTAAAGTTGATGATCAAGGAATATTTAAAGACACTATGAATGTTGAAGATGGATTTTACCGCCTTTTTGATGGAAAAAAAGCTACTGCTTTATATTTAAAAAATGGAGCTGTAATTAACATGACTTTAAATGGTAATGAGTTTTATGAAAGTATTGCTTATACAGGTGAAGGAGCATCAGAAAGTAGTTTTTTAGCTAAATCTACTTTATTAGAACAAGAGCTTTTTAAAAATCAAGCACTTTTTAATTTACCTCAAGAAGAATTTGACACTAAAATAAATGCTTTTGTTGACGCTTTCAATAAGAGAATTAAAGAAACTAAATTAGATTCTGCTTTTGTTGCAGCTCAAGAGAAAAACATCAAAGGTTTAACTCAATATGTAAACAAAACTCATGCTAATAATATGTATGTAGCGACTAAATTAGCCAAAGGGGCTGATTCTCCTAAATTTGTAGACTATGAAAACTACAAAGGAGGTACTACTTCTTTAGATGATTTAAAAGGAAAATATGTTTATATAGATATGTGGGCTACTTGGTGCCCTCCTTGTAAAAAAGAAATACCTTTCTTACAAAAAGTTGAAAAACAATATCATAATAAAAATATTCAATTTGTAAGTATTTCTGTTGATAGTGAAAAAGATTATCAAACATGGAAAAACATGGTTGCTGATAAAAACCTATCAGGTATTCAATTATACGCAAAAAAAGACAAATCTTTTGCTAACGCTTACAGAGTGAATAGTATTCCTCGTTTTATTTTAATTGATCCTCAAGGAAAGATTGTAACTGCAAATGCTCCTAGACCATCTAATCCTAAATTAATTGAATTATTTACATCTTTAAATATTTAATTCAAGATTATATAAAAATAAAAAGCTCGTCAATTGACGAGCTTTTTATTTTTATAGTAACTTATTAACTAATTTTTCTAGTTTTTCCAATCTCTTCTTAAGATTTTTATTCTCTTTCTTAACCTTTTCAATTTCTAATTTTTGATTTTTTAAAGTCTCTATTTCTTTTTCTTGTTGAATAGTATATAGAGTTAACTCTTCAATCTTTTGTAATAATTTAGCATCCATTTCTCCCAAGTAGAAACCGTCTTTTTTTACTTCAACTGCACTTGGTATATCTTTCAAATGTCCTTTTTCTTTAATATGATTTTCAACTTCTTTTAAAGTTGGTAGTTTGTACTCTTTTTCAAATACAAAATCTGACCAATTAGGAAATGCTTCTACTTTAATTTTTCTAGCTCCTATAGATCCTTCTACAGCTAATTTATGAGTTCCTGTAGTTGATGTTCCTATTCCTACATTTCCTGCTTTATCAATTTTCATGGTTGCTCCTAATGTACTTCCATTTGGATAAAAATAAATTCCAGAAGCTGTATTAGCTGCAATAGTTGGAATACCAGCACCGTACTTATTTCCCCAAGAAAGGTTATGTCCATCTTTTACTATAATACTTCCATTTACGTCTAATTTCTCTCTTGGTTCAACAATACCTGCTCCTATATTTCCTGAATTCGTATTCATTACTAAAGAATGATCAACTCCATTAATTGTTCTATTTTTATCAAAACCAAAAAAACCAAAAACATCTCCTATTCCTCCTATATTAACTACATTATTACTCGCTGTTTTTTGTCTAATTAATGATTGATAAGTACCAGCTTTCAACTGAGTAGAAGAATTAATCCCTCCTGTATCTGTTTTCCCTGTAAGCCAAATACCTTGAGATGAAGCAAAATTAATATTTCCATTTACATCTAATTTTGCCGTTGGTATAATAGTTCCTACTCCTATAAATCCATTATCAACATTCATAATCAATGAATGATCAAAACCATTACTTGTTCTGTTTTTATCAAAACCAAAAAAACCAAAAACATTTCCTATTCCTCCTAAATTAACAACATGATTACTCGCTGTTTTTTGTCTAATCAATGATTGATAATGCCCTGTTTTTAATTGTGTAGAAGAATTAATCCCTCCTGTATCTGTTTTCCCTGTAAGCCAAACACCTTGAGATGCGGTAAAATTAATATTTCCATTTACATCTAATTTTGCTCCAGGTGTTTTTGTCCCAATTCCTACTCTACCTCCATTTTGCCCATGAAACCAAGTATTTCCTAGTTCATCTTCCATTTCAAAATGCAATCCATTTTGCGCTTTTAATTGCCCTTTAGTTGTAAATCCTCTTAAGGTAAAAGAATTGGTTCCACTTGTATTTCTTACATGCAATGCCAAACCATGAGTATTATCTGTAGCTCTAAAAACCCCATCTCCCATTACTTCTAACTTTCCAGAAGGAGTTTCTGTACCAATACCTATTTTCCCATCTCCTTTAACAGTAATTCCTTGTCCTTTATTAAAAACTTTTAAATCATAACCTACTCTGTTGGTAAAAAGACCTAATTGTTTAGAAGATGTGCTTCCTTCACCTAACCACCACATTTCAGCACCGTTTTTATCATAACCTCCAATCCAGCCATAAAAACTATCACTAGTACCTTCTTCATTTTTATTTTGAATTTTAACTACTGGAGCATTACTTGATATATGAAAAATTGATGATGGATTAGTAGTACCTATACCTACATGACCATTTGGTTTAAACGTCATAAAAGTATCATCATAATTTTTTCCAATATATCCATAAACAAAAGAAGAAACTCCATTATTGATGTCTCCTAAAGCTCCAAACGATATAAATTTCTCCGTATCATTTTGATTTACCAGCTGAAAGCTTCTAGCCCAACCTCCATTAAGCCCTGGCCAATTCGCTTTAATTTTTATTCCATTTGCTGGGGCATTTAACCCCACTAATACGTTAGGATCTTGAGCTTGTATCTCTGTTCCCCCCAGAAACATAGCAATTGCAAAAACTACTCTTTTCATTGTAATTATTTTGATTAATAAAATGTATAGAAATAAGGCCAGATTGTAAATAATCTAAAAAATTATGTAGTAGAAAATCATAGCACTTTTTCAACAGCAAACTTACTCAAAAAAAGAGACTTCCTTTCTAAAGTTTTAATCTTAAACTATTTTTCTTTAGATTCATTAAAAACAATTATCTTTGCCACATGAATTTTTCAGTAAAAGAAACCTTATATAAAATCTCTTGTGAAGATCGCAACTGCTACCAATTAGATTTGGGTTATAAAGTAATTGATTTTACTTTTTGTCAATTACTAGCATTTCGAAAAAAGATACTTCACTATTCTTCTTATGAATCTATAGAAAATATTATTGAAGGTGATAATTATATACTTCTTTTTGCTGCCGATAACAAACACCTTTTATTACTAGATGTACCTCAAATTTTAGAATTAAGAGAAACTGTATTATCTGCTTTTAAATAAATTCAGACCTTTACTAAGACTATTTTTAAATTAAGCTCCGCTCCTTTTTTAAGGCTATTTATTCTGTATCTTTATCCTAGTTACCAGCAACACTAAAAATAAGATAATATGGAAACAGCAATAAGAAGAGATATGATTTTAGATGTAGAAGTAGTGGATTTGCTAAACCATCAAATAATGATGGAGCAAAAAGCCTCTTCTAAATATTTAGCCATGGCATCATGGTGCGATCAAAGAGAACTTAGAAATAGTGCTACTTACTTTTATAATCAAGCAGAAGAAGAAAGAGCACATATGATGAAAATATTCAAATTTGTTAATGATAACGGTGGTAGTGCTTTATCTCCAACAGTAGACACTATTACTCACGAATATGAAAGCTTACGAGCTGTTTTTGAAGCTTCTTTAGATGCCGAAATTGAAGTTACAAAATCTATTCACCATGCATTTAAAACTGCAAGAAAAGTAGGTGATTTTACTTCTGAAATCTTTTTACAGTGGTTTGTTACCGAACAAGCTGAAGAGGAAGAAAAAGTAAGAGATATTTTAGATATGATAGACCTAATGGATGATATGCCTTTAAAAATGGTTGATGAACGTATTCCAACTGCTTAAAAAGCATATTAATTAAAGAAAACAAAAATAAAAAAGGTTCGTATTTTCATACGAACCTTTTTCTATCTCTATACTATATATCTTAGTATCTGTAGTGTTCTGGTTTATATGGACCTTCAACAGTTACTCCAATATAAGATGCTTGATCTTCACGTAATTCAGTTAACTCAACACCAATCTTAGCTAAGTGTAATTTTGCTACTTTCTCATCTAAGTGCTTTGGTAACATATATACTTCATTCTTATATGCATCAGCATTGTTCCATAACTCGATTTGAGCTAATGTTTGGTTTGTAAATGAATTAGACATTACAAAACTTGGGTGACCTGTAGCACATCCTAAGTTTACTAAACGTCCTTCTGCTAAAATGATAATATCATTTCCTTTTACTGTATACTTATCAACTTGAGGCTTAATTTCAACTTTAGAATCTCCATAAGTTCCATTTAACCAAGCCATGTCAATTTCGTTATCAAAGTGACCAATATTACAAACAATAGTCTTATCTTTCATTGCTTCGAAGTGCTCTCCTCTAACGATATCTTTGTTTCCTGTAGTAGTAATTACGATATCTGCATTTCCAACAACAGTTTCTAATTTCTTAACTTCAAAACCGTCCATAGCTGCTTGTAAAGCACAAATTGGATCAATTTCAGTAACAGTAACAATAGAACCAGCTCCACGGAAAGAAGCAGCAGTACCTTTACCTACATCTCCATATCCACAAACTACAACTCTCTTACCTGCTAACATTACATCTGTTGCTCTACGAATAGCATCAACAGCAGATTCTTTACATCCATATTTGTTATCAAATTTAGATTTAGTAACAGAATCGTTAACGTTAATTGCTGGCATTGGTAAAGTTCCATTCTTTACTCTTTCGTATAAACGGTGAACTCCTGTAGTAGTTTCTTCAGATAATCCATTGATTCCTTCTGCTAACTCAGGGTATTTATCTAATACCATGTTTGTCAAATCTCCACCATCATCTAAAATCATGTTTAATGGCTTACGATCTTCACCAAAGAATAAAGTTTGTTCTATACACCAGTCAAACTCTTCTTCGTTCATACCTTTCCAAGCATATACTGGAGTACCAGCAGCAGCAATAGCAGCAGCAGCTTGATCTTGTGTAGAAAAGATGTTACAAGAACTCCAAGTAACCTCAGCTCCTAAAGCTTGTAAAGTTTCAATTAAAACCGCAGTTTGAATCGTCATGTGTAAACATCCTGCAATTCTTGCTCCCTTTAAAGGTTGCTCATCTTTATACTCTTCACGTAAACTCATTAACCCAGGCATTTCAGCCTCTGCCAATTCAATTTCTTTTCTTCCCCAATCAGCTAAAGAAATATCTTTAACTTTGTAAGGAACGTATGTAGCGGTTTTTGTGCTCATATTTTTGTATATTTATGTATCTAAAATTTTGAGTTGCAAAATTACGAAATAACTTTCTAAAATATGCCTATTCACAAAACATTAACGGTAAACGACACTTCTAAAGTATTGATTTGGAAGATTGAAGAGTCTTTTGAAGATTTATCTAAAGACATTGAACTTACGAAAAGTAGTAGCGAACGTGTTAATAATATGAAGTCTGATTTACACAGAAGAGGCTTTTTAAGTGTTCGTCAATTGCTAAAAGAAGTAGGTTATACTGATGCCGATTTAGTGTATGATGAGTATGGTAAACCACATTTAAAGGACGGAAACTTTATTTCTATTACGCATTCTTTCACTTTTTCAGGTATTATCATTTCAAGTAAAAAGCCTGTAGGAATAGATATTGAGAAGCAACGCGACAAAATTGTAAAAATTGCACATAAATTCACTCCTATTGAAGAATATAAATCGATAGCCAACCACGATGCTTTGGTGAGTAAGCTAACTATTGTTTGGGGTGCTAAAGAAAGTTTGTACAAAATTTATGGTAAGAAAAAATTACTCTTCTTAGAAAACATTTATATAGAAGACTTCTCTTTTGATACCAATCAAACTACCGGTAAAATTTTATATGAAGGTGTAACTTCTGAATACAATATTCACTTCTTAGAAACGGAAGGGTTTACTTGTGTGTATGCTAGTTAAAATTTAGGGTTTTTAAAAACCTATATTATAGCATACTACACTATATTTGTTCTCCTAATTTATTTTTACAATGAAAATATCTGTTGAATTGACTTTGACTCCTCTTCAAAATGAGTTTGAACAGCCTATTATCGACTTTATAAAAAAGTTAAGAGCATCTGGATTAACCATTCGTGAAAATCCTTTAAGCACTCAGGTGTATGGTGACTATGATAAAGTAATGCAATTGATTACTTCCGAATTAAAAAATTCATTTGAATTGATAGATAACGGAATCTTATTAATGAAAATTGTAAAATCTGACCGCAGCGATTATGAACCAAATTTTTGATTTCCTCTTTGGCCAATATGCAACTTATGATCCTTTAGATGTTTGGCTAGAAATTATTGCTGTAATTTTCGGTTTCTTATCTGTTTGGTATTCTAAACAAAATAAGATTTGGGTTTTTCCTACTGGAATGATTAGCACCTCTATATTTGTTTATTTACTATTGAAATGGCAACTACTAGGCGACATGATGATAAATGGATACTATTTTATCATGAGCGTTTATGGTTGGTATATTTGGACTCGTAGAGTTGATGAAACTCATGTTACTCCTATTTCAAGAACCACTACTAAAGAAAAGAAAACAAGTATTATTATTTTTTTAGCAACACTAGTTTTTGTGTATGGTGTGTATACTTATTTCGACAAATGGAATAACTGGACAGCATATATTGACACCGTTACCACTGCCGTATTTTTTGTTGGAATGTGGTTAATGGCAAGAAGAAAAATAGAAAACTGGATCTATTGGATTATTGGTGATTTAATTTCTATACCACTATATCTATACAAAGGATTCACTTTTACTAGTTTTCAATATTTAATTTTCACCTTTATTGCCGTTTCTGGTTATTTATCATGGAAAAAGCACTTAGACAACAAAACATCAACCTTGTAAAGGTTGTTTTATTCGGACCAGAAAGCACTGGAAAAACTACACTTTCAGGACAATTAGCGCGTCATTATAATACCGTTTGGGCTCCTGAATTTGCACGTGATTATTTACAAGACAAATGGAACAATGAACGTAAAGTTTGTGAACAAAAAGATATTATTCCTATTGCAGAAGGTCAAATAAAACTAGAAAACGATTTAGCTAAAAAAGCCGATAAAATTTTAATTTGCGATACCGATTTATTAGAAACTAAAGTATACTCTGAAGAATATTATGGAGGTTTTGTAGACCCAATTCTTGATGAAGCCGCTGTTGAAAATACTTATGATATTTATTTCTTAACTTATATTGATACTCCTTGGGAAGCCGACGATTTACGCGACAGACCAGAGCAACGTTTAGAAATGTTTACTGCTTTTGAAAACACTTTAAAGAAATACAATCGTCCTTATGTTTTATTGAAAGGAGATAAAGAAACACGTTTTAAAAAGGCTGTTCAAATTATTGATGAAATCCTTTCCAAGAAAGAAAACCTATATTCTTTTTCTGATACTTTAACAGATTTAGATATGCATTTTATGCATCAGAACATAGATACTACCGATTATTCCTTATAATATGTATATCCCAGAACTGCTAAAAGAATTAAACTTTAAAGCTATTCGTAGTTCTGGTGCTGGTGGTCAGCATGTAAATAAAGTCTCTTCTAAAATTGAATTAACTTTCGATTTAGAAAACTCTAAATTTTTATCTTCTGAAGAAAAACAATTATTGATTAAGAATATCTCTAATCGTTTAACGAAAGAACATACCCTTGTTCTTTTTTGTGATGAAACTAGAAGTCAACACACTAATAAAGAACTTGCTACAAAACGTTTTCTTGAAATCATAAAACAAGGTTTAAAGAAACCTAAGGTTAGGAAAGCTACCAAACCTAGTAGAAGTTCAATCTTAAAAAAGGCAGAAAACAAAAAGCAACATTCTTTAAAAAAAGCACTTAGAAAGAAACCTCGACTTGATTAGCTTTTTACTTCTATCAAATAACTGGTTATTTAGAAAAATTCTCAATTGTTTGTATGCTATTATAAAAAACAGCTTTACCTTTGCACTGTTCTCGTAAAGGGGTGCCCAATATAGGCTGAGATCATACCCAATGAACCTAGAACAGGTAATGCTGTTTAGGGATTTAATTGTTATTACAAAGAGAGGTAAATTTACCTTGTAATTGATACTAATGAAGTAACATATTCATTGAAAGCATCTTGTAGTAACAAAACAATTATTCAAACCAAAACAACGAATAATTACCTCTTTTTATTCAATTTTATTTTATAAAAAATGAGACCGATGTCTTTTATTAAAAAAATGAAGATTTTATCTTCTCTAATGCTATTATTTGCAGCGTTTACTGCAAATTCTCAAAACTTTATCCTATCTGGTAAAGTAGTGAATAGCCAACAAGAACCTCTTGTAGGGGCAACTGTTGCTGTAAAAAGCTTAAAAAAAGGAACTTCTTCCGATTTTGAAGGAGGTTTTAAATTAAGCCTTGCCAAAGGAACCTATAATGTTACCGTTTCGTATGTTGGTTTTAAAACCATAACTCAAAAAGTTGATATCACAGCTAATCAAACAGTAAACTTTCAATTAACATCTGATGCAAATGTTTTAGATGAAGTATTAGTATCAGCAGTACGTGTAAAGGCTGACGCTCCTGTAACGCATTCTAATTTAACTAAGAAAGAAATTGCAAAACGTAACTTAGGACAAGACATTCCTATTTTAATGAATTATTTACCAAACGTTGTTTCTTCTTCTGATGCAGGTGCTGGTATTGGTTATACTTACATTCGAGTTCGTGGTTCTGATGCTTCTCGTGTAAATGTTACTGTAAATGGTATTCCATATAACGATGCAGAAAGTCAAGGAACATTCTGGGTAAATATGGGAGACTTTGCTTCTTCTACTCAAAGTTTACAATTACAACGTGGTGTGGGTACCTCAACAAACGGTTCTGGTGCATTTGGTGCTAGTTTAAATATATTAACTGATGCTGTTGCTGAAGAAGCTGGTGGAGAAATTTCTAACTCTTTTGGTTCTTATGGAACTAGAAAACACACTGTAAAATTTACTACTGGTAAAGTAAACGAGCATTTCGAATTTGCTGGACGTTTATCTAATATCTATTCTGATGGATATATTGATAAAGCTTTTACCGATTTAAAATCGTACTTCTTACAAGGGAGTTATACAGATGATAATACGTTAATTAAAGCTTTAGTTTTTGGAGGTAAAGAAAAAACTTTCCAAGCTTGGGCAGGAATTGATCTTAAACAATTACAAACAAACAGAAGATTCAATCCTTATACCTACGATAACGAAACTGATAACTATCAACAAGACCACTACCAATTACACTGGAATGAAAAGATTAATAAAAACTGGTCTACTAATATTGGTTTAAACTATACACGTGGTAAAGGTTATTTTGAACAATACAAAGCTGGTAGAGATGCTGCTGATTATAACAATTTAATTGTTGATGGAAGTGATGTTATTGTAAGAAGATGGTTAGATAATCATTTCTATGTTGCAAACGGAAACGTAACATATAAAAAAGATAACTTAGAAATTATTACTGGTGGTTCTTATAGTAAATATGACAACGATCATTATGGAGAAGTTATTTGGGGAAGCGATTTAGCTCCAAATGCAAATATCAGAGATCACTATTATGATAGTGCTTCGAAAAAAACAGATTTAAGTATTTTTTCTAAAGCTACTTTTAATGTTACCGATAACTTAAAAGCTTTTGTAGATATTCAAGGAAGGTTTGTTAACTATAAAACTTCTGGTTTAACTTCTGATAGAGATCCTATTAATGTAGATAAAGATTATAACTTCTTTAACCCTAAAGCTGGTTTAACTTATAAAGTGAATGACGAGCATAGTTTATATGTTTCATATGCAAAAGCAAATAGAGAGCCTAATAGAAATGACTTTGAAGGAGGAAACTCTAAACATGAAAGCTTAGACGATTACGAATTAGGTTGGCGTTTATCTACTCCTGTAGCTAAGATAAATACCAATATATATTATATGGATTACCAAAACCAATTAATTTTAACAGGAGCTATTGACCCTAACACAGGAGAACCTTTAAGAGCTTCTAGTGGTAGCAGTTATAGATTAGGTATAGAAATAGATGCTGATCTTAAATTATCTGAGCAAGTTTCCATGCGTCCAAATATTGCTTTTAGTAAAAACATCAATAGAGATTATCACGCTAAAATTGACGGAGTTTTACAAAACTTAGGAAACACTACAATTACTTTTTCTCCAGATATTGTTTTCGGAAATGCACTTGTATATAAACCAGTAAAAAACTTGCAATTAGCTTTCTTATCTAAATATGTTGGAAAACAGTTTATGAGTAATTTAGATAGTAGAGTTTCTGATTTAGATGTATTAGAAGGATTCTTTACAAGTGATTTAAATCTTGTTTACGAAATTCAAACAAACAAAATATTTAAATCGATTGTTTTTACTGCTTTAGTAAACAATATTTTCAACAAAGAGTATGTAGACAGAGGTTATTACTTTACGTATGACGATACTTGGACAAACCCTGGTACTACTACAACCGTAGATGGTTCTGGATACTATCCTCAAGCAACTAGAAACTTTTTAATAGGTGCAACCTTAAAATTTTAAATGGGAAAATTGCTTTGAATAAACTATGAAACCTAAGAGCCATACAATTGTATGGCTCTTTTTTGTTATGTACTAAAAATCGAACCTATAATTCATTTTAAAAGCTACTCCCCAATTTTGCCTTGATATTTCTTGATTAAAATTATCTGAAATTACCAAATAGATATAAGACAATGGTTTGTACTCCCATTGCAATCGTGAGTTTACATTGAAATTATCAAACTGTGTATTGTACTGCACATAAGTTGTCCAATTTAATCGGTTAGAAAAGAATACTTCACCTGAGAATCTAGCTAAGTGGAAAGTATCGCTTCCCAACTCATTTAAATCAATATCATTACGTTCGTATCTTACATACAATCTTGCTAAAGGCATTAATTTATAATCTACCCTCGCTATTAAACGATCTCTAGAACCTCCATAATAACTACCCAATTCATAACTTCCATCAAATTCTAACTTTCTATTTCTTGTAGTTCGATACCCAGCAGAAAATCGATAATAGTTATAAATACCTGGTTGTATATAATTTCCATTTCTTAAAGGATCAAAAGCATACTTTAGGTTAACATAATTATGCTCAACTCCTCCATAAATTAGGGAGCTATCATTAAATAATAAATCGTTATTAATATTCGTTGAAGATTGAGATACTACTCCTTCCTCATCAAAATAGGTATTGTTTGAAAATCCTAAGTATTTATAAAAGTTAATCTTTTTAGAATCTTTTGGAAAATGCGTCAAACTCAATCGTCCAATAGCTTGTGTATATCCTTCTCTGACTATTGTTTGATTAATTGCATCAAAATTATCTAGTCTTGGCACAAAACCAACATCGGTGATATAATTTCTTCCAACTTTTCTTACAGAAGTTTTCCAAGATGTTTTTAAGCTATTGTACCAAAGGCTCAAACTATAAAACTTATTATCGTCAGATATATTACTCGTAAAACTCTGGGCATAATTTGCCAATCCTGTCCATTTATTATTCTTTGAATTGTAGTTTACATTCAATCCTGCTACCCTATTGTAATCATTCAAAAATGAAAAACCATCGGTTTCTTGTCTGTTAATTATAAATCCCGTTGTTCTAAAAACATTCGATAATTGTTGCTCTACGACCAGTGCTCCATAATTTTGAGCTGGCTTCGTATCTTCTTTCTTTGTAGCCACATTCAATACTCCTAAACGTGTTTTCTTTGCTACATTCCCTGATAGTTTTAAACCAAATAAGATATCGGTTTCTGCTCCTATTCTTCTAGAGTAAAACGGATTTACACCACTTACACCTAATGAGGTAAATAAATCGCTATTTTCTATAAAGAAATTACGTCGCTCTGGAAAAAACACGGCAAAACGACTTAAGTTGGTCACTTGTGTATCTACATCTATTTGCGAAAAATCTGGATTAAGGGTTGCATCTAATTTTAAAGAAGAACTTACATTATATTGAAAATCTAAACTAGGTTTTATATTAGAGTCTTCTGTTTTATTTATCAAACTCTCCTGATAATCCATGGTTAAAGATGGCGTTAATGTAAACTTAGTAGGCTTATTATTCGATAAGTTTTCAACTTCAAAAGGTTCTGAGAAACGTAAATCATATTGTGAAAAATTACGATCTATTTTAGTACTCGTAATCCATTCATTTGTTTTAATATCTCTAGCGTGAAACATAATTCCCCAATTAGGACTGTCTTCTTTATACCCTAAAGCTTTTAATGGAATTTCAATTTCGTATATTTTTTGATTTCCTTTTACTGAAGTTTTAGCATTCCAAATTGTATTCCAGCTCCTACTAATCCAATAACCACTTCCTTTTCTCGATACCAATGCATCAATTAAAGCACCTCCCATATTCACAATAAAAAAATACCCCGATTGTTGTTGATTATAAGTATCAATAAGAACAGCAAAACAATCGCTATTTCCTCCTGAATTTCCTAAATCATCTCTTTTTAAAGATCCAACTTGTATCTTGTCTGTTACATCATAGTATACAGCACTTATATATAACTTTTTACCGTTGTGAAATATTTTCACTTCCATTTGTTTTGCTGCTATACTTCCATTCTTAGGCATATAATCAATAAAATTCCCATGTACATCTAACTGTTCCCAGATAGGTTCATTTAATTCCCCATCTAGTTTAATGATAGTATCGTTAAATACAATTCTATTTTGCTTTTGAGCCTGTGTCTTAAAAACTCCTAATAGCAGGAGCATGAATAAAACAATTCTTTTCATTTTTTAAATTTCAATAATTAAACATATTGCTTGGCCCGCTAAAGTATTGTGAGAAAGAATCGCTTTAAAAAAAGTAGACTAAATGACTATTTTTGTCTCTTGAAACTTATGAAGTATCAAACTTTGTTTTAGTCTATGATATTTATCTATTAAGCTACTTAAATTCATATTTAAGCTACTTTTAGTTTTCAGTATTATATATATTGTATTTTAGTCGCTTGATGGGTAAAACAAAAAAAATAACTTCTTTAATTAAAATCCCCCTAATACGTCATTTGTTATTTTGGTTAGGGATTTTCTCCTATTTCTTAATTACACTAGAAGCTTCATATTTTAGGAGTTACTATCAAGGTCTTGAGTCGCGATTAATTCTGTTATCAATACAAATTATAATTGCCTATTGTGTACTTTACATACTCATCCCTTATTTTTTAACCCCTAAGAAATACATCCAATTTAGCTTTTTCTTACTCATACTACTTATGTTGAATTATGCTCTTTTTGTTAGTCTTCAAGAGTTTTGGCATCTACCAAGGTATTTTGACAAAACACAAAACAATACGGATTACGATTCTATGAAAGGCTTTTTGGATCATATTTTTAAAATTCAAATTATAGTAAGTAAATCGGTAAAGTTTTTAACGCCAACAATTATATTATTAATCATTAAGTTTTATAACGAACAACAACGTTTCCTTAAAATAAACGAGCAAAAAAAAGCTACAGAATTAACTACATTAAAGCATCAATTAAATCCGCATTTTTTATTTAATACATTAAATAACTTATATGCATTAACTATAGAAAAATCGGATGAAGCTCCTGAAGTTATTGAAAAACTTTCTGAGATGTTAGACTATATGTTATATGGATGTAATGAGAAGTTTGTGTCCTTACAAAAGGAAATTGATCTGATAAAAAACTACTTAGCTTTAGAAAAAGTACGCTACGGTAATCGTGTTACAATTCAATTGAATACTCCTGAAAACTCCAGCGCTAAGATTGCTCCTTTAATTTTATTAACTTTTATTGAAAATGCTTTTAAACATGGGGTTTCACAAGAGTTGAATAAAGCTTTTATTCATATCAATATTGAATTGGAGGAAACTATGATTCATTTTAAAATAGAAAACTCTATTGCTAAAAATAAAATACCTTCTCGCAAAGAAAGTATTGGTATTGGTAATGTTAAAAAGCAATTAGAATTATTGTATGCAGACACTTACTCTTTAGCTATTCAAGAAGAAAACGATAGTTTTAATGTTGATTTAAAAATTCCGATTAAATGACCTACAAATGTTTAATTATTGATGATGAAGAACTAGCAAGAAGGTTGCTTAAAAATCATTTAATGCAATTGGATGATTTTGAATTGGTGGCTTCTTGTGCCAGTGCAATTGAAGCAAGTAAGTTTTTACAAGAAAACACTATCGACCTTTTGTTTTTAGATATTGAAATGCCAGTTTTAAAGGGAATTGATTTTTATAAAAATTTACTCCATAAACCTAAAGTAATATTTACTACCGCTTATAGAGATTATGCTATTGACGGTTTTGAACTAAATGCTGTTGACTATATTTTAAAGCCTATAACTTTTCAACGTTTTTTTAATGCAATTGAAAAGTTTAGAGCGCTACAAATGGTAAATACCTCAACTCCTATAATTGCTAGTCTACCTGAAAACAACACTTCCTTTATTTATATAAGAAAAGATAGAAAGCAGGTTAAAGTTAATTTTGAAGACATCTTATATATTGAAAGCTTAAAAGATTATATCAAAATTCATTTGGCTAATGAACATCATATTACCAAAACCAGTATTTCAGCTTTTTTACAAAAGCTAGATCAACGTTTTATTCGAATACATCGTTCTTATATTATAAATAAAAATAAGATTACTGCTTATACTAAAAATGATATTGAAATTGGGCGTATGGAAATTCCTATTGGCGATAATTATAGGAAAGACATTGATGCCTTTTTAAATTAAGTTGCCTTTAAAAACAATTTTACTACCGTTTATTACACAAAGGCTTCCGTTTATTAATTCTCTTTATATAAATGCTTTTTTAACTCCTACATTTAGCTGCCTCTTCCTCTGTATTAAATCAGCAACTAATATATGTGGGAACCGCCTAGGAAACTATTACTTTTATTAATTTTAACCTCTATCGCTTTAAGTATATTTTCTTATTTTCTAATAGACTGGAACAACTTTAATAAAAACATTATCTCAGCTGTAGAAGAATTGGGGTTAACCTTTGTGTTTATCTATTTTTTATTTCAACTTATCTCTAGTATCTATAAAAACAAGTAGGATATTTATTCTTTTGTAGAATCTATTTTTAATAGATTCCTTAAGTTTTACATTCTGTTATTTTTCATAACTCTTTTGCATTACTTCCCATAAATTTCGAATAAACGGTGTTACTTCCCAACAGTCATTAATATCTATATCCTCTTCATAACAGCCCCAATAAAAGATAGTATATTCATGAACTATTTTATCACACAGTAATCTAGTACTTATTTCATTCCAATACTTTTGTAAATCATCTTTATTACCTTGATCAGTTGTTGCTTGTATCATTATTTGCATTAGTACAAACTTTTGATCTTCATCAATTAGCTTATCATAATGTTTAATATACTTTTCTATATCATTTGGATTAGCGACTTCATAAGACCAATCTTGCATCAAATCATCATATGGTAACTCTAATGTTTTTGCTAAACTAATTATAGCACTTCTAGTTCCACATCTAAATTTTGGTTCTTCCATATTCCCTTTTTTTAATAAACAAGATAAATTTAGTCCCCTCTTTACCCCCTTCTTACTTATAAAATAGTACTGGTTTTCTGAGATATGCAGCAAAGATTGTTGCTATAACAATTAAAACAGTAACTTCATAAGGCTTGCCCTTATACATATGAACAAAGACTATGAAAGTCATATAAAGCGCTAAAAAAGTAGTTCCAATTACTAATGTTTTATGATATAAAAACAAGAGAACAGAAATTAACAAAAAGATTCCTGTTGCAATCATGATACTGCTATTGACTACAACTTTACCTGTTTGATTTGGATTCAAAATTTTATCTAATCCGTTTGCTATGTATATAAGTACAATTACTAATGAAGGCAACCATGTTAATACAATTTTTAAAACTTTGTTCATTTTATGCAATTTTTGGAAGTGAAAGTACAAAGTATTTATGATTGGTAAAAATTACTTATAATTCTTCTTCTGAAAAGTTAAATCTCATTAGCATTATCAATTTTCATTTTACTTTCATAAAGCTTTACTTAGCTGTAAGTCTCCACATACCATATAGATTTTCAAATAATTCTTCTCCTTTGTTAGGTTGATTTAACTCTTCAGATACAACATATACTGAAGCGCCTCCATCAATACTAAAAGTTTGACCTTCTATTATTTTAGGATTCTCAAATAATTGATATAAATTAAACGCTCTTATTAACTCTTGCCCTTTTTCATAATCAAGTCCGCTAACTATTGTGTCTTTTAGAAGCAGATTATGCATTCCACATGAATACAAACCTGATAAAATAGAACTAACTGCGTTACAAACAAACATGCCATAAAATCTTTCTATCTCCTTATTCTTTTGCAACATAAGCCATTGATCTTTTGAGAAAGCTAAACCTGCTGATTCTATTTTAACACCATAACCTCCAGACTCAACAATTAAAGATGTAATATTCGCAAGCTCTTCTATAGCTTTTAATGATTCAACTCTTTTTGTTAAATAAATTACTGAATTATGTCTTTT
This sequence comes from Tenacibaculum sp. Cn5-46, assembly GCF_022347705.1. NCBI lineage: Bacteria > Pseudomonadati > Bacteroidota > Flavobacteriia > Flavobacteriales > Flavobacteriaceae > Tenacibaculum > Tenacibaculum sp. Cn5-46. The sequence goes on from NZ_JAKRGD010000006.1 coordinate 291,768, forward strand.
TACTTCATTGATTTCATCCTTTTTAATACCATTTACCTTTCCAGCAAATGCAAACGCAATAGGTATTCTCTCATCCTTTTCACAAATTTCTAATTCAAAGTTTTCTCCAGAGATTGTGTTCATTAAAATTTGGCCTGCAAATAAATATTGCTGTTTGCTTGATTTTAATATCATCTCAACAATTTCTGTCCTAGATTCCCATTTTACGGGTATACATATTACGGTATCTGAATACATTCTTTACACTAATTAATTTCTAAAACTAACTATACCTTTACACTCGAAACTACACTCTTCATAATTAATTCCAGTTGCTTCAATCTGTTCCAGTGACTCTCTTAGTCTTTCGGAAATAATGAAATCATCTGAAAAATGATGGATATGAAAACAATCTAACCCTTGCTTCTCATAATTATGATTTAACACGATTTTGTTCCCCCATATTCTCTCTTCTAAATCATCTAAATTTTTTAATTTTATTATCAGTTCTTGTTCGTTTTGGTATTTTATAATCTTCTTGTTCTTCTTAAAAAAATCGCCAATATAAAAAGATGACTTTTCAAAATCTATTAATGAGTAATCAAAATAATACTGTAACATATGTAGTTTATAATATTGATGTTGTTTTCCTCTAGAATCCTGATAAAGTGGCAACTTATAAAACCGATGTTCTGGTAAGTTAAAATCTTGGAGCAAATTTTTAATTCTTTCAGATATTACATATCCAAGGCCATTAACTCCATCATGTGAAATAAAATCGGTTACATGAACTCTTTTTCCTTCTGAAAAAATTAATTTATCAAAAACAATATCAACTTCATTAACAAATTCATCTAAAGGAATGTCTCCTTGGTTTCCGTTTGGAAAATATCCAGGGCTAGGTCCTGCAATGTAAGAGCTTTTTCGCCCCTTTCCTGACAGGTTTAACCTAAGTTCATAAAATTTCATTTTGGAAAATATTTTATCAATTATAATTTTGTTCTCTTCCACTTCCTTACTCTACTTCTAGCATTTTTATAAGGTGACGAAGTATTTAACTGTATCATTTTACCTTGAGTCCATTTGTCATACCAAGGCTTTTCATATAAATCTATGTTTTCAGTCCTTTTAACCAAAGACAGAATTTCATTAACAATGGTATCTAATTCACTTAACAATGTTTGATAATCGAAGTGTTCATAGTCCGAATAAAACTTTTGAGCAAGTTTTCCTAATTCGTTCCATTTATAATCTGTTTCTGGGAAATCTACCGTTTCTCCTTTTTCTTTTTTCTTGTGCCATTTTAATACTAGCTCTCCCCAACCAATAAGATAAGCTACCAAATCAGAAACACTCATTTGAGTTCCTTTAGCATGTCCTTCTAGTTCTTTATCTTTAGTCAATTCAAACGGGACTGTTTCCAAATCTTTTTTTAGTTTGGAATAATTGTTTTCTATTTCAAAAATTAACTCTTCTTTATTTTTAGGAACTGCCATAGCGTATTATTTCTTCGTCTAAGAATTCTTGTTCTTTCCATAACATAAAACTAAATGTAAGCGGTATACAAACAACCGCTTACATCTCATTAGCTTTTCATTTTTAATTTACATACCAATCTAAAAACTTTCGATGTCTTATATATGGTATGTCTTTTTCCAATTTCAAGGTTCTTTTCAAAATAACACGATTATCTCTTCTAAACTTTCTATTAGCCCAGTTTTTCCATTCTTTACCAATAGAATAACTTCCTCTGAAAAGCCGATGAGAATCACGTCTTTTTTGCTCTTCCGTAAAATTGTAAAACTTCTTGTTTTTTTTAGTTTTCATTTTGTATTAAATACTGTTAGTACCTAATACATCGTTCCTTTTTTAACTGCCATTTTAATTCATTGCTTTATAAAATAAGAGAAAAGTATAATTACTCTTCAAATTTCCCTTGCCATTTTATTTCGGATTTCCAATCCTCTTTTAGATAATCTTTACTATCATAAATTCTAAAAAACTTTTTAATAGGTAATCCCCTTAAAATGTTTTTAACTGAATCTACTTCTTTACTACTAACAGATTTATCAATAAAAAGTCCGAATTTCAAACTGTCTTTTTCACTTTCTTTTTTTGATAAATAATAGTTCATTACCCTAGATTCCAATTTCTTTAAGTCAAAAGAATATTTATCTGTTTTTAATAGTAAAGAATGATTTTGTTTACCCAAATAAATTGGAAATACATAATCCTTTTTACCCAAACTTATTAAAGTATCCTTTGTTTGAGGCAACTTTAATTTTAATCCAATACTATTCTCAAAAAACTCATAATTGCTGTTTATCTTTCTCAACTTTGTATGATAAACAGAATCGACTTCATGTTTAATCCACAAGGTATCATAAGTACTATTAAATTTATAATCCCATGTGCTACCCTCATGCTTAATTTTTGTACCATAAACCTTCCATTCTGTAGTAACAAGACTATCAAAAACACTTGGGTTTTCTATCAAGAGTAAGTCTTTTAAAAATGTAATATTAGTAGAAAAATTAGTATCAGAAGTGGTACTCCAGTTTCCTATAAACTTAGATTTCTCATCCTCTTTTGCGCAAGATAAGAAGAGTAACATAACAGTAAATAATAGTATTGTCTTTTTCATAGCTTCGAATAAGGTTTCCTATAATTAATTAAGAGTCTTAAAGTTACATTTTTATTAAACCTTTTTTAGCATATTATTTATTCTTTTTTCTGCTTCTTCTTTTGTAATTCCATTATAATAATCTCTTACAAAGGGATGATCAAAATCTTGATGAGGAAAAATTTCAGGTCTACTATTTCCTGTTTTTGTTATAACATTACAAGGAATTGACATTGTATCGTCATATTCTGGTATCATACTACATAACCAACCAAAATATCCTGCTTCATGGTTTTCATTATTAAAGTTAGTTTTATAATCTGAATAACTTTTCTCACTTAACGAAACCCAAAGCCCATAATCTAAGTTTTCACAAAAACCATTCACTTTTTGAGTTAATACTACTCTGATAAATAGCCCTGTACCTTCCTCAAAATCGATCTCACAAAAATCGGAGTTTATCCTGCCTAATGCTACTTTATCTTCTTCAGAAAGAAAATCATAATTAGTTGGTGAGTTAAAAGTTAAAGCTGGCCATTCAGAGTGGACTTGTCCACATTCAGAACATATAAATTCAGCTTTCTTATTTTTCTTCTTTTTCCAAAACATTAAATACCTATTTTATATTTCAATTTAATTAATCAAATAAAGAAACAATGTTAGAAGTAACAATATAATTCCAAATAGTACTTTTAAAGGAAACTGTGCAACACCAAATGTAAAGTTCATAACTTTTTTAATTCCATTAGAAGCAAATGAGATTGACTTTAAGTACACTTTTAAAGCATCTGGTTCATCTTCATTTTTACTCAATTCATTCTTTAATTTTTCTTCATCAAACTTAACTTTATCAGAAACTAATGTCAAAATCTTTTTGATTATTCTATTAATAATCCCACCTACGAATGGGACTTTGTCCGATACCACTTTTGAAACCATGGGAATGGTTATAATATGTATAACTCCCTTAAAAAGTAAACTTAAAACATCTTTTCTATTTTCTTTAGTAGTCTGATTACTAACTTCATTTATATCAGCTACAGCAGATTTCATAATATCCAAAGAATAATTAATAATTCCCCACATATCAGATTTCATTTTCCAAATTAGAAAAAGTAATCCCATAAAGAACCCAGCTAACAAAAAGAGTACAAGTCCAATAATACTATATAAGACATATTCAACATGGACTAAATCCAACATATAGAAACCTATAATAAAAGCCAAAATTGAAATCAAAACTGGTCTAATAACCCAATTGATAACATATTTTGGAAAGACTAATAATTCTACAAAGTTTTCTACAACTTCTTCGTTTCTATATTTATGTATATCAATTCCTAACTCTTCCTTTATTTTATTATCTAGTTTTTCAAGGTCTTTTTTTGTTCTTATTCTCATTAATACAATTTATTTTTAATACGATTCCTGTTTTTGGCTTTTTTCTTTGTCTTTTATTGATCTGCTGTAAATAAAACATATCGATTTTCTAAATCTGCTTTCTTCCAGAACTCTTTACTCTCCTCAAACCAATCCCATGTGTACTCAAAATCTTCTTCAGTTAACTCAAATCCATAATTTTTTGAATCAATCTTATTATACCTTGTTCTTAAATCTGTTTTTGCTATATCTTTCAATGTAGAATAAATCTCTTTTACTTGTTCTGGTGTTTTTAAAGACATTATATAGTTCCTTTTACGATATATTAATTCTCCACCTAAAATTGTATGATTTAAAGGAAAACTTCCATTATCCCATTCCAATTTACCATTTGTTAAACTTCTATGTAATGCATCCCAAGATTTTTCTAATTCTGCAAACCTTTCAGGATAGTCTTCAAAATAAACCTCCTCTATTTCCTCTTGTAAATAATCTAGTCTATCTTCATCCGATAAAAAAGACTTTAATTTTTGAACTTCTTTTTGAGATAGAGAAAACAATACTCCTAAATATGCCATAGCTCTTTTATCTTTTTCTATACCAAACTATTCAACCTTTTCTAATTTCATTTTTGATAAGTTAACTTTTACTCTTTTTCTTGGATAAACTCCATGTTCAAAAGTTAATACAATTTCGTAGTCATTGCCTTCTTTTTCAACTCTTTTTAAATCAATCAAATCTATATTATAATATAGTCCCATTCTATACAATTCATAATCTTCTCCTAATTCTTCTGGTTCAATAACTATATAAATCGAATCAGTACAATTACACATTTCTAGAGGCAATGACTTTCCATCACAGATACTGTACACATAATAACCATACAATTCTAATCGTTCACTAATCATCCCAAGTGATTCAGCAAATGAAGTATTATCTAACTTATTTAAAACAACATCTCGTTTAAACACAAACTCATTACCATACTTGGCTAAATCTAATGTGTCTTCAGAATATATTTTATCTATATTTCTTAAAACCTTTGAATCTATTAACCCAGTTATCCTACTTCCTTTATTTAACTCCTTTTGAGCCAAAGCTTGTTTAGTTAATTCTAAGTTTTTTGTTTTCAGCTTTTTTAGTTGTTCTTTTAAAGTGCTATTTTCTTTTTTTAACTCAGCAAATTCTTTATTTCCAGAGCAAGATATACTGATAATAGAAAGTACAACTATTAAAATTAGTTTATTCATTTTTCTCATAAGTACTAGCAATTTTAATTTCCAACGAATATACTCAAAAAGTACATCTTAATATAGAATATCACTAAACAGAATCGGCATATTCTTTTGGGCTCATTCCTGTTTTTCTTTTAAAGAGCTTGCTAAAGCTTTGACGTTGTTCAAAGCCTAAGTCATAAGCAATTTCGCTTATCGATGCTGAAGAGTTTAACAACAATCCTTTTGCTTTTTCAATTAGGTAATAATGTATATGATCTATAGCACTTTTTCCCGTTTCTTGTTTTAATAAGTCTCCTAGATAATTGGGTGATAAGTGTAATTGGTTAGCACAATATTTAACCGATGGTACTCCTTTGAGTTTTGCCTGATCTGACTCGAAATAATCTGATACTATCGTTTCAAATTGTGCTGCAATTCCTTTATTATGATGACTACGCGTCATAAACTGTCTACCATAAAAACGATTACAATAGTTTAGTAATACTTCAATGTTAGAGGCAATTAAATCGTGACTGTAATTATCGAGTTTATTACTAAACTCTTCTTGAATTGTTTGTGTAACCGAATACAAAGTATTTTTTTCTTTATCGGATAAGTGAAGTGCTTCATTTATTTTATATGAAAAGAAAGAATATTCCTTAATCTTATCATTTAAGGAACTAGAGCGAATTAAATCTGGATGAAAATACAATCCCCAACCAGCGGAAAATGCATTCTTTTCAATATCGGTTATAATACTTAACTGTTCCGGTGCCATACATAAAAGAGCGGCTTCAGAAAAGTCATAATCGTTACGTCCATAAATAACACCAGCTCCTTTGAGCTTTTTTAATACAATAGAATAAAACCCAAAGATTTTACGTGTACCGCTTTTCATGGCATTTAAATTTATTTTAGAAAAGTCGATTAACGTAATTAAAGGATGTGTTGGTTTGTAAGGATAATCGAAAAACTCATGAAGCTTACTAATAGAATTTATCTTAACAGTTTCTGCCATATATTCTTTCTTAAAACATTAAAGCTACTACTTTTTTTATTAAAAAAATCACAACCTACATAGTCAGTACTTCTATATAGGTCGTGTTGATTTTAGGGGGCTTCTATAAATTAAATGATTCCATAAGCATTGACTTGAACTCTACATCGTTCATTTGCTTTCTTCCCTCCATCATTTGTTGGGCATCATTACCTACCAAATATCTTAATCGTTCTTCACCATCGGTAGCTGCTAAAAATGTAATATCTGCAACTTCCTGAGGGTCTTGTCCAGCACTTAACATTGATTCTATCTGTGCAACGGTAGCTTCCCATCCTGATTTATATGCACTTTCTTCAGAAACATCAGGTCTGTCCATCGCTGCAACAAAACCTGTATTAAATGCACCTGGCTGAATTAACTTTAACTTAATTCCCAATGGGTTTAACTCGTATTGTAATCCCTCAGTAAATCCTTCAACTGCATATTTTGTAGCATTGTATACCGAAGTATGAGGCAATCCAACCAATCCTGCTATGGAAGAAAAGTTGATAATGGTTCCACCTTCTTTCTCTAAATTAGGCAATACTGCTTTGGTTACATTCAATACTCCATAGACATTTACATCCATTTGTTTACGAATCATTGCTTCCGAACTATCCATAAAAGGGCCTTGTAATCCAAATCCTGCATTGTTTACCAATACATCAATTTTTCCAAATTGCTCAATTCCTTCCGCTACTGCTTTGGTTATCGATTCTTGGTTTGTAACATCAAGACGGTTTACCAATACATTTTCTAATTGTGTTAACTCGGTTTCTTTTTCAGGGGTTCGCATGGTTGCAATAACATTCCATCCTTCTTTCTGGAATTTTTTTGCGATTAACTTCCCAAATCCTTGACTTGCTCCTGTTATTAATACTGTTTTTTTCATCTTCTTTTTTATTTAAATAGTGTGGGGACAAAAGTAGATGGGAAGGTATTTTTACTCGAAGCCATTTTACTGGAATACGAAGTCATATTACTGATTCGTGGTAAAAATGGTTGTTTCTACTTCTTAATCCTATTCACTTTTACATAAAACCATGGCACTTCTTCTGCATTCATAGGATTTTTTAAATACTCCTTAATCTCATTCCAATTCTCAATTTTTTCAAAAAGTCCAAACTCATTTATTTTAAGATCAAACTTATTTTTCAGGTCACTTACTAAATCATTACAATGAAAAGAATGAAAATCTCCACCTTCCTCAATTCCAATAATATCATAACCTAAAAAACTTCCTGCTCCTAAATTCTTTTCTTTATTTTTAAGTTTATTATAAATCCCAACTTCTCCTGTGTTAGGTTCAATAGGTTTCGTTACTTCCAAAACTTGACTAATCTCCTCTTCAGAAAAACTAATACTCAATATTTCATAATCAGAATCATTAGAAAAAAAACTCTCTTTATATTCAATTAATGTTTCTAAATCAGAAAATGTATTCATCCAACCAAGCTTTTCTTCATCTAGCTTCTTATCAACCCATGTATGAATTTCTTCAATATTGTTATCAGTTAAATTAAAAGTCAATTTTGTATCCTCAAGTGATTCTCTTTCAACTGTAGTCCAAGAAATTGCCCAATCATCAAAAAAAGAATCATTTATACAACGACTACAAGTAAAGACTTTTGAACCTTTAATTCCTCCAAAATCTATAGGTTTTAATTTCACTAAATAATATGCCCCTATGAAGTAATTTGATGTGTTTTTCATAACATTTATATATTCTCAAAAGATAAATGGAAACTTATCTTAGTATTATTAAGAAGTTCTTCTTTAAATAATTTAGTCCTTAGCAACCTCAAATTCTTTTTTATTCATTTCAGAACAAATAATCAACCAATCTTTGCAATAACCAGACCTAAAAAAATAAGACTGTACTATACTTTCATTACTTATTTCATTTGAAATATTGTCTTCCGTACTATGTAAAACTAACGTAGGATTATCATTCAAATATTCATTTAACTCTAGCAAAACTGCCTTTGTATTTCTTCTATGAGTTATTTCTCTAACTAGATTAAAGGAACTTATATCAGGTAAGCTTTGAAAAATAACATTATTAAACTCTAAAACAGACAGCACATAAGTATTAGTACCGTTAAAGTTCCATTGTTTAATAGTAATTGTAGTTCTTTTTTTATTGTTTTCTATGATGATTTTTTCAACTATACCATCAAAATCATCATTACCATTTAAAGTTATCTTCTTCAATTTTTAATCTTTTTTATAGCTTTTCTAATAGTTTATATACTATTTTAATTCTCAACGAATATACTCAAAAAGTAAACGGCAAGTTTCTAATGGATAACTTAAACAACAACAATTAGGTTTCGTCTATCAAAAGAAACTATCTGTCATTCAAAGTAACGATTTAAGCTAATAATTGACAACACACTGTTTTAAAAATTAATTTTACCAACAGAACTATTTATTAATAATAGCGATTAAAATGTTAAAAGAAACGATACATTACTTCTTTCTCATCAGTTTATTATCTCATAGTTTTAATGCTCAAACCAAATCTTTCGATTTTGTAGCTAACCCCGTTGCAGAAAATGTATATAGTATCGTTTCTCCTTCATTTGGATTACCTACTCCCGAAAACAAAGGTTGGAACTCTAACAGTCATTTTGTAGTTACTAAAGACGGAGTGTTGTTATTCGATACAGGCTCTTCGGAAACCATTGGAAACGGGATTAAAAATGCTATTAAAAAAGTGACTAACAAACCCGTTCGTTGGGTGATTAACTCTCACAGTCATGCCGATCATTGGTTAGGGAATGCTGCCTTTTCCAAAGCTGAGATTTTTGCTAGCAAAGCTGCTTTAGAAACCATGAAAAAGTACGGAGAAGAAGATGTAGCTTTTTTTAATAGAGCTACCAAAGGAACCATTGGTACAACTCGTTTGCTATATCCTAACAAATTAATTACCGAACATCAAAAGATGAATTTTGGTGGTGTAGAAGTCGAATTCCTTTTTTCTAACAACGGTCACTCACACGGTGATGTATTGGTATGGTTACCTCAACAAAAAATAATCTTTGGAGGCGATGTATTAAGCTCTAACTGGATGCCTATTATTATCAATCCTAAAAAAGTTCCCAACCTAATTCAAACGCTTAACACCATAGCTGAGTTGCAGCCTATACACGTACTAACTGGTCATGGAAATGTTACCAAAGGAAGTGCTGTAATACGTGATGCTAATCTGTTATCCAAGGTTTGGAAACTCGTTAAAGATGCTAAAGGAAAAGGAAAAACAGAAAGCGAAGTTCTTACAAGTATTGAAAGTAAGCTTGCTCCCACTTACAAAGATCTATATACCAACTTCACTACGGAGATAAAACGTTATGTTGAGGTGTTATTTAAAACTTTATAAGCTCTTTACCTCACTACTACAGTTTCAAAAATAGCCTTTAACTCTTCTTTGTTAAATTCTGTATTCGTTCTAATTCCTATAAACAGCTTATCATTTGGTTCCTTTTTATCTAATGGTTCAAAGTTTACATTTGATCTATTTGTAATCTCTTTATCTGTCCACAAAGCAATTGTTCGTTTATAGTTCCCAATAGTATCAATATGTAATTCGCAATACTTAAACCGTTCTTTCTTTTCTTCTGGAATACAAAATGGAATCAAATATTCTTTCCCTTCAAACTTTAATGAGTAATAAAACTCACAGTTGTTTTCCTTGTCATTTTCAAAAACTACAGTTTTGTTGTTCTCATGTAGTTTTAAGTTTTTTATTTTCTTAGTTATCTCATCTAAGTTTACGCTCCCTTTTTCATCTTCATATGGCTTTATATTTATTTTGTTTAAAAACTTTTGAAGCGTCATAAAGTCCATGCTCTTTTTACTCTCTTTTATAAAGGAAGCTTTGTCCTTTGGTGGGCTTGAATACCAACCATAGTCAAAAAGAAAACTAGAAGTACCATTTTCAAGTTTTCCTACAAAAGAATCAATTCCTTTTACCTTTTTATATTTAAATTCTTTTGGTAGAATAATACTGAACAACTCAAAGTCTATTATATGATTTTTTCCATCTTTTTGGGGAATATATTTTACTCCGCTTGTATTACAATTAACCAATAATAGAAGTGAGCATAAGAGAAGAAGGTTACTTTTCATATTTTTTTTAGGTAAAGATAAAACAACTTGTTTTTTTAAACGCTTTTTATGTAATTTAAACAAAAATTAAAACGGGTAATTTCTATACTTAATCTTGAATAGAGAATTACAAAAATGCTATTTTAAAGAATGAAATTAATTGACTTCATAAAAAACTTAGACCAAATTAATGAAGACTCTTTTCTATATGTAAAAAGAGTTGACAATAAATTCTCTATTAATTCTGATGTTAAAATATTAGAACTAAATGAAGAAGAAATGGAGTGGAAAACCACAGAGGTAACTAAAAGAAAGTGCCCTGGATTTGAATATTTTATGGAAACTTTTTTGATTAAAGAATTTATTGATGATTTAAAATTAGAAGAGTATTCTAATCTTGAAAAAAAATGTGCTAGATTGATTCATTATGTTGAATTTGATGCTTAAAAAAGACAAACATTAAAAGTTAATTGTTCAATCATTAAACAATAAATTACAAATAATGAATATCAAAAAACTCATAGGTCTTTTATGCATCTTATTGGGTGGTTTAGTACTTTTTTATAAAGATGCTGGAATTTCTGGTTTTGGAGGATATCTTGATAAATCCTATGAAAACATAGCTATTAGCGCTACCCTAATTATAGTTGGTTTCTTAATTATAAAACGAAAGAAAAGTAACTAACAAAATTCTCTTACCTTCAAAAAATCTAAATATTAAACAATGAATCAAAAAGAAATTACTTATTCTGATTTTTATGAATTAATTTTTAAAGTTCTTCCTGATTTTCGAGAGATGAAAGTTTTCGAGCAACATAAAAATGAACTCAATGACGATTATATTGGTATGCTTATATGTAATGAGCTAGCTAATAAAATGATGAAGGAAACCGAACTAGGGAATAAAACTATTTCAAATAAACTACTGGAACTAATTGAAGAAATATTAGTGAAACATCCAGATTCCATTATATCTAGTCTTATTGGGACTGAGTTTATTGTTAGTATTTTAGAATACCCTATGAAAAAAGAACTAAAAATTAATCTTTTAAAACAGATGAAAAAAGAAACAATTAAAAGCTATAAAATAGCCAAACAAGGTTATAAAGAGGTCTTTCTTTAGTTATTACTTCTTCTTTTCTAATATAAGACACAAAAATTTCGTATCTTAGAGCAGACGTAGAAATTGTATGTCCTTCACTTTCTCCACAACTTCCCTTTATACATTCAATTTTAAATAACCTTACATCCCATAGCTAATAGGTTTAGTTATGGACTAAAATAATGTTATTAAAGTTGAACTTATGAAGTACTATTTGACCAAAAATCATTTAAACGAAGAAGATAATTACATCGCACGTGTGTTGGCTACACGCAGTGTAAGTCAGGCTGCTCTGATTAAAAAGATGCTAGAAAAACGAAGTGCCGTAGGTAAAACAGACATTGTTGCTGTACTCAACTCTTTTTACGAGACCATTGTACAATGCATTAAAGATGGTGATACTGTAAACTTACCACTGTTCAATATTAGTTATTCCATAACAGGGGTTTTTGATAATGATGAAGAAGTCTTTTCCGAAAAAAAGCACAAACTTCATTTAAAGCTTAAAACGGGAAAATTAATTAAAAGTGTGCTTCATGAAGTGCCTATTAGTAAGGTTGCAGCGCCTAATACCTATACACAAATTACACAGGTAATAGACATTGGTTCTGGAACTACCAATCAGCAAATTACTTCAGAAGGCCTTTTCGAATTGTTGGGAAGTCGATTAAAAATAGCGGGATCAAACCCTAGTGTGGGATTGTATTTTGTTGGAGAAGATCAAACAGAAATTAAAGTAACTCGTTTTTCTCGCAATACCTTTAAAAACATTATTGCACAAGCACCTCAACTATTACCAGGGAAGTATCATCTTCGAATTAAATCGCAGTTTACTTCAAATCCACAAGCCTTTTTAAAAGGAGTTCGTATTAGCGATACTTCTTTTAAACTAGTAGTGGTTTAAGTTTCTTTTAGCTTAGCAACAAGTACTATTTAAATTCTAATTCTTTTCATATTATAACGGTCGCTATAGTTTATCTATAACGACCGTTATGCTGTTATTATCACTATGCTTATAGCAACTCTCTCATTACCGTGTTTGATTTACTCCGCCGAGCGGTCTCCAAATACTTTGCTTAGGCTTCTCCTTTTTAAACACTTAGTGGTTAAATTTTAGTCCGCTTAGGCTGTTTCTTTTTTACAAAGGCCTTAAGAAAATGGCTTCACGCAATACTTGCCATCTATTGTCTTCAAAACGCAATTCAATATTACATAGTAATTGCATTTCTTTTCCATTCATTCCGCTGTGTTTTCTCGTAAGTACACAAACAGCTGTGTCTCCAAGGACATGAAAATCGTGCCAATCTGCCCAAGTATTTAACTGGGTTTTACCTTCTGCTGCTTGCTTAGCAAAATGCGCTTTAAACTCTTGCTTGTTATAGGTTTTTACTTCGCCATCTGGCAATACCAATGTGGTATGAAAGTCTTTGTGATAAATGGTTTCTAAAGCTTCAATATCGTAATTTGTGGCTCTGTCTATTAAATGATCCATTGCCTTACGAATTGCTTCTTTGGTATGTGTTTTATTTTGTGCGTTTGATACCATGGTAAAAACGGTTAAGATGGTTAAACATATTTGTGTTAAGTGCTTCATTGATGCTTGTTTTATCAATTCTTTTCTTAGTACAAAGATGCTCCGCTTTCCCTAGTTATAGGCTACCGTTTTCTTACGAATAGATACCATTTTGATAATCGATTCGGTACTCTTTGGGCGACAGCCCTGTTTTTAATTTAAAAAACCTCGATAAGTGATTGGATTCTGAAAAATGCAACTCGTCTGCTATTTCCGAAATTGTTTTTGAAGTATGTATGAGTTTCATTTTTACTTCAAATAGGAGTCTCGATTTGATAAAGTCGGTAACCGTTACATTGAACTGTGCCTTTACTGCTTTGTTTAGCGATATTCGACTTATTTTCATCATTCCTGCATAGTCTTCCACTCGTTGGTGAGTATGGATGTGTTTTTCTACCAACTTTCGAAATTGATAGGCGGTATTGTCTAATGATATTGCCTCGTTGAACTTATTGATTTCAAAGTAATTTCTATTTAACGATATTAAGATATAATACAATAAGGATCGTATAATATGCACACTATCACTTTTAGGGTGTACCAACTCCTGTTTAATCTCTCGTAACTTTAATAGGTTATCGTCCATATAAGACGGGGCTACTTCTATTGCCAAAGGAAACTCAGTTTGGTAAAAATATAGTAATCGGAAAATAAAATACTGATCGGAAAAGAAGTCGTTTAAAAAATTGTCTTGAAACAATAACAGTTGCCCTTCAAACGTAGCAACATCAGCATGCCACGAATGGTGCTGATGTTTTGATATAAAGATAATACTGTTGGGTTTTAGGGCTATCTTTTCGTCATTGAGTTGTAGAAAACCTTCCGCCTTTTTTAGGAAGAAAATCTGAAAGAAATCTGCCGACACCGTTGCATTGGTTAATTCAAACGGACATTCGGACTGAAAATCTATCGCGTTGAGGTGTAAATTAACCCCACATATGGTTTTGTTAAACTCTAAATATTCCATTTTCTATTTTTAGAATAAGATATAAATTATATCTACAGTTAGTTTTTATATTTGCCAAAATCATTTATGCTATGAAAAATCTTTTACTTTTATTTATCTTAATATTCTTAATAATTAGTAATGTTTATCCTGCTCCATTTTTAGATAAAAAAACTAAACGGTTAAAAACTTGGATAATAATTGTTCTTGGTATAGCATTATTAATATATATAGCACTTGTATTTTTAGCTTAAAATAACCTACAGTTTTATCTTATTTTGTTTTTACTATTTTTACTCTATGGAAAACAGCTATGATCAACTTAATATCGAATATGTAGAAACTAAAAAAGTTTCTTCTTTTGTCAAATATTCAACTATCATTTTAATACTCATTTTCGCGTTTATTCCTCTTGCTGAATTAATTGATGTGTTAGATTATAATTACGCTGCTCCACATACGATACACCTCTGTATTTCTGATTTACCAATTGAGCCTTTACAGTTTAAATCACTTCCTCTATCAAATTAATCATTATTTTCATAGGTTCCTTATCCTATATGATAAAACTGTTATAACTACACTTTTATAATACTACGGTTTCTCCATCATTAGGCACTAAGATACTTACCTTTTCTTTTTGTGCTTCTTTGCGTACCATATCTCTTGTAGTTTTACAATGGTCTAAAGATTCCATGTGTACAGCTATTACTTTTGCTTTGGGTGCTAACTTGGCTACCTCAACTGCTCTTTTTTCATCCATTAATATTTGTGCGCCTCCATATTCTGCACCTCCCGAATTTACAACAATTATTGCTGGGTTGTATTTTTGAATGGTACTCTTAATCTCATCATCTAAAAGACAATCACCTACAATATATACTGTTGGATATCCTTTGGCTTGCAATACAAAGCCCGATACTTCTCCCAATGCTTTTAATAACTGATCTGGTCCGTGTTTACCTTTGGTACGGATAATTGTTGTTCCTTCAAATACTGCTTTTTCTTCTACCAATTGTACCTTGGTAAACGAACTTTCTTCTAAAACTTTTTTATCAAAAGGCTGTCCGAATAAAGGTAAGCTTTTATCTAATGCTTTTTTTGCACCTTCATCAAAGTGATCTACGTGTGTATGCGTTACTAAAACAGCATCTAACCCTTTGGTAATATCGCTAACTGGTAAAGGTAAATCTACAGTTGGGTTTAGGTTTTTGTTAGGCACTACAAACGACATAAAACTGTGTTTTGGTGATAATGATGGGTCTACCAAAAAGGTTTTTCCGTTATAGTTTAGTTTTAAGGTTGCGTTTCTTATTAGTTGGATGCTTACCGGTTCCATATTCGTTGTTTTTAATTGCTTACAGGCTGTTAATAGCATAATAGCTATGAGTGCTATAGGTAATCTTCTCATTATTAAAATTTTATTTCTGCAAAGATCCTCCCTTTCTGCTGTTATTGGGCTACCAATTATTTACGAATACCTACCATTTTGATAAGCAAGCACTTTTCTATTGAATGAAGCCTATTTAAAAAATAAGGTAAACCCTTATTTCTAGTATGGTTTTCCGTAAGTAAAGGTAGTTTTTAAATAGTAGGTTTGTTGCATATCAATAAAAACTATAAAAACGAAATTCCTAATGGATATTGAAGACTTTTTAAAGATCATTCAAAGATGGACTAATAACGTTCCTCTTATAATTTTAGGTAGTGGAGCTTCTGTTCCTTTTTCTTTACCTTCAATGTGGACTTTAGGTGAATACTTAAAAAATAATATTACTTTTTCAGAAGCTAAGGATAATAAACAGTTTGAGGAATTTGTCAAAATATTTAATCAAACAGAAGATTTAGAAAGAGCTCTTTCTGATTTAAATCTAAGTTCTAGTGTTTTAACAGAAATTGTAAACAAAACTTGGGAATCTGTAAATAAAGCTGATTTAAAAGCTTATGAACAATTCATATCTAATCAAATTCATTTTCCTCTTGTAGAATTGATTGAACATCTTTTATCTTCTGCTGGTAGAAAGGCATCAATAATTACTACTAATTATGATAGATTAGCCGAATATGCAGCTAGTTTTGCTAAAGGAGTAATTTGTACTGGTTACAACCAAAATTATATTGGTCACTTCTCTAATGTAATACATAAGAATAATTTAAAAAGCTTAAAGGGATATTCTGGGCAAGTCAATATTTGGAAAGTTCATGGGTCTCTTGATTGGTTTAAAACAGAAAACGAAGAAAATGTCCAACTCCCATTGCGACATTCAATTCCTAAGAATTATATACCTTCTATTGTTACACCAGGATTAAGTAAATATTTTCAAACTCACCAAGAGCCGTATAGAACTATTTTTACTGAAGCAGATTCAGAAATTGAAAATGCAACTGGTTTTCTTTGTATTGGCTATGGCTTTAATGATTTACATGTTCAACCTAAATTGACTAATCAAATAAGAAAAGGGAAACCAATTATAGTAATTACTAAAGAGCTAACTCCAAAAACCAAACAAACCATTATTGATAATAAATGCCCAAACTATATCTTAATTGAAGAGGATAAAAACAATCCAAAAAATTCAAGAATCTTTTCTTCTAAATTTAACGAAGAGGTAATTGAAAACGTAAAATACTGGGAATTAAGTCAATTCATTAATTTAATCAAATAATTATATGTCAATATTCAAATTTGTAGATGAACAGTCTATCGGAACAGTATACAGTGTTGATACTTCTACATTAGTTATTAAAATAGAAGATTTAGATAAATTAAGACGCTTACAGGTTAATCATTTAGTTGCTATTAAAAGCTCAAGATCTGGGCAGTTTTTAATCGGTATAATTAATAGAATTACACGAAAACAATTCGATGAACAATCTGAAATAGAGAATAATGAGTTATCTAGTTTTATTTTAACAGAGAATATAATTAAAGTTAATTTAATTGGAACAATATTAGATAAATATGGTTCAAAAGAAAACGTATTTAAAAGGACACTTGATACTGTTCCTGAAATTGATGCTATGTGTTTTTCTTTAGAGGGAGAAAACATAACTAATTTCATGAAAACTATTTCTACTCAAGAAAATTATGAAATCCCTCTATCAATAGGGAATTATTCAATTGATGAACAGGCTAAAGCTTTTTTAGATGGAGATAAATTATTTCAACGTCATGCTGTTATAGTTGGAAGTACTGGCTCTGGAAAATCTTGGTGTGTTGCAAAATTAATAGAACAAATTGCTACACTCCCTATGGCAAATGCATTATTATTCGATATTCATGGAGAGTATAGTACAGATAGCTTTAAAACCAATGGAATCCAGCATTATAAAGTAGCAACTCCATCAGAATTAGGAAATACTGGAAATCTCGAAAATGGAATTTTAATGTTACCCTATTGGTTATTATCTTACGAAGAAATGCTAGCTATGTTGCTAGATAGAAGTGATAGTAATGCTCCTAATCAAGCAATGTTATTTTCTAAAATTGTATTTGAAGAAAAATTAGCTTTCTTAGACTCAATTCAAGATACTGAATTCAAAGATACTATAACAATTGATAGTCCAATCCCCTATAAAATAGAGAATGTTGTTTCTAAACTAAAGAAACTTGATGAAGAAAGAGTACCTGGCTCACGTCCTGGCACAGACAAAGCAGGTCCGTTTAATGGAAAACTAACTAGATTTATTCAAAGATTGGAAGCTAAAAGTCAAGACAAAAGACTTGGTTTCTTATTTCAAATATCAACTGATGAATTAGATATAGATTGGATGTCTAAATTATGCGAGAATCTAATATTAGGTTCACAAATAAACTCTAATAAAGCTGGGGTTAAAATTCTTGACTTTTCTGAAGTTCCTTCTGACGTTCTACCATTAATTATAGGACTAGTAGCTAGATTAGTTTTTAGCATTCAACAATGGACTATCAAAGATTATCAACATCCTATATCTTTATTATGTGATGAAGCTCACTTATATATACCCGAACGAACTAGTCAAGATTCTGCTAGCAGTTTAGGTCTAAAAAGTTTTGAAAGAATTGCCAAAGAAGG
This sequence comes from Tenacibaculum sp. Cn5-46, assembly GCF_022347705.1. Classification (NCBI taxonomy): domain Bacteria; kingdom Pseudomonadati; phylum Bacteroidota; class Flavobacteriia; order Flavobacteriales; family Flavobacteriaceae; genus Tenacibaculum; species Tenacibaculum sp. Cn5-46. The sequence goes on from NZ_JAKRGD010000006.1 coordinate 309,795, forward strand.
ACGGAAATACGGAGTTAGTTTAACTGTAATAAGTCAAAGGCCATCAGAAGTAAATAGAACAGTTTTAAGTCAATGCAATAATTTTATATCTCTAAGGTTATCAAATGCAGAAGATCAATCAGTTATAAAAAAACTTCTACCAGACAATCTTGCTGGTTTAACAGATGTTTTACCTGTGCTAGATATTGGTGAAGCTCTTGTTGTTGGTGACTGTTCTTTATTACCTACTCGAATACTAATTGATGAGCCAACAATCAAACCTGAAAGTGCTACTGTAAAATTTTGGAAAGAATGGAGTAATAAGGAAGCTAAACAGGATGTTTTAAATGCTGTAATTGGATTACGAAAACAGACAAAATCATAAAAATAAAAATCCCGAGTAAAGAACTCGGGATTTTTGTTTACGATTTTTGTACTCTTCCTACAGCACAGCTTACAAACGATTTTGCTTTGTGCAGTACCGTATTGTCCGCTCCTACTTCTGGATAGCCTAGTTTTGATAATTTTTCTTTTACCAATCCTAGTGTAGCCTCGTTACTTACAAAGGTAACTAATGAGTCTTCTACGCTTACGGCAACGTTGTCTACTCCTTTTATGCTACTTACTCCGTTTACAATGGTGTTTGCACAACCACCGCATTTTAGGTTTTCTATATATACTTCTTGTTTCATGATTACTTATTTTTCTCTTGCCATTCTAAATAGCCTCCTAAAATATTATAAGTTTCAAAGCCTTCTTTCGATAACATTTCCGAAGCTATTTTACTTCTTCCACCCGATCGGCAATAAATATATACTGGTTTTGTTTTGTCTAACTTTTTTAAAGCTTCCTCTTTAAAACCATCTGATGTTACATTTATTTCTGTCGCATTTTTAATAATACCATGTGCCCATTCTGGTGGTGTACGTACATCTAACAACTGAATGTCGGCTTCGTTTTTTAAAACCACTTGTAAATCTTCTACCGTAATATCTTTTACGCCTTCGTTTTTCGATTTACACGACATTGCAATGGCTAGTATACTTACTAGTATTAAAACGTACTTTTTCATCTTAAATTATTTTAATGTTGAAGGACAAACTTGGGCTGTTCTCTCAATATTAGTTTCTTTAATTGCCTTGTATCCTCCTGCTACATCTATTACATTATGATATCCTCTTGCTTTTAAAATTGATGCCGCGATTACCGAACGGTATCCTCCAGCACAGTGGATATAAAAATCTTCTTTTGTTGGGAACTCCGCTATATGATCGTTTAAGAAATCTAACGGTGTACTTGGTACGTCTACTATATGCTCATTAGCATACTCTCCTGGTTTACGTGCATCAAATACTTTCGCATCGTTTTTCATTGCTTCTTCCAATGCTACTGCCGATACCGAACGCATAGTATCTACTTCTTTTCCTGATGCTGCCCAAGCCTCAAAACTTCCATCTAAATATCCTACTACATTATCAAACCCTACTCTCGATAAACGTGTAATGGTTGTTTCTTCTTCTCCTTTTGGTGTTACTAATAAAATTGGTTGTGCTACGTCTTTTATTAAAGCTCCTACCCATGGCGCAAAGGTTCCGCCTAATCCTATAAATATTGATTGTGGAATGAATCCTTTGACAAAATCGAATTGGTGACGTACATCTAATACAATTGCCTCTGCGTTAGCTGCTTTTTCAAATTCTTCTACCGATAATGCTTTGGCTCCACTTTTAATTACCTCATCAATCGATTGGTATCCTTCCTTGTTCATTTTTACATTTAACGGGAAGTATGCTGGCGGTGGTAACAATCCATCAGTTACTTCAGCAATAAACTCTTCACGAGTCATGTTTTCACGTAAAGCATAGTTGGTTTTCTTTTGCTCTCCTATAGATCCTACTGTTTCTTTACTTAGGTTCTTTCCACATGCCGATCCTGCTCCGTGTCCTGGGTATACTATTACATCGTCTCCTAAAGTCATTACTTTAGTTCGTAAGCTATCGTATAACATTCCCGCTAACTCTTCTTGCGTTAAGCTTGCTGCTTTTTGTGCTAAGTCTGGACGTCCTACATCTCCTAAGAATAAGGTATCTCCACTAAATATTGCATGCTCTTTTCCTTCCTCATCTATTAATAAATAAGTAGTACTCTCCATGGTATGTCCTGGAGTGTGCAATGCTTTTATAGTTACATTTCCTAAGGTAAACTCCTCGTTGTCTGTTGCAATATGCGTGTTGAACTTTGGGTTTGCCGTAGGTCCAAATACAATGGAAGCTCCTGTTTTCTCTGCCAAGGTTACGTGACCACTCACGAAATCGGCATGAAAATGAGTTTCAAAAATGTACTTAATCTTCGCTTCATCTTTTTCAGCTCTGTTTATATAAGGTTGTACCTCTCTTAAGGGATCAATAATAGCAGCCTCTCCATTACTTTCAATGTAGTATGCTCCTTGTGCTAAACAACCTGTATAAATTTGCTCTATCTTCATAATATTAAATTATTCATACGCTTGGTGGATATACTGAGCGTATTTCTTTTGATTTTGATTATCTCCTGTTTTAAAGAAGTTTACAGCTCCATTTACTCTCATAAAAAGATGGTTTATACTAATAATGTCTAATAAACCTCCTCTAAAGAATGCATCTCTTACAGGTCCTTTAACTCCTGCTAAATAAAACTCTACTCCTCTTTTATTATAATACTTAATTCGTTCTTTAAGCATTTCTATTCCTGTACTATCTACGCGGTTAATGCTTTCTGCATCTAACACGATTAACTTTAAAGCTTCTCCCTTTTCTTCGGTCATTTCCTCCAAGGTATCTCTAAAGTAACTTGCGTTGGCATAAAACAATTGGGCGTCGAAACGGAATACCAATACTTCTTTGTCTATTTCTACTTCGTTAAATCTGTTTTTGTTTCGGTAAAAATCTGAGTTCGGTACTTTTCCTAATTCGGTAACATAGGGTCTTGATGTTCTAAATATTAAGACTATCAATGACAATCCTACTCCCATTACAATACCATATTCTATACCAAAGATTAATGTTGAAAAGAACGTAGCTACCAACAGCCAGAAATCTAAATTGTTGGCTTTCCATAACCTTTTGGCTTCTTTTACATTTATTAAGTTAAATACCGCTACAATAATGATAGCTGCTAAGATTGTTTTTGGTAAGTGATAAAACACCGGTGTTAAAAACAATAAGGTAAGCACTACAATGATAGCCGATACTATTGCCGATACTCCTGTTGTTCCTCCCGCTTCTTCATTGATTGCCGAACGCGAAAAACTTGATGTTGATGGATAGGATTGAAACAACGATCCTACAATATTACTCAACCCTAAAGCTACCAATTCCTGATTTGGTCGTACTCTATATTCGTCTTGCTTTACTTCTAAGGTTTTTCCTATAGAAATTGTTTCTAAATATCCTACCATTACTAAGGTTCCTGCAATAGGCATTAGTTCTCTAATTAAAGCAATATCTATTACGGGCATTACAAACTTTGGCAATCCTGAAGGAATGTCTTTTACAATGGCTACTTCTGAAAAGTGATTCCCGAAATATCGAACTGCTACAATTCCTAAGACCACTACAATTAAGGCATTGGGTATTTTTTTATTGATCTTTCTGAAAATCATGATAATGATACATGCTATAATACCAATAATAGTTGTTGGTGTATTGAAATACATGAATCTAGCAATAATATCTTCTAATAAAATGTGTATTTGATCGCTTTGTAAAAACTCTACGCCTAATAAGTTTCTAAACTGATTTAGTCCAATAATCAATGCTACTGCTGAGGTAAACCCGATAATTACTGGTCTTGATAAAAAGTTTACAATAAATCCTAAACGGAAAATCCCCATTAAAAACTGTATTCCTCCTACCAGTAATGCTAGTAATATGGCAATGGCTATATAACTTTCGGAACCTATTAAGGCTAAAGTAGAAACTCCTGTGGCTACTATTAACGAGTCCATTGCCACTGGTCCTATGGCCACTTGACGAGACGATCCGAAAACTGCATACATTAACTGTGGTACCAAAGCTGCATATAATCCGTATATAGGTGGTAAGCCCGCAATTAATGCATAGGCTATTCCTTGTGGAATTAATACTATAGCCACCGTAATACCCGCTACTACATCGCCCCTTAATTGCGACTTCCTATAGTTGGGTAACCACTCTAGTATTGGTATGAGCTTTTTTAATAACTTCATTTATCTCTTTTCATTAAAATTATAATAAAACGGAATGGTCCATTCTAAATAATTCTTATCATAACTTTTCTTTTCAACCTTTATTTTATGTATTCCTTTAGATATCTCTTTTAAATCTAAATAGCATACCAAACCAAACTGATTGGTTCTTGGGTGATTGTTATAACGTAGAAATTCTACGTCTAGTTTCTTTCCATCTAATGAAACGATGTTGTATGATTTATAACAATCTAATAAATGCTGTATTCTTGCTTCTTTTTGTTCTATATCTGATTTCTTATCGTCTTCCTGATAGTCTCCACAATTTTCCTTTCGTATTTTTAGTTCGTATTCATACACGGGTATAAACAGCTCTAATGTATTGGAAGTTACCTTGTGCGATTCTATTTCTGGTGTTAGTAAGAAATCATTTTTCTCATTGTCCGATTTGTAAAAATCAGCATAAGCTCTAGTACTATCGTATCTTTTATTTTTTGAAATTAAATGAAGCGTGTTTGTATCTTTTAGCTGCACTGCAAACATGAATATTCCTGCTACAGCGAAAACCAATATTAAATACACTATACTCTTTTTCTTTTTAAAGTTAGATCCAAATATCATGGAAACCTGAAGTATGTTTTTATACAAAGGCCCAAACATAATCATGGATACAAACTTTACGAGTTTAAAGTTTAGAATTTGTAAACCTTCTTTTTCCTTATTCATTTTAAGGTTGGAGAAAAATGTTAGAATGGTTTGCGTAATGGCTCCTATGATGATGATTCCTGCTGGAATTAATAATATAAATGCATCTACATATGGTACTAACAAATTGAATAACAACAAATACAAACTCGAAAAAATAGCTGAGTACGCATAGATTAGTAGAAATGTAAAAGCTACTGAAAAAATTACACTACACAGTTCGTCTACCTTTTTTATGGAGTCTTTTAATTTTGGTAATATAGATAGTATCTTTTCTGTATATATCTTTGAATAGGCACTGTCTTCAATACTATAATCGGGAAACACGGAGTTTAATCCGACCAAACCTATCCAATAAGCTCTTAATACAAAATGGATTACAAACATTGCTGCTAGTATACTTACTGCTAACAATCCAAAAGTGACTATAAAATATGCTACAAAGTACTGACTGGGATGTAAGGTATCTATAAAGAAATTGGTAACCCACGATATGATATCGAACAATTTAAATGTACCAAATATTGCGATGGCCGATACCAATAGTTCTGCCTCCCAACTTTCGTCTTTTAAACGTTGCAACCACGTATTATTACTATTTCCCTTATTTTCTCCCATACGTACCTTTTCTTTTTAAAACAATTCCCCTTGACTTGATCCTTTTATTCTGCCTAAATGTTTATAGGCTAAATCGGTTACTTCTCTTCCTCGAGGTGTTCGCATTATAAATCCTTGCTGAATTAAAAATGGTTCGTACACCTCTTCTATGGTTTCTGCATTTTCTGCAACTGCCGTTGCCAATGTGGTAATTCCTACTGGTCCTCCCTTGAACTTATCGATAATTGTTGTTAATATCTTATTATCCATTTCGTCCAATCCATGGGCATCTACATTCAATGCTTTTAATGCATATACTGCTATTTCTATGGTTATGGTTCCATCGCCTTTTATTTGTGCAAAGTCTCGTACTCTTCGCAGCAATGCATTGGCAATACGTGGTGTACCTCTACTTCTTCCCGCTATTTCTATAGCTGCTTCCATTGAAATTGGTACTTTTAATATATGCGCACTACGCTGTATAATGGTAGTTAATAATTCTGTTGAATAATAATGTAAACGGCTGCTGATTCCGAAACGTGCTCTCATTGGAGCTGTAAGTAATCCCGAACGCGTTGTGGCTCCTACTAATGTAAAAGGCTCTAAGTTTATTTGTACCGTACGTGCATTAGGCCCTGATTCGATCATAATATCTATTTTATAATCTTCCATTGCCGAGTATAAGTACTCCTCAACTATTGGGCTTAATCGGTGAATCTCATCTATAAATAATACATCACGCTCGTCTAAGTTGGTTAACAATCCTGCTAAGTCTCCTGGCTTGTCTAATACTGGACCTGAAGTTATTTTGATGCCTACTCCCAACTCATTTGCTAAAATATTGGCTAGGGTTGTTTTTCCCAAACCTGGAGGTCCATGGAACAATGCATGGTCTAATGCCTCGTCTCTTTGATTGGCTGCCTCTACAAATATTTTTAAATTCTCAATCGCTTGATCTTGACCTGTAAAATCGTCAAATGACAATGGACGTAACTTCTTTTCTACGTCTAATTCTTCATTTGAAAAGTTTGTATTTTCAGGATTTAGATTTTCATTCATACACGCACAAATATACTTGAAATATTATTTTAGGTTTGTAATAAAAGTTACTTTGATCACTTTATGGCTGCTAAGATACATATTAGTACTTAATGTTTTAGCCCTAAAAAGCCTCAGAAACCAGTGCTTTTTTCTAAGTTGCTTAGGCTATTGAATTTATTCTTTTGGGAAGGTTAAAAAAGTTTTATTTTTCTTCTTTTTGCCCCTTTTAAAAACAAAAAAGATGAACCTAAGTTCATCTTTCTGCTTTGTTATTTTATGGTTCTTTTAAAAATTCACGGTTATCGACCCTCTTAAGAAAAAAGGTGTTCCTGGTGTAAAGTGAATTTCCTCTACTGAGTTCGCCTCATTTTGCAAACGTGATTCTGTTGCAAACTGTGCTTCATTCCAAGCAACATCAAATAAGTTTTGTACTTGTAATCCTAAGGTTACATTTTTAAACTGGTATCCTACATTCAAATCGGTTACCGTATATCCTTCTGCTACTATTGAATTGTCTTCATTAGCCGGTCTGTCATTTATATGTTTTAGTTGTGCTCCTCCATATAATCCTGACTTGCTTTTGTAGGTTAGTCCACTAGTTAATGTAAAATCTGGTGCTAACGGTATGTAGTCTTGTCCGCTTGCTTCTTCTGTTGCTCTTGCATGCGAATAGTTTGCATCTAAATTGAAATACAGCTGGTTTACTGGTTCGTATCTTAAACTTAGATCTACTCCTTGTCGTTGTGTTTTTCCGCTAGGTTCTACTATTCCTGCATCTCCTACATAAACAAACTCTTGCTCTAAGAATAGATACCAGTAAGCCGTATTGATTAACAACTTAGGTGTTGGTTTCCAAATAAACCCTGCATCGAATCCGTAAGAAGCTGGTAAAATAGTATTTCCTTTTTGTGCTACCACTACTCGTGTATCGTTTGAATGGAATCCTTTTCCTGTTTTTAAGTATAACTGTAAATCTGAATTATAGTTATAAAAGATATTTAGTTTTGGACTTAGTATACTTTGTGTTTCCGACTGCGTTTTGTAGTTGGTTTGTAAAGCATCATTGTATTCGAAGTTGAAATAGTCTAAACGCAAAGCTGGATTAATTGTAAACTTACCAAAGTTAAAGTTTGCTCCAGCGTAAACTCCCATATTGGTTTCGTTGATGTCTCCAAACTGAATTTGATTCAATGTTTGACTTCTGTTAGCAGTGTGCGATAATTCGTTGTTAAAACTTCTATCGTTTCGCAAGCTAATTCCTGCTGTAAAATTACCATCTATATTATTAAAGTCTTGGGTATAGTCACTTGTAAAGCCAAAGATATTACGCGTTTCTTTTTGCTTGATTTGATCTCCGTTTACTGGATCGTCTAAGAAAAAGGTAAAGTTTGAAAACAGTTCAAAATTATACTTATTGTAAAATAACTTGTTTTTAATTGACGATGTTTCTGAGATTACCTTATCATAGGTTACTAAAAGATTGGTACGACTTGTTGTTCCTCCTTCGGTATCGTCAATGGCACCGAAACGAGTAATTAATCCACTATTAATAGCTCTTTGAGGAACTTGTCCTGATGCATCCCATTTACTTGTAAAGTGCGACACGGTGAATCCTACCTTATCCGTATCCGTTACATTGTTGGTATACTTTCCAAAAACATTTAACCTATGAAAGTTTTGTGGACTGTCGAAATAACCATCTGTTAATATATATTCTGAAGCAATGTAGGCACTTTCCTTGTTGTTGTTTAACAAACTAAACATTCCTAACAATCGTTGCGAATTGTACTGTCCTACTTCTAACTTTATAACATTTGAAGCTAATCGGTTTTTGGTTTTAAAGTTTACATATCCTGCTGTATTAAAGTTTCCTTTGTCTGCATAATAAGCTCCTTTTCCAAAGTCTATTTTATCTACTGTTTCTGGAATTACAAAGTGTAAATCGGCATATCCTTGTCCGTGTGCATGCGACACCATGTTTACAGGCATTCCATCGGCAGTAATGGTAATATCTGTACCATGATCGATATCAAATCCTCTTAAAAAGATTTGCTCTGCTTTTCCTCCTCCTGCATGCTGTCCTATAAACAGTCCTGGTACCTTTTGTAATATTTCTTGCGATGAATTTACTGGGTTGGTTTGTATATCTACCGCCGTAAGTACATTCAATGCATTTAGCTTTTTACCTATGGTTACCTCTTCAAGAGAAACAAAATTCTCTTCTAATGTAATTGTGATAGGCTTTAAATCATTGACTACTATTTTTTTTCTTTTGTAGTTTATATGACTTATTTCTAAGGTATCTCCAACTGTTACATGATGCAATATAAATACCCCTCGCTCATTACTATGTGTATGATGCTTTTCGTTTTCGCTTAGGTTTAATATATGTGCTTCTGTAATTGGAATGTTTTCTTGTGAAACGATCTTCCCTTTTAAGGTTTGTGCAAAGATTTGCTGTGCTAGCAAAGCACAACAAATTGTGATTAGTTGTTTCATTCTCACGGCTAGTGTTTACTTAAATATTTGAATTTGTTTTGCAACCGAGTTGCCTTAAAGCGACTCTGTTGCAAAAGTAAATTTTATTCGTGTTGCTTCTTTCTTTTAATGAAACTTTAACGTGTTATTAACGATTCCTTTTAGGTTTAACCGTTGGCACTTTTATAAAACAAAAAAGATGAACCTAAGTTCATCTTTTCTTATTGTACGTATATATTCTATTTAAGAATTATCTTCTACTGTTGCGTCTGGTGCATTCTTTTTTACAGAAGCTATTCCGTTTTCCATCGCATCTTTACTTGAATACATTTCGCTATTTCCAATTACTTGTCCGTTAGCTGCCTTTAAGTTAAAGTATGGACTTCCGTTTTTTGCTTCTAGTCTATCGAATCTAGCATCGTTTTGCGAATTCGTTTTTACAGAGTCAATTCCGTTATTACAAGCTGCTTTTGTAGTATAAGCTTCACTTGAAAGAATTACTTGTCCATTTCCCGCTTTTAAGTTAAATCTGAATTGCCCAGATTTATCTGTTTTAATTTCGAATTTTCCCATGTTATGTAATTTTTGTACCAATAAAAATACACAAATATGTGTATTCTCATATATATTGTTGAAAAAACTGTTTTAATCTTTCAAGAAAACTTTTTTTATTATAGAATCTATAGGTCTATACCACATATCTTTAACTAAAACTTGTTTCCCTGATTGCTCATTTTCTATAATCACCCATTCTGGGTAACTTGAATTAAAATAAGTACAGTCTTTTTTATAGAATGAGTTTTTTTGTAATAGTTTTTTAATGCTATCTAATTCTCTTTTATCACTTTTATTTTTCGTATAGTAAACGATTTTATTCCCTCGAATGTTTTCAATATGATTAGGAATTCGACTATTAATATTCATTAAGTTCGCATACTTAGCAATTCTGTAAAACTTATGATTAGTAACAGAATCTTTAATAACATAAATAATAGATGAATTTTTATTTTTTGATTCTACTCCTTTTGTATAATTCTCAACTATATAATGAATATCTTTTTTAGACTCTACTCTTTTTTCACAACTAAGAATGAGTAAAACACCAATTAGTACTAATATTTGTGTTTTCATAGGACTATTTTTAAACAATTTTTCATCTAAAATAAAAAAACTATCCTAATTTATATTAAAGTAGTTTTAGTAGTATCTATTAACGAATCACTCACTCTTGCATGCCACTAGTTTTAAACTAGCGGGAGCGGACTTATTATATCCAAGCAATAGAGTTAGGACTATGTAAAACAACAAAACCACAACATTACTGTTGTGGCTTTATTTATTTTTAAAATTTAATTTCTAGTTACTTATGATACTAGGCACGGAAAACATTTCCGTGCTATCGGGCTATTCTATATTATTATTTTTATTCCAAATAATTAATAAAATCACGGCTTTCATAGGTGAACCTGTCTCTACTTCAAAAGCAAAAAAATCTCCATTAACTAAATTTAATTTTAACTTAATAAATTTTGGGGCTCCTTTTAATAAAAAAAAGCTCTCTTGGTCTTCAATTGATAAAATATCTATATAATTTATTGTCTTTAAAACATTACCCATCCTATAGTAGATAGATTTAGTTGTAAATAAAAAGTTATTAACTTCATCATTATAATACTCTAATATTGGCAATTCATTGTCTTTTAATAAAAAATTAGATTTGAGATTATTGTTGGTTAATAATATTGTTGTTTTAACTTTTCTATTTGCTAGACCTTTCCATGTTTTTTCATAGTTCATGTATTTAGACAATCTTTCTAATTGTTCTTTTTTTTGTAAAATCTGTTTTTTATTATTTATTTTGTCCATATTACATCCATAACTTGAGTTATTTCATTAAATATAGTAGAAAAACTATATCCATATTTTTTAGCTTGAGTTCTATACATATTTATTGTTGGCTCATCCAAGACTGTCTCAAAAGTTATTCTTTGACTTTTCGTACCTGCTTTAGAACTAAACTCATTTATTTTCTCTAAAAAGTTTTCTAAAACTTTTCCTGAATAACCTTCTTGTTTATATATAAGCTGGACATCAACAGCTAATTCAGAACCATTTTCAAATATTTGAGATGATAACAAAGAAGTACCTTTTACATTCTCCTTAGTTAAACTACCTAGAAATTTGCGTGAAGCAGAACTACCTAACCCAGCCAATTCATCTCCATACTTTGCCATCTTAGCTCCATCTCCAATATAAGCAAAAATACCCAAACCTGTTAATGTTGCTTTACCATACTCCCCACTTGGCAAGTACGTTAATGCATGTACACCATCAACTACACCTGTAGGTTCTATCGTACCAACCACATCTAATGTTAAATGTCCTAAATCAGCTGCTCCTTCACCAATATCATTTATCCCCGATGCAACTTCTGCAACTGTACTAATTCTTGAAGTTTCTGAATCAAAACCAGGATCTGTAGTTGACATTTTATGCTTCAATTCTGAAGTAGTTGCATTTGATATTTTTTCTGCTCCTCCTGATATTTTATTTACAACACTATTCCAACCTTGTTGCCCCAAACGAATAAGGTCAAATACAATTTGATTACCTATAAGCTCTTTACCTTCTAATTCAATTCCCATACCTAATTTATTTTCTGCAAAAGCATAAGTTGAATTACCTACAAAATCTTGAGCCAAAGGATCAATACTCCAAAAACGTGCATAGGTTGGGTCATAAAACCTATATTTAAATTCATTAACATTTAATCCTAGCTCGTCATGTTCTTCTTGTCCTTGATATCCCCATTTCTGTGCAACACTATTCCCTAAAGAAGATACATTACCATTATACCCTTTATGTTTTAAACCAAAGGGATAGTAATTAGATTCTTCTACAATCTCAGTACTAGGAGTAATAACACCATCATTATTACTATCTGTATAACTTAATCTAACATTTCCTAAATGGTCTTTGTATTGGTATACATAGTTAAACGTACCACTATCACTCTTTACATAACCCTCTGGGTGGTTAAAGAATCGCAAAACATTATTCTCATACATATAGTTTCCAGCATACTCTGTAGTGGTACCATTTACTACCTTTTTTAACTTCATTCCTGCTGCATCGTAGGTGTAAGTAATGTTTTGACCTCCTATAGTTACCTGTGTTGGTAAATTTAAATGGTTGTAAACTATATTAGTGATGCCTTTATTGGCATCTGTTTTCATATTACCATTGGCATCGTAGGTGTACTCTGTTGTGGTATTAGCTCCATCTTTAAATCCGTAGATGTCATTACCATTGTCTAATACTTTAGTTAGCTTGTTTCCATTATCGTAACTATATACTAAGTTATCCATTACTCCAAAGCTAGTTGCTCCTACATTGGTATGTCCATTTCTAATCAAACTTAAAATGTTTCCGTTTTTATCGTAAGTAATACCCGAAACATTATAATTAGATCCGTTAACTCCTGTTGCTCCTAAAATTCTATTAAGTGCATCATAGCTATAACTATATATTTTTGAACTTGTATCTGTATTTAAAGTATTCCAACTTGTTTGGCTAATGTTTCCGTTGAACAAAGCATCTCCACTTGTCGGTTTATTATACGCTAATGTAAAGTTAAACAAATCTCCATCATTTGTATTCGTATCTTGGTTAATATTTTTTAACCAACCACGTACATTATATTTGTAATCTACTGTTTGTAGCCCTTTGTTATTGTCTACAATTTTCAAATCTTTGATTTGTGCTCCTGTATGATATATTGAAATATCTCCTAACAACACACCTGATGATGGAGCCTGCGAAACATAAAATGTTTCTCCATTCTTTTTATAATGGATTTCACTTCCTATACGCTCTACTCTAAAAATATCTCCTGCATCAAATGTAGTCTTCTCTCCTTTGTTTACTTGACTCTCGTAAACTTTAACTATTGATGAATGGATATAAATTGCATAATTAACACTTCCATAATGTGCGTTTGTATTAGTATTTGACAACCCTACCATATAATGTGAACCTTCAGCTGGAGCTATAAATTCTACATATCCATCTCCTGTAAAACTTCCTTGGGTAGCTAATCCTGCATCCCAACCATTATTTCCTGTTTTTGTAATTACATCATCACTAATAGAGATTCCTGAAGTTACATCTTTGTAGCCTTTTACTACTCCATTTCCTACTACCTTAGAGGTTAATTGCCCTAACTCGTCATAATTGTTTTTTACAATTCTATTAGATACTTGATTATTTATCTTTTGTGTTTGACTTATCAACCTATCTAAATGATCATATTCAAAGCTATCCACCGTTACAACATCTGCTTTTCCTGTCTTTTTATGTGTAGTCTTTGTTTCTAAGACTCTTCCTGTAAAATCATCTAACTTACTCTCTACAATATCTGTAGTTTGTAACTCGTCATTCTTTGAATACACATATATTGGACGTGCCTTTTCATCGTAATAGGTTACTGTAGTTATCCAGTTATTTGTTCCTAATACACGTACTTTGCTTACTGTTGCTAACCCTTTAGTGTTAGTTGTTGAAGCTTTACCATAACTTGTAGTTACTGTAGAAGTTAATCCTGCTGGTAAATCTGCATAAGTATCATAGTAATTAATAGTGTACACTTGTAAATTATTAACATCTGTAGGATAAGATCTATTGGTATACTTCAAACTTGTTCCTTCTATGGTTATAGTACTTGTTGAAACATCCTCATACATGTTAAGAGGTAAGTCATCTTCAAACAAAATTTGCATGGTCAACCTTGTTCTACCATTATGGAACTTTCCTGTATATACTACTCTTCCTAAGGCATCATATTTGGTAAATAACCATTTATTCGCTGCTCTTAAATTTGCATCTTGAGTAAGTACCGGTCTGTCTAACTTATCATATACAATATACTCCCAATCTTTTCCTGGTATTCTCTTTTCTACCAAACGGTTTCTATGGTCGTACTTATACTGATATCCTAAATCGTTTAACTTCCCTTGTATTATAACTAAATTATTTGCTATTTCACTAGCATCCATTTTTGGTGGCAATACATAACTTAGATTTCCTAAATCGTCATACACATAATAAG